>JBMNUB010000041.1:0-26825 GCA_050946055.1 Candidatus Fimadaptatus sp. | reverse complement strand
CTATGCCCATTTAGGCCTTTCGGAAGCGGATTACAGGAAATCCGCTTCCGCTAAGACCCTGAAAAGGCTGTTTTCGTGGACAGGTTTGTCAATTGTAATGAAATATCTGTGATTAATCAGCGGTTCCTTAGATACTGACGTGGCAAAGAAAAAGCCAAGAGAAGTTGTTATGATGTACTTTACAACGTCGAAAAAGTCTTTAAAAAGAATAGAGCTTTCCATGAGATTTTTGCCTGTGCAGATATCTGTTATGACAAAAACTGTTAATAGACCAACACAACTACAAGTTAGCAAGAAAGCGCGATGATCTTTTTCGCTAATGTCTTTAGTACGTCCCATATGTTCACGAATATTACGCACGGGTTTTGTAAAGGGCTTCTCCTCTTCTGTTTTAGGAGTCTCTATATCAATATCGATTGGCAGATGCTCATTGTCATCAAGTTTGCTCATTACAATCGCTCCCAACTTCATTCAGTATATCTTGGTCGTTTAAAAAATCTTGATTTTTACTTAGTGCTTTATACCAGGCTCCGCTTTTTTGATGCGTAATTTCAGATAACTCTATGCCAGTCTTGTGTGCATAAAAGTACCACACATTATCGAAACAATGCTTAAAACACGGATCACTATTGACATCAATTATTTTGTATCGACCATTAACATCCACCATGTATCCTCTAATACTATTAGCACGGTATTCTTTGAAAGCTTGATATACATCATCTAAAACAGGACCGTATCTCCAAACTTCAAAACGTTCGGCAAAAAGCGGTCGACCTTCTTGACGTAAATATTCGGCATACAGAAAGTAGATCAATTTTTGAAGCTTCATAGGTGATATGGAAATGCCCTCGTTTTTGGCCCGATATAAAATGGTATTTGCTACGTGTGCTAGCTGATACATAATTTATTCTCCTTTCCTGCTTGTCTTAAAAGGGTGGTTTCTAGCTTGTTTATACCATATTCCCCACAGGGGTATAAAATTCCTTCACTTAGACTTGTGGTTTGCGTTAATGTTTAAACAAATATTAAGCCATTAGAGATGACGCTATTGCCGATTGGAGGTATAAAAACGTGATGTCTTAACATTATAAAATGGATGGTTTGATAGTATGCAGGTAAAATCTCGCAAACATTGTAGTGACTGACCGCAGAATCATTGACTACATCAGTAAGAAACAGTATAATCATATCGTATGAGAGGAGGAGTGCACATGGCTTCGTATCTTGAGTACCTGATGGGAACAGTAGGGGCTTACAATAAAAATGTAAAACAAAAGCTACTTGATATTATGGGAGAGCGAAGAATTGTTACATTTGAGAACGGTCCAACCTTATTTAACGAAGAAGTATGCCTTGGATTAATTCCTCAAGACCTCAGATTGGCAGAATGTCTTAAAAAATCTGCACGTGCGGTGAAAGTTGCGGAATTCTTTGAATATGCAAAATCCTATCGCTATTCTGTGGTAATGAAGGTTGCCGAACCGATTGATGATGTAAAAGTCAAAGAGCTCTCTTCTGCTGGCCAAGTGAGTGAGTTTAATGAAGAAGCTATTGACTGCCATGACAATCTTGTAACTGAAACAGGTATACCATCAAAAGTATACTATGTGATGGAACAAAACGAATATCGTTTTAAATTATGCTTTGAAATAAATAAGTACGATTCGGAAGGAAATGTCATCAATAGAAAGTTCCCAGTTCTAGTTGTTGCACACAAAACTCCTAACTTGGTAGAAATACGTTATGACTCTATGCCTAGCTATATAGGTAATAATGATGTGTTTTATCTGACTTGCATTAACAAAGCAATTGTATGGATTGAAAACACACTGAAGCTTTCAATTACCGACAAAGATGCTCCAAGTGAGCGCATACGTTATATCGTACAAAACCGTGAAGCACTACATTCCAATGGAGAAGTTACTATTATCGGTCAAGGTATGAAGTTTGGTAACGGAAGTAGCGCAGATTTATTTGTTGGTTCGTCTGAATCTGGAGTACTCCCATTGATTGGGGAACTTCGACAGTTTTTATCCGATAATGAAGATTCATTTAAAGAGGTACCAGAACTTCAAAGAGCGTTAGAAAATTTTCTCTTAGAAAAAGAACGTGATTCCGATTGGCCGTGGTTATCTTTACGGCTATGTTATCTAAGGAAGAAAATCGAAATTAAATATACTACCGAGATGTATGGAATGGGAATGTGTCGGATAATGTTTATTGAGAACACCAAGTATGATGCGGAGGCTATGAGTTATGCAATTAAGTATATTACAGAGGGTAACTCAGATCATCCAGCAGTCAAAGCTGTTGCCAACGGATAAAACAAAGGCTTTTGTTGAACGGTTTTCACGTGTTGATGCTACAAGACCTTGGATATATCCAGGCGCCTTCAAGCGCGATACGGGAATTGACATTCAGACCATATATAGAGTGCTGTATCTTCTTGAAAAAGAGGAAATTGTAAGGCCATATCTTGAATTGCAATGTCCGCAATGTGGCAAAACAACGGGGAACGTTTACCAGTCCGTTTCGGAGTTGCCTGACGATGCAGTCTGCCCTAATTGCGAGAATGACATTACAAATATAAAGAACTATGTCGTGATTTATCGAGAGATAGCGGAGTGATTTTGTGAAGCAAGCACAAAATATCAATGAAGTTTTGGAACGATCAGGACTATCTTTGCCACATTTATTAAACATGCTGAGCATCGAGTGCCTAGACAGCGCTTTATTTAAATTGTCAGATGAAGAATATGCGGAGTATCATAGACTATTTGCTATATTTGATCACTCCAGATCAAATAAGGACAACAGTAAGGGCGTTGCGTTGGAAAATCTAGCATCGTATTTGGTTTCTAAAATTGGATTTTATAATCAGCTGAGAAACAAAAGAACAAGTACGAACGAAATAGATATCTTACTAGTAAAAAAATTGGTTTGCAAAGTTTTAATAATGAAATACTGCCGAATCATTTAATCTGCGAGTGTAAAAACTACGGATCTAGTGTTTCTGTTACATATATTGGGAAATTTTATGCTCTTCTAAAAGTCTCAGGTATAAAACTAGGCCTAATGATATCTGACGCAAAAATCTCAGGTAGATCAAACTGGACGGCCGGCAACGGGTTATGCAGGAAAATTGCACTTCGTGACGATACTTATATTGTGAATATTTCTTATGATGATTTGAGAATGATAGATAGATACAATATTCCGACATTAAAACTTATTGTCGACAAGATAAATGAAATAAAGTTGGATATTGCTATAAATTACGATGAACACGAACTTTGTACAGATTCAACTTTTACATCCATGGATTCTGATTGAATACATATATCCACCGTGGTAATTTATCGGTAAGAGTAATTTGTTATTCAAACTATATGTTGCCCTTCTCTAATAGCAAAGAACAAGTCACGCTACAAGGCCTTGCAAAACGCATACCATATTGATATAATAAAACCACGTCTTATAAAGGCAAGCGTATCACCAGGTACATATCAAGTGCCTATATATGATCGGAAGAAAATAGGCACGCATCCAAACTTTCAGGGCCGAGTAAGCAAGCACGGGATAGTACGTACCTGAGGAGCTTTTTTGTGCCTACAACGCTCAGTTGTAGGCATGTTTGCTTTATATGGAATATGAATGCAGTCTCTTGCACATTTTGACAATCAGATGCTCCATTTACACGGCTGAGATATTGCGGTATAATGAGACAAACTTATGCAAAAGTAGGTAAAATGCATGAAGATAGGAATAATATGCGCGGGTGACGATGAGCTTGCTCCCTTCCTGCCCCTGATTAGCGACTGTAAGACGGCACAAAAGGCCATGCTCAAGTTTTATATGGGCAAAATAGCGGGCATAGACATCGTGACGCTGTTCTCCGGGGTGTGCAAGGTAAACGCTGCCATAGCTTCGCAGATACTTATAGACTCGTTTGGCGTTGATGCGATAATAAATGCAGGCACGGCGGGAGGCATAGCGCCGGGGTTAAATATATTTGACACGGTGATCTCCACGGAAGTTTGTTATCACGATGTAGCACAGGATATATTGACCGAATTCCATCCATGGATGAAAAATGTGTTCTTCGCAGCTGATTCGCATCTGGTAAGGCTGTCTAAGTCCGCTGTGCAGCGAATGGAGCATTGCGGCAAGGCTGTCTGGGGGCGCATGGTTACAGGCGAGGCCTTTATAACCGATGAAGGGCGGCAGAAGATTATCGATGAGTTTGCGCCTCTGAGCGTGGACATGGAAACGGCAAGCATTGCTCATGTTTGCTATGCAAACGGCATACCGTTCATGGCGATACGTTGTCTTACCGACACAGCAGAACACAATGGCATAGATAACTTTGATGAAAACTGCCCCAAAGCATCAAGCATAGCAAAGGACATAACGGTTGCCGTTCTAATGGAAATTGGCAGGGAAGGGCTAATTTGAACGCAGGACGCGCAGCTGAACTTTGCGCAGGTGCGCACAAGGTCATAAGAGGTCTGTGAAAATATTCCTCGCCAAGTTGACGAACAGAGCCATAGCAATATATAATATATTGCAGCGCCGCACAAACGCATTGTGTAAAACGGCGCGCCGCACACATGATACATATGATGAGGAATACGTATATGATGGGAAAGACACATGTCGCGACGGGCATCGCGGCTGCGCTGGCGATCATGCAGCCGGCTACGATAGGCGGCTGCCTTACGGCGGTGCTGGGCGGCGCTTTCGGCGGCATGATATGCGACGTTGAGTGCCACTCTACGGCCAAGCGGCGCGATGATCTGGTGACAAGGCTGATAGTTTTGCTGATATTCGGCGCGATATACTTTGCGGATACGCGCATGAACGCCGGCATAGCCGCCGCGCTGCTCTCCGGGGACAGGGCGCATATCGTCGCTGGCGCGGCTATACTTATAATAACCGCCATGATAGGCCGCGCCACCGCACACCGCACATTCACGCATTCGCTGCTGTACATGCTGCTCATCACCGTGGGAAGCGGGCTTATATATCCGCCTATATCGGGCGCGGTGCTGGCGGGCATGGCATCACACATTGCGCTTGACTTGCTCAATAAGCGCCCTATGCAGCTGCTCTATCCGTTCAAGTGGGGCGCCTGTCTGCGCTGGTGCTATGCAGATGGCGTGGTAAATTCACTGATACTATCCGTAGCCATCGCATATGACGGGATAATGCTCGCCTATATAATGCGCGCAATGCAATTTTGATAGACGCGTCAAATGCATAATAAGCTCGCTCCTGGCATTATGCCGGGAGCGAGCTTGCTCTATATGCGGGATGCATCGCCGCTGTGCGCGATACGGCAAGGCTTGCGGCGCGCATGTCTGCGGCCGGACCTTGGATCACTGCGCAGGGGCTTTCTTCTTCTTTTCGGCTTCGGCAGCAGCGGGCGAGGCAGTGGACAGCATCGACTCGCAGGCCAGCGAACTCACCGCCGCGCCCACGGCCAGATGCAGCGCGCTGGCATTGGCGGCTTCGAGCCTGTCCGCATAGCTGCGCAGCGATTCCACAAGATACGCGCAGAACGCCTCGTATACCGCGCGCACGCCCTCATCCTTTTCAGAATTCATCAGCCGCGCTACGTCCTCTATCGAGTTGGCTTGCTTGAGCACCACTAGCATCGTGAGCATGGCCAGCTGCTCACGGCCATACTTCTTGCCGTCCGGCCGCGCTATCACGCCAATCTTCACGTAGTTGTTTATCATCGAAGGCGTGAGCAGCCGCTGCGCCTGCTCGCCATATAGCGGCGAGTACAGCCGCTCGATATACGTTATCACCTGATCCTTGTAAAGCCCCAGATCGGGTATGCGCTCCCACGGTATTGTGGCGTATGAACGCATCTTCTCAATTATAGATATCATCTGCGCGATCCTTTCCTGATTTTGTCGCCCGGATGTTTAAGTGTCCACGGTGAAAAATCATCCTCATTATGATTATACCACAGTTGTAGGAATGGCGAAAGCAATTTTGAACATTTTATGGCAATGTCAGATATGGCTTGACAGGAACAAAAGAATGGTGTAATCTAGTATCGGAAACTAGATTGGAGGGTGTGCAGCATGAGTATAACGGGTATAAGCCTGTGGGGAGATTCCATAGGCAAGGGCATAATGTTTGATCAGCAGAGAAACCGCTATTCGATATATGGCGGCAATCTGTTCAGCGTGCTTAAAAAGTCGCTGGATATACCCGTTGAGAACTATGCGCTGATGGGCTGTACTGCGCCCGCAGGCGCGGAGCGCATGAACAAGGCTCAGCTGCGTCCGGGCAGCCTTGCCGTAATAGAGTTCGGCGGCAACGACTGCGACATGCCCTGGGCGGCGATATCCGAAGCGCCGGACGGCGAGCATCAGCCGCGCACGCCACTTGACAGGTTTTACGATGCCATGCGCGCCATGATAGCTCACGCGCGCGGACAGGGCGCCATACCTGTTCTGGTCACGCCGCCGCCTCTGGACGCGGGCAGGTACTTTAACTGGGTGTCGCGCAAGCTGAATGCCGACAACATAATGCGCTATCTTGGCGACGTGAACTATATATACCGCTGGCAGGAGCATTATGCCAGCGCGGTGCGCCGCATAGCGGTGGAGACGGACTGCGCGCTCTGCGACATGCGCGATCAGTTCCTGTCAATAAGGCACATGGAACAGCTCCTGTGCGTGGATGGAATACATCCAAATCAGCAGGGATATGAGATAATTTCCAACTATGCCACGAAACGATTGAATGAAGTTTACGAAGTTGTCATATAATATAGTCAAGCGAGCTGTCCGAGCGGCAAGCTGCCTTCTTTTTAGCGCACCGGTCCCTGAGCGATGGGGGCCGGTGCGTTTTTTGCGCGCCCATGCGCGGTCAGCTGCGCCGCAGCGAGCGACCGTCTGCGCGCCCATGCGCGTGCAGCTGCAAGCGCGAGACTGCGTACGCGGCAATGCAGCTTTGTCCGCTGCAAATGGCATGCGCGCGTGGGCATCGGCCTGTTCACATGCCGGGCGCGGAGGATATCCTTCATTAATATGAACGCTAAGCTGCTGTATTGCAATATGTGGCGCTTTTGCGGCGCATAAAATGCTCAAATGGCGCATTTTGACGGGCGAGGCATTGACGAAACGCCAAAAGAACGTTATAATTAAAGACTGTATGGAACTGCATTCTGTCATCCAGCGTCGGCTGCGACTTGAGTCTTGCGGCCGAGCAGAAGGCAACGCGAGCCGACCACACGGACGCGCGGGCAATACGGCAGTATGACAGGCATGTAAAGGAGGAGCTGGGACTCATGAACAGGAAAGGAAAAAACATCCTTATACTGGCCGTTGTTGTGGCGCTGACGGTATGCATAGGCTTGCTTGCGATCAACGGTTTGCAGATAGGCAAGTGGCGTCTTAAGCCCGTGGGCGAGGCCATTTCGCTGGGTCTGGATCTGCGCGGCGGCGTATATGCCGTCTACAAGGCCAAGGACCCCAACCAGGAGAACCTGGATTCGCTCATCGAAGGCACGATAAGCATAATGCGCACGCGCCTCTCTGACAAGGGCTACACCGAGGCGACGGTGACCAAGCAGGGCAACGACCGCATCCGCATAGAGATACCCGACGTACAGGATCCCAACGAGGTGCTGGACATAATCGGAACGCCCGCTAAGCTGGAGTTCCGCACCACGGACGGCACTGTTGTGCTGACCGGCGATGAGGTAAAGAGCGCGACTGCCGTAACCGACGCGGCCGGCAGCCAGTACAAGGTGCAGCTGATACTCAATGACTCGGGCAAGGAGTCCTTCGCCAAGGCCACGTCCGAGAACATAGGCAAGCCCATATCCATATATCTGGATGATGACGAGATATCCTCGCCCACGGTAAACTCCGCCATAACTCAGGGCGAAGCCGTGATAGAGGGCAACTTCACTCTGGAATATGCCCGCGAGCTGGCCAGCCTCATACAGTCGGGCGCGCTGCCGCTGGACATAGAGCAGGATGAAGTGTCTGCCGTGTCTGCAACGCTGGGTGTGGACGTGATAGACCGCGCCGTTACGGCGGGCATAATCGGCGTGATACTTGTCATGCTGTTCATGATGGCCGTATATCGCCTGAGCGGCGTAATGGCGTCGCTGGCGCTTACGATATACATGCTGATAGTGTTCTACTGCATGGCGCTCGTGCCAGGCATACAGCTCACCCTGCCCGGCATAGCTGGTATTGTGCTTGCCATAGGCATGGCGGTTGACGCAAACGTCATCATATTCGAGCGCATACGCGAGGAGCTCAAGTCCGGCCGCAGCATAGATTCGGCCATAAATCGCGGCTTCAAGAACGCGCTTAGCGCCATAGTGGACTCCAACGTGACCACGATAATAGCCTCGTTCGTGCTTATGTACTTTGGCACAGGCTCCATAAAGGGCTTTGCCAATACGCTGTTGATAGGCGTTGTGGTGTCCATGTTCACGGCCATAGTCGTGACCCGTCTGCTGCTCAAGTGCCTGGCGGGCATAGGCGTGACCAACCCCAAGCTGTATTCGCGCTGAGAGGAGGATGGGCGACATGAGTAAGTTTTCATTCACCAAGCATTTCAAGGTTGCTCTGATCATCCCGGCGGTAATAGTGGTAATCTGCGCAGTGCTTTCGCTGTGCGGCCGCGGCATGAACCTGGGCATAGACTTCACCGGCGGTTCGCTGCTCAACTATGACATGGGCGGCGAGTTCGACGTAGAGGATGTATACGCCGCGCTGGAGACGGCGGGCATAACCGAGTATCAGGTGGCCAAGACCGGCGTGGACGTAAAGGACACGCTGCAGATACGCCTGAAGAGCGAGATGTCCGACGAGGCGCATCGCGACGCGCTGGACGAGGCGCTGTTCGCAGCCTTCCCGGATGCCAAGTTCACCACGCAGGACTTCGTGGGCGCAATCGCCGGCCGCGACCTCATAGCCAACGCGTTCTACTCGGTGCTGATAGTGGCCGTGTGCATGCTGATATACATAGCCATACGCTTTGACTTCAAGAGCGGCCTCACCGCAGTGCTGGCGCTGTTGCACGACGTGATAATGATGGTGTGCGGCATGGTGCTGTTCCGCGACGCGTTCCAGGCCAACTCCTCGTTTATAGCGGCAATGCTGACCATAGTCGGCTACTCCATAAACAACACCATAATCATATTCGACCGCATTCGCGAGAACCAGAAGCATGCTGAGTTCCGCGGCAAGTCCCGCATGGAGGTCGTGGAAAAGAGCGTGCGCGAGACTCTGACCCGCACCATAAACACCTCCGTGACCACGCTTATAACCATAGTGCTGCTGTTCGTGCTGGGCGGCAACTCGATACGCGAGTTCGCCTTCCCGATAATCATCGGCATAGTGGCTGGCGTGTACTCCTCGGTGATGCTCAGCGGTCAGGCGTGGGCGTACATAATCGACCACAACTGGCTCACCCGCAAGGGCGGCAAGGTAAAGCCGTCCAAGGCGTAATTAAAAGAGCGCTTCTGACCGCCTCGACGACAAGTGGGGGCGGTCTTTCTGATTTTTAGCGCAGGGCAACCCCGCACGCGCAAGGCGAGCGCGACGCAGTTAGAGCGCGGCGCGGGCAGAGCGCGGCGCAGGGCAGGACTCCGCACGCGCAAGGCGCAGGCATGGGCGCGGCATACGGCCTATGACATTGCGGTAGACGACATTCACTTGAGCGGCGAGGGCGCATGCCCCGCCGCGCGAATGGTATAAGGGCGCACGCGCCCGCACGGAGGTGGCATTTTGCTGGTATACAGGCCAAGAGAGGATGGCAGCGCGGCAGTGCTGGATATGGAGGGCGTATCGCCGCTGATGCGCAGGCTGCTGGCGCAGCGCGGAGTGAACACGCGCGCTCAGGCGCAGGCGTTCCTGCACCCGGATGCCGGGCAGCTGCACGACCCCATGCTGCTTGAGAACATGAGCGCGGCGGTGGCGCGCGTGCGCGCGGCGATAGAGCGCGGCGAGACCATATGCGTGTATGGCGATTACGACGTGGACGGCGTGACCAGCGCGTCGATACTGAGCATGTATCTGCGCAGCATAGGCGGCAACGTGCGCGTGTACATACCTTCGCGCCACGAGGAGGGCTATGGCTTAAACCTTAAGGCGCTGGAGGGGCTGGTCAGCGAATGTGAGCTGATAATAACCGTGGACTGCGGCATAACCAGCGTGCAGGAGGTCGCGTATGTGCGCGGCATGGGGCGCGATATAATAGTCACAGACCACCATCAGCTGCCGCCGGAACTGCCGGACTGCCTGTGCATAGATCCGCTTATGGGCGATTATCCGTTTAAGCGGCTGTGCGGAGCGGGCGTGGCCATGAAGCTGGTGCAGGCGCTGGGCGGACTGGATGCGCTTGAGCCTTACTGGGATCTGGCAGCGCTGGGGACTATTGCCGACATAGTGCCGCTGATGGACGAGAACCGCGTGTTTGCCAAGCTGGGCCTTGAGCGCATGAACGCGCGCATGCGCCCCGGCATACGCGCGCTGTGCCGCGTGGCGGGCATAAAGTGCGACGCGCGGGGCGCGTACTCGGTCAGCGCAGGCAACGTGGCCTTTCAGATAGCGCCGCGTATAAACGCGGGCGGGCGCATGGAGAGCGCCGTGCAGTGCGTGGAGCTGCTGACAGGGCAGGATGAGCGCCGCGTCGAGGAGCTGGCCGAGCGCCTGGGCGAGGACAATGCCCGCCGTCAGGCACAGGAGCAGGAGATGATAGCCGCCGCCGAAATCGAGCTGGCAGACGCTGACTTCACTTCCTTCCGCGTCATAATCGTATGCGGCGAGGGCTGGAATCCGGGCGTTGTGGGGCTGGCCGCCTCGCGCCTGACCGAGAAGTATCACTATCCTTCGATAGTGCTTACCAGACAGGAGGATGACCTGTGCGTAGGCTCGTGCCGCTCGATAAAGGGCGTGGACATATTCGCGGCGCTTAGCAGCTGCAAGGATTTGTTTACGCGCTTTGGCGGGCATCCTCAGGCCGCGGGCCTTACCATACGCTATGATGACATAGGCGAGCTGCGCCGCCGTCTGAACGAGTACCTGATGCGCAATGTCGATCCCAAGGCATATCTGCCCGTGATGGAGTACGACTGCGAGCTTGACCCGGCGCAGCTGGACATAGAGACAGCGCGCGAACTGGAGCTGCTTGCGCCCACGGGTTTTGGCAATCCCGCGCCAGTGTTCCGCATGCAGGCGCAGGTGCGCAGCGCCACGGCGGTGGGGCAGGGCGGCGCGCACTTAAAGGCAGTGCTGGCAGCGGGCGGCGCGCAGATAGGCGCGATAGGCTTCCGCATGGGCGAGCGCGCATCGTCCGTCGCAGGCACGCGGCAGGACGTGATATTCAGCCTGGGCATAAACTCATACCTGGGCAATGAGCGCGCGCAGGCCGAACTCAAGGCGCTTGCCAGCATATCACCCAATGACAGCATCGCTCAGTTGGCACAAACCGCTGAAGAGGATTACATTTGTTATCTTGACAGAGTGCTGTATAATGTTAATAACGATACAGCTATGCCCGAACAGATAAGCCCCGAACAGTTGGCCGGGCTGATAAGGAGCGGCACTCAGGGCGTGGCGCTGATGGCAGACTGCGTGGCGCACATGAAGCGCGCGCTGATAATGCTGGGCGGCATGGGCGTGACCGAGATGCCCGACGTGAGCCGCGGCTATCCCGAGGACAGGCGTGCCTTCAACGCGCTGTGCCTGTGTCCCTGCGGCATGCCGCCGCGCGGCTATCACACCTGCGTGTCGCTGGGCGGCTATCTGGATGGCTCGCTTGTGTACCGGCTCAAGACGGCGGGCATAAGGGTAATGAGGCTCAAGGATGCGCCCTGCGGACAGGCGCTTCGCCCCAGCGACGATGCCATGCGCATGGCGTACAGATACGTATCTCAGAACGCGCTGTATCTGGCGGGGCTGAGCGACATGGGCGCGCTGTCGGCGGCACTGGCTGCCGGTGTGGGAATATCGCGCGCACAGGCCGTGGCAGTGCTGCATATGTTCCGCGAGCTGGAGCTGATTGAACTCACCGATGGTCAAAGGCCGCTGCGCGTGCCGCCCATGCACAAGGTGCGGCTCAGCGACAGCAACATATACCGCCGTCTGGGCGGACAGTGAAGGCGCAATGCGCGCCGAAAAGAATGGTGGTGAAAGCGGTGTCTGATGATTATCAGAGCCAGCTGGAGGATCTCAAGGCAAAGATATTGCACTATCACCCGGATGACGACGTGGGTATGGTGGAGCGCGCCTTTTATTACGCGCAGGATGCGCACAAGGATGTAATGCGAAAGTCGGGCAAGCCGTATTTCACACATCCGCTGCGCGTGGCGTTCATACTGGCCGACCTGATGATGGACTCCACAACCTGCGCGGCAGGGCTGCTGCACGACGTAGTAGAGGATACCGAGATAACCCTTGCCGACATAACCAACGAGTTCGGCTCGGAGGTGGCGCTGCTCGTAGACGGCGTGACCAAGCTCACCAAGCTGGACTTCACCAGCAAGGAGGAGCAGCAGGCCGAATCGCTGCGCAAGATGTTCCTTGCCATGGCAAAGGATATCCGCGTGGTCATAATCAAGCTCGCCGACCGCCTGCACAACATGCGCACGCTGAAGTTCCAAAAGCCCGACAGACAGGTCGCCATAGCCAAGGAAACGCTGGACGTATACGCTCCGCTTGCACACAGGCTGGGCATGTTCGCGATAAAGTGGGAGCTGGAGGATCTGTCACTGCGCTATATAGAGCCTGCGATATACTACGATCTGGTCGAAAAGGTGGGCATGAAGCGCGCCGAGCGCGAGGAGACCATCCGACAGGTCATATCCATACTCAGCGAAAAGCTGCTTGAGCAGGGCATAAAGGCCGAGATAGAGGGCCGCCCCAAGCACTTTTACAGCATATACCGCAAGATGTACTTGCAGCACAAGGAGTTTGACCAGATATACGACCTCATTGCCACGCGCGTGATAGTGGACACCATACCCGAGTGCTACACCGTGCTGGGCATAGTGCATACGCTGTGGGCGCAGGTGCCGGGCAGGTTCAAGGACTACATATCCGTGCCCAAGCAGAACATGTATCAGGCGCTGCATACAACTGTCGTGGGACTGGGCGGACAGACATTCGAAGTGCAGATAAAGACCCACGAGATGCACAACACCGCCGAATACGGCATCGCCGCGCACTGGCGCTACAAGGAGGGCAAGTCCGCAGGCGATCTGGATGACAAGCTGTATTGGCTAAGGCAAATACTGGACTGGCAGAACGACACCAAGGACGCAGGCGAGTTCATGCAGTCGCTCAAGGTAGATTTGTTCGCCGACGAGGTGTTCGTGTTCACACCCAAGGGCAAGGTGATAAGCCTGCCCAAGGGCGCTACGCCGCTGGACTTTGCCTACCGCATACACTCCGAGATAGGCAACAAGTGCGTGGGAGCCAAGGTCAACGGGCGCATAGTGCCTCTGGACTCCAAGCTGGAGACCGGCGACTTTGTAGAGGTGCTGACCTCGCAGGGCTCCAAAGGCCCCAAGCTCGACTGGATGAACATAGTCAAGACCTCCGAAGCGCGCGCCAAGATACGCGCCTTCTTCAAGCGCGAGCTGAAGGACGAGCATATGGAGCGTGGCCGCGACATGCTGGAGAAGGAGGCGCGCCGTCAGGGCTACACGATAGCCCAGCTGATACGCCCCGACAACACCGAGATGATACGCAACAAGTACAGCCTAAACGTCATAGACGACCTGTACGCGGCCATAGGCTTTGGCGGCATATCGGTAAATCAGGTCATGACGCGGCTGGTCGAGGACTACAAGCGCTATCAGCAGAAGCTGAACCCCGCGCCGCCCGTGACCGCGCAGGACATAGTAACCCAGCAGCCCTCGTCCAAGGCGCAGGCGCTGCAATCCTCAAACGGCGTAGTGGTCAAGGGCGAACCGGGCATGCTGGTGCGCTTTGCCAGATGCTGTTCGCCGCTGCCGGGCGATGAGATAATCGGCTACATAACGCGCGGGCGCGGCGTGTCCGTGCATCGCGCCGACTGCCTGAACGTGCGCGACATAGTGCAGAACGACCCGGACCGCCTGGTTGAAGTGGCATGGGCGGGCGACGCCATAGGTACGTTCCCGGCTGAGATACAGATAATCGCCTACGACCATGCGGGACTGCTGGCCGACCTGTCGCTGCTGCTGTCGCAGATAGAGGTACCCATGCTGTCGGTATCGGCGCACACCAACGCGCGCTCGGGCGTATCGGCCGCCAACGCCACCACCTCTATAAACCTGACCATAGAGACTAAGAACACATTACAGCTGGACAAGGTGATACGCCAGCTCAAGAAGCGCTCCGACATAATCGAGGTATACCGCGTAAGCACATGATGCGCGGGGCAAAGTGTGCATGATGGCGGGCGGAGATATGCGAACGGCATGGCGGCGCGCCATGTACGAGCGCGAGCGAAGGAATGAGTTGCGCGCCATGTGCGAGCGCGAGCGAAAGAATGAGTTGCGCGCCATGTACGAGCGCGAGCGAAGGAATGAGTTGCGCGCCATGTGCGAGCGCGAGCTAAGGAATGAGTTGCGCACCATGTGCGAGCGCAAAGAGACCGAATGAGTTGCGCGCCATGTACGAGCGCGAGCGAAGGAATGAGTTGCGCGCCATGTGCGAGCGCGAGCTAAGGAATGAGTTGCGCACCATGTGCGAGTGCAAAGCGACCGAATGAGGTGCGTGCCATGTGCGAGCGCAAAGCGACCGAGTGAGGTGCGTGCCATGTGCGAGCGCGAGCGAACGGCATGGCGCATTCCGCGCATCCGCACAGTATCCAGCGGTAATCATACATAAACGCCAGCGGGCGCGCAGTTCTCCATGCGGAACTGCGCGCCCGCTACTTAAAAAGCCTCCGCTATGCATTGTGAGCGGAGGCTTCGTTTGCTTTGTGTGTGGCTTACTCGACCGTGAACGAATCGAAGTCATCGTCGTTATCGCCGGAGGACTTGCCGTCATTGCGGGGCGCGTTGTAGGGCGTGCGCTCCTGACGCTGCGTGCCGCCCATGCGGCTGCGCACGGTCTGCTCGGCGCCGCGCGCGTAGTCGCGTATCTTGCGGTCGCCCTCGGGATCGCTGGCATGCTCTATGTGTACGCGGCAGCCGGTCAGGAACATCAGCACCACGCTGAGCAGAGCCAGATGCGGCGCCATGAACATGGCCACCAGCAGGTACAGCACCGGTAGGCGCACCAGCACCTCGCGGTTCTTGTCCACTACCAGCTTGAGCCGGAGTCCCTTTATGAACAGATCGACCAGATTGTCCCAGAAGCTGCGCTGGCGCGGCGGATTCTCGGGTGCGCGGCGCTCGTCATATGCGCGCTCACTCTGCGACGATGCCGCAGGCTGTCCGCGCAGAGCGCCGTTCTTCTCCAGCTCTACCAGAGCCTTGCCGATGTCGCCGTCATTGCGCTCCAGCAGCGCTACCGCCTGCTCGTAGGTGAGGTTGGCCTTCTGCCTGAGATATTCTATGTGCTTTATGTTGTAAGATGCCATGTGGCTGACCTCCTTGCGTCACAGTCCGAAAAACGGCCGCGCGCGTCGCGGAAATGGGAAACTGCGGACAAAAGCGAGAAGCGCATCGCGCATACCCGGCTGCGGCTAAAGTCTCGCGCTTGGGTGAGCTGCACCCCTGCGGACGCAGATAACGCGCCGGTTCGGCTGCGCCTGTCGCGGGGCGGCATGTCCGTTTTGACGTGGGCGATGCGGCCGTACGTGGGGCATACGCCTTACATGTGCCTGTCGTAATACGGCGACACTTCGCGCTCAGGGTCGCGCTCTATTTTGAACGTGCAACCGGTGAGCAGCGCCGCTATCAAACCTATCACGGCCAGCTGCGGCGCGGCTATAATCGCTATCACCGCCACCAGCAGCGGCAGGTTTATGTAGGTCATTCCCTGACGGCTAATCAATACACGAATATTCATCATGGCTGTAAATACCTCCCGAGTAATAGTGCATATCAACTTGATGAGGTTATTATACAGCAGCGCGGTATGGTCTGCACGAGTATTCAATTAGCCGGGGATTAGAGAGCAATGAGAATGCGCGCCGATGCGCTTTGTATGGGCGGCTTGGCGCTGCAATGGGCATGCGGGCAATGAACAAGCCCCTGCGCAGGCCGGGTGCGGCGCGGGCGCTGCATTCTGCCGCGCCGCCCTGCCATGCATGCTAATTACATTGCTGCCTATCGCCGCGCATGTGCCGCACGTGCGCAGCGCTATCAGAGCTTCTCGGCGGTGTACTGTTCGCCGTGGGTGTCCACGGTGATGGACTGTATGCGCTGCTCGTTCACCGGGCGATCCTGGAAGCCGGTGCGGGTGGAAGCGATGCGGTCTACGACCTCCATGCTGGCCTCGTCAGTGACCTTGCCAAAGGCGGCGTACTGGCCGTCCAGATGCGGCGCGTTGGCGTGCATGATGAAGAACTGGCTGCCCGCAGAGTTGGGGCTCATGGCGCGCGCCATGGACAGCACGCCGCGCTGATGGCGCAGGGTGTTCTGCTTAAAGCCGTTGGCAGCGAACTCGCCCTTTATAGAATAGCCGGGGCCGCCCATGCCGTTGCCGTTGGGGCAGCCGCCCTGTATCATGAAGCCGGATATGACGCGATGGAATATCAGGCCGTCATAGAAGCCATTGCCGGCCAGCTCCACGAAGTTGGCTACGGTGTTGGGGGCGTATTCGGGATACAGCTCGGCGTTTATCACGCCGCCGTCCGCCATGGTGATCTTGATGGTGGGATTGCTCATTTCAATATTCCTCCTGAAAATATCGTATTGCGCGCTGGGCGCAGGGGTATGCGATGTGCGCCGCCTTGAGGGCGCTGTGCTTACTTGAGCTTCTCCAAGGGATATTCCTGACCAAAGGTTTCCACGCGGATGGAGGCTATCACCTGATCGTTTATGGGCCTGTCGGTGGAATCCACGGCGACCTTGGATATCTTTTCGGCGGCGGTGATGCTGTCGCCGTCAATGAGTGCGCCGAACGCGGCGTACTCGTTGTCCAGATAGTCGGGCGCGTCGGCCACTACTATGAAGAACTGTGTGGAGGCCGAATCGTAATCACCGCCCACGCGCGCCATGGACAATACGCCCTTGGTGTGCTTGAGCGTGTTCTGGGCGAACTTGTTGTTGACCATCTCGCCACGTATCTTGTAGTCGGCCTCCTCGCGGCCTGCGGTCGCGGCCTGACCGGCCTGTATGACGAAGCCCTTTACTACGCGGTGGAAGGATATTCCGTCGTAGAAGCCGGAGTTGGCCAGCTCTATGAAGTTGGCAACGGTGTTGGGCGCGTACTCGGGGTACAGCTCGGCGGTCATCACCGCGCCGCTTTCCATGGTTATAGTGGCTACGGGGTTGGTTGCGTTGGGATCGCGCGTGGGTTGCGGACTGCTCTCAATGAGGTTGCAGCCGCCCAGCATGAGCGCCGTAATGAGCGCCGTCAGCGCGAGCAGCAGTTTTTTCATCGTCATTGCTCCCATCGGATTATTATGCGGGACATGCCCGCCGCTTACCAATATATTATACCGCCTTTTGCCATCGATTAAAAGGCTAAATCTTTTAACTTGCGCGCGGCATGAATATGTGAAGGGGGAAATGAGCAGACACCCGCCGCCCGCGCGCAGAGTGCGCTGCCGTTAATCGGTCAAACACCGCACATCGAGCGCGCGCGTTGTGGGACAAGAGCGCGCTTCCCAAGCGCTGCTCGAACTCATGGCATGCGCTAGAGTGCGCCGCCGTTAATCGGTCAAACACCGCACATCGAGCGCGCGCGTTGCGGGACAAGAGCGCGCTTCCCAAGCGCTGCTCGAACTCATGGCATGCGCTAGAGTGCGCTGCCGTGCATCGGGCAAACACCCGACTACACGCGCATCGAGCCAGCGCCGCCTGTCGCCTCAAGGGCTTACTTCCAATAAAACTGCTCGCGCCTTGTGTTTTATTAAGCGCGCGCGATTGACAAGCGTCAAGATTACTGTCATAATGGGCAAAGAAACTGCCGGGGAGGCTTTAAGATGCGCAAGGGCGACGAGGCGCGCCATACACTGCTATGCCGCGCCGCCGAACTTTTTGATGCCCGCGGATACGATGCCGTTTCCATAAAGGACATCGCCGATTCGCTGGGCTGGGCCAAGAGCCTGTTCTATTACTATTTCCCCAGCAAGGAACAGCTGGTCATGCAGGCCGCACAGGCGCGCGCCGCAGCGCTCATGGAGGGGATTCGTCCCGCGCTGGAAGCGGCGGGCAGCGGCGTGGAGCGGCTGTCGCGCGCGCTGGGCTGCATGGGCTTCTGGGCGAGCGGCGATGCGCGTGAAGCCGCAAGGCTGCTGGGTACGCTCTATGCCGACGAGAGCCTGCCTTGGCGCGTGTATCTGCGCGCGGCGCTCACGCCCATGCTGGCGGATGTATGCAACGATATCATAGAATGCGGCGTCAAAGAGTATGAGATGTACACGCCCTATCCGCGCGAGATGGCGCTGGCTGCGCTGGACATGACCGCAGACCTTGCCGAAAGGCTGGCCAGGGTGCTGCGTGCGGGCGGCGGCGATGCTCCTGCGCGCGCCTGTGCGCTGCTGGATGCCTATCGCTGCGCGCTGGAGCGGCTGGTCGAAGCGCCGTTTGGCTCGCTGCGCGTGGTCGAGCTGGAGCTGCTAAGGGACGCTGCGCTGGAGCTGGGCGTGAGCTTTGGCGGAGGTGATATCGATGAAGAAGTCGTGCTGGAGGACAGTGGTGCTGGCGCTGCTGGCGGCGCTGGCGATGATGAGCCAGATTGCACTGGCAGCGGAGACTGATACGCCCACCGTGCCGCCGTGGGGCATGGGAGGAAGGCCGGGCGCATCTAATGAGGCGCAGGGCGGCGCGGATGATGCCGTGGCGGCGCAGACGCCGGCTGCCGCGCCGGGCGAAGCGGCAGCGCAGAAGGCGACAGCTGCGCCCGACGGCGCTGCGGCAGCGGGCGCTTATGCCAGCCCCGCGCCCGATGCAGCGGGCGGCGATGCAAGGCAGGGCAGGCTGGCGGGCATGCTTATAGGCATAGACCCCGGCCATCAGGATCATGCCAATCGCGATAAGGAACCGCTCGCGCCCGGTTCAAGCGAGATGAAGAAGAAGGTGTCCAGCGGCACTCAAGGCGTAAAGACGCGCATAAACGAATATGAGACCAATCTCATAGTGGCGCTTCAACTGCGCGACAGGCTGGAAGCGGAGGGAGCGCGCGTGATAATGACGCGCGAGACCAACGACGTGGACATATCCAATGTGGAGCGGGCGCTTATGATGAACGAGGCCAATGTGGACATATGGCTGCGCGTGCATTGCAACGGCAATAGCAAAAGGAATGTGCATGGCATGAGCATGTATGTGCGCGACGGCGGCCCCTGTGCCGAGGAGTCGTATGCGGCGGGCGAACTGCTGCTTGAGGAGATGAGCGCCGCGACCGGCGCCAAGGCGCGCGGAGTGCATCGCTCGGACAATTACAGCGGCAACAACTGGTCGGAGCGCCCCTGCGTGCTGGTCGAGATGGGATACATGACCAACCCCGAGGAGGATGTGCTGCTCAATGACCCGGATTATCAGCGGAAGCTGATAGAGGGCTACGTAAACGCGCTGGAGCGCTGGAACGATATGTACAATGGACTGCACATAGTGCAGCCCGAATGCGATGGAGTGATGTAGATGGGACTGCAGATACCGGCAAACTATACCCCTATAATGAACGCCCGCGAGACCAACGCGGCCATAAAGCGGCTCAAGGATGGCTTTGAGAGCTGCCTTGCCGAGGCGCTCAACCTCACGCGCGTGTCCGCGCCGCTGTTTGTCAACGCGGATACCGGCCTCAACGACAATCTGAGCGGAGTAGAGCGCCCGGTCAGCTTTGAGACCGCCGATTCGCCCGACAAGCGCGTGGAGATAGTTCACTCGCTGGCAAAATGGAAGCGCGCCGCGCTGGGACGCATGGGCTTTATGCGCGGCGAGGGCCTGTATACCGACATGAACGCCATACGCCGCGATGAGAATGCCGACAATCTGCACTCGTATTACGTGGATCAGTGGGACTGGGAATACGTGCTTGACCGCAGCGACCGCACGCGCACGCGCCTGCATCAGCTGGTAGAGCACATATACTCGGTGTTCCTGCGCACAGAGGCCGACCTTTACGCATACGACCTGCGCATGACGCCGGTGCTGCCGCGCGAGATAACCTTCATAACCTCGCAGGAATTGGAGGACGAATACCCCACTCTTACGCCCAAGCAGCGCGAGAACGTGGTTGCGCGCAAGTACGGCGCGGTGTTCATAGAGAGCATAGGCGGCGCTCTGCACTCGGGCAAGCCGCACGACAAGCGCGCGCCCGACTACGACGACTGGACTCTCAACGGCGATATACTCTTTGACTATCCGCTGCTCAACTGCGCCATGGAGATGTCCTCCATGGGCATCCGCGTGGACGAAAAGGGGCTTATGGAACAGCTGTGCGCCAGCGGCCATGAGGACTGGGCAGTGCGCCCGTTCCACAAGGCGCTGCTGGATGGCGAGCTGCCGCTCACTGCGGGCGGCGGCATAGGCCAGTCCCGGCTGTGCATGTTCTTCCTTAAGAAGGCGCATATAGGCGAAGTGCAGTCCTCGCTGTGGCCCAGCGAGATGGTGGAGGAATTGGGCAGGGCAGGCATAGAGCTGCTGTAAATGCGCCAAAACAAAATTGGCTCCGTGCCGGCAGCTTGACGCCGCGCACTGCGCTTAGCGCACCCGGATGCTATGCCGGGGCGCGCTAAGCGGAGCGCGTGTCATGGTGCAGGCGCGGAGCTTATTTGCGGTGTGGCGGGGCTTTATTATGCGCGTGCCGCAGCTAGTGCAGGCGCAGAAGTTTAGTCATCGTCTAATATAAATGCGTCCAGGTTTTCGGCCAGCGCACGCACGGCCTCGCGCAGAGCTACGCGCTGGCGCGGGGTGTATTGCGTCTCGCCCTCCTTTGCAGAGCGCGCTGTAAGCGAATCAGCAAGCAGGCTGTCCAGCGATACGGTGAGTTCGTTGGATATTTTGACTATCGTATCCATGCTTGCCTTTCGCGAGCCGCGCTCTATGTGTCCCAGAAACGATGTGGATATGCCCAGCTTTTCGGCCAGTTCGGACTGGGTCAACCCTGCCAACTTGCGCGCCCGCCGTACCCTCATGCCCAAGCCTTCGTAATCCATATGATCCACCCTCTCTGTCATTTGCGCCTCTGTGCAGTGCGCAAATTTACTTATAGTCATTATATACTAACCAAACGTCAAATAGAATTGACTAAAGGAATTTGTTATACACAATAAGAAGCAATGAGACAAATTTGATATCTTGCACAATAAAATGCAATGCGATATGCTCATGCAGCCGAAAACATCTTTTCGTCAAAAAAAAATATAACTATTCCGACAAAGTACTGTACTTTTAAGAAGGAGTGTGCTATAATAAATCTGCCCACAAGTGGCGCCCTTTAGTATTAGCCTTCAACATCCCAAGTATATGGCAGACTTACCGATAGCACTCAAAGGCGGGGTCGGTGTAAGCCGGTCGCCGCAAGCGCTAGCTGCAATCCGGTCAATGTGTGGCCTGTCAAGGCAGGCTCTCCATAGCGGGAAGGTTCTCAGGCAGTTAATTCGGGCAGACATCGGTAGGGCATACTATACTTAGGAGGTCATTCCCATGTTTGAAGACAAGACCCTCACTTGCCGCGAGTGCGGCCAGCAGTTCGTGTTCACCGCGTCCGAGCAGCAGTTCTATGCCGATAAGGGCTTCCAGAACGAGCCCGGCCGCTGCCCCTCCTGCCGCGCTGCGCGTCGTGCCGCCAATGGTGGCAGCCGCCCCGAGCGTCAGATGTACGATGTGATCTGCGATGGCTGCGGCCGTCCCACTCAGGTTCCCTTCCAGCCCCGCGGAGACCGTCCGGTCTACTGCCGCGAGTGCTTCGAGGCCAACCGCAATCGCTAATAGCTGAGGATAACAGCAGCGCCTTTCCCGCGAGGGAGAGGCGCTTTTTTGTACCTTGCATGCGATTTTGCTGCGGTACTCAGGGCAATCCGCTGCGTGCGGCAAGGCATAGTGCTGCGACAGGGCAAGCTGCTGTGTGCGGCAAGGCATAGCGCTGCGACAGGGCAAGCTGCTGCGTGCGGCAAGGCATAGCGCTGCGACAGGGCAATCCGCTTTGGAATGTCAAGGAATCTGTGATGAGTCGATGCACCGCTGTCCGGCAAGGCGCTGTTGTGCAGCGATGCATGGCAGAACAATGCGACGCATGCGCGCAGTGACTGCCGACGATGTATTTTGTGCCGGCGGCTCAGTGCAGGCGCACGCGATTGTGGACGCATATGGCTTCTGCCTGAGCATGCAGCGCCATGCGCAGTAACGCACATGCACAAGAAGTTATCGACGCATCTTAGCAGCACATTTAGCCATCGCTCCATCATAAGCCAGCCCCATAGGGCAGCGGCGCATCATAAGCTGCTGCCGTAGGCCACAGGCATATCAGCCGCACACTGCTAAAAATCATCGACATATCACCCGCCGTCCAAGCATTGCCGCTGCACTCACGCGGCGGCTTTCATACTATCGGCGCATACTCTCCCGCTGGGCGTTATACAATATAGGGATGACGTTTGTGGGGGAGGGCTGCAAGTGAACAGGAGGATAATGCCGATAATAAGCGCGCTGCTGATGGCGGCGATGCTGCTTATGGTGGGTGCAAACGGCGCAATGGTGAGCGCGCGCGCGGAGGCTGGTGTCAAGGCGCCTTTGGAGAGCGATGTGCCGTTTGAATTGAGCTGTGCCAGCGCCTTGCTGCTGGAGGCATCGACCGGGCGCGAGATATTCGCGCTTAATGCCGATGACCGCCGGCCTGTGGCCAGCGTGAACAAGCTCATGCCCATACTGCTCGTATTGGAGGCGCTGGAGAGCGACAGGTGCGCGCTGGATGACATGGTGACGGTCAGCCGCCGCGCCGAGGGCATGGGCGGCTCACAGGCGCTGCTGGATGCAGGCGCGTCGTACGAGTTTGGCGAGCTGTTTAAGTCGGTAATAGTGGGCAGCGCCAACGATTCTACAGTGGCACTGGGCGAATATTTATACGGCTCGGAGGAGGGCATGGTCGCCGCCATGAACCGGCGCGCCGCCGAACTGGGCATGAACGACACCTGCTTTGTCAATTCGACCGGACTGCCCGCGCAGGGACACTATACGACCGCGCGCGATATAGCCCGCCTGTCGCGCGAGGTCATAGCGCACGAAGCCTACTTTGACTATTCTACTATATGGCTGGATGAGCTAAAGCACCCCAGTGGCCGCATCACTCAGCTGACAAACACCAATCGCCTCACGCGCCTGTACGATGGCTGCGACGGAATAAAGACCGGCTCCACCAACGAGGCAGGCTTTTGCATGAGCGCCTCGGCCAAGCGGGGAGACATGCGGCTGATAGCCGTAGTGCTGGGCGCGCCCTCCTCCAAGGAGCGCTTTGCCGACGCATCGGCGCTGCTCGACCACGGCTTTGCAAACTACTCCATGCACACGGCGGCGCGGCGCGGCGACATAGTGGAGCGCGGCTTCCCCGTTATAGGCGGCGATCCTCAGCGGGTGGACATAGTGCTGGACGGCGACTGCGTGACGCTGATAGAGCGCGGCGGCGCGGCGGACATAAGGCTGGAGCGCACACTGCCCGACGTGCTGAACGCGCCGCTTTCTGCCGGACAGGTGGTGGGCAGCGTGCGAGTGATGCTGGGCGAGCGCGTGCTGAGGGAGATAGACGCGGTGGTTGCGCAGGACGTAAGCGTGCGCGGGCTGGGTGAAGGCGTGCGCAGGGTGCTGCGGCTGTGGTTCTACATGTAGCGCGGCGCGAGACATTTGGAATGTGGCGCGCGCGGCGGAGCGAACCGTTCACGGCATGAGGCTGCGGGGTAAGCGCGCGCAAGTGCGGGCATGCCATGCTTGAGCGGCGAGCAGGCTTTATGCGACATAGTTGCCGAGCTGGGAAAGCATGCAGGCAGACCCGGCAGAGCGCGGCTTTTAGTGCGGCAAGCGTCCTATGGCGCTTCAGGGAACGCGAGGGCAGCGCTAGACGTGCGGTGCGACGTTGCGCGGGCGCTTGTGGCAGTGCGGCGCACGCGGCACTGCTCTGCGGTGCAGCGGTATCCTGGCAATGTAGAGTGTTCGTTAAATAGGTGCGCGCATATATTGCAAATAGTGCGCCATAAGGTATAATGTAAGCAATAAATGCATATTCTACGGAAGCGGGCGAATAAATATGTACTTGAGAGAAGGACTGGGCATAAACGCGCAGGGTCATCTGGAGATAGGCGGCTGCGACAGCGTGGAACTGGCGCGCGAGTTTGGCACGCCGCTGTATGTGTACGACGAGGACTATCTGCGCGCGCGCTGTGCGGGATTTACCGGCGCGCTGGCCGAGCATGCACCCGGCGGCGCGGCGGCTTATGCGGGCAAGGCGTTTTTGACCACGGCTATGGCTGTGCTGATGAAGCAGTGCGGCATGTGGCTGGACTGTGTGAGCGAAGGCGAGCTGTATGTGGCGCGCCGCGCTGACTTCCCGGCGCAGCACATAATACTCCACGGCAGCAACAAGACGCAGCGCGAGCTTGAGACCGCGCTGGACATGGGCGTGGGGCGCGTGGTGCTGGACAGCGTGGATGAGCTGGAGGCGCTGGAGGCGCTGTGCAGTCAGCGCGGCGTGCGGCAGAAGGTGTTCCTGCGCGTAAATCCGGGCGTGGACGCGCACACTCATTCCTACATACAGACTGCGCGCGTGGACTCCAAGTTCGGCGTGGGCGCGGACGAGGCGCTTGCGACGCTGGAGCGCGCGCTCAACAGTCCGCACCTTGAGCTGCGCGGCATACATACGCATCTGGGCAGCCAGATATTCGACATGGAGGCTTTCGACAAGGCCTGCGTAAAGGTTGCGGGCATAATGGACGGGCTGCGCGCGGCCACGGGCTGCATACTGCCCGAGATAAACATGGGCGGCGGCTTCTCGGTACACTATACCGACGCCGATGCGCCGGTCAGCCCGGAGGACTCGGTGCGCCATCTGGCCTCGGCGCTAAAGTCCGCCATGGCTGCGCACGACTATCCCGTGCCGGCGCTGTTCATAGAGCCGGGGCGCTCGATAGCGGCTGAGGCGGGCGTGATGCTGTACACGGTGGGCGCGATAAAGCAGGTGCCGGGCATACGCAAGTATGTGTCGATAGACGGAGGCCTGGCTGACAATCCGCGCCCGGCGCTGTATCAGTCGGTGTACGAGTCGGCGCTGGCCAACCGCATGAACGATGAGCCGCTGGAGCCGGTGCGCATATCGGGTCGCTCCTGCGAGACCGATACGCTGATAGACACGGCCATGCTGCCCGCGCCCGAGCGCGGAGACATACTGGCCGTATTCACAAGCGGCGCGTATCAGTACGCCATGGCCAGCAACTACAACCGCGTGCCTATACCGGCGGTTGTGCTGGCGGGCAAGGGGCGCGCGGCGCTGATGGTGCGCAGGCAGACCATAGCGGAACTCACCCAGTGGGACGAGATACCCGGCTGGCTGCGCTGACGGCGGGCGCTGCGGGTCGTGGCGTGGACGGCTGAGATGAAGGCCGTGCAGCGCGTATATTGAGTAATGCGGGCGCGGTTGCCTGAATTTGTGCAGGCGTATCGCGCCTTTTGGAAAAAATGCGGCCTGCGGAGCTTGTGCCATGGAGATGCGCGCAGGCGCGCCAGACTGCATACTAAAGGGCGCGCGATGAGAGGTGCGCCTTGAATATAGGAGGAGCATATGGATATATACGACAAGATGCACAGCGGCGAGCTTTACGATCCTGCGGACGGCGATTTGACATCGATACAGATGCCTTGCGCTGACCTATGCTGGGACTATAACCAGCTGCGTCCCTCCGACTATGAGGGACAGCAGGCGCTGCTCAAGCGCATGCTGGGCGATGTGGGCGAGGGCTGCTACATAACGCCGCCGTTTTACGCAAACTGGGGCGGCAAGCATCTGCATCTGGGCGACCACGTGTACAGCAATTTCGGCCTGACCATAGTGGATGACACGCATATATACGTGGGCGATCACACCGAGTTTGGCCCCAACGTGACCATAGCCACGGCGGGTCATCCGATACTGCCCGAGCTGCGCGGCAGTCTGGCGCTGCAATACAATCTGCCCGTACACATAGGTCGCAACTGCTGGATAGGCGCGGGCGCGGTGATAATGCCGGGCGTGACTATAGGCGACGACACCGTGATAGGCGCAGGCAGCGTGGTGACAAGGGACATACCTTCGGGCGTTGTGGCCGTGGGCAATCCCTGCCGCGTGATGCGCGAGATAGGCGAGCATGACCGCGAGTACTACTGCCGTGGACGCAGGATGCCGGAGGAGTGGAAGTAATGAGCGAGGCGCAGGCATGCCTGTGCCTTATGCGCGCGCGGAGGTAATCACCCTCATGCCGCAGTGGTAAGGGCCGAATGCATCGAAGTGCGGATGTCATGCGCAGCAAATGCTGGATGAGGCGGGATAGGGGCGCTCAAGCGGCGACTTGACCGGTCGGCAAAGGGAGCGCCTCCTGCGATATATCAGGAATTTTAGGCGCATCAAATTCCAGATATCCAAAAATTGTAGGTTTGTCAATCATCTTGGACACGATAGGAAGAAAGAACTTCCTTAGGGGAAAGCCACTTTAAAGGACGCATAGGCCGGTTGTTGGTGCGACTTTGGTGGGCAGCTAGCTGCCCACCAAAG
>JBMNUB010000040.1:0-29151 GCA_050946055.1 Candidatus Fimadaptatus sp. | reverse complement strand
CATAACAAGCATACCCGCTTTGCAAAGTATTGGTTGCGCGCAGGCCATGGCGCGCCTATCTATTAAGATAGCATTCCCGCGCATGGGGCGCAAGCAGACGTGCGTTAGGTTTGCTGCGGTCAGGCGCCCGTTGCGCGGGTGGCATGGCGGATAGCTGATGTCGCGCGGCATCGGCTACGCCTTGCACCGCAGCACACCGCGTGTCTGTGCGCATTGAGCGGCGGTGCCTTGCGCGCGGTACTGGCTACGCCCTGCACCGCAACACACCGCGTGTCTGTGCGCATTGAGCGGCGGTGCCTTGCGCGCGGTACTGGCTATGCCCTGCGCCGCAACACACCGCGTGTCTGTGCGCATTGGACGGCGGTGCCTTGCGCGCGGTACTGGCTATGCCCTGCGCCGCAGTACACCGCGTGTCTGTGCGCATTGGACGGCGGTGCCTTGCGCGCGGCATAGGCTACGCTCCCGCTTGACATGTGCTGCGCTGATACCGGCTTGCACTGCCCATGTTTGCCGCATGCCGCCTTATGGGGACAAGTTTAAATCGCGGTAAACGCAGCGCGCGCGGATTTTGAAGCAGGATTTGAGGCGGGGCGCATTGAAATAATACATTTATCGATAAATGCGGGCAAGGCGACGCGCACCGGCGCGATGCCCCCGGCGGAGGATACTGAAGATGGAATCTTACAATCGCTCTACGCGAATATTCGTGTTCGCGCTGGTACTGGTGCTGTCGCTGGGCGTGATAGCGGCGGCGTATTCGCTGGCGCACACCGTGAACCGGCAGGACGACCAGCCCATACCGCTCAACTGCAGCTCGATAGACGATTTGCAGACCGACGAGAGCAGCATATACTTCTACGTGGACGACATACTCTACTGCTACGGCGAAAACGGCGAACTGATGTGGCAGCATCAGCTGGGCGCGGATGCGCACTATCGCGTATACGACGATGGCGTGGCCGCGTGGCAGGGCAGCCGCCTCTTTCTGATAGGCAAGGATGGCAGCATGCTCTATTCCGGGTCGCTGGTGACCGAGATAAGCTCCTGCGCCATGTGCGCCAATTATGCGGCAGTCGAGACTGTGGTCAACGGCGCTAACGTGCTTCAGGTTATAGAGTACAACGGCAAGGTCATAGACACATTGGACATGTCCTCGCTGACGCTGCTTGACTATGGCTTCTTCAGCGACAACAACATGATGTGGGTAATGACGCTGAACACCGAAGGCACCACCCCGCTCACTCAGGTGGACACATACCAGCCCGCGCGCTTCCAGACCGGCTCTATACCCGATTCCACGCAGGTGGTATACAAGGTCGTGCTGGACAACAACGAGCTTGTACTGATAGGCACCAATACCATGAGCCGCTACTCATACACTGGCAAGGAGCAAAGCGGCGCCAAGAAGCTGGTCTACGGCTGGTACTACATGGACTCGCACGTAGGCGGCAAGGAGCAAGCTTATCTGTTTGCGCCCACGCGCGAGCTTCAGGATTCCATAAGCATAAAGGATATGCGCGTCATAACCGCAAATGACGATTACACCGTGCATTTCCAGCTGCCCTGCATGAGCATACACGCAGGAAAAAATGCCGCCTACGCTATAAGCAACCAATACGTGTTCAAAAACGTCTATGGAGAGAAGGGCGCGCAGGCATACGAGCTGCCCATATACGTCGATCAGGTAGTGGGCTTCACCGGCGGCGGCATGGCGGTAGTGGTATCCGAGCAGCGCGTATACCTTATCAAGCTGCCCTAAGGCGGGAGGTAACATGAATATAGTCGATCTGCTGATAATCGCGATAATCGCGATAACCGTGATATCGGGCATGTATCGCGGCTTCATATCGTCGCTGCTGTCCACGGCCAACTTCTTCATATCGTGGATGGCCGCCTATACGATATACCCGTCCATATCGGGCGCGCTGCTTGGCAACGAGTCGATAATGGACACGCTGTACTACTACACAGACGCCGCGTCCAAGCTGGGGACGGGCGTTGCGCGCACCGACATATCGCAGGCCTCCGGAGCGCTTGTACAGAGCGCGATAGATGCGATATCGCTGCCCGCGCCGTTTGACGCGCTGCTCAAGCAGAACATATCCGCGCGCGCCTTTGCCGGGATAAACCTAAGTACGGTGGGCGATTACGTCAATCAGACCATCGTAACGGTTGTGACCAACGTGGTGTGCTTCCTGCTGGTGTTCATGGCATGCTTCATAGTGCTGAATCTGGTCATAAACCTGCTCAACTACGTGTTCAAGTTCCCAGCGCTCAAGCACTTCGACTCTCTGACCGGCGGTGCGCTGGGGCTGGTGCGCGGATACTTCTTCGTGTTCCTGCTGTTCACGCTGGCGCCGATACTGCTGACGGCGCTGCCCGTGCAGGCGATAAGCGACTACATATACGCCTCCAAGCTGGGCGCGTACTTCATGGAGTCCAACTTCATTACTTCGATAATCAAGGCGGCGCTTTAGTGAACAGCGCTGCCGGGCTTGTGGCTTTTGATACGGACATGCGCAAACGCTCCGCTCTCGACTAGTTTGTTGAGGGCGGAGCGTTTTTTAGGCTGGCGATCATGTGCGGGCGATTATCCGGTTGCATCGTTTGGCGCAGTTCATTTTCAGCAAAGGCAGTGCTACGCCGCAGTTCAGCCCCGCCTTCGCTAATGCCTTCCCTGAAAGGAACAACAGCTCAGAAGGCGTTCCGCGAATGCCAAATAGCGGCGTTGGGACGCTAGGCGCTTGCGCGCAAGCTGCGGTATGGCCTTGTCACGGCAAGCGCAAGGGCAATTTAAGCGCTGCGGAGCGTCGCTCACGCGACAGCTTCTCCTTTCAGGTGAACAAGGTGGAGCGCGGCGATGCCTGCTGCGATAACGGCTATACTTTTAAGCGCCGCAGCTCAGTTCTGCCAGCCCTTTCATGCAAGGCCGGCGCAACGCATCCATCACCTTACATGGCGGTTTTAATTTATAAAGCTTTATCTGAAATCGCCGATGCCATGCACCTGATAACGTGACTTCCCTTTCTGACAAGCCGCGTAAAATGGATACAGAAAAAGCCGAACGTCTTTAACGTTCGGCTTGCAGTGCGGGAAACAGGACTTGAACCTGCATGAAGAAAGCCCTCACTAGAACCTGAATCTAGCGCGTCTGCCAATTCCGCCATTCCCGCAGAATAAATATGGTGGGCAGGGGTGGATTCGAACCACCGAAGTCTGTGACGGCAGATTTACAGTCTGCTCCCTTTGGCCACTCGGGAACCTACCCATATTCAGTTGTCGCTTATCCGCTTAGCGGACAGTTTGCTATGGAGCTGGCGAAGGGACTTGAACCTTCAACCTGCTGATTACAAATCAGCTGCTCTGCCAATTGAGCTACGCCAGCACGCTGCGTCATTCCTTGCGGTCTGACGCGATTAGAAGCGACCGAGAAGGGGCTCGAACCCTCGACCTCCAGCGTGACAGGCTGGCATTCTAACCAGCTGAACTACTCGGCCTAAATGGGCTTTCAGGGACTCGAACCCCGGACCAATCGGTTATGAGCCGACCGCTCTGACCAACTGAGCTAAAAGCCCTCAATAATATCTGTGCTTTAGAACCCCGTTCTCGTCGATTCAAAAAATGGCGACCCCTAGGGGATTCGAACCCCTGTTACCGCCGTGAAAGGGCGATGTCTTAGGCCTCTTGACCAAGGGGTCACACAACATGGTCGGGGTGACAGGATTCGAACCTGCGGCCCCATGCTCCCAAAGCACGTGCGCTACCAGACTGCGCTACACCCCGATACTTCCGTTCGCAACGCTTGTCGGCGTCCGTCCGGCGTCCGGTTTCGCTCCGTCCGGGCGACAAGATATATATTAGCATATCCCGCGCGCTTTGTCAACCCCTTTTTTCAGCTTTCTTGAACTTTTTTTCGCAGCCGGTGCGAAAATTCCCGTCCATGAATCCACGTCTGTTCTTTTGGGCCATATAAAGCATCTCATTAGCCCCCAGCATTCCCATGAGCCGCGCGCCTCACTCCCGTCTGCGCGCGGCATGCGCCGCTTTTGCCCATACATCTGCGCGGCACAGCTCCCCGACGCGCGCAGTGAGCATGCCAGTATGCGGCCTGCGCTCAAACCCATTTCGACATGTAGGCCGCGAACGCCCCGCCGCAAGCTCATGCCCGCGCCCTGCAAGGTTTGCATGCATCACATGTTCGCATTCTCCGCAAGAACATCGCCCGCGCGCAGGCTGCATATGCTGTATCGGAGGCGATACCGCATGAAAAGACGCAATGATCCCGCGCGCCCGGCGCGCTCCCGCCGCCGCGCGCTGTGCAGTCTGATGCGCCCGCTGGCGCTGCCCGAAGACACGCCGCGCGGCGAGGCGCGCGTTACGCTGTACGCCGACGCGCGCGCATTTATAGAAAATCATTCCGGCATAATAGAGTTTGATGACGTCCATGTTCGCGTGGGCGCGCGGCGCATGGCGCTGATCGTGCGTGGCGAAGGGCTCATGCTGGACTGCTGCGAGGCGCATTCGCTGATAGTGCGCGGCGCAATAAGCGGCATAGAGCTGGAAACGCGAGGTGGCGCGCATGAATAGCGATGGCCGCAGCAGCGCATCCGATGCGCGCGCAGATCACATCGCCCGGCGATACAGCTACATCGACGGTCATGACAGGTACGATGATGAACAGCCCGTCAGTGCCAATGATAGCCCTGCATCATCATCAAGCTCATCCCCGCGCAGCGATGGCAAGCGCAGCCACAGCACACAGCCCAGCGCCGTCAAGGACAGCCATATACAGCCCAGCCCTGTCAAGGACGGCGCTTCCCCTTCCGGCGCGCATAGCACCGCGCCTTCCTCTGGCGAAGGGCTGAGCGGCATGCGCGTGCGCCTTCAGGGGCGCTCGCTGGAGCGGCTGCTGCACGAGCTTCAGGCGCATGGCATCAACCCGCGCGAGGTGCGCCGCGAAGGACTGCGCACGCTGACCATGCGCATAGAGCGCGCCGACGAGCGCGAGGTGCGCCGCGCCTGCGCGGATGCTCACGTCGAAGTGCGCCAATGCACGCCGCTGGGACTTACGCGCGCGCTGATGCACCTCAGGCGGCGCGCCACGCTGCCGATATGTGCGGCGCTGTGCGTGCTGATGCTGGGCATGCTCGGCACGCGGATATGGCGCGTAGACGTGGAAGCGCCTTCGCATGCGCTGCGCGCACAGGTCGAGCAGGCGTTGAGCGCGCTAGGGGCCATGCCGGGCGCGGCCAAGTCGGAGCTGGATCTGCGCGCGCTGGAGTCGGCTGTGACTGCGGACGTGCCGGGCGTCAAGTTCTGTCAGGCGCGCGTGCGCGGCGTGACGCTCACGCTGACCGCGCAGCAGGTAGAGCCTGCGCCGGACACGCTCTCGCTCTACCCGCCCGGCGGGCTGTATGCGCTGTGCGATGCGGTGGTCGAGCGCGTGCAGGTGCTGGCCGGTCACGCCGTGGTGCAGCGCGGCGACACCGTGCGCGCGGGCGACCTGCTGATATCGGGCGAGGAACAGCTCTCGCGCGAGGGCACCGCGCCCGTGCGCGCGCTGGGCATAGTGACCGGGCGCGTATGGTTTGAAGGCCGGGGCGAGGCCGCGCTGAGTGAAGTCATGCTTGAGCCCACCGGCAGGCAGAGCCTGCGGCGCGTTATGCGCCTGCCCGGACGCGAGATAGTGCTTGCCAAAGGCCGCGAGTTTGCGCTGTGCAGGCGCGAGGTATCCGAGCAGCCCATAGGCGGTCTGTTCGTGCCTATGAGCATCGTCACCACGCGCATATCCGAGCTGCGCGAGCGCGATATACAGCGTCCCATTGACGAAGCAAAGGCCATCGCGCAGGAAAAGGCGCGCCAAAACGCGGTAAAGAAATGCCCCGATAACGCGAATATTATTGACAAATGGACAGAGTATAGTATTATAGAAGGGAATATGATAGAGGCTCGCTATATCATAGAAGCGGAACTGACCATACAGCGCGGCGCATGAGCGCCGGCTACTGTCAAAACCCCCCGGAGAGCTCGGCGGGCCTCGCAGCCCGCCGGCTTTAATCGCGCCCGGCGGCATGTGCGGTGGGCGCTCAGGATATTTTTACGCGGGCAAATCTCATTTCCCGGAGTAAAAATATCTGCTTGCAGTTTCCACGCCCGGAAATACGCCAGGATTTCAGTGGAATCTGAGTAGGGGTGGCTGTAGCGGCGGAGGTTCTCCCCCATCCACGCTTGTCGCAAAGCATCTTTGACAGATCGGCTTAGCGGGGAGCGGGCCGTACCCTGCCGCCGCCGCGCAAGCCCGTCTCCGCCGAATCACAGCGGATTTCCGCGTGCACAGGCCGCAGCAAAGTTATCCGGAAAGCGCGATTGTCCGGCGCACAGGTTCCCCGCGCCCCATGCACATACCGCCGGGCGCGATTGAAGGCCGGGAGGAGCGGCTCTCCCGCAGTGAACGACAATCTGAGAGCGGCGCACCAGCGCCGTCGTTTTGAGGAGGACGCATTTAAGTGTCTCAATGCCAAAGGCAGATAGATGTCGAATCTATGGAGCAGTTCGTCTCCCTGTTCGGCAATCTGGATGAGAATGTGGATACCATACAGCAGGAGCTGGGAGTAAAGCTCTATGCGCACGGCGCTCAGTTGACCGTGGAGGGCGAGGAGGAAGCAGTAAACACCGCCATAAGCGTGATAAACAAGCTCCTCGGCATGCTCTTGCGCGGCGAACCGATAGACCGCAGCCGCATACGCTATGCCATATCGCTGGCGCGCGAGGGCAATATCGACCGCATAGAGGAGATCATGCACGACGTGATCGCCATAACCTATCGCGGCAAGCAGGTAAAGTGCAAGACGCTGGGTCAGCGCCAGTACGTGAAATCGATAAAGGACAACCTCATGACCTTTGCGGTCGGCCCTGCCGGAACGGGCAAGACCTATCTCGCCATAGCCATGGCCTTTGTCGCGCTCAAGAACAAGGAGATAGAGCGCATAATACTCACCCGCCCCGCAGTCGAAGCCGGTGAGAAGCTGGGCTTTCTGCCCGGTGATTTGGCGCAGAAGGTCGATCCCTATCTGCGCCCGCTCTACGATGCGCTGCACGACATGATGGGCGTGGAGGCATACGCGCGCCTAGTCGAGCGCGGCACGATAGAGGTCGCGCCGCTGGCCTACATGCGCGGCCGCACGCTCAACGACGCCTTCATAATACTGGATGAGGCGCAGAACACCACCAGCGAACAGATGAAGATGTTCTTAACGCGCATGGGCATGGGCTCGCGCGTCATAGTCACCGGCGACATAACGCAGATAGACCTGCCCGCCGGCCGCCGAAGCGGGCTAGTCGAAGCGCTGGAAGTGCTCAAGAACGTCGAAGGCATAGGCATAACATACCTGACGCACCGCGATGTAGTGCGTCACGAACTGGTACAGGCCATAGTCAAGGCCTACGAGAAGTTCGACAAGCGGAGGTGAGCCACATGGCGCACAAGACCAAGTCCGGGCAGAGCGCCCGTCCCCTGTTCGCGCCGCGCGAAAAGCTGCCCCGGCGCGATGCGCTGCGCCTGCTTGCGCTCATGGCCGCCACCTTCGTGTGCATGATGGCGGTAATGATAATCGCGGTCACGCCCGAGCGGCTGAGCCTGAGCGCGGGCGACATCGCCCCGCGCACCATAACCGCCACCAAGGACGTCGTGGACGAGATAAACACCACCACGCACATTCGCGAGGCCGAGCGCAACGCTCAGGTCAGCTATACCGACGATGACGCGGCCGAGACGCGCTCGCTCTCGGCGATAAGCGCGGCCTTTGACCGCATGGAGGCCGTGCGCGCCGACGCTTCTCAGGCGCTGGACATGGCTGCGTCCGCGCTTGCGCCCGGCACTTCGCTGAGCGACGAACAGGTAAACGACACGCTCTCCGACAAGGAGCTGACGAATTCCGCCCGCGAGGCGCTCGACCCGGTAGTGCTAAGCGACGCTCAGCTGCGCGTGCTGCAGCACATAGACAGCGCGCGCCTTAAAGAGCTAAAGACCGCCACCGAGCGCGCGCTGCGCATATCCTACGCCACCGGCATACAGCAGGGCAGCGAGGCCAAGGCGCTGGAGCTGATGCAGGATACGCTCACCCGCATGTACGACTTCAATTCGACCGAGGCGGCGCTGGCCTGCGAAGCCGCGCGTCCCTATCTCGAACCCAGCCAGATAATCGACGAGATCACTACCGAGGCCAACCGCAAGGCGGCGCGCGAGGCCGTAGCCCCGGTCGTATACAAGAAGGGTCAGAACATAGTCGTGGCCGGTGAAGTGGTAACGCCGTCGCAGCTGGCCATGCTGCAGAGTCTGGGCCTGCTGGCCGACGAAGCCATAGACGTGATGATGTATCTGGGGCTGGCGATACTGATAGCGCTGATACTGTGCCTGATAGCGCTGTACATGTTCTGCTTTGAGACAGCCATGCTGCGCGAGTTCAAGAGCCTGCTGCTCCTTTGCATAATCATAGTCACTTCGCTGCTTATAGCGCTGATTGTGCGCGAGATAAACGTGCATATGATGCCGCTGGCGCTGTGTGCGCTGATGATAACGCTGCTGCTCAAGCCGCGTCTGGCCATGATAGTCAACACGGCAATGTCCGTGCTGCTGGGGCTGATGTCCGCCGGCACTCAGAGCGACCTGTCCAGCTACATGATGATAAACATGATGGTATCGACATTCACAAGCGGCACGCTTTGCATATACACCGTGCGCCGCCGCGTGAACAGGCTGGGCGTGCTGAGCGCGGGCGTGCTGTCAGGCTTGGCCGCGATGGTGTCCATGATCGCCATGGGACTGATAAACAACACCGACGTGGCCGGGGTCATGAGCCGCGCAACCTGGGCGCTGGGCGGCGGCATACTCACATCCGTGCTGTGTCTGGGGCTTCAGCCGCTGCTTGAGGCCATATTCAAACTGATGACGCCCTCCAAGCTCATGGAGCTGTCCAATCCCCAGCAGCCGCTGCTGCGCCGCCTGCTTCTGGAAGCGCCCGGCACATATCATCACTCGATAATCGTGGCCAACCTCGCCGAGGCCGCCTGCGATGCCATAGGCGCAAACGGGCTGCTGGCGCGCGTGGGCGCGTACTATCACGACGTGGGCAAGCTCAAGCGCCCGCTCTACTTCAAGGAAAACCAGATGGGCGACAATCCCCACGACCGCACCGACCCGCGCATAAGCACGGCTATACTGACCGCGCACCCGCGCGACGGCGTGCTGATGGCGCAGCGCTACCGCATGCCCCAGCAGGTCTTGGACATAATAGGCCAGCATCACGGCGATCAGCCCGCGATATACTTCTACAACAAGGCGCTCAAGTCCTCGCCCGAAGGCACGGTCGATATAGCCGACTTCCGCTATGACGGGCCCAAGCCGCAGACGCGCGAGGCCGCCATAGTCATGCTGGCCGACACCGTCGAAGCCGCCGTGCGCGCCCTGCCCAACCCCACGCCCGAGCGCATAGACGAGCTTATACGCTCGCTGGTAAAGGGCAAGATAGACGATCATCAGATGGACGAATGCACGCTGACCTTCCGCCAGGTGGACAATGTGTGCCGCGTGTTCGAGCAGGTACTGTCTGGCGTGTTCCATCAGCGCATCGCCTATCCCAAGATAGAGATACATGGCCGCGGTCCGGTCGAGATACCCGCGCCTTCGGCAGGGCCGATAGAGGGCGCGCCGCCCGCATCTTCGTCGGGCGAGGACATCGGGGAGGCGATAAAGTGAGGCTGGAGATAGATGACTGCGCAGCGCCGCTGACAGGCGACGCACGAGCGCTGCTTGAGCAGGTCATGGCCGCCTGCCTTGAGGTGGAAGGCGTGCCGGACAACTGCGCCGCGTGCCTGACTACCACCGACGACGCGGGCATACACGAGATAAACCTCGCCCAGCGCGGCGTGGACAGGCCGACCGACGTGCTGAGCTTTCCCAGCGTGGACTATCCGCACGGCACTACCGCGCGCGACAACCTGCGCCTGCTCAGGCGCGAATACGACCCGGAGCTGGGCGGCATGTATCTGGGCGACATAGTGATATCGCTGGATCGCGCCCGCACTCAGGCCGAGGAGTTCGGTCACAGCGTGGAGCGCGAGCTGGGCTATCTGATAGCGCACTCCCTCTTTCACCTGATGGGCTATGACCACATGGTAGAAGGCGACAAGGCAGTCATGCGCGCGCGCGAGGAGGCGGCCATGAGCATGGTCGATCTGCGCCGCGACTGAGATGCCGCGCCGCCAAGCCGCGCAACGCCGGTATGGCATGCTCCGGCCGCACATATGTCGCATCTCGGCATAATCGTGCGCTGCATGTTCAGCGCCGCATTTGCGCTTGCAGGCGCAGCGCCTCATGCGCCAAGCCCGCACGGCGCTGCGCGCGATACCGGACAGGAGCATTGAAAGCGAGGTAATATCGATGAGCTACACCGACAATCAGCTCTTTGACATGGCGCGCAAGGTGATGCTGAACGCATATGCGCCCTACTCAAAGTACACCGTGGGCGCGTGCCTGCTCAGCGAGGACGGGCGCGTGTTCGTAGGCTGCAATGTGGAAAACGCATCCTATGGCCTTACGATATGCGCCGAGCGCGGCGCTATAATGGCCGCAATAGCTGCGGGCGCGCGCAGGTTCACCCGCATAGCGATAACGTCGCAGGGCGCTATGCCCTGGCCGTGCGGCGCGTGCAGGCAGGTGCTAAACGAGTTCGCGCCCGGCATCGAGGTGCTGGTGCAGGATGGCGAGGGCAATACAGACAGCGCGCCGCTTGGCCAGCTGCTGCCGCACGGCTTTGGCCCCGAGAGCCTGTAAGATAGATTGAGCGGCGTTCCCGCATGCGCATGCGTGCGCGATGCGGGTGATGCTTTGCGCGGGGCGTACCGCCTATGGTATGTTTGAAGAACGGATGCTCCGCTCACAGCATATCGCCGAGGGCGCGGATGCTCCTCATGTGTTACGCTAACGGCATGCTGACTTATGCACATTCGCGGTATATATGCTCCTCACGCGGCATAGCGCAAACGGCGCGTTCACGGCATGGCCGCTGTGCTCAAGGCATGCTGACTGCGGCATGGATACTCTACATGACACCTATTGCGGCGCTTATGCACATGCGCCGCGCGTTCCCCCCATCGCCCCGGCATTGTGGCCGGCGGCGTTCCCTGCCGGCGCACGCGGCGCATCGCGCGCGCCGATAATGTTTGCCCCAAGTGGCATTGATCAACTGAAAGGAATTAATCGACATGGCAGATAAGAAGCCCTTCCGTTCCGGATTCGTAGCAATAATGGGTCGCCCCAACGTAGGCAAGAGCAGCATAATGAACGCTTTCGTAGGCGAGAAGGTGGCAATAGTCTCCGACCGCCCGCAGACCACGCGCAACCGCATAATGGGCGTGGTCACTCAGCCCGACTGGCAGGTCGTGTTCGTGGATACGCCCGGCATACACCGCCCGCGCACAAAGCTGGGCGAGTACATGATGAAGACCGCCGAGCAGGCCATGATAGGCACTGACGCGCTGCTGTGCGTGGTGGACGGCCAGTACATTGGCGCGACCGACATAGCGCTGCTGCGCGAATGGGGTCAGCACAAGGGCTACAAGATACTGGCGATAAACAAGATAGACCTGCTGGGCCGCGAGCGCCTGCTGACCGACATAGCGCAGGTCTGCGAGCTGGGCTTTGACGAGGTGGTGCCGATATCGGCGCTTACCGGCGAGGGCATGAACACGCTCATGAGCCTGCTGGTCAACGCCCTGCCCGAAGGCCCGCGCTACTTCCCCGACGACATGTTCACCGACCAGCCCGAGCGCTTCATAGCCGCCGAGATAATCCGCGAAAAGGCGCTGCTCAACCTGCGCGAGGAGATACCGCACGGCGTGGGCATAGAGATGCTCTCCATGAAGAAGGTGCGCGACGACCTGTGCGAGATACACGCCAACATATACTGCGAAAAGCAGTCGCACAAGTCCATAATCATAGGCAAGCAGGGCGCCATGCTCAAGAAGATAGGCTCGGAAGCGCGCGCCGACATAGAGAAGCTGCTGGGCAGCCGCATAATGCTCCAGCTCTGGGTCAAGGTGCGCGAGGACTGGCGCAACCGCATGGGCGATCTGCGCACGCTGGGCTACGACCAAAGCGAAGAGATGTAAGCCTCGCACTACGGCATGTGCGGCGCGCGATTGGCACGGCGGGCATTGCACGCATCTCGGCGCGCGGCATCGCAATTCTCTTTTAGCATGAATTACAGGCGCGGCAGATACCTGCTGCGCGAGCCGGACGCGACATATGCGCGCCGCGTAGCTCCGGCTGCGCGGCGCGCGCCTTATGCATCGCGCATTGCTACGGGCGCGGCTCTGCTCCGCGCAGGAATACGGGAGGCTGTATATGGGCGAGATAAAGACCGACGCGATAGTGCTGCGCCACGCCGACTTTGGCGAGAGCAACCGCATGCTCACGCTGCTGTCGCCCACGCTGGGCAAGCTGTCGGTGAGCGCGCGCGGCTGCCGCAAGAGAGGCGCAAGGCTCACCAACGCCACCGAGGTATTCTGCGCGGGCGAATACATACTGATGAAGCGTCAGGACAGGTACGCGCTGCGCGGCTGCACGATAAAGGACGCCTTCTACGACCTGCGCTGCGATTACGACCGGCTTGTCGAGGGCGCGCACTGGCTGCGCCTGACCGAAGCCGTGGCTACGCCCGAGCAGGAACAGCACATGCTGTTTGCACTGCTATTGCGCGGACTGACCTATCTCAACTACTCTACGCAGGACATGAGGCGCATAGCGCTCACGTTCTACATGCACTTTTCGCGGGTATGCGGGTTTGCGCCCGAGCTGTACCGCTGCGTCAACTGCGGCAGGCCCATAGAGCCGCCCATGCGCATGGACCTGACCGGCGGCGTGTGCTGCGCCCATTGCGCGCGCAGTTCGCTGGAGCTTGGCGCGCGCACGCTGGATGTGCTGCGCGGCTTCTCCACGCTCAAGTTCGCGGCGCTGGAAGGCGTGACCGTGGATGAGGCTGAATTGCGCCGCGCCTATGCGCTGATGACCCAGTACATAGACGCGCAGATAAACTGATGTGCATATAGGCACATGTCGAATGCGCTAAGATTGTACGCCCAGTATCGCGCGGCATATCACGCGAGCATGATCGGTCTTGCATGCGCCATGATATGCGTAGATGCACATTCCTGTATGCGCACAACTTGCGCACATGCGCAGTCTTGCACGCGCCATAGCTCGCGCACATGTGCAAAAGCATCGTCATTAACATGCCGCCGCACAAGCACCGGCAGCATCCCGCGCTGTTCCCCATAGACCACTAAGTGCCTACTACCGGGTACCGACCACCCCGCGCTAAACCGGCTGCCAGCCACCGATAACCAAGCTCCGACCGTCAAACGCCGCGGCCACAAGGAGGCTCCATGAGGATAATAGCTTTCACGGACGTACATTACGCCGCCGGGCTAACCACCTGCGGCACGCGCACCTGCTATCAGTCGCTTGACAAGCTGCGCCGCATAGCGCGCGCAGCCGGTCATGCCGGCGCATTCATAAACCTTGGCGACTTGGTAAACGACACAGGCGACGATGCCGCCAATGCACTCAACATAGACGCCGCTCTCCATGCGCTCGGCGAGCTGGGCGCGCCCTGCCATTCGCTCACCGGCAATCACGACATGGAGGTCGCGCCGCGCGAGCGCTTTACGGGCTGCGAATCCGACTGGCGCGCGTTCGAGCTGGGCGGGCTGGAATGGCTGGCGCTGGACTGCAACTACACCCACGCGGGCAAGCGCTGCGCGGGGCGCGGCTTCGACTGGGAGGACGCGGCCCTGCCCGACGCGGAGCTTAGCTGGCTGCGCGCCAAGCTGGCTCAGCCGGGCGCGCCGGTCGTGATACTCAGCCATCACCCGCTCTCGGGAGAGGCATCCGACCCGCACGTTATACGCAATCAGGCGGAGTTTGCGGGTATACTCGCCGGTTCAAATCGCCCCGTGCGCATGATAATACAGGGACATTATCATCCCGGCGCACGCCGCGAGATATGCGGCATACCGTCCATAATACTGCCCGCCGTGTGCGAGGGCGACGGCTGTCCGTTTGCCGTACTCAGCATAGAGGGCGGACACATTGCGCTGGATATGGCCAAGGCATAGCCAGCGCTCAAAGCATATACATATTCCCGCCCCGGCGGGCGAATGCACAGGAGGAGTATCATATGGAACTGCCCACAGAGCTGCGCGCGGCCATAGACGAAGCCGCATCAGCCATACCTCAGCGCGAACTGCAGGCGCTGTCCGAAGCGCTCTCCCGGCGCTACCGCAGCGAGAGCGGCACGGGGCGCAGCCTGATAGGCCGCGAGGCCGAGGTCACCGCATACGCCGCCGTGCGCATGCCCGCGACATATGCCGCCGTGCGCAGCGCGCTGAGCGAATCGATGCGCAGCGGTCTGCATATACGCACCATGCTGGACGTGGGCGCGGGTGCGGGCGCGGCGGGCTGGGCGGCTGTCATGGAGCTGGACGAGCTTAAAGAGCTGCGCTGCGTGGAGCGCGAAGCCGGGATGCTTCGTCTGGGCGAGCGCCTGATGCGCTCAAGCGCGGCCTTTGACGGCATACAGCTGGACTGGTCATGTGCCGACGCGCGCGACGCAGGCGCGATAAGCCACGCCGACCTCGTAACCGCCTCATACATGATGAACGAGATGAGTCCCGACGCGCGCGCCGGGCTGCTGGACAGGCTGTGGGACGCGGCGGACCAGATGCTGCTGATAATCGAACCCGGCACACCCGAGGGCTTTGCGCAGCTGCGCGAGGCGCGGCGGCGCATACTTGAGCGCGGCGGGCATGTGGCCGCGCCCTGTCCGCACGAAGCTGCCTGCCCGATATCGGGCGATGACTGGTGCCACTTCACCTGCCGCGTGGCGCGCTCAAGGCTGCATCGCCTAATCAAGGGCGGCGACGCGCCCTATGAGGACGAGAAGTTCATGTACATGGCGTTCACGCGCGAGGATGCCGCGCGCTGTCAGGCGCGCGTGCGCCGTCACCCGCTGATAGAGCCGGGCAGGATAACGCTGGAGCTGTGCGCGCGCGACGGGCTGCAACGGCGCATGGTCACAAAGCGCGACAAGGCGCTGTTCAAGGCGGCGCGCAAGGCCAGCTGCGGCGATGCTTTCGGCACGGATGCGGGCGCGGAATGAGTTCTGGAGAATCGCGGCGGCTTTGGTTGAGCGGCTTCGGTTTATAGACATGGCCGCGCTTGAACGGTTTCGGTGCGTCGGCATAGCTGCGCTTGAACAGCTTTAGCCCATAGCCGCGACCGTGCTCAAACAGCTTTGATTTACCGCCATGACTAAACCCAAGCGCCCCTGTTCCAACCTCCGGGCGCACACCTTTTCCCAAGCGCGGCGGCAAGCAGGATGCATTCCCACTTGACCGCGCGCATACGCAATGTTCACACACGCCGCATGCGGCAATATACAAGATGGAGGAAATACCAATGAGCAACATATGGCACGACATATCCCCGGCGCGCATAACCTGCGATGACTTCATCGCCGTTATAGAAATCGAAAAGGGCAGCAAGAAGAAGTACGAGCTGGACAAGGAGACCGGCCATCTCATACTCGACCGCATACTCTACACCTCCACACACTACCCCACCAACTACGGCCTGATACCGCGCACCTATGCCGACGACAACGACCCCCTCGACGTGCTGGTGCTGTGCAGCGAGGTCATACAGCCCCTGAGTCTGGTGCGCTGCTATCCGATAGGCGTGATAACCATGCTGGATCAGGGCAGGCTGGACGAAAAGATAATCGCCATACCGTTTGAAGACCCCACGTACAACACCTACCACGACATAAGCGAGCTGCCCGCGCACATATTCACCGAGATGACCCACTTCTTCAGCGTATACAAGTCGTTGGAGGGCAAGGAGACCGTGGTGGACGAACTGCGCGACGCCGCCGAGGCGCGCAAGGTCATACAGAAGTGTCTGGATGCGTATATCGACAAGTTCTGCCGGTAAGCGCCTAGGGCTTTGACTTTGAGGAGGATGCCAGATGGGTCTGTTTGCCAGGCTGTTTGCGTTTATAACCAAGCGCTCGGGCTATACGCCGCCCACGCATACCTGCGGCGATTTCGGCTATGAGCTGGCCGAGGATGGCGCTGTCCTTACCGAATACAATGGCCATGCCTTAGAGCTTGAGATACCCGCGCAGATAGACGGCCACCCTGTCGCGGAGATAACCGATGGGCTGTTCTATTTATGCGATGATATGCGCACGCTTAAAATACCCTCCTGCGTATCGCGAATAGGCCTGAATCCATTCGACGGCTGCGAGGCACTGACGCGGATAGACATAGCGGAAGGCAGTCCGTTTACAATGGACGGCGGCGCGCTCATCGACACGCACACGCAGCACATAATAAGCTACCTTAGCGCGCTCACCGAGAGCGAACACCGCGTTCCCGGCGGCACGCGCAGCATAGGCGATGGCGCGTTCTTCGGCTGCCGCAACCTGCGCAGAGTCATTCTGCCCGCCTCCATGCGCACAATAGGAGAGGATGCCTTCCGCAGCTGCGAGGAACTGCGGGATATGAACATACCCGATCACCTCAGCGAGATAGGCGATTATGCGTTCCTTGGCTGCCATGATGAGTTCACGCTGTCGATAGGCCAGAACGCCTATGCGCGCGAGTATGCAAATGAGAACGATGTGCGAACGCAGAGGGTTTGAGCGGATATGCGTAAGATATGAGCCGCTTGCGCGTGAGGACGCGATAGCGCGCAGTGCATAGCGGCGTAAGAAAGCTTTGTTCTGGGAAGCGCCTATCAGAATAAACAATCGCGCCGCCCTATTCAGCGCACAGCATTGCAGACTAACGCGCCCCCTATACGGTGCATATCGTCATGGGCGGGCGCGCTCCCCTGCACGGTGCATATCGTCATGGGCGGGCGCGCTCCCCTGCACGGTGCATATCGTCGCAATCGAATGCGCCCCCCTGCCATGCCGTGCGCGCAGGCACAATGAACGGAGGAATGCACATGAAGCATGGCATATACCTTATAACCGGCGTTATGGCTTCGGGCAAGTCAACCGTGGCCGAACTTCTGGCGCGCAGTCAGCAGCGCGGCGTGCATCTGCGCGGCGACGTGTTCAGGCGCATGATAGTATCCGGGCGCGAGGACATGTCCGCGCAGGCAAGCGCCGAGGCGCTGCGCCAGCTCTATCTGCGCTACGACATAGCCGCGGACGCGGCGCGCGCATACTTTGACGCCGGGTTCACCGTGATGCTTCAGGACAACTATTATGGCGATGCGCTGAGCTATATGACAAACAAGCTCAGCGACCGCCCGCTGGAAGTGATAGTGCTGTGCCCCAGCGTCGAGGCAGTTCGCATGCGCGAGGCCGGGCGCGGCAAGGTCGGCTACACCGGCTTTGACGTAGCGCCGCTCTACGACAGCTTCATGCGCGAAACGCCACGCATAGGGCTATGGCTGGACAGCTCAGCACAGACACCCGAGGAAACCGCAAAGGCCATAATGATGAAGTTCGAGGGCAAATGATGCGCGGAATTTGCGCCGGCAGCCGCCCTTGCGAGTGCGGATAATGTGCCAAATGCCATTAAGCGCCTGCTTATACTGTGCCAATTAACCCCGGGCCAGCTCCAAATACCTATCTCGCTCGCGCGCCAAAGCATCGCGACCCGTGCCGCTTGTCATGTCCCATTCGTCCGCCAGCAGCTTGAGCATATCGTCCAGCGCGCGCGCCGCGTCAGCCCAGCGGCGCTGTATCGCGCGTATGCGAGCTATCGAACGCAGCGCGTCAGTATAGCGCGGCTTGGGCTGCAGCGCGAGCGCCCGCTCATAGTGGGCCACCGCATCCTCGTACATGCACAGCCGCGCCCCGCAATCGCCAAGATACAGCTGGGCCAGCCAATCATCGCCATACTCGCGCTCTACTCCGCGCCACAGTTCCAGCGCGCCATCGCGGTCGCCCGACATTAGCGCTATAAAGCCTCTGTAAACCGGCCCTATATGCCCCGGCATCAGCCGCTCCATGCGCGCGACCGCCGCTTCGGCCTCGCTCAGCCGGCCGTCAGCTATCAGGTTGTCGGCCAGCCACTGCCAACCCGGGCCATGCTCCGGGTGCGCCGTGCAAAAGTCCTGATAGTACGCTATCAGTTCGGTATGCGCGGCTATGTACCAATCCCTGTGCGCCCCGTGCTCGGCCTCGCATAGACCGCTATGCAACCCCTTGCGCTCCGGCTCCAGCGCCAGCCCCTGCCGGGCATAATGCGCCGCGCGCCGGTTGCTCTGCTCGGCGCGCCGGTTCTCCAGCGCGCACAGTAGTTCAAGGCACTCCGCGCGCCCGCGCTCTGCGCTCAGCCGGCCTTCAAGAAAGCGCTCGGCATAATCGAAGTCACGTCTGGTTATCTCAGCTTCGTTTGCAAGCATCGTGCGTATGCGCGCCAGGTGCATATCGTCGGTCATGGAAAACAGCTCGTCTATCGTAACGCCAAAGAACACCGACAGCTGCGGCAGCAATTCTATGTCCGGCGCGCTCTGGCCGGTCTCCCACTTGCTCACCGCCTGACCTGTGACATGCAGCGCCTGCGCCAGTTCTTCCTGCGTAAGTCCCCTGTCCGCGCGTAAGGTGCGTATCCTGCTCCCCAGTTCCATGCGCTCACCTCATTTTGGTTTTATCCGGCCGGTGTCTAGATTATACATCCGCCGGGCCGTCGCGCGCAATCGACTGCTTATCGCCCGCGTCCAACCGACGGTTGTACGCAGCGTTCGCGCCATGCGATAGCGCATATTTTTCCACACAGATACATGCAGCCGCCAAGTGCGCATTATCTAGCCGCCTAAAATGAAGCGAATCCTGAGTTTTTCATGATTCTGAGCAAGTATTAACGGAAATTTGCTTGCCTTTAATTCATCGCGCATTGTATAATTTAACAGATACAGACGCATAATGAAGCCTGTATGCTCAAATGCGCGTATACCCCTTAGTAAAATGGGTTTACTCAGATAAAGGAGGAAGAGCATGTCCAAGAAGTATGTATACCTCTTCACAGAGGGCAATGCCAACATGCGCGAACTGCTGGGCGGCAAGGGTGCTAATCTTGCCGAGATGACCAATCTGGGTCTGCCGGTTCCGCAGGGCTTCACGATCTCTACCGAGGCGTGCACCCGTTACTATGACGATGGCAAGATGATAGCTCCCGAGATAATGGAGCAGATAGACGAAGCTCTGGTCAAGATGGAGGAAATCTGCGGCAAGAAGTTCGGCGATATGGAGAACCCGCTGCTGGTCTCCGTGCGCTCCGGCGCGCGCGCCTCGATGCCTGGCATGATGGACACCATACTGAACCTGGGCCTCAACGAGAGCGTCGTTGAAGTTCTGGCCAAGAAGTCCAACAACCCCCGCTGGGCTTGGGACTGCTATCGCCGCTTCATACAGATGTACTCCGACGTCGTCATGGAGGTCGGCAAGAAGTACTTCGAGCAGCTGATAGACAAGATGAAGGAAGAGCGCGGCGTGACTCAGGACGTTGAGCTGACCGCGGACGATCTCAAGGAGCTGGCTGGCCAGTTCAAGGCCGAGTACAAGGCCAAGATCGGCAAGGACTTCCCGGACGATCCCAAGGAGCAGCTGGACGGCGCCATCAAGGCCGTGTTCCGTTCTTGGGATAACCCCCGCGCCAACGTATATCGCCGCGACAACGACATCCCCTACTCCTGGGGTACCGCTGTCAACGTACAGATGATGGCGTTCGGCAACATGGGCGATGACTGCGGCACCGGCGTTGCCTTCACCCGCAACCCCGCTACCGGCGAGAAGAAGCTGTTCGGCGAGTTCCTGACCAACGCTCAGGGCGAAGACGTCGTCGCCGGCGTGCGTACTCCCATGCCCATCAGCCAGATGGCCGAGAAGTTCCCCGAGGCGTTCGCGCAGTTCGAGGGCGTGTGCCAGAAGCTGGAGAACCACTACCACGACATGCAGGATATGGAGTTCACCGTTGAGCACGGCAAGCTCTACATGCTGCAGACCCGTAACGGCAAGCGTACCCCCGCCGCGGCTCTGAAGATAGCCTGCGACCTGGTGGACGAGGGCCGCATAGATGAGAAGCAGGCCGTGGCCATGATAGAGCCCCGCTCTCTGGACGCGCTGCTGCACCCGCAGTTCGACGCCAAGGCGCTCAAGGCCGCTCCCGTGATCGGCAAGGCGCTGGCTGCTTCCCCCGGAGCTGCCTGCGGTCAGGTCGTGTTCACCGCTGAGGATGCCAAGGAATGGGCTGCCAACGGCCAGAAGGTTCTGCTGGTTCGCCTGGAGACCTCTCCTGAGGACATCGAGGGCATGAAGGCCGCTCAGGGCATACTGACCGTGCGCGGCGGTATGACCAGCCATGCCGCCGTTGTTGCGCGCGGCATGGGCAAGTGCTGCGTATCCGGCTGCTCCGAGATAAAGATGGACGAGGAGAACAAGAAGTTCGTGCTGGCGGGCAAGACCTACGGCGAGGGCGACTGGATCTCCATCGATGGCTCCACCGGTAACATCTACGATGGCGTAATACCCACCGTTGAGGCCACCATCGCCGGCGAGTTCGGCCGCGTCATGGGCTGGTGCGATCAGTACCGCAAGCTCAACGTGCGCACCAACGCCGATACTCCCCACGATGCCGCTCAGGCCCGCAAGTTCGGCGCCGAGGGCATAGGCCTGTGCCGCACCGAGCACATGTTCTTCGAGGGCGACCGCATCGAGGCCATCCGCGAGATGATCTGCTCCGACACCGTTGAGCAGCGCGAGGCCGCTCTGGCCAAGCTCGAGCCGATGCAGCAGGGCGACTTCGAGGCCATCTACGAGGCCATGGAAGGCCATCCTGTGACCATCCGCTTCCTGGATCCGCCGCTCCACGAGTTCGTGCCCACCGATGAGGCCGACATCGAGAAGCTGGCCAAGACCCAGGGCAAGACCGTTGCCGACATCAAGGCCATAATCGCCTCCCTGCACGAGTTCAACCCCATGATGGGCCATCGCGGCTGCCGTCTGGCTGTGACCTATCCTGAGATAGCCGTCATGCAGACCAAGGCCGTCATCAAGGCTGCTCTGTCCGTAAAGGCCAAGCACGCCGATTGGGACATCGTGCCCGAGATAATGATCCCGCTGGTAGGCGAGGTCAAGGAGCTGGCCTACGTAAAGAAGGTAGTTGTGGAGACCGCCGATGCCCTGATAAAGGAAACCGGCTCTGACCTGCACTACAAGGTCGGCACCATGATAGAGATACCGCGCGCCGCGCTGACCGCCGACGCGATCGCCAAGGAAGCCGAGTTCTTCTCCTTCGGCACCAACGACCTGACCCAGATGACGTTCGGCTTCAGCCGTGACGACGCGGGCAAGTTCCTGGGCGCCTACTATGATAAGAAGATCTACGAGAACGATCCCTTCGCAAAGCTCGACCAGACCGGCGTTGGCCAGCTGGTAGAGATAGCTGTTGAGAAGGGCCGCAAGACCCGCGCTGACCTCAAGTGCGGCATCTGCGGTGAGCACGGCGGCGATCCGTCCACCATCGAGTTCTGCCACAACGTTGGCCTGAACTACGTGAGCTGCTCGCCCTTCCGCGTGCCGATAGCGCGTCTGGCCGCCGCCCAGGCTGCCATCAAGGCCGGCAAGTAATACCGTTAGATAAATAATTGCGCGCGTTCTTTCGCGGGCGCGCGCATATATACTATATCTGCCACCGGGTAGATGAATGCAAGGCATTCGCTCCGCACATCGATAGGTCTTTGAAGATGTGCCGGCGAATGCCTTTTTTTGAGGATATAAGTGCATGAAAAAGCTATTTTCGTTTAAGCAGTTTACCGCACTGGAGTGGGCGCTCTGGCTCATATCCATCGCCGTTGTGAGCCTTTCATTCATGATGATGCCCGCCAAGGACTATATGTCGCTAGCCGCCTCGCTGATAGGCGTCACGGCGCTCATATTCGTGGCCAAGGGCATGGTGATAGGTCAGGTACTTACCGTCGCATTCGCCTGCATATATGGCGTTATATCGTTTTATTTCCGATATTATGGCGAGATGCTGACATACCTGTGCATGACCTCGCCCATCGCGGTGCTGGCCGCGCTGGAATGGCATCGCAATCCATACCGCGATACGGCGCAGGTGCGCGTGCGCACGCTAGATGCGCGCTCCGTAGCGCTGATGCTGGCGCTGGCCGCCGCCACTACCTTTGCCTTCTACTTCGTGCTGCGCGCGCTCGGCACGGCCAAACTGGCGCTTAGCACCCTGTCCGTCACCACCAGCTTCATCGCGTCATACCTGACTTTCCTGCGCAGTCCATATTATGCGCTGGGCTATGCGGCAAACGATCTTGTGCTGATAGCGATGTGGGTGCTGGCCGCGCTGGAAGACCCCGCCTATGCGCCCATGATAGCGTGCTTTGCGATGTTCTTCATAAACGATGCATACGGCTTTTTCAACTGGCGGCGCATGAGCCTTGTGCAGGCCGAGTAATAGCGGCATTGCGCCCGCCGGTGTCATGCGCGCTCATTGTGCCGCTTACCTCGCAATGCTTTGCCGATTTGTTCCGCCGCGCGGGTGCGATGATGCTCGCGCTGGCGACGCTGCTTTGCTGTGCGCCCGCGTTTGCCGAGGATGATGCCGGGGAATGTGCGCAGCCCTTTGAGCTGCTCACGCTGGTCAACCGCTGGAACTCGCTCTACCCTGAGCGCAAGCCTGTGCTTGCCGACATAGGCGACGGGCATGAATGATTCAAAAGGAGTTAAGCCGTCATGATAAGACCCATGTTGCCCGATGAGTACGCCCGCTTTTATAAGCTCAGCCGCGATCAGCAGGCCGCAGATTTGATAAAAAGCGAAGGCATATCACGCGAGCAGGCCGCCCTGCGCGCCGATGAAGAACTGGCACAGCTTCTGCCTGAGGGCATCGATACGCCCGGCCACAGCCTGATGTGCATAGCGGCAGACGACGGCAGTCAGGCGGGATACATATGGCATATGTATGAGGAATGCGAGGGCGTTCAGCAGGTATTTCTGTGCGACCTGATGATATTCCCCGCCGAGCGCCGCAAAGGATACGCCCGCGCCGCGATAATCTGCATGGAGCGCGATGCGCGGCAGCACGGCTGCACCGAGAGCGTGCTGTTCGTGGATAACTTAAACCTGCCCGCGCAAAGCCTGTATGCCTCGCAGGGCTATGCCACGCTGCGCACGTTTGATGGCGGCGTTTATATGAAGAAGGCGCTTTGAATGCGCCGTTCACTTGCGCAGCCAATGCACGCTGTCCTTATGCCAAGCAGGACCATGCTCCACCGCACGCGTTTGCCAATGGCAATCCTATGAACGGGCGCAGCTCATCTCACATCATAATGCTTTGCCGATAATTTACCACCCGCGCTTGACCCGTGGCGGTATTTTCCATATAATATTCTCATGAGATATTCTGATATTGTTGCCGGTTTATCCCGCCGCGCGGGTGCGCTGCTGCTCGCGCTGGCAATTATGCTCTGCTGCGCGCCCGCATTGGCCGATGAGGATGATGCCGAAGAATGCGCGCCGCCCTTTGAGCTGCTCACGCTGGTCAACCGCTGGAATCTGCTCGACCCTGAGCGCGAGCCCGTGCTTGCCGACATAGGCGACGGGCATGAGATAGACGCGCGCGCAGCACTGGACTTTGAGCGCATGATGAACGCCTGCCGCGCCGCCGGTCTGCGCCCTGTGGTGCGCTCATCCTACCGCACTTGGAAGAAGCAGACTTCGCTCTACGAGAACAAGGTGCGCCGCGTGCGCCGCGCCGGTACGCCCGCGCAGCTGGCGCGCATGGAAGCCGCGACCGTCGTCGCCTATCCCGGCACCAGCGAACATCAGCTGGGGCTGGCGCTGGACATAGTCGATCGCGACTATCAGGCGCTGGATACCGCGCAGGAAAACACTCCCGTGCAGAAGTGGCTGATGGAAAACAGCTGGAAGTACGGCTTCATACTGCGCTATCCCTCGGACAAGTGCGCGCGCACGGGCATAATATATGAGCCCTGGCACTACCGCTATGTGGGCATGGCGGCGGCGCGCGAGATATACGAGAGCGGACTGTGCTTTGAGGAATACGTGTACGAACACTTTGCACCTGAGCTGGGCAAAGTTCCGCTGGAGCTGCACACACTTTGCCACATTTACGTACCTATATCGAGCCGTTTTTAAAGCGGCTCTTTCTCATATAATTTTACTTTTAGTGCTATAATATGATAAAGTGTCATTTGGGGAGATGATATCCATGACAGGCAACGACAGGCGCAGTCAAGGCGACGCGCAGTTCAAGGGAACCCATATGTCGAAGTCTGCCAGCCCATATGAGCGCTATGAAGCGCCGTCCAGGCGCGCCGCGCTCACCGGCCCATCCGACGCATCCCAGCGCGCAGAGGGCGAATATCACAGCAGGCGCGCCGCACGCGACCGCCATGCGGACGAGGCTCGCGCAGGCGAGTACCGGCAGCGCACAGAGGGCTACGCACGCGAACCATACGAGGAGGACGCATATGCGCGCCACGAGCATGACGGCAGTGCGGACAGCTGCGCCTGCGACTGGTGCTATCGCGGCACGCCCGCACAGAACGAGCGCGCAGACGTGCCGGACTGGGTGGCATCGGCATCGCAGGCATTCAGGCAGCGCCCCAGCGCCCCGCCGCCCGCAGGGTACATGCCCGGCGATGCGCGCGAGCTTGACTATGCGCGCTCAGACGATTCGGTGCCGCCGCGCGAGCCTGTGCGCGCCGCGATAAGCGTGGCTGAATCCACCGCGGGCGCGCGTGCGTCCATTGACGAGGTGCAGCCCGCCGCGCAGGCCCGCATAAGCGCAAGCGAATCTACGCCCGCGTCACACACATATCCCAGCGCCAGCGATGTCACAGGCGCGGAGCATTCCGCCGCGCACCGCTCTGCAAGACGCGCCGTATCGGCATCGCCATACGGACAAACCGCTTCGCAGGCAACCAGCCATGCTCATGAAGCGCGCAATACCACAGCGTCTGACAACGGCAATGCAGATTTAAGCTGGTCTGAGCGCCGCCGCGAGCGCAAGCGACAGAGCGCTGAGCGCAAGAGCATGAAGCGCGCCCTGCGCCGCCTGCCCGTGGGCGGTATACCGGCAGGACGTGAAGGCGTGGATGCGGGCAATGCACCGGCTGCGCAGAGCGGCAATGTACGCGCGGCCAGCACTGCCGGGTCTGCGGCAAGCGCACATGTACCCGATGCGTCCCGCGCCGTGCAGCCCAGCTCACCTCAGCCAGCCGACATACAGGCTTCCTCCTCGCCGTCCTCCTCCGCCGATGAGCAGGCCCAGCCCAAGCTGAGCCGCCGTCAGCACCGCAAGGCGCGCAAGCGCCAGCGCCGCGCCGACAAGCGCGCCCGCCGTGCCGCACGCAAGGGTGCGGCTGCTCAGCCCGAGCAGACCTCCAGCGGGGCCGATGCCCGCGCCAAGCCGCGCAAGCGCCGCTGGCCCAGGCGACTTATGATATTGGCGGCGCTGCTGGCCGCTATGATAATGCTGGCGCTCAACGAGCCTGCGCTCATGTACACGCCGCTGGGGCCGCTGGCCAGCGCGTCATCCAATATGCTGTCGCTGGTCGTGGATGGCTGCTACCACATACAGTACGCCATGTCGCACATGTTCACGCGCGATTATGACTATGACGATGAACCTGCCCGCGAGAGCAACTTCCCGCTCACGCTGCTGGTCAGCTACTGGAATCCCCTGCCCGATGACCTCAGCCCCGCGCTGGTCAGCATAGGCGATGGCCGGCAGGTGGACGCGCGCTGTGCCGACGACCTGCGCGCCATGCTCTCCGCCTGCGAGGAGGCAGGGCACAGACCCGTGGTGCGCTCTGCATACCGCTCGCACAGCTATCAGGCCGGGCTGTACGAGAACAAGGTCGAACGCCTGCGCAACGAGGGCATGAGCGAGCGCGAAGCGCGCAAAGAGGCCATGACCGTGGTAGCCTATCCCGGCACCAGCGAGCATCAGACCGGACTGGCGCTGGACATAGTGGATGCGAACTATCAGGAGCTGGACACTGAGCAGGAGAACACCGCCGTGCAAAAGTGGCTGATGAAGAACAGCTACCGTTATGGCTTCATACTGCGCTACCCCACCGGCAAGAGCAGCATAACCGGCATAATATACGAGCCATGGCACTACCGCTACGTGGGGCGCGATGTGGCGCGCGAGGTATATGAGAGCGGGCTGTGCTTCGAAGAATACCTTGAGCAGCGGCAATGAGTCCGCGCTCATGGCATCGGCTAGCGCGGCTATTACACTAAGCAGCGCAGATGCCGCGCTCATACTGCACGCAGGCGCACGGCAATGCTGTTTGGAGCATTCATGCAGCCGCTCGGGCTGCGGCCGCTCTGAATTATCCTCATCCAACATTGCGCTCGAATGGGTCTGGCGCGCAAACAGGCCATATAATCGCGTGGAAGCTCGCTCTCAAATCACATCGAGAGCGAGCTTCCATGCTTATTGTACCACCTCGGCTTGCGCACCGCCATATATGCCCGTCCATTTGTGCATGTATGTGCCGCGCGCCTTGCCGTATGGGCATATCTGCCGCGCAGCATGCGCCTCGCGCGGACAGCCCGCCCCGCTATATGCACGGCCAACCCACGCATCGCCAGCCTGCGCGCGCCGGCACGGTGCATTTCCCCCATCCGTGCGCTCATGCCCGCAGCTAACGCCTGCGCCCGGCGCGGAACTCCGCCGGTGACATGCCGCAGGCGCGCCTGAACACCCGCGCAAAATAGGAATCGTCCGCATAGCCGCACAGCGCGCCCACATCGGCTATGCTGTAATCGGTCATAAGCAGCAGTTCCCGCGCGCGGCCTATGCGCAGCTCGGTCATCATGCCCAGCGGCGTGCGCCCCGTCTCGCGCAGGAAGCGGCGGTGGAACGTGGCGCGGCTCAGTCCGCTCTCGTCCATGAGCGCATTTACGCTCATGTTCTCGGTGAAATGCCCGGCTATCTCACGCGCTGCGCGGCGCACTTCGGGCGATATGCATCGCGATTCGGGCGAGGCCAGTTCGCACAGCTGCGACAGTATCTCCATCAGTGCCGCGCGCGCCTTGAGCCGCGACAGCTCACCCGGCGCGCCCTCCATCAGGCACACGCGCTCAAACAGCCGCTCCATGTCCGGCCCGGATGGGCAGGTAATCTTATCCGGCAGCGCATCCAGCATCGGGTGCGTGCGGCGCTGTGCCTGTGCGCCCGTGCCAAACACATATCCCTCGCGGCGCGCATCGTCGCCCTGAGCATCGAAGCATATTATGTAGCACCTGTACGGCGGCACGCCGCGCACTATCTGCCCCGGCTTGCGCACGTTGATGTCGCCGGGCGCAAACGGCGTATATCTGCCGTCTATCTCTATGCCGCCATCCGAGCGCGTATACAACTCCATCTCATAGTCGTACACCTCGCGCGCGGCATAGCTCAGCGAGGGCTTCCAGCCCACGTATCCATCGAAAAGCGACGCGCGCAGCGGGCGCGGGTCTATATCGGCGCTCATATCCACATCATCCTCCGGCGTTCGCGGCATACGCCGCCCCGCATAAATTCGCAATTGCACACCTTTTCTCAAGATGATATGATACTTTCGTCCTATTGTCAACAGTATTATCCTAACGCATGCGGTGCGCGGCATGGTATCATTATATTAAATATACACCGTGGAGGCGATACAAATGACGGGCAAGGAGCGCATGCAGCGCATACTCAGGCACGAGCCTGTGGACCGCATAGGACTGTTTGAACACTTCTGGGGCGATACGCACAAGGAATGGACTCAGCGCGGCTGGGTTAAGGAAGGCGACAACTTCGCCGACCTGTTCGGCTTCGACATGGAGGAGTGCTGGGCGTTTAATCTGACCGCCGATCTGGACTTCGTGCCGCAGCTCATATCCGAGGATGAGGACACCGTGACCATGCTGGACGGCAACGGCGCTACCCTGCGCCGCCACAAGTTCCATGACACCACTCCCGAGCACATAGACTTCGCCATAAAGACGCGCGAGGACTGGGAAACGCGCATAAAGCCGCTGCTCAAGCCCGACCCGCGCCGCATAAACTTCACCGGTTATCGCGAGATTCGCCGCCGTGCCGCCGAGGCCGGACGCTTCTTCGTGTGGAGCGGCGTAAACGTATTCGAGAGCATACACCCCGTGACCGGCCATGTGAACATGCTGATGGCCATGATAGACGACCCCGACTGGGTGCGCGACATGGCCGACACCTATGCCAACCTCATCATTGAGCTGCAGACCATGCTGTTCGAGCGCGAGGGCTGGCCCGACGGCATATGGTATTACGAGGACATGGGCTACAAGGGCAGCCCGTTCATGTCGCCCGCATTCTATCGCGACATGATAATGCCCGCCCACAAGCGCACCATAAGCTTCGCGCACGAACACGGACTGCCCGTTATAATGCACTCCTGCGGCTATGTCGAGCCGCTGCTGCCGCACATGATAGAGGCGGGCATAGACTGCCTGGAGGTCATCGAGGTAAAGGCGGGCATGGATCTGATAAAGCTGCACAAGCAGTTCGGCGACCGCATAGCCCTAATGGGCGGCATAGACGTGCGCGCGCTGTATACCAACGACCGCGCCGTGATAGACCGCGAGCTGGAGAGCAAGATACCGCTGGTCAAGCAGGGCTACGGCTTTGCGCTGCATTCCGACCACTCCATACCCAAGACGGTGGACTACGACACCTACTGCTACTTCATAAAGCGCGGTCTGGAGCTGGGCAGATACGAATGATGCGCCGGTAAGCCGTGCGCAACAGAGAGGGATAATGGCTTCAGGGCTGGGCTACGGCGCAGCCCTGTGCCACGCACAAAGTAAAGCTGTAATCAAAGCCGACTGCGCAGCAACCCACCCTAGCGCCCCTGAAAGGGAAGCTGTCGCGTGAGTGACTGAGGGGTTAACCCAGCCGCGCTCAAAGCAACCTTCCGCGTGCTGGGATAACCCCACGTTCATCCTAACCCACCCTACTGTACTAGGGAAAAAACACCCTAGCGCCCCTGAAAGGGAAGCTGTCGCGTGAGTGACTGAG
>JBMNUB010000039.1:0-29820 GCA_050946055.1 Candidatus Fimadaptatus sp. | reverse complement strand
CCTGCGTTCTTCGCCGCCTTTACCAACAAGATTAATCTTCGTCCACGCAAATGCCTTGGCTGGAGATCTCCCTTTGAAGTTTTCTTCAATCTGTTGTTGCACTTGACTTGACAATTCAAGATGCAAAACAACGCACAGCGCAATACGCGCGCAGCATCAGTCCCGCGCGCGATGATGCACAGCGTGTGCATTCGCGGCGCATCGGTTTTCGGCGCACAGGCGCATCGCTGCCCCAGCACGCGCGCAACACAGCTTGCTTGCAGTTTCAGCGCGCATGCTCCCCTATCGATATGCAAAACAACGCACAGCGCAATACGCGCGCAGCATCAGTCCCGCGCGCGATGATGCACAGCGTGCGCATTCGCGGCGCATCGGTTTTCGGCGTGCAGGCGCATCGCTGCCCCAGCCCGCGCGCAACACAGCTTGCTTGCAGTTTCGGCGGCATGCTCCATCGATATTCCAAGCAGTCTGGTTCTTCACGGCTTTATGATTGGTCAATGCGCGAATATATCGCATTGCTACGCCCTGATATTAGCAACCGCAAACGGCTCGCTCGCATTCCTCGGCATTAACCTTCTCACCGAATCGCCGCATTGTTCCGTTGCCATGCCAAATCACCAGATTTCATTGAAGTGCCCCGCAATTTGCAAGCAGCATGCGCCGCATGCGTTTTGCGCACATGCACTACCACGCAAGCAGCAAGCGCACTGCGCTGCCCAAACGCTCCCAATAAACAGCCGCCGCGCAAGCCCATCATCTGAGCTTGCGCGGCGGTTATGCATTATGCTAAGCTATTTGCCATTCATCACAGCAGGCTGTTGAGCAGCGCCACGGCCGCATCCGACATGGCGGTCAGGTCGGCGCGGGTGCGCTCGTCGGAATCGGATACGCTGTTGACGTACAGCTTGACCTTGGGCTCGGTGCCAGAAGGACGCACGCATATCCAGCGGCCGCCCTCCATCTCGTAGTACAGCACGTTGGACTTGGGCAGGTCGAGCGCGGTCACGCTGTCGCCCTCGGTGCGCAGGCTGCTCTGATAGTCGCGCACGGCCAGCACCTTGTAGCCCGCGAACTCGCGCGGCGCATTGGTGCGCAGGCGCGCCATCAGCTCGCCCATGCGCTCCAGTCCGTCCTTGCCGCTCAGTTCGAACGAGGTCACGCGCTCGCCGAAGTAGCCGTACTTCTCAAACAGCGAATTGAGCGCATCGTAGAGCGTCATGCCCTGCGTCTTGTACCAGGCGGCGGTCTCAGCTATGAGCATGGAGGCGTTCACGCCGTCCTTGTCGCGCACCTGAGTGCCGGACAGATAGCCATAGCTCTCCTCAAAGCCGAACAGGAAGGTGTGCGCGCCGGTCTCCTCGAAGTGCTGTATCTGTTCGGCTATGAACTTAAAGCCGGTCAGCACGTTTATCATGGTCACGCCGTAATGGTCGCATATGGCGCGCGCCATCTCGGTGGACACTATGGACTTGACCACCGCGCCGTTTGCGGGCAGCGTGCCTGCCTCCTTGCGGCGGGACAGCAGGTAGTCCAACAGCAGGCAGCCGGTCTGATTGCCGGTCAGTATGTGAGTATTGCCCTCGCCATCGCGCACGCATATGCCCACGCGGTCGCAGTCAGGGTCGGTGCCAAACACGAGGTCCGCGCCTATCTCGTCCGAGAGCTGAAGCGCCATCTTGAACGCGGCGGGGTCTTCAGGGTTAGGCACGCGCACGGTGGAGAAGTTGGGGTCGGGCAGCTCCTGCTCCTTGACCACGTGCAGGTCGGTAAAGCCTATCTCGCTCAGCACGCGGCGCACCGGCACATTGCCCGATCCGTGCAGGGGCGTGTACACTATCTTGAGGTCAGGGCCTATCTTGCGCATCAGCTCCGGCTGCACGCACAGCGACTTGACCATCTCGGTATAGGGATCGTCTACTTCGCTGCCTATCATCCTGAGCAGGCCGCTTTCCAGCGCCTTAGCTCTGTCCATGGGTACAGCCTCGGTGAAGTCGCGCGCGCGTATGCAGTCAAGCACCTCGCCCGCGCGCTCGGGCGGCATCTGACCGCCGTCCTCCCAATAGACCTTGTAGCCATTGTACTGGGGCGGGTTGTGGCTGGCGGTTATGACTATGCCCGCTATGGCGTTCAGGCGGCGAACCGCGTAGCTCAGCACCGGCACGGGGCGCAGAGAATCGAACAGGCAGACATGTATGCCCTGCGCGCACAGCACCAGCGCCGCCTGCTCGGCGAACTCCGGTGAAAAGCGCCGGGAGTCATACGCTATGGCCACGGGACGGCCGGCATGTGCGGGGTCGCGGTTTATGTAATCCGCCAGACCCAGCGTGGCGCGGCGCACATTATATGCGTTCATGCGGTTAAGGCCCGCGCCTATTACGCCGCGCATGCCCGCCGTGCCGAACTCCAGCTCCCTGTAAAACCTGTCCTCTATCTCGCGCTCATCGTCCGCTATCGACTTAAGCTCCGCAATGGTCGCCTCGTCATCCGCGAAGTCGCGCAGCCACCTCTGATATTGAGCCTTGTAATCCATACAAAAATACATCCTTTCCCGCCCCGAGAACCTTCAGCCCAGCTCGCGCAGCTGCATCAGCAGCCCCCTGAGATGGCCGCGCTCCTCGCGCACTATCTCGCCCAGATACTTCTTGAGCCGCTCATTGGCCGAAGCCTCGATTATCTCCTGATAGAACAGTATAGAGTTCTTCTCCGCGTCCACGGCCTGTTCCAGCACCGCGCGGGGATCGTCCAGACCGTTTTGCCCGACCAGCTTCATCAGCCCGCCCGGGAACGCGATCTCGGCTGCGAACGCCGCCAGGAACATGGACGCCTCGGGAGTGTAGAACTCCGCCGCCTCCTCGTCCTCCAGCGCCTCGTCGCACAGCCTGCCGAACAAAGATGCGTGCTGTATCTCGTCGCGATGCAGCTGACCCAGCAGCTCCTTGACGCGGTCGTTCCTTGCTATCTTCAGCGCTCGCTCGTATATGTCCACGCCGCGCAGTTCTATCTCGCGGGCGATCTTAAGAGCTTCGATGTCGTTGAAATTCTGCATAAGCCGCCTCCCGTTCATATTATATGCCGTCAATATTCTACCATACGCCGCCGCGTAAATCAAACGCCCGCGCCGCCCCATGTGCGCCCGCACGGATATTTTACGCGCTGCGACAAAGCTCTTGCGAAAATTTTAACTCATGCGTACCCATTGCCGGCGCGCTCCTGCTTAGCACGGCTCCTGTCCGGGCAGCGCTCCCGGCATGCCAATGGCAAGCCGTCAAATCAGCCGCAAGCCCGTCATGGCAATGCCCATATTCGCCTGCGCTTATGTGCGCCTGCCATGCAGATGTACTGCCCGCGCCTGCAAGCGGAGCGTACTAACCGCGCCCTGCCAGCAGCATGCCCTTCGCGCGCCGCATCGCCGCCGTGGTGCGCGCCTTAGTATTATGCCCGCGCGCAGGCGGGTTCTTGCGCAGCGCACCTTTCCGGCGCGGCATCCGCGGGGGATTATGCCCGCATGCAGGCGGACATCCGCGAAAGCCGGGCGATGGGTGGAAAGAATGCCGCGATTCCGAAAGGCTCTGATCGCCATTCCCCCATAAATCCGCACAAGCAGCAAAAAAGCCCGCGTCCCCATAAAATCGGGGAGCGCGAGCGGCTCGGAAAGCGATTCATATATCCGCACGCCTGCATATGCGCACGGCATCATGCGGCAGCGCCGTCAATCGGCATAGAGCAGTCCATTGAACACGTCCATCGAGGATACGGCCTTGCCGTTCACCATGACCTCGTCAAAACCTTCGCCCAGCATCAGATAACCGCCGCGCGCCCAATCGTGCGCCGCCCTGTCCACGGGCGATATGAACACATACGAAGCGTCGTCGGTCGCCGACAGCACAACGCGCTCGCCCTCTTTGAGCTTCAGCTTGCCCTCGCCGCTAAGCGAGGTGCTGAGCGTTATGTCGTGCTTCAGCACGGCAGCCATGTCCATGGCATAGCTGGCGCGCGGAGCTTCGGCCACATAGTATTCGGTGGGCATGGATTCATAGTTATCATCGTACATGTAAGTCCGTGCCACTACGAAGTCACCCATGCGCGACCATGTGCATATCTTGTCGGCGCGCACCCTTGCGGTCATTACGCCCTCGTCAAGCGATATGTTCTGGGCCAGCGCGGGTACGCCGCCAATGTTTATCAGCTTCTCGCCGTCGTAGTGTATCACATATGAATAGGGATCGTCCGACGGGCCGTACTCGGACACCAGCAGGAACGGCACATCATACTCGCCGCGCAGATAGCCCGCGTAGAGCTTGTCTATTCCGGCCATGGTATCCAGCTCAATGCTGGCCTCGCCCGCGCTTATCACGAACTTGCCCACATCACCCTCATCCATGTTCAGCTCCAGCTTTACTTCCTCGGCCACGCCGTCGCCATTCAGGTCCAGCGATGCGCCGCTTGCCAGCTCGACTATACCTCCGCTTGCCGCGGGCAGCTCGCCCCCGGCCAATGCAACGGGTGCCGCGCCCAGCATGAGCGCTGCCAAAAATGCGCAGAACGATCTTTTCATTGTCCACACAACTCCCTTTCAGCCCTTATAAGCGCGCGCCGCATCGTATACGTAACTTAGACTGCATCGGCGGTCAGGTAGTTGCATGTTTTTTGCACTTTGGTGGTAAAATATTCCGCAAATCAGCGGCCCGCAAGTTGTGCTTATTTCACGGCAGGCAGCATCATCCGCCCGCATATGCGCATTCACAATATGCGGCTCACGCGCGCTATGGCCAGCCCATGCGTGGCGCGGGCGCTCCCATGCGCACAGGTTCGCCCCTATGCAACGGCAGCAAGCGCCGCACGGGCGCTCTCATGCGCGCCGTTTCCCCCTCATGTAGCGCCAGCAAGCGCCGCGCGGACGCTCCCATGCGCACAGGTTCGCCAGCAAGAGCGGCGCACAGATGCCCTCCTTCGCGCATAGCAGTAGCTTATCTTCACTTGCCGCACAGGAAGTCGCATAGCTCGCCCACGTCCTCCAGCGAATGCGGGTGGTGCGCGCAGTCGGGCTTTATGCGCAGAAACAGCTTGCCGCCCGCGCGCGTGAAGTCGTTGGCAAACGGGAAGCCGTTCTCGTCATACGGCACGGTGCCGTCCACGCCGCCTATCACCATGGCCACTGGTATGCCTGCGCGCGCCAGCTCTGCGCCGCGCGTCACCGGGCGCGCCGCCGCCATATCGCGTATGCTGTCCTCGTCCGCGCCATAGCACTCCAGGCACTCGCGCCACTCGCGCGGCGCGCCCTCGCCCACGCCGCGCCCGCCCGGCCAACTGTTCACGTCCAACACCGGCGCATCCAGATACACCTTGTCCACGCACTCGGGATACTCAAGAGCAAAGTTCGCCGTATACAGACCGCCGCGGCTGAAGCCGAATATCAGCGGGCGCGCGCCCAGCCCGCGCTCCGAGATGAGATAGTCGTAGTACTCGCGCATGCGCTTGACCGCCCACGGACAGCCGTACTTGTCGGACAGGCGTATGTATGTAAGGTAATAGCCGCGCCTTACCATCTCCAGATCGCACTGCGCGAATGCATCGAAGAACTCCGCGCGCCACACAAACGGCCTGCCGGGCAGCGCCGCCTTAGGCTTTACCAGTATGCAGTCAAATCCGTTGAACGAAAAGTCCTCGCGCTCAAACCCGTTCCATGTGCTGTTCATATACATCTTCCTCCTGCATCGCGCAGCTGACAGCCGCGCGTTTGCCGCCATTTTAATGCGCGCTACCGCACAGTGCGCCTGTATCGCAGGGGCGCTCGCAGTCCGCATTGCGCATGCCGCGCACCTTTGCCAGTAATGCGCATGCCGCGCGCATCACTCGCCGGCGTACTCGCCGCGCTCTATGCGCTCGTTCAGTTCGCTCAGGTATACCCAGCGATCCATCTTCTCGGAGAGCTGATTCTCTATCTGCTGCTTCTCCGCGCCCAGCCGCTCCAGCTCCACGTAATCGGCGGCGGCAGCTTCCATGGCCGCGTCCAGCTCGGCCCCGCGCGCCTCCAGCGCGGCTATGTCATCCTCTATGGTGTCAAACTCGCGCTGTTCCTTGAACGAGAAGCGCAGCTTGCGCCGCCCCGATGAGCGCCTGCCCGCATTGCCGCCCGCATCCTGTGCGCGCGTTTGCTCTGCGCGGCTCGCCCGCTCCTTTATCAGATCGCGATAGTCGCTGTACCCGCCCACGCTGTCCACCATGCCGCCCTCGCCGTCAAAGGCGAATACGCGCCGCGCAAACTTATCAAGAAAGTAGCGGTCGTGCGACACAGCTATGACAGGACCCGGAAATGTCTCCAGATAGTCCTCCAGTATGGTGAGCGTGTCTATGTCTATGTCGTTGGTAGGCTCGTCCAGCAGCAGCACATTGGGTGCGGACATGAGTATCTGCATGAGATACAGCCTGCGCTTCTCGCCGCCCGACAGGCGCGCGGCCTGAGTGTACTGCATGGTTGAGTCTATCAGGAAGCGCTCGCACAGCTGGCTGGCGGTCAGCACGCCGTCGTCGGTACGTATGGACGAAGCTATGTCGCGCACGGCGTCTATCACGCGCTTGTCCGGGGGATATACCGGCACTTCCTGCCTGAGATAGCCTATGCGCACGGTCTCGCCGCGCTCTATCGCGCCGCTGTCCGGCTGCTCATCGCCCGCTATCATGCGCAGCAGCGTGCTCTTGCCGCAGCCGTTGGGACCTATTACGCCTATGCGGTCATCGCGCAGCAGGTTGTATGAGAAGCCGTGCAGCAGCTCGCGCCCGCCAAAGCCCTTGCTTATGCCGTCCAGCTCGATTAGCTTCTTGCCCAGCCGGGCATGGCCGGTGTTCATCTCTATGCGGCGCTCGGCGCGCTCGGGCGTGAGCGAATCCTTTATCTCGTCAAAGCGCTCCACGCGGAAGCGCTGCTTGGTGGTGCGCGCCGCCGCGCCGCGGCGTATCCACTTCAGCTCGCCGCGATACAGCGCCCACAGCTTGCGGCGCGACGCCTCCTCCATCTGTTCGCGCTCGGCCTTGAGTTCGAGATAGCGCGAGTAATTGGCCTCGTATTCATGCAGCGCGCCGCGCTCGACCTCGACTATGCGGTCGCACACGCGCTCAAGGAAGTATCGGTCGTGAGTGACCATCATCAGCGCGCCCTTGCGGCGGCGAAGCTGTTCCTCAAGATATGCGGTCACTTCCGCATCTATGTGGTTGGTAGGCTCGTCCAGCAGCAGCAGGTCGCAGGGGCGCGTGAGCGCCGCGGCTATGGCGATGCGCTTGCGCTGACCGCCCGACAGGTGCGCTACGTCTGCGCTTACATCGTCTATGCCCAGCTTGCTGAGCATGGCGCGCGCCTCGTACTCCTGCTCGTCAGTGCGGCCGCTCATGTGGTAGAACACGGCCTCAAGCACGGTCTGCCCCGCCAGGAAGTCCGGTTCCTGCGGAAGATACGACAGCGTAGCGCCGTTTGCCGTGGACACATTGCCCGAATCCGGGCGCAATGCACCGGCGGCTATCTTGAGCAGCGTGCTCTTGCCCGCGCCATTTGCGCCTATCACGCCTATGCGCATGCCCTCGCCTATGTAGAGTGACACGTCGTCAAGCACCGGCGCGTCTATGTACGACTTGGTTATATGCTCCAGAGAAACTATGTTCATTCCAATACCTCTAAAAAATCATCTGCCCAGTAATTATATATCGCCGCGCCGCTCTTTGCAATACGTGCGATAAGTGATATAATGCGTTATCGGGCAATTAGCGGCGCATTGGGCTTGCTTTGCAGCAGGCAGAGCGCGCACTAACCGAGCATGTCAAGTCGCCGCCTTGGCCTTGCACATGCACCGTACAAAACGCAAGGCGCGCACTAACCGAACATGTCAAGTCGCCGCCTTGAGCCTTGCTCATGCATCGCGCGAAGCGCAGAGCGCGCACTAACCGAGTATGTCAAGTCGCCGCCTTGGCCTTGCACATGCCCCGTGCGAAGCGCAAGGCACGCAAGCACCGAGCATGTCAAGTCGCCGTTTGAGCCTTGCTCATGCATCGTACAAAGCGCAGAGCGCGCACGCACCAAGCAGGGCGAGTCTCCACTTGAGCCTTGCTCATGCATCGTACAAAGCGCAGAGCGCGCACGCACCAAGCAGGGCGAGTCTCCACTTGAGCCTTGCTCATGCATCGCGCGAAGCGCATATTGCGGCAAAACATGCAGTCTTGCGCAACCAATGATAGTAAACAGTCCATATATAACGGAGGCGGTAATATGCAGATATCGCGCGACATAAGCTACGGCGAAGATCCCTGTCAGAAGCTGGACTTCCTGCTGCCGGACGATGCGCGCGCCGCGTATGTTTTCATGCACGGCGGCGGTCTGGAGGGCGGCGACAAGGCCGACAATGCGGCGCTGTTTGACCTTCTCACATCGCGCGGCATAGCGGTAATATCGCTCAACTACCGCATGCTGCCCAAGGCGCACTTCCCCGACTTCGTGTGCGACGGCGCGCTGGCCGTGCGCATGGCGCTGCTTAAGCTGCTCAGTGCGTACGGGCTTGACGGGTGCGCGGTGCTGGGCGGCTCGTCGGCGGGCGCGTTCATAGCCATGCTGCTGGCCTTCGACCGGAGCTATCTTGCCCGGCAGCAGCTTGAGCCGGAGGCGCTGCGCGGCTTCATATTCGACGCGGGACAGCCCACCTGTCATTTTGCACTGCTGCGCGAGCGCGGGCTGGACGAGCGCCGCGTGCTGATAGACGAGACCGCGCCGCTGTACCACATTAGCGATGCGCGCCCCGCAAGGCCGCTTATGTTCCTGACCGCCGAAAACGACATGCCCGGCCGCAAGGAACAAAATGCCCTCATGCGCCGCACGCTGATAAACTTCGGCTATCCCGAGCGCATGATAGAAGCACACGAGCTGCCCGGCTACGGTCACTGCGGCTACTGCGGCGATGTGCGCCCGGATGGCTTTGCCTATGGCGAGCTGTGCGCCGACTTCATACTGCGCGCATGCGGCGGGCTTTGACGCAGCGCGGACATGATGCTGCGCGGCAGCTTATGCGGCGGTCTGCCATGATGCCAACAGGCCATTTCCCCGTCGCCAGACAATGCGTGCGGACACAGCTAATGCCTGCACGGCGCGATGTGCCGCGTCTTGCCATGTGCGGAATATGGCCGCATCCACGGCTGCGCCATGCAGGCACAGTTCCATACTGCGCAGCGCCATTAACCCTGCCGCGCAAAACCTTACCCAGGCGTCTCTCGCAGGGGTATGACGTTTGCCGCACGCCGCCATGCGCGCCGGTTTCCGCCGCCCTGTGACATTTGAGACGCGAAAATGTATGATTGAGCGCAAACGGGTTACGCAGAGCATCCATGCGTGCTATAATAAAGCCAACGGAAATACCGCTGGAAAGGATGGTAGGCATGGAAGAGCTTAGTCAATTCATATTGCAGAATCTGCCTGCGATACTGTGTCTGATATCCGGCTTTGCGCTCGTGGTCGTGGAGATGTTCATACCGGGCTTCGGGCTACCGGGCATATCGGGCATAATACTGCTGGTAGTGGGCGTAGCGCTCAAGGCCAATTCGGCGCTCGAGGCGCTGATAATCGCGGCGGTGATAATACTGCTTTTGTGCGTAGCGCTGTCGATATCGCTGCGCAGCGCCGCCAAGGGGCGATTGTCGCGCTCCTCGCTGGTGCTGAGCGACGTGCTCAAGGGCAACGCATCCGAGGTGTCCGAGGTCGATCTCAAGTTCTTCATCGGACATGAGGGCAGGACCTGCTGCGTGCTTCGTCCCGCAGGCATAGCCGAGTTCGACGGGGTAAAGCTAAACGTGGTCTCCGACGGCGCGTTCATAGACGAGGGCAGACAGGTGCGCGTGGAGCGCGTTGAGGGCAACCGCATAGTGGTGCGCGAGACAGAGCCTGCCGCAGTGTGATGCGCTCATGGCACAGGGTGTGCGCATAGCGCGCAGGGATCAGGGGTTTATCGTGCTTTGCGCACGGCGCGCAGGGCATGCGGCGCTTGACAGCTTGAATGCCAGCGCCGCAAGGAGGACATGTTGGCTGGCTAAGGCGCGCATTGACCGCACGGAGTCAGCGCATAAAAGCACACATGTTCTGCTAGTTCAGCCGGGTATCGCGGCTTAAAACACCGCGCTTGCATACGGGAAAATCGGGAAGGAGTGTTCTTATGCCGTTTGCTGAAGGTGGAGTAGTTGGTCTTATAATAACGCTGGTAGTGATAGTGATAGCGCTTATCATTTTCCTGTCGCTGGTGCCGCTCAGGCTGTGGATATCCGCCATGGCTTCGGGCGTGCGCATAGGTCTTGGCACGCTTGTGGGCATGCGCATACGCCGCATAAACCCCGAGCGCGTGGTGCTGCCGCTGATAAAGGGTACTAAGGCCGGACTGAATGTATCGATAAACGGATTGGAGACCCACCTGCTGGCGGGCGGCAATGTGGATCGCGTGGTCAACGCGCTGATAGCCGCACAGCGCGCAGGCATACCGCTTGAGTTCTCCAGCGCTACGGCAATAGACCTGGCAGGCCGCGACGTGCTTATGGCCGTGCAGATGAGCGTCAACCCCAAGGTCATAGAGACGCCCGTGGTCGCCGCCATAGCCAAGGACGGCATCGAACTGCGCGCCAAGGCCCGCGTGACCGTGCGCGCCAACATAGACCGTCTGGTGGGCGGTGCCGGTGAGGAGACCATAATCGCCCGCGTAGGCGAGGGCATAGTCACGACCGTCGGCTCTGCCTCCACGCACAAGGAAGTGCTGGAGAACCCCGACCTCATCAGCCGCACCGTGCTGAGCAAGGGTCTGGATGCCGGCACCGCGTTTGAGATACTGTCCATAGACATAGCCGACGTGGACGTGGGCCGCAACGTGGGCGCACAGCTGCAGATGGATCAGGCCGAGGCCGACCGCCGCATAGCTCAGGCCAAGGCCGAGGAGCGCCGCGCCATGGCTGTCGCCAAGGAGCAGGAGATGAAGGCCGCCGTTCAGGAGATGCGCGCCAAGGTCGTCGAGGCCGAAGCCGAAGTGCCGCAGGCCATGGCCGCCGCGCTGCGCGAGGGCAAGCTGGGCGTGATGGATTACTACAACATGCAGAACGTGATATCCGACACCGCCATGCGCGATTCCATCGCCAAGGGTGGCAAGACGGATGCTCCCTCCAACGCGCCCAAGAAGTAACGGATACGCCGCACAGCCGCCGGGGCAGCATGCCCCGGCCGGCTCATATATGAGGCGATGAGAGGGGGCCAGCAAGTGGAACTTATAGTATTCCTTGTCATAATATTCATAGTATTTCGCAATATAGGCAAGCAGCGCAAGGGTCGCCGCTCCGCTCCCTTCGTGCCGCCCGTGCAGGGCAGCGATAGCGCGATGTACACGGGCGGTGAGGATGCAAATGGCAATGCCATGAGCGCCGCGCCCGCGCAGCCCGCTGCGCAGCCCATGCAGCAGCGTTCCAAGGCGGCGCGCAAGCCCTTTGCCGCCAAGCCTTCTACAACGATAAGCAAGGACATAATCGACGCAGCCGATGACATGACCGCGCAGGCCGCAAAGGAGCTAAAGGACGCGCTCAAGGGCATGTCAAAGGCTATGCCCAAGACCATGCGCGGCGGTGCCAGTGCGGGCAGAGCCGCATCCGAAGCGGGCGCTGATGCCGGCGGCTCATTGAGCGATCAGCCCACGCTGATGGATATGGACGGCGGCTCGCTGAGCGGCCAGCCCACGCTGCTGGACATGGCGGGCAGCGCGCCCTGTGAGGACGGCTACGGTTCGCTGGCTCACACCCGTCACGAGGGCGAAGCGTTCCATGCGCGCGGCACGCACTCGGCAAAGCGCGCACCCATAGCCATGGACGGGCCGGGCAGTCTGGCCGCGCGCATAGCCGCCGAGAGCGCGCCTGCCGATGCCATGGATGACGACATACCCGGCGCCATGCCCGGGACAGATGCCCGCATGGACGGCGATGAACGTCCCGCGCTGCTGGGCTTGGAACTGGACAACGACACCATGCGCCGCGCCGTGGTGTTCTCCGAGATAGTAAACAAGCGGGGAGGTCGGCACGGTTGGGTGAGGATATGATAAGGGTGGCAATAGCCGACGATGACGCGGGCATGCGGCTGGTGATGCGCAAGATAATCGAAAGTCAGGAGGGCTACTCGCTGGTGGGCGAGTTCTGCGACGGGCGCGCGCTGCTTGAGGCGTTTGACGAAATACGCCCCGAGGTGTGCGTGCTGGACGTAGAGATGCCGGGGCTGACCGGCATAGAGTGCGCCCGCCAGATACAGGACACTCAGCCCATGACCGTGCTGATATTCGCCACGGCGCACGAGGAGTACATGGGCGATGCCTTTTCGGTATACGCCTTTGACTACCTGCTCAAGCCCTTCAAGGTGGACAGGGTGCGCCAGACTTTGGAGCGCGTGCGCCAGCGCCTGCGCCGCCGCGAGGCCGCGTCCGCGATAGCGCCGCCCGTGCCGCGTGCAAGGCCGGGGCGCATAATGCTCAAGCACCGCGAGGGCGTGAGCTTCCTGAGCGCCGGCGACATACTGCTCATACAGCGCGAACAGCGCACGACCGTGATATACACCGGCGATGGCGGGCGCTATGTGACCAGCGACACGCTCTCCGAGCTTGAGGAGCGGCTGGACCCGGCCACGTTCTTCCGCTGCCACAAGTCATACATAGTGAACCTCAACCACATAGACAGCATAACGCCCTATGGCCGCTGGACGTACATAATCCAGCTAAAGGGCATAGAGCAGGACGCGCTGATAACCCACGAGAAGTTCGAGGAACTGGAGAGCATGTTCTCATAATTGCATTGAACATGCGTCGGCGCGGATGGTTCTGATAAAGCAAGCGGAGCGATTGCAGTTAAGCATATCGCTCCGCTTTTTCATGCCGGTATTTTGGTAACGTATGTGCTTGTGCCACTGCTCGCCATGTTCATATGGACGATTGGCGTGATTGCTCATCGGCACATTGCCGCGCTATTGGCATGTTTATGTTTCGGCGCATGGTTGTGCATGTCTGCGATATGTCCAAACAAGCAAGCGGAGCGGCTGCACTCAGGCATCCCGCTCCGTTCTTGGTATGCCAATCCTGTGATGGCGGCTGTGCTTGCGCAACTGCTCAGCATGTTCATATGGTCAATTAGCGTGATTGCTCATCGGCACATTGCCGCGCTGTTGGCATGTTTATGTTTCGGCGCATGGTTGTGCATGTCTGCGATATGTCCAAACAGGCAAGCGGAGCGGCTGCACTCAGGCATCCCGCTCCGCTTGTCGCCGTTTATGCTTCGGTGCGCGCATAGAACGCTTCCCGCTTTACTCCCCTGCCGCATCCTGCTCTGCCACGTTTACATGGCCTGCAAGCGCTGTCAGCTCCTCCATGGGCAGCTCGCCCTCTATGCAGTATACCGCCTGACCTATCATAGTGTATGCGCGGCAGAGCAGCCCGGATTGCAGCTGCACGGCCGTCTGGCCGCCTATCTGCGCATCGTCGCCCATGTAGGCCATCTGATCCTCCAGACGCTGGCATGCCTCCGCGCCGGGCAGCATGCTGCGCAGCCTCACTGTGCGCCCGGAGGCATCCATGTACTCTATCACTGCGGCGCGCGTCGTGGTGCCGCCCATGCCGCGCTCGTCGCGAACATAGGCAGACTTGAGGCCCCAGCCCTCTGCGCTCAGGCGCGCCACGGGCATGGAGAAGTAGTATTCCAGCTCGCTAAGATCGGTTATGGCCATCTGCCTGCCCGCATCTATCATCTCATATCCGCCCAGCGCGGGCAGCTTGAGCACCGGCGCTACCGTAGCGTCGGGCGAATCGGTGGGCGATATATGCGTACCCTGATCGAAGGGATCCTGTGCCATGACCGCGGCCAGATAGAACAGCAGCGCCACCAGCAGCACCACCGCCATGCGCACCACGCCGCCCGTCAGCTTGCGCGCCGTCATGTTGGGGCGGCGCACGGCAGCAGCGTCCTGCTCAAACGCCTGCATCACCGCGCCTATGTCGGGCAAGTCCTCGCCGGGCTTGCTCAGCTCCAGGCGCAGTATGCGGTTCATGGCCCGGTCAAACGGCGATATGCGCACATTGCGCGCCACCGCCGTAGATGGGCAGCAATCGCGCCTTTGCAGCTGCGCCATGGCGCGCACGAACGCATCCTTGACCTCGCCCGTGTGCATGTCCATAACGTCCGCTATCTGCCTGTACGACCAGTGCAGGGCGTACTTTAGCACCACTATGCGCTTTACCTGCACGGTCTGCTCGCTCATGAACTCCCACAGCGGCTCGTCGGCCTCGCCCAGCGCCTCGGGACGGCTGGTGAAGCAATCCCAGTCCTGCTCCAGATGTCCCGCCTTCTGCGCCACCTTTATGTGCTTGAGCGCAGACTCGCTGACCGCGCGGCGCATGTTCTCGCGTATCGAGCCGTCGTCCAGATGGACATATGCGTCCAGCAGCGCCTCCTGAAGTACCAGTTCGGCCAGCTCGCTTGAGCCTGTGGCGGCGTGCGCTATGCGGTACACGCTCTGCCACTTGTTCATTATCTTCTGTATGTAGTTCTTGTGTTCGTCTATATGATACCTCAAAGCCCGCCTCACAATCGCCGCCGCGCGGCGTCACTTTAGTCCTTGTTCATCTGCCTGAGCGCCCTGTGTATCGGGCTTATCTGGCCGTACACTTTGCTAAACACATCGTATATCATAGCGTATGCCTCGCAAAGCCCCTCGTCGCTCTTTACCGTGTGCGACGCGCGCACCAGCGACGCGCCCTCCGCGTAGTCAGCATACAGCCCCACGCCCACGCCCGCAGCTATGGCCGCGCCCATGCTTGTGGCCTCGCCCGGCACGCTATGCACGCTCACCGGACAGCGATACAGCGCCGAGAGCATCTCGGGCCACAGCCTGCTGCGCGCGCCGCCGCCGGTCAGCATCAGGCTGTTCACGGGCAGGCCGTTTTCAGCCATGGCCAATCCGCACGAATACAGCCCCTGCGCCACGCCCTCGTACACCGCGCGCGCCACATGCCGCCTGTCATGATACAGCGTAAAGCCGCACAGACATCCCCTGTTCTGCGGATCCCAATACGGCGAGCGCGAGCCCATAAGCTCCGGGAAGAATATCACTCCGTCCGCGCCGGGGCCTATCTGGGACGCCATGCCCTCCATGGCCTCTATGCCGCCCGCGCCATCCAGACCCATGAGCGAGCGCGCCCAGTCATATGCCGCCGCGCCGCATTGCAGCGTGCCGCACACGTAGTTGTGCTGTCCGTCCAGGTCGAAGTAGTTGAACACGCGCGCCTTTTCGTCCAGCAGCGGGCTGCGCGTGAACTGCGCCACCCATGCCGACGAGCCTATGCAGCAGTACGCCTCGCCCAGCCCCTTCAGCCCCGCGCCACGCGCCGCACATGCCCCATCGCCGCCGCCTATCGCCACCGGCGTGCCTTCCAGAAGGCCCGTAAAGCGCGCCGCCTGCGCGCACAGGCATCCGCTCACGTCGTGCGCGGGCAGTATGCGCGGCATTATGGCGGGGTCTATGCCCAGTTCGCGCAGCAGGTCCCCGGCCCACTTGCCGCTGGATATGTCGAGCGCTATCGTGAGCGAAGCGTCGGAATAGTCGGTCGTGCCGGCATGTCCTGTGAGCTTGCTGTAAACATAGTCCTTGCTCTGCAGCGCCCAGCGCATGTCACCGTATATATCGGGCATATGGCGGCGCAGCCACAGCAGCTTTGTCAGCGTATAGTGGCAGTCCAGCCGGTTGCCCGTGAGCTTATAGAACTCGTCCGGGGATATGTGCGCGGCCACCTCCGCTATCTGAGGCGCGCTGCGCGAGTCGGAGTGTATCATGCTGGGATAGAGCGCGTTGCCCTGTTTGGACACGGGTATCAGCGCGTTCATCTGGCCGGACAGCCCTATCACGCGCACATCGCGCGGGTCTATGCTGCCCGACAGCGTGCGCAGCCCGCGAAACGCCGCGTCGGCGAACATGTCCGCGCTCTGCTGCGCCCAGCCGGGGCGCGGGTACTCGGTGGCATACTCTATGCGCACGTCGGCGAGCTTGTCGCCCTCGCGCGAGAACGCCGTACACTTGCACGCCGTCGTGCCTATGTCGCAGGTCAGTATTATGTCCATTCGACTGCCTCCCCTAAGTGCGCCGCGCAGGCGCTCTTGATAGCTCGCCGCCCTGCGGCGCATGTGTAGCATTTGGAATGGATGCTCGTTTATAGCCAATCGTGCGCCCGCCCATATCGGCGCGAGCCGCCGCGCCTAACATGCGCGATGCATGCGCCATTATGATGCCGCGCGCCTATACGAACCTTCGCGGCGCTTGTGCAATGCATCGCCCTATGACATGCCCCGCTTGTCCGCTTGACATGGCGGGCATGGAGCGCTCAGCACCATGCATTTCACTTGCTTGGGCGCTTGCCTGAACCCTTGCCCGAACCTTCGCGGCGCTTGAGCAGCTCGTCGCCCGCTGCCGCGCACACTACGCCCACCAGCGCATAGCCCAGCACGAAGCGCATGTCCAGCGCCGTTCCCGTGACCGTAAGCTGCGCAAGCGCCGGCCACAGCGGCAACGCCCACAGCGCCAGATAGGGCTGCATGCCCTTCAGCACCGCGCGCACCACCAGATATCCGCCCAGCAGCGGACACAGCGCCCAGCAGTATATGCCATATGTCACCGCCAGCACCTGCGCGGGCAGCATCGCCCCCAGCAGCAGCCAAAGCGCGCACGCGCCCCACAGTACCGCCGCCTGATATGCAGCTGTAAGCAGCTGCCGCTTTACAAAAACGCGCATCGTCCCTCCCGCGCTGGCCTTAGCCGCGCGCATGTGATATAATCTCCTCATACTTATCAGGATGGTGATAGCAATGTACGAACACATTAAGCGCGCCCGCGAGCTGTTGCGCACGCTCACTCCGCTCAACTCCGACTGTGGCCGCTACTGCGGCGGCGCATGCTGCGCAAGCGACAGCGAGGAGGAGCAGGGCATGCTGCTCTTTCCCGGCGAGGAGCGCCTCTACTCCGGTTGCGATTGGGCTAAAGTGCTGCCCGCGCGCTTTCTGGGGCTGGACGATGCGCGCATGCTGGTCTGCCGCGGCGAGTGTCCCCGCGACGAGCGCCCGCTAGCCTGCCGCCTGTTCCCGATAGCGCCGCGCCTCATCAACGGCAAGTGCGCCGCGCGGCTGGACAGGCGCGCCTTCGGCATGTGTCCGCTGACCGGCTACGGCATTCAGGCACTGAGCGCAGAGTTCATCCGCGCCTGCGAGCAGGCGTTTAATCTGCTCTGCGAGGATGCGGATTGCCTGAGATACATATCCGCGTGGTCAGACCTCATGGACGAATACGAACGTGGGCTGTGATGGCACGCCTACGCATTAGGCACAGCGCTGCGCCTGCCCCGACCATGTCATAGAATGACGGGCCGGTTCGAACGCGCCTGCACATTAAGCACGCCCTGCGCGCATGCTCCACATATGCCCTGATCCGCCCGCGATGTACAGCACATCCGCCCCGCCATTCCGGGAAGCGCGCTGCGCCTCCCGGTCTATTTTTTGCCTGAAGTCGGCCAGTCCATGCTCAAGCCGCCGTCCGGTTCAGCCGCACAGGCTATGCGCCCGGGCAGCAACGTGGGGTTGTATGCCTCCTCGCACAGCTGCTCCAGCTCCGAGCCGTCCAGCTCCGCACGCATAAGCGCACCCTCGCCGTCTATCAAGTACAGCTTTCCGTCCATGCAGCCCAGCCACTGAGCCTTGCGCTCCAGCACGCGCTGCACAGTGCCGCTGGCCGTGAGCCTGTACACCGCGTCCGATGCGGAATAGTACAGCTCCGCGCCCGAGAAGCAAAACGCATCTATGTTGCCCGCTATCATGGGCGATATGGGCGCGCCGGTCAGCGAATAGGCGCTCAGCCCATCCGCGCCCAGCGCCACTATGCGCCGGTTGACCGCGTCTATCTGCATGGCGCACACGCCCGGCACTATAAGCCCGGCCTCGCCCTCGCTGTTCATCGAGTATATGCCCCGCGCGCCCTCGCGTCCGGCGACGAACATAAATGCATCGTCCCAGCGCGTCAGGCAGTCTGGCGATTCAAACTCGCCCAGCACGCTGCGCTTTGAACCGTCGCCGCCGGTCAGCTGTATTATCTCATCGCCGCATATGTACACTATATCGCCCTTGAGCGACACTATGATATTGCGCGCGCTGTCGGCGCAGACCAGTTGCGCGTCCGCCGTCTCCCACGACACCGGCGCGCCCGACATCAGCCGCTCGCGATACAGCTTGCCGTCCTGCGCCGTGAAGTACATATGATCCGCATCCTCGCCGCCCGGCAGCACGCAGCCCTGAGCGCGGCCATTCACGTTAGCCTGCGGCGCGCCCGCATTGTCGCGCTCTGCGCTTATGCGCTCGGACATAAACGCGCTGGCCTGTGCGTCCAGCGAAGCCGGCATTATCCTGCGCGTGGGACGAGGGCCGGTGGGATCGGCCTCATCCAGCGGCAGCTCTGCCCAATCGGCGCGCTCCGTGGGCGCGGGCGTGGGCGCAGCTGTCACGCATACGGGACAGGCCGTGGCCGTAGCGCTTACATGCGGCAGCTCCGCATCCGCGCCGAACGCCGCCAGCGGATCGCCGGTATGCTCGCCCGCGCAGCCGCCCAGCAACGCACAGGCACACAGCGCCGCCAGCGCCGATATCCTCTTTATGCCCCGCCGCATGACGCTCCACCTCCCCCGCATATCTGCTTGTACCAGTATAACACAACGCGCCGCCGTTGAAAAGCGCCGCAGGCAATCCTTACATTAACGCGATATTGAATGCGCCGCATAAAGCCATGGGCCTACGGCGCTGAACGCTTGCGCCCGGCATGCCCCATGCGGCTAAAGCGCGCCATATAAAGCGATGCTCTGCGCATAATCGAACGCGCGCCTTAGCGCGGCATGTCCCTAGGCTGCCATGGTTAGGAGATTACGCGCATATGTCCCGCGCATTGCAAGCCTGCGCGCCCGGCATATCTTATCCGAACCGCGTAAAGCACTCTTGTCAGGCATGCGCCAAGTCCGATGCGCTCATATCAAGGCCGCGCGCCACACCCGCCCTACATGCGCCCCAGCAGCTCCTCGCCGTGTACGTCATGCCGGGCGGCATTGCGCAGAACCGCCGCCTCGCCCCAGTTCGCATAGCAGTAGGCGCACATGTGCGGGCAGCAGTGGTACGCGCCTATATCCACGCTCTTTAGGCAGCGGCACAGCCCGCGCTGGCCTGAGTCGCGGCGCGCCTTGACTTCGCGCCCGGTTGCCGCGCATATCAGCTCCGGGCTTATGCAGCCCGCGTTTGCCGATATGCCCGCGGGCAGAGCTGCCTCGTCCTGACAGCAGGTCTGGAGCGATATGCCATGTCCGGCGGCTATCTCCTGCATGCCCTGCATCAGCTCGCGGCGCATGTCAGCATCGCCGGCATGCACGCCCAGCGCCGCCATGCGCGCGCGTATGCGCGGATACATCTGTATGAAGCTGAACACGCACCTGTGCGTCGCGCCCTCCAGCAGCTCGCAGGCGCGCCCGAACGCGCGCAGATGCCATTTTACGCCCATGCCCGGCGCGAACGCTATCGGGTCATAGCGCCACACAAGGCAGTCTGCGCCTATCGCGCGGCCAAGCTCGCGCATGTTGCCGGCTATGCCGCGCTTGTCGGCAAGGCGCGGTTCCAGCGGCGCAACGTAGGGCGTGAGCGTGTGCTGCACGCACACGGGAAAGCGCGCGCGTATCTCGTCCATGTGCTTCATTAGCGGGCGCATGTCCTTGCTCCAGAACACTATCGCGTCCACATCGCCGGGCAGCAGCGACACCCTGCGCGCATCCTGCGGGCGCATGGGATTGCGCGTCAGCACATATCCCGCGCGCAGCCGTTCCATGAACCATTCGCCGTAAAACGCCGGTATGTCCGTGCGCCGTGAAGCCGATATTATCACTTTGTCCCATCCCCTTTCGCAGGCCGAAGTACAGTCCGTACTAATAAGAATCCGCTTTCAACGTTTAAGTTGAGAGCGGATACATGTGTTTAGGTTTTTGATAAGCCCTTGGGGCTCTTGAGCATTTGCCCGCCGCGCGGACGTCTCATCCGCGCGCCATGGCGGGCAGCGCGATGCGGCAGCGGCCCGGCATATGCCCGGCCTGCCCCCACACTTCAAGGCGCGCAGGGCGCGCCAGCTGCTTGCGCAAAGCCATTGTCACACAGGGCGCTGTCTGGCGCGCGTGGCGCTCGGGCCATTTGTGCGCACCCTACCCCAGCTGTATTACGGCATCGCCCACCGGATGCAGCACTACCGACACGGCGGTGTTTATCAGGCTCATCAGCGACTGGCTCATGTCCTGTTTCATCCAACCCAGCAGGCTCATCAGCAGCCCCAGCGCCAGCAATATGCATAGCGCCGCCACAGCCGCGCCCACCACGTTGAACATGCCTGCCCAGCGCTTGAACGCGCGGCGGCGATCCAGCTCGCGGTAGTATTCCCATCTGTTCATGCGCGCAGCCTCCTTTCACGACGGCTTTCGTTCTGAATATTTGACGCGCGCGCAGCCTGTTCGGTTGCGCGCGCGTGTGACATCAGTGTTATTTTCGCTTGGTAAAACAGTGTTTATATCAGGCGTCGTTCTCCTGTATGGAGAAGCCTATGTTGGTGGCATGGTCGGCGACGCGCTCGAGGTTGGACAGCATGTCGGAGAATATCATGCCCGAGCGGGGCGTGCATGCGCCGCGGGTGAGGCGCTCCACGTGGCTCTGCTGCAGTTCCTTCTCCATGTCATCGATGCTCTCCTCCTGCACCAGCACCTGCGGCAGCAGACGCTTGTCGCGCGAGTGCAGCACCTCCAGCGACAGGCGGCACAGCGTCACGGTCTTGTCCAGCATCTCGCGCATCTCGCGTATGCTGTCCTCGGAGAAGGGTATGTCCTCGTCTATGCGGCTCTGTGCGTACTCGGCCATGTTCTCGGCATGGTCGCCTATGCGCTCCAGGTCGTTCACCACATGGAACAGCGAGCCTATGCGCTCCACGTCGCCCGAGGGCAGTTCAAGCTGGCTGACCTGAACCATGTAGCGGGTTATCTCGTGGTTCAGGTAGTTGACTACGTCCTCGTTCTGCTCTACCTCGCCCAGCATGGAGGTGTCCTTGCTAAAGAAGGCCTCCATGGCGCGACTCAGGTTGTCCACGGCGATAGTGCCCATGCGCTCTATCTCCTTGCATATCTGTGCCACGGCTATGGGCGGGGTGGACAGTATGCGGTCGTCCAGATACTGAAGGCGGCGCTCCTCGCCGCGGGCATCCTCGCCCGGCACGAGTATCATGACCAGCTTTACCAGCCACTTGCGCAGCGCTATGAAGCACAGCACCTCGAACACCTTAAACGATGTATGCGCAATGGCTATCTGCAGCGCCGGGCCTTCTATGTGGCTGAGCCACTGCGCAACCGGCAGCACGCTCACCAGCACGAATACCACCAGCGTACCCAGCACGTTGAACATAAGGTGTATGAGCGCCGCGCGGCGCGCCGTGCGGGTCGTGCCTATCGAGGCCAGCATCGCGGTCACGCAGGTGCCGATGTTGGTACCCATGATTATGTACAGCGCGGTATCCAGCGGCACAAGGCCCTGTATCGCCAGCAGCTCCAGTATGCCTACCGAAGCCGAGGACGACTGTATCACCGCGGTTATGACCACGCCCATCAGCATCGCCATAATCGGAGATGAGAACATGGTCATGAGGCTGGCAAACTCGGGCGAATTGGCCAGCGGCTTCATAGCGCCGCTCATCATGTCCATGCCCACAAACAGCATGCCGAAGCCCGCCACTATCTGTCCCACGCGCTGAAGCTTCAAGCGCTTAAAGAACATCATCATGGCCACGCCTAGCAGCAGCACCAGCGGCATTATCACCATCGCCTGGAAGCCTGCCACTATCCACGCCGTGACCGTGGTGCCTATGTTGGCGCCCAGTATCACGCCGGTAGCCTGCATCAGGTCAAGCAGCCCGGCGTTGACAAAGCCAACCACCATGACCGTGGTCGCCGAGGAGGACTGTATCACCATAGTGAATATCACGCCCACCAGCAGTCCCATTATGGGATTGCGCGTCAGCGACTCCAGCAGCTTGCGCAGTTTATCGCCCGCCGCCTTCTCCAGTCCTTCGCCCATCATCTTCATGCCGTACAGGAACAGCGCCAGGCCGCCCAGCAGCGTCATTGCCATGTCAAGCGTCATATTAAGCTCCTTTTGTGCGCGGCTGCTTGCGCGTACCTAACGCCCGCGCACGTTTTTCTTTCGCCATACTTACACAGACTATTGTAATGAAGTCTTTGTTCGGCTGTCAACCGCATATGTGAAAATCACCCATTGTTTACATGGCGAACTCGCCCAATTTAGCCTGCCGCCGCGCTTGCCAAACGCCGCATAGCAGTGTACAATTATATCGAGATTGGATATCTTCCGGCTTTGCAGGCAGCCGCAGACAAGCTAAAGGGTGAAGGCAGGCATATCGCCTGCGCTCAGAAGCGCCATGCTGCCCTCAACAGGGCCATGCTCGATGGCCAGCGCTGCATTTACACATTACTTCTATATATTGGGAGGCGGATAATATGATGGATGACCGCACGTTTTACCCCACCCGCCGTGAATTTGAAGACCCTGCCGTGACCGCCGTGCGCCGGGCCGAGCCGCACACTCGCTGGGGCGCATTCTCCTCCGAGCAGGAGGCCGCAAGCTGCAAGATAGGTTCATCGCGCTACATGATGAGTCTCAACGGCACCTACCGCTTCCGGCTGCTGGACGCGCCCGGGCTGGCCGGCGATTTCTTTAAGGCCGATTACGACGACAGCGCGTTCTGCGACATAGCCGTGCCTGCCAACTGGGAGGTCGAAGGGCATGGTGAGCCGATATACACAAACGTATCCTTCCCCTTCCACGAGGGCGAGGATGGCGCGCCGCTGATGGAGGCCCGCGCCGGGCATCATCACGTCCCCAACCCGCCCCATGTGCCTGCGCACAATCCCACCGGCTGCTATCGCCGCTGGTTCGATATGCCCTCTCACTTCGAGGGCAGGCGCACCTATCTGCGCTTTGAAGGCGTGGAGACTGCGTTCTACCTGTGGGTCAACGGCATAGCCGTGGGCTATTCTCAGGACAGCAAGCTGCCCGCCGAGTTCGACGTGACCAGCTTCGTGCATCCGGGGCGCAACCTGATAGCGCTGGAAGTGCTGCGCTTTGCCGACAGCACTTATATGGAAGATCAGGACTACTGGTATCTGTCGGGCATATACCGCGACGTATGGCTGGTGTCTAAGCCTGAGCGCCACATATTCGATATAAAGGCGCAGGTGGGTCTGGACGCGCGCGACATGACGGGACAGGTTCAGTGCGACGTGCGCGTAAATCGCGTGCCGCGCTATGCCGATGCGAATGTGCGCGTGCGCCTGTACGATGCAAATGGCACGCTGGTCTGCGAGGGCGAAGCGCCCGTAGCCGCAAGCGCCGAGTACCGCAATGACCGCGCTCCCTCCGCTGCCACGGCGCGCGTGATGCTGGAGCCGGGCAAGGTCGCGCCCTGGTCGCCCGAATCGCCCGCGCTGTACACGCTGACCGCAACCCTCATCGATCCCGACGGAATCGAGTGCGACTTCGAGAGCTGCCGCATAGGCTTCAAGTCCATCGAGATACGCGGCGGCGTGCTATACATGAACGGGCAGCGGTTGGTGCTGTACGGCGTGAACCGGCATGAGCATTGTCTGGAGCATGGCCGCGCCGTGCCGGAGGAGCATCTGGTGCGCGAGCTGCGCGAGATGAAGCGCATGAACATAAACTCCATACGCACCTGCCACTATCCCGACAGCCCGCGCTTCTATGAGCTGTGCGACGAGATGGGATTGCTGGTCATATGCGAGTGCAACATCGAGACGCACGGCGTGGCCGGACAGCTTTCCCATGACCCCGCATACGCGCCCATATACGTTGAGCGCGCCATGCGCATGGCCGTGAACTACAAGAACCACGCCTGCATATACTCATGGTCGCTGGGCAACGAGAGCGGCTGCGGCATCAACCACGCCGCCATGTACGGCTTCATAAAGGAATACGACCCCACCCGCATCTGCCAGTACGAGGCGGGCATGCCCGGCAAGAACCAGAGCGACATCCGCGGCAACATGTACGCCACATACGAGCAGATACTTGCCATGCTGGCCGACACGCGCGATGACCGCCCGATAATACTGGTCGAGTACCTCTATCAGATGCGCGCCAGCGGCGGCGGCATGGAGCGCTTCATGGAGCTTGTGGACAAGTACGAGCGCTTCCAGGGCGGCTTCATATGGGATTGGCAGGACAAGGGCCTGCTCTCCCGCGCCGATGCAGACGGGCAGCGCTTCCCGGCATACGGCGGCGACTTCGGCGAGAGCTGGGTCGAGGAATGCGCGGTCACTGGCAATCCGCCCTTCATGACCAACAACGGCATAGTGCTGTCCGACCTGACTTGGAAGCCGGTCGCATATGAGGTCAAGCAGGCATATGCGCCCGTGCGCGTGCGCCGGCCTGAGCGCTCCTCGGGCTGGGTGACCGCCATGCCCGAAAACGGCTTTGAGGTAATCAATCGCTGCATGGTGCGCCGCCTGAGCGCATTCGCCGCCACGGCCACGCTGCTTGAGGACGGCGTGGAGCTGGCGCGCATGCCCTTTGAGCTGCCCGACATCGCGCCCGGCAAGCGCGCCATGGTCAAGTTCGAGTTCCCGCACGAGCGCCGCGCGGGCTGCGAGTACTCTCTGGAGATAAGCGTGCGCGAGCGCGACAGCGGCGATGAGGTAGCGCTGTGGCCGTTTGAGCTGGCTGCGGGCGAAGCCGTGCCTGCCAGATGCGCGCACGAGGGCGCAGCGCTGCATATAGATGAAGGCGCGGACGCAATAGCCGTGTGCGGCGAGGGCTTCTGCGCGCGCTTTGACCGCAATACCGGCGCGCTAAAGTCGCTGGAGCGCAATGGCTTTGACTATCTGCGCGGCGGTCTGCCCTGCTTTGACAGGCCCTATACCGGCCTGGATGCCGACCCCAAGTGGGGCTGGTGGAACACGTATGAGCAGCTGCGCAAGGCAAGGCTTGACCTTGTGTCGCTGAACGTGCTTAGCTCCGCGCGCGCGGCAGTCGTGGAGTGCAGCTATGAGCTGAGCGGCGTGCCTATGAGCCGCGCGGGCGTGCGCTATACCGTGTACGCGGATGGCGCAATGCGCGTGGACATGGACGCGCACATGGATAAGTCGCTGGGCGGCGTGCCGCGCGTGGGGTTGGAGTTCACCGCCGCCGCAGGGCTGGAGCTGCTCAGCTTCTATGGCCGCGGCCCGCGCCAGAGCTATTCCGACATGCTGCTTGCCAGCGCGCCGCGCGTATGCCGCAGCACAGTCGAGGAGCAGCACTTCCCCTTCAACCCGCCCAGCGAGTGCGGCGGCCACGAGGACGTGCGCTGGCTGGCGCTGTCCGACGAGCTGGGGCATGAACTGCGCGTGGACGGCGTGCAGCGCTTCCACTTCGACGCGCATCACAGCACCATAGCCGACTATCAGGCCGCGCGCCATGAGCATGATCTCAAGCGCCATCCCGAGACCACGCTGCATCTGGACGCGGCGCACGAGGGCATGGGGTCCAACATGGCATGGTCCACTGCCATGGACGAGTGCGCATGGATAAGCGGCGGCGACTTCGCGCGCAGCTTCATAATAACCGTCAGGTAAGCACTTAGAGGCGCGGCGGCGATGATTGCCGCCGCGCCGTTATAGCAATCCGATTGCGCAAACGCCAAGCGAGCCGGTATGCGCCGCGTGCTGCCGCCGCTCAGGATGGATTGCGCTTCCTTGCGCAGCTTGACCTTGCGCGCATATCGCGGCGATAAGCCCTGTGCATTAGGCGCGGGCTTGCGGCCCTGCATGGGCGCGCGCCGCATCATTACCCTTTTGAGGAGAGAATAGATGAGAGAGATAGGAATAGGCGTGATTGGCTGGGGATTCATGGGCCGCACGCACACCTTTGCGATAAAGACCATGCCGCTGCACTACGAGCTGGACTTCACGCCGCGCCTCGTGGGCGTATGCTCGCGGCGGCTGGAGATGGCCGAGCGCGCGGCGCGTGAGCAGGGCTTTGACTATGCCACAGACGATTACCGCCGCTTGCTCCGCGACCCAAACATAGACGTGGTGTCCATATGCACGCCCAACGCGCTGCACGAGGAGATGGCGCTGGCCGCGATAGAGGCGGGCAAGCATATATACATAGACAAGCCCGTGTCGATAAGCTATGACAGCGCCCGCCGCATCGCCGATGCCGCGCGCGCCAAGGGCGTGCATGCGCAGGTCGCGCTCAACAACCGCTTCTTCCCGGCCACAATGAAGGCGCATGAGCTGATTACATCGGGCAGACTGGGGCGCGTGACCTCGTTTGACGCGCGCTATCTGCACTCAGGCTCGGTCGATCCCGAGCGTCCCGTGGGCTGGAAGCAGTGCCGCGAGGCCTGCGGCGGCGGCGTGCTGCTGGATCTGGGCAGTCATGCGCTGGATCTGATGATATGGCTGTGCGGACAGGTAGCATGGGTGGACTGCAAGACGCAGACGCTCTATGCCGAGCGCCCCACTTCGGGCGGCGGCAAGACGCGCGATCTGGGCGAGGACAGGGCGCTGATGCTGCTGGGCATGCAAAACGGTGCCGTGGGCAGCGTGGACGCATCCAAGATAGCCACCGGCACCGACGACGAGCTGGCGTTTTCGATATACCTGACCGGCGGCGCGGTGCGGTACAGCAGCCTCAGCGGCGACTATCTGGACGTATACGACTGCGCATCGGCGGCGGGCGGCTTTGCGCACGTGCATTGCGGCGGGCGCTATCCCGCGCCGGGCGGCAGCTTCGTGCCGGCCAAGAACGCCGTGGGCTGGATACGCGGCCATGTACATTCATACTACTGCTTCCTTGACGCGCTGTGCCACGGCAAGGCTTGCGCGCCCTCGCTGGATGACGGCGCATACCTTCAGCTGGTCATGGAGCGCGCCTATCAGAGCAACGAGCAGGGAGGCAGGGTCGAGATATGAGCGCGCTGCTTGAACACCTGGATGAGATAATGGTGGCGCTGCGCCCGCGCGGCGACTTCATGCCGCTGCCCCCGGCGCGCGACCGCGACGCATGGCAGTCCGTGCGCCAGCGCACCGCCGAGACCGCGATACGCCGGGCCGAGCAGTACGCCGGCTTCAACTGGCCGGTCATAACCGCCACCGACGTGATGCTGGCCGCTTCGGGCGACACGCGCTCGTTCACGCCCAAGTACGAATACCGGCGCACGGCGCTGGCAGCGCTGGCGTTGGGCGAGGCCATGGAGGGCAAGGGACGCTTTCTGGCCGACATAGTGAACCTGTGCTTCATGATATGCGAGGAGAGTGCCTGGACGCTGCCCGAGAACATGACCCGGCCCGACGGCGCACCGATGAGCCTGCCCGACATAGAGCGTGCGCAGCTGGACTTGGGCGCGGCGCGCACCGGCGCGCTGCTGGCTACCGTGCTGCATCTGCACAGGGACAAGTTCCGCGAGGCTTCGCCGCTCATCGCCATACGCATAGAGCGCGAGATAACCCTGCGGGTAATCGATCCCTTCTTAAAGGAGCCTGAGCTGCGCTTCATGCGGCACGCGGGCGAGGTCGATACGCTGCCCGAGGGCATAAAGGAGTGCCTGACCGCGCTGCTGCTCATAGAGCGCGAGGACAGGTATCGCTGGGGCGGAGTAAAGCGCGCCATGCAGATAATGGACGGATATCTGGCGCGCATGCCGCGCGACGGCGGCATACCCGGCGGCATAGGCGCATTCGAAAGCGGCGCGGGCTGTCTCATGGAGGCGCTGGAGCTGATAGGCGAATCCTCGGGCGGCAACGCCAGCTTCTTTACGATATCCACGCTGCGCCGCATAGGCGATTTTCTGGTGGGCAGCCACATAGATTTGGACTACTTCAACTGTGCGGGCGACTGTCCGGCGCACTTCCGCGCCGATGCCAACCTGATATACCGCTGCGGCGTGCTGCTGCGCTCGGAGGAGCTGCGCACGCTGGGCGCGTATCTGATGCGCCTGCGCGATGGCAGCGAGCGCGCCCCCCTGCCGCTTATGCGTGCGGCGCGCGCGGCGCTGGGCGAGGCCGAGATGCTGCGCCACGATTCACACCCGCCCATGCCACTGGACTACTACCTGCGCAGCGGCGCACTGATGTGCGTGCGCACGCGGGCGGGCGCGTCGGACGGCTTCTTTGCCAGCCTTGAGGGCGGCATAAACCTGCCCGGCAGCCATGCCGACGCGGGCAACATGACGCTTTTTTGGAACGGCCAGCCCATACTGCCCGACCTGGGCGAGATAGAGTATGCCCGCGCCATGCCGCCCGACGAGCGCGCCGCGCTCTGGGAGACGCAGTCGCAGTATCACAATCTGCCGGTCATAAACGACCGCGCGCAGTGCATGGGCGAGGCGTTCATGGCAGTCGAGCCGGTATGGGAGCTTACTCCCGAGCGCTCACGCGCCACGCTGGACATAAGCCGCGCCTATCCTGAAGATGCGGGCGTGATTTCCTGGCAGCGCACGGTATCGCTGACGCGCGGCGAGATGCCCTGCGTGCGGCTATGGGAGATAGCCGAGTTCGACCGCGACTCAAGCGACATAGAGTTCAACTTCATAACCACGCGCCGCCCCAACCTGACCACGAGCGGGCTGGAGCTGGGCGAGATACTCATGACATGGGACAGCGAAGCGGGCAAGCTGGATTACGACGTGCAGGAACTGCCACCGCCGCAGTCGCGCGCATACGACCCCGAGGGACTGTATGACAAGTGGCTGCTGGAGCTGTGCGGCAAGCCGCTATACCGCATGGTGCTGACGCGCCATGGCGCGCCGCGGCGCTACAACGTCTGCTTCACGTTCACCGCGCGCGCGGAGCAGGGATGATAAACCTCTCGGCGAGGCGATGCATTTTAGGCGATCGCCATGGATATGGCTCACTGCAATGCGCCCTGTGCAGATTCCAACGCGGGCGCGCAGGGATTGCTGCCATGCGCACAGCCACGCAAACATCGTTATGCAAAAGCGTTTTTCGCCGCATTGCCATGTGCAGCAGATTGCCCTGCGCTCGCTCAGCGCACCGCCCATGTGCGCCACTATCAAATTATCGCATCACGATATCGATGGAGGTATAATATGAACGGCAGCAAGGAATGGTTCATACCCGATTGCTATTGGCCCGAAGTCACCACGCCCGGCCACTATGTGAGCCACGAGGCCGTATGCGTGCTGAACACGGGCGACGACGATGCTCAGATAGAGCTGACGCTGTACTTCGAGGACGCTGAGCCGCTGACCGGCTTTGCGGCCCGCTGTCCTGCGCGCCGCACACACCACATACGGCTGGACAAGCTGCTGGACGCAGGCGGCAATCACATACCCATGGGCAAGCCCTACGCCATTGCCCTGCGCAGCAGCGTGCCGGTATACGCGCAGTACTCTCGGCTGGACACCACGCAGCCCAACATGTCGCTCATGACGGCGATAGCCGCGCGCTGAACCGCCCGCGCCGCCCGATGACAAAAGACCGGTGCCTTCCCCGCCGATATACGGCGCGCGAAAGGTACCGGTCTTTTTTATATCTTGGATTTACAATGTAAGTGCAACAGGCAAAAGAAATAGTGACTCAAAGAGGAAACTCCTTTAGAATAGTGTTTGCGGACAACTACGAAAGGAGCAACTCAATGAGCCACTATCAACATCTT
>JBMNUB010000038.1:0-30697 GCA_050946055.1 Candidatus Fimadaptatus sp. | reverse complement strand
AATGGCATTGGGCGGTGCGTCTGCGCACGGCTTGGAGCGGGAACGCAACCGTTGCGGCAGAAACGGCGGGCATATATCCGCCAAGGCAACGCAAGGACAGCTATGCCCTCGCGCGCCGCACAACCAATTTCATGAAATCACATGGGAGAATCAGGGGCAGGCATGGCCGTCCCCTGCTCTCCCGTATTTTTTTGGACATATGATAGCCCGCCCATGTCCCGCTTCGACATCGTATCAGGGGCGTAAATGTCGTATGTCCGCGTCTTTTGGCGCGATAGGGCGCTGGCTGCGCGCGGCGTTGTGTAAACTTAATGATTTCTGCTACAGTTTTCGACAAAGCCGCTGGTATATAATAGAGTTGCCCGCGTAAGGAGGACGGGCCTTTCCTTGCCAATGATACATATAGCGCGGCACATGTATTCAGCAAACAATATACCGAGCGCGATGAGGAGCCGGATGGGACAGCATGCAGATCTGCCTGGAAAGCTACTTGCTTATAAATCTGATGATGAACGCTCTGATAATGGATCTGGCCACGCGCGCGCTGGGACGCCGCCGACCGGCAAGGGTATGGCTGGCGGCGGCGCTGGGCGCAGTTTGGGCCACGCTGATATACATTCCGAGGCTTAGCTGGCTGGGCGCGCTGCCCTTTAGGCTCGTCATACCGGCGCTGATGGCATACGCGGCCTGCGGCAAAGGCGGCGCGCGCGACTGGGCGGCGTGCATGGCGGCCTCGATGTGCATGACCATGCTGCTGGGCGGCGGCGCGCTGATGATAAGCCTGATGAGCGGCGGCTGGGGCTGGAGCCAGCTGGGGCTGTGCCTGACGGCATGCTCGCTGGCCGGGCTGTGGCTGACCCACACCCGCCTCAAGCGCTGCTGGGGCTGGGAGCTAGACGTGCGCATAGCAAACGGCGGCGAACGCTGCCGCCTGACTGCGCTGGTGGACACCGGCAATCATCTGCGCGAGCCGGTGAGCGGAGCATGCGTGCTGATAGCGTCCGAACGCGCGCTGCGCAGCGTGCTGCCGCGCGACTTCGATGCGCGCTCGGATAGCCTGCCGTCGCGGCGCTGGCGCATGGTGGGCTATTCCACGCTGAATGCGCAGGGGCGCATGAAGTGCTTCAGGCCGGACAGCGTTACCGTGCGCGTGGGGAAACTCAGCCTTACGCGCAGCGACATATGGATAGCCGTACATCCGGGCAGCCTGCCCGGCGGCGCGGAAGCCCTCGCGCCGCTGGAGATGAGCTGTTTGGATGGCGGTGCGCGCGAGGGAGGCGGATGCGGCGATGCATGTTCTTACAGAGTATAGGCACTTATCGGGCGGCAGGCATGGCGCGACGAGCGCAGACGTTAAGGGCGCAGGCGCCCGCGCCATAGGCTGCGGCGATGCATCGGGCGATGCCCACGCGCCTGAGCTTCGCGCCGCCTGCACAAGCGGCGCGCCCCGTGGCGCTCGGAAGCCCGGAGCGCGCCTTGCAAGGCTGCGCGGCGCGGCATACAGCATGGCGTATTGTCTGCTGGCCAAGCTCGGAATGCGCGGCCATGCGGTAAATTACATAGGTGGGGGCATGTCACTTCCGGCCCCGTTCACGCTTAAGGAGGAGAAGGAGCAGTTGGAAAAACTAAGGCTGGGCGACACTCAAGTCAGGCAAGCGCTTATAGAACACAATCTGCGGCTGGTTGTCTATATAGCGCGCAAGTTTGAAAACACGGGCGTGGGGCTGGAAGACCTCATATCGATAGGCACAATAGGCCTTATAAAGGCCGTCAACACATTTGACCCCTCCAAGAACATAAAGCTGGCCACATACGGCTCGCGCTGCATCGAGAATGAGATACTGATGTACCTGCGCCGCAACAGCCGCTTGCGTCTGGAGGTATCGTTCGATGAGCCGCTCAACACCGACTGGGACGGCAACGAGCTGCTGCTCAGCGACATACTCGGCACCGAAGCCGACCTTGTCAGCCGCGACATAGAGAGCGACACCGAGCGCGAGATGCTGCGTCAAGCGCTCAGCACATTGGACGCGCGCGAGCAGCGCATAATGGCGCTGCGCTACGGTCTGGGCGGCCAGCCCGAGATGACCCAGCGCGAGGTCGCCGAGCTGCTGGGCATATCGCAGTCCTACATCTCCCGGCTGGAAAAGCGCATAATCGCCCGCCTGCGCGGCGAGATGGCCAAGTTGCAATAGGCAGCGCAAGCAAGTCCGATGCCCGGGCGCGCACAGCGAGCGATGTGCGCCCAGACATATCAAAAAAGGCCACGTCAGGGGGCGGCCCAATACAACAACATGGCAAGAACCGGAAAGCAACATGATTTTGGTCATGCTGCTTTCCGGTTTTATATTATCAGGGTTTGGGGATAGCACTCTCCAACAAGATTCCACTAGTGCAAAATGAGCATTAAGCTAAATTGGGCTCCATGGCAGAATCTTGCTCTATGCTACCCAATCGCTTCTTTTGTAAAAATCAAATCTTTAGCAGTTTTTCTACTTCCGCAGTTTTCAGTACCTTACCAAAGGCAACCACCTTATCGTTGACAACGATAGCAGGCATGGACATCACACCGTATTCCATGATTTTTTCCATATCAGTGATATATTCCACTTCAATGCCAAGACCAAGATTGCTGACAGCCTTCTTCGCATACTCATACTGTTCATGGCAGGACTTGCAGCCTGCACCTAAAACCTTAATGCAGCAGATACCCTCCACAGGCTTACCGCAGCAGCAGGGAGTGGTTTCTTCCACTTTGGGATTAGAGCCATAGCAACAACCGGCAGTTTCCTCAACCTTGGGTTCAGAGCTGCCGCAGCAGCAAGTGGGGGTCTTCTTTTCTTCTTTCTTCTTGCCAAAATTAAACAGTGTCATAATTATAATCCTCCCAATTGAATGTTTTTAGATAATTGCGGGAGCAATCGCATTGAAGAAGTAACCAACGATGATGATGCCAACGGTGCAAATCGCAATAAAGATGCCCAGCAGCTTTGGTTTCACGGCTTTGCGCAGCATAATCATGGAAGGCAGGCTCAAGGTGGTTACTCCCATCATAAAGGACAGTACTACACCAAGCTGTGCGCCCTTAGCCAGCAAAGCTTCCGCAATAGGAATCGTGCCGAAAATATCCGCATACATAGGGACACCTGCGATGGTGGCAAGGATCACACCGAAGGGATTACCGGAACCAAGTAGTTTAATTATAAATTCTTCGGGAATCCAGTTGTGGATGATGGTGCCAATGCCGACACCTACCAGCACATAAGGAAATACCTTCTTTGCGGTTTCCACAACCTGTTCCCAAGCGTACCGCAAACGGTCTGTTACTTTCAGTTCTTCCTGCGGGACGTCCACATTTTTGCCCTTGCGGATAAACTCCTCGACTTCATTTTCAAGATGCAGCTTTTCAATCATCGTACCGCCGACAACTGCAATCACCAGACCAAGCACAACATAGACAACGGCAACCTTCCATCCGAAGATACTCATTAGAAGAACCAGACTTCCCAAATCCACCATGGGAGAAGAAATCAGGAAAGAGAATGTCACACCCAACGGTAGACCGGCGCTGGTGAATCCAATAAACAGCGGAATGGAGGAACAGGAGCAGAACGGCGTAACAGTTCCCAACAGAGCCGCTACACAATTTGCACCAATGCCGTGAAAGCGTCCGAGAATGCGCTTTGTGCGTTCCGGTGGGAAATAGCTCTGGATGTAAGATATCACCATGATTAGCACACCCAGCAGCACCATGATCTTGATACAATCATAGAAGAAAAACTGAACGCTTCCTCCTACACGGCTTGCCGGGTCAAGTCCAGCCGTTTCTACGATGCTACCGATCAATCGGTTCAGCCATTGCATACCCAAGACCTCTGTTTGAAAGAAATCCCACGCAGTTTTTAATATTTCCATAAAAAGCCCCTTTCATATTCACATATTCAAAAATGTCGATGTCTAATCTTTAAGAGAAGCCACCTTTCCAGATGGCTCATTTCTCTTTTTCTGTGCAACAAGTTTTTGTTGCTTCGCATTGTATTTTCAATGTGAGTTGCTGTTTCAGCAGTTGTATTGCGCTTTCAGCGCCTTCCGGCTCAATGGAGTAATGCACCCATTTGCCTTCTTTTCGGCCTCGAACAACGCCTGAATCGCAAAGAATCTTCATGTGGTGAGAAAGTGTGGACTGTGCAATATGGAGGTCATCCAACAACACGCAAGCACACTTTTCGCCGCTTCGCAGTAATTCCAGAATACGTAGGCGGTTCTCATCGCAAAATGCTTTGAATACTCTTGCGTTGTCAACATATTCAGATGCCATTCATTTCACCTCACATTCAAATTCTTCAATCTATCCATATTATATTCGTCAAATCGAAAAATGTCAATGTGTTTTGCGAAAAATACTGACTGCTACCCGCAATTTAGAGTAGCAGCCATATTCTTGTGCTGTCTTATTGTAAGTTATCCCATGGCGCGGTCTTTTGGGCGTATCAGGATTTGGTCGCGAGCGGCAATCGGCATGACGCGGCAGCTAACATGCCTCGCCGCCGGGAAGGTTTGTGTACGGCTACAGCGATGATGACTATTTCTTCCTCATCGTCAAGTTCATTTCTGCTATAGCCTAGATTTCTGTGAAGAACCAAAGTAGTACCGCTTCTTTCCTAGTGGCAGTACAAATTCGTCACATTGCTTTTTGCGTGCTACTTTAACATAATCTTGTTTAGATGCTATTTAAACCAATCAACAGGCTGTAAGCAAACAGATCAAACAAACTCTGCTCGCTTACAGCTAATTTGGGGCTGCTTTGATCTATTACCCACTTCACACATTGCTTTGATATTTTGCAGCACGTCACAGTAACTATGAAATTCTATTTCCATCCTCCCCTACCCGCTCAATCCCCACCCGATAAAAATTCTTTCCCCCATCCTGCCGCAAGAGCACGCCGCCGCTGTGCCGTATCACGGCGTTGGAGCGCGCGTTGTCGGCATTCGCTCCTATCTGCACCCAGTCAAGCCCCAGATGCGCCGCCTCGCGAAGCAGCAGCTCCAGTATCGCGTTGCCGTATCCCCGGCCCCGGTATGGGCGCGCTATCGCGTAACCTATGTGGCCGCTGTGTGCCGCAAGCGCCGCATTGAGTCTGTGGCGCAACCTGCCATATCCGACCGGCACATCTCCGTAGTACAGCCAGTACGACGACTGCGGCACCATCCAGTCCTCCAGCGCGCCGGTATCGTAGCCGTATTCGCGCCTGAGCCAGACCTGGAACTCCGCAAAGCTCATGCCGCATGCCGGGTTGTGGAAGCCGTTGTCATCGGGCGCTATGTGCTGGAGCATGTCGTAAATGTCGCATCCGTCGTTCGGCGAGAGTGGCTTTAGGCTGAGCATATGCATTTTCCTCCTTTAAAATAGACAAAGTGCGGGCGACAAACATCGCCCGCACACATGCATTATCTAATATTACAGCTTGGTCGCGCTGAACTGCGGCAGCCACTCGGCGTTCTTGTCGAACATCTCGTTTACCATGTCGCGAATCTCGCGCAGGCTGCACACGGCGGCGGTCAGCGGATCGTAGCATATCGCCTGATATACCATCTCCTTGTCGCCGGTCAGAGAGGCTTCGACCACCATCTCCTCTATCTGAGCAGACGTGCCGCTGAGCAGCGCCAGCTGCGCCGGCAGCTTGCCCACGGCGATGGGCTCCAGACCGCGCTTGCTGGCCAGCACCGGCACCTCTACGCAGCAGCCGTCGGGCAGATTGTCGATGAGGCCGAAGTTGCGCACGTTGCCGTTGAACTTGAACATCTCGCCGTCGCCGAATATGGCGTTGAATATGTACGCAGCGTACTCGAAGCCGCGCTTGAGCTCCAGCGGCTCCTCGAACCACTTGTCCATCTCACCCTTCCAGGTGGACTCGCGCTTGCGATACTCGTTGAGTATGTAGGCATACTCGCCGGGATTCCAGCCCGTGCCATGCGTGCAGTACTTCTCTATCAGGTCGGGGCGCTTGCGGAACCAGGCGTTGTACTCGCTGTTGTGGCCGGAGGACTCGGTCACGTAGTAGCCCAGCGCAAGGAACATCTCATTGCGCACCTGCTCCTCGTTGTATATCTCCTCGTTTTCGGTTATGGCCTTGCGAATCAGCGGATAGGCATCCTCGCCCTTGTACAGGAAGTCGGTGTAGAACGCCTGATGGTTTATGCCCGCGCAGGTGTAGGCGATGTCCTTCTCGTCCGCGCCTATCCAGCGCGCCAGCATGGAGGCCGTACCCTGCACGCTGTGGCACAGGCCGGAGCAGACCATGTGCGGGAACGCGCCCTGCACGGTGCGGCACAGCATGGCCATGGGGTTGGTGTAGTTGAGGTATACGGCGTTGGGGCAATAGCGGTCTATGTCGGCGGCTATGTCCATTATGGGGTTGATGGTGCGCAGATAGCGGAATATGCCGCTGGGTCCGCGCGTATCGCCGACATTGGTGTCCACGCCGTACTTCTTGGGGATGAGTATGTCGTGCTGCCACACGTCCACCTCGCCGTGCAGTATGGTGGTGACCACGCCGTCCGCGCCCATCAGCGCTTCCTTGCGATCCAGAGTCGCCACTACCTTGGCCGGGTACTTGCCCTCGGCCACAATGCGCTCCACAGCGCGGCGTATGTAGTCCAGACGCTCGGGGTTTATGTCCATAAGCGCTATCGTGGCGTCGGCAAACGCCGGGAAGGTCAGCAGATCGTTTACCAGCTTGCGCGTAAAGCCAAAGCTGCCCGCGCCGATAAAGGCAATCTTCTTAGACATGATACACATACCTCCGTTATGTTAAGGCAAGCGCCTTATTTTAACGCTTTCAACGCTGACATTATAGCGCGTCCGGGGCTTGAAATACAGCCCAATCTGTTGCATAATAACATCGAAAATGTTGCATCGCCGGGAGGTGCGCAAAGTGGAATCAGCGGATGCATTGGGAATAGAGATATGCAATACGGGCGAGGAGCGCTGTGCGCCGGGCCATAGCTATGGCCCGGCCGTGCGCGACTGCTTTCTTATACACTATGTGGCTTCGGGGCAGGGCGAGTTCATGGCGGGCGGGCAAAGGCACGCGCTGCACGCCGGGCAGGGATTTTTGATATGTCCGGGCGAAGTGACCACCTACCGCGCCGATTCGCGCGAACCATGGCACTACCTTTGGATAGGCTATCGCGGCAGCGCGAGCGCAGAGCTTACGCGCATGGCCGGCATAAGCGATGCCAATCCCATATTCGACATGCCCGACATAGCGGACACATGCGCGCTGCTGCGGCAGGCGCACGAGGACATGCGCCGCCTAAGGCTGGGCGAAGTGAGCGCGGCGGGCTGCCTGCTCAGGCTCATGGCCAAGCTGGGCGAGGCGGCGAGCGCACGCCTTAGCGACGCGCAGTCCGGCCCGCTGTGGGAGTACTATCGCCGCGCGGCATGGTATATAGAGGGAAGTCTTTCTCAGGGCGTGCGCGTGAGCGAGGTCGCCGGCTATGTGGGGCTATGCCGCTCGCAGCTGTACCGCGTGTTCCGCGCCACTGCGGGCTGCACGCCGCAGCAGTGGATACAGCGCGCGCGGCTGCGCATGGCGCAATCGCTGATGCGCACGCGCCCGGAGCTGACGCTTGCGCAGATAGCGGCCTCCAGCGGCTATTCCGGCACGGCACAGCTAAACGATGCCTTCCGCCGCCTTGAGCGCACTACGCCCGGTCAGTACCGGCGCAAGTGTCAGGAGTAGCGCATGCATGATTGCGTTAGGCGAAAGTATATCGGTTCATGCAATGCTCAGTTGCGGCTACATTCGCCGCCCAGACACGCTTTAACCCGCAGGTCAGCAGGCGCTAAGCCCCGGCGCAGTTGGCTCACAACAAAAGCAATCAGCGGATATTGACCCGCGGGCGCTAACCCGCAGTCCATATCCGCTGACCCATATCCGCCCCGGTCTTGCTCACAGATACAGCGAGCAACCCTCGTTCTTCATATCATATATTGCGTCCTTCTCCAGCGCGCGCTCGCGTCCAGCCAGGAACAGCCGCGTGAGTTCGCCCACGTTCTTGCTGCGCAGCGCCTCGTCCACATCCATGTAAACCGTGTCGCCCCCCAGCTCGCCCGACGCTACCTCGCAGTTGAAGGCCGCGCACCATGTCTCGCCGAAATGCACGCCCGCAAGCGTCTGCGGATGCACGTCAAGCCCCGTCTCGCGCTTTACCTCGCGCGCCAGCGTAGCCTCGGGAGTCTCGCCCGGCATCACGTCGCCGCCGGGCAGCGCCAGCTTGCGCCCGCCCTCTATGTCGCGCATCGTTAGCAGCACCTTGCCGTCCAATATGATTATAGCCCTGACCGACTTGCCGGTCGCGCTCTTTACAAAGCCCATGTGACTCTTCCTCCTGTCGTGATGCTTGCCGCTGGCTTGATTATACCACCTTGCCCGCGATTTAGGAAGCCCCCGCACACACCTTGCGCGCAAGCATAACATACGCCCCTGCGCGGGCAGCTGCGTCCGGCGGGCAGACTGGCTCTACTCTGCGCGCAGGCATGTGCGCGGCCAATCCAGTTTTGCCCTGCACCGTGCCGCCCGCACGCCATAGGCGCACGATTGCATGCGCGCTTTATTCAGCGCCGCTCTCCGCTTTGTGCAGCTTGCCCACTGCGCAGGCCGCATCGCGCCCATTTGAGTTATCCACAGCCGCCGCATGTTTGTGCGCATCCACGCATGCGCGCCTGCCCGCACAGCGCCGTCGCCCGACCATGCATGCCGCTCAGCGCGCGCTCTCCACGGCGAGACTCGTCCAGTTCCCGGCATCGCCGCGCACAATGGTCCAACGCTGCCCGTCTCGACTTATCCACAGCTTTCGCCCTAAATGTGCGCCATATGCACATGTTCGCGCGCTATGACCCGGCTTGCGCTCACATAGCGGGGCCGTACCGGCGGCGCATGCCCACGCCCCGCCAGACTTTTACCATACATATCCACAGCCGCCGTTTGTCAGGCGAAGCGGCATGTGCTATACTATACAAAGATGCGCCCGTCAGGGCAAATACACACCCAAGGAGGCTGGCCTATGGCGGGCAGCGAACTTACCGTACTCAAGAACCTTGGCACAAAGCGCGCTCAGGCGCTGTGCGATGCGGGCATATGCACGCTGTCCGACCTTGCGCGCTGTTTCCCGCGCGCATACCGCGATTTGGACGACATACGCCCGATAGCTCAGACCAGCTTCGAGCGCCACGATGTGATACAGGGGCGCATATCGGGGCGCGTGGACAAGGCGTTCTTCGGGCGCATGTGCATAGTGCGCGCGCGCATAGAGGACGCATCGGGATCGCTGATTGCCGTGTGGTACAATCAGCCATGGCTGGCATCGCAGCTGTCGTCAGGGCAGGTGCTCAAGCTCTATGGCCGCGCCGAATACCGCCGCGGCGTAAAGCAGATGCTCTCGCCGCAGATATGCCATGGTCACGGCATAGAGCCGCTCTACCGCAAGATAAACGGCGTGCCGGATGCCATGCTGCGCACTTGGATATCAGCGGCGGCGCAGCGCGAAGCCGCCGAGATGCCCGAGATGCTGCCCGAGGAGCTGCGCGACCGCCATGGACTATGCACATATGCTCAGGCCATATTGCAGGCGCACGCCCCCGAATCGCGGCAAAGCCTTGCTAAAGCCAAGCGCTATCTCGCCTTTGAGCAGCTGCTCATATACCAGCTGGCGCTGGGCTCTATGCGCGCGCGCGGCGAGGGCGGCGCGGTGATAGATGCCGATATGAAGGCACTGGATGAATACATAGCATCATGGCCGTTTGCGCCCACGGGGGCGCAGAAGCGCGTGATAGAGGCGATAGCGCGCGACATGGCTGCGCCCGCGCCCATGGCAAGGCTGGTGCAGGGCGACGTGGGCTGCGGCAAGACCGCCGTGGCCTTTGCCGCGATATATCTGGCCGCGCGCGCGGGCTGGCAATCGGCGCTGATGGCACCCACCGAGGTGTTGGCGCGCCAGCATTACGAAAACGCGCTGCGCGAGCTGGAACCGCTGGGCGTAAAGTGCGCGCTGCTGACAGGCTCGGTCACGGGCGCAAAGCGCCGCGAGGTGCTGGCGAGCCTGGCAGACGGCAATTGTCTGCTGGCCATAGGCACGCACGCGCTGATATCAGAAGGCGTGAAGTACGCGCATCTGGGGCTGGTCGTGACAGACGAGCAGCACAGGTTCGGCGTGCGCCAGCGCACGCTCCTCTCCGAAAAGGGACAAAGCCCCAATACGCTGGTAATGAGCGCCACGCCCATACCGCGCACGCTGGCGCTGGTCATATACGGCGATCTGGATGTATCGGTGATAGACGAGCTGCCGCCCGGCCGCACGCCCGTGCGCACGCATATAGTGCCGGAGCATAAGCTGGACGGGCTGTACGGCTTCGTGCGCGCGCGCGTGGCCGAGGGCAGGCAGGCATACTTCGTATGTCCGCTGGTCGAGGACAGCGAGGAGACCGAAGCCACCAGCGCCGAAGCGCTGTTTGAGGAGCTGCGCACGCGCAGGCTGCGCGGGCTGAATATAGAGCTGGTGCATGGCCGCATGCGCCCCGCCGAAAAGGACGCGGCGCTGGAGCGCTTCCGCAGCGGGCAGACGCAGGTGCTTGTGTCCACCACCGTCATAGAGGTGGGCGTAAACGTACCCAACGCCAGCGTGATGGTGATAGTTAACGCCGAGAGGTTCGGCCTTAGCCAGCTGCATCAGCTGCGCGGGCGCGTGGGGCGCGGCAGCTACGAGAGCTACTGCTTCCTGCTGGCCGAGCGCTGCGACAGGCTGGACGGCTTCTGCCGCACCAACGACGGCTTCGAGATAGCGCGACAGGACCTTGCGCAGCGCGGCGCGGGCGAGCTGATGGGCGCGCGCCAGTCGGGCATGGACGAGCTGATGAACGGACTGATGAGCGCAGGGCCGGAGCTTATAGAGGAAACCCATGAGGAGGCGCGCCGCCTGCTGCGCGACCCCTCCCCCGAAGCGGCCAAGCTCATACTGGAGGCAAGGCGCACGTTTGAGAAGGACGCGGTCAGGTACGGCGTGAACTAGCGCGCGCATGGGCGGAGCCTAAGCAAGCCAGCACATGCGCCGAGAGCATTCCGTTGAACGCTTGCCGCATAGCACGCCGCGCTCAGCGCCACGCGCAATGCCCAAGCGCAAACTGCGCCTGCCAAACTTGCTGCGTTTAGCGCTTGCTCTGCGTGGTAAAATATATAGATGGCGGCATGCTGCCGCGCGCATACTTTCGCCCCGCCGCATGGCCGGGCGCTCTGGAGGCTTTATAATGAAGAAGATATATATAGACGGCGGCGAACTGGACAATCTAAATGCCGATGGCCCGACCGGGATATTCCTAAGCGACGAAGGCGAGCCGGTGGACGCGGTGATATGCGGTGTGCGCATGTACTCCATGCCGGTGAGCGACCGCGACCAGGCATACGATTTGCTGCGCGACTGCTGCGACATACGCTTCCTGTTCGACGACGAGCAGATACGCGCCGAGTTCTATCCCGTGCCGGGGCTAATGCTGTTTGCATACGACGGCGCGGGCGGCTGCTATTGCACCACCAACATGAACATGGACATGGGCGAGAGCGATGCGCCCATATATCACATAAACGGCGAACTCAAGTGCATGTTCATAGCGCGCAACCTGCGTGCGCTGGTGTCCACGGCGGTGTACAGGCCGGGTTTGCTGCGCAAGGCGGGCGCACCCAGGCCCAAGCGCCAGATGAACTACTCCGAGCAGCAGGAGCTGATATCGCGCCTGAACCTGAGCGCCACCGACGTCACGCCCGACGACTACGTGCGCGATGCCGAGGGCATATCGCTGTTTCGCGAGCGCAGCCAGGCCGAGCAGAAGTTCGAATTCGATTCAATACGCTTTTGACGCATGAGCATAAGCGCTATGAGGTGATGACATGAACGGCCATTTTATACCCGACGAGGCCATGAGCGCGCTCGACGCGCTTAAATGCGCGCTAACCAATCTGCGCAGCGCGTATCTTTACGGTTCGGCCACGCTGGGTGGCCTGCAAGTGGACAGCGATGTGGACGTGCTGGCAATAAGCGGCGCGCCGCTGACCGGCAGCGAGCGCATGACGCTCACCGGGCACCTGCTCACAGCATCAGGCAGGCTGGGCGCGGGCGGCGCGCGTCCGCTTGAGGTCACGGTGATGAGCGCAGGCGAAGCGCTCAGCCCCGGACATCCGCCGCTGCGCGACTATCAGTACGGCGAATGGCTGCGCGATGACATTGAGCAGGGCCGCATACCGCAGCCCCAGCGCGATGCTGACGCGGCCATACTGCTCTGGCAGGTGCGCATAAGCAGCGTGACTTTGCTGGGCGCTCCGCCCAGCGACATGATAGCGCCCACTCCCGAAAGCGATATACGCCGCGCCATAGGCGGCGCGCTGCCCAGCCTAATGAGCTACCTCAAGGGCGACGAGCGCAACGTGCTGCTGACGCTGGCGCGCATGCTATACACGCTGCGAGAGCGCGGCATATGCGCAAAGGACGCAGCTGCCGAATGGGCAAAGGCATTCCTTACGCCGGACGGTGCCGCGCTGATGGAGCTGGCGCGCCTGGAATATCTTGGCATGGAAAAGCACGACTGGCGCGCGCTCTACCCCGATGCCGAGCGCACCGCGCAGGCTATGCGTGCGCTGATAGTTGACGAGCTGGCATAGCCAAGCGCCTGTGCGCCCGGCGGCAAGCGGCATTCCGCCCCTTGGTCAGGACAGCGCCGCTTGGCGGATACGGGCATCCGGGTTCCGCTTCACCCGGCCTTTGGGCAAATCCAGCACACATATTAGGCATTGCACATGCCGCGCTACCCATCATGGGCAGCTGCGGCATGTGCATGTTTTTTGCCTTTTTGCGCATTGCGGGGCATATCGGGATCGCAGCCACCATCCCCTCCCCGCTCCGCCATTTCATCCATCGTGCAAACATGGCCATTCGGCTGCTGCTTCGGATTATGTCATCGTTATTTAGTGTTCATTAACCCATTGTGCAAAAAAAAAAAAAGCATTCATTTTGAGATAATGAACCAGCAGCTTTGATTTGTAGTTGACTTTTGGCTACTTGTGAGTATAATTTTAAGTATGATGCATGTGCGTTATGCACGTATGGCAGCCAATGCTGTTTGTGCATGCAATATGCCTGCGGCAAAGACTTAGAATGGAGTGAAGGTTGTGAAAGTTGGAGCAAGTGAGATCCCGAAGAAGAGCGGCATCAGTTCCTTTATAACTTCCCATAGGATCAACAAAAACTGGCAGCTATACATAATGCTCATCCCCGTAATAGCATGGCTGGCGATATTCTGCTATGCGCCCATGTATGGCATAACGCTTGCGTTCAAGGACTATAAGGCGCTAAAGGGCATCATGGCCAGCCCTTGGGCAGATCCTTGGCACAAGTACTTCATGCAGTTCTTCAACTCTCCGTACTTTACCCGCGTAGTGAGCAACACCATAATACTCAGCCTTGAATCGCTGCTGCTGGGCTTCCCGCTGCCCATACTGCTGGCGCTCAGCCTCAACGAAGTGCGCTCGGTCAAGTACAAGAAGTTCGTCCAGAACGTCACCTATGCGCCTCACTTTCTGTCGGTGCTGGTGCTGGTGGGCGTGCTAAAGTCCTTCACCAACTCGGACTACGGCATAGTCAACATCGTCATACGCCACTTCGGCGGCGAAGGCTACAACTGGATGCAGAAGGCCAACCTGTTCCGCCCGCTGTACATAGGCTCTGGCATCTGGCAGAACATCGGCTGGGACTCCATAATATACATCGCAGCGCTGGCCGGCATCGATCCGGGCCTGCACGAGGCCGCCATGATAGACGGTGCCAACCGCATGCAGCGCATCTGGCACATCAACATCCCCGGCATAATGCCCACCATGGTCATACTCCTCATACTGAACTCCGGCCACATACTCAACGTTGGCTTTGAAAAGGTGTTCCTGATGCAGAACGACCTCAACATGACTACCTCCGACGTTATCTCCACCTACTCCTACCGCATAGGCATAGAATCCGCGCAGTACAGCCTGTCCACCGCGATAAGCCTGTTTAACTCTGTAATCAACTGCGGGTTGCTTCTGCTAGTCAACACCATTTCCCGCAGGGTCAGCGAGACCAGTCTGTGGTAACATAGAAGAAAGGGGAGTTTATCATGACAAAGAGTGCCGGCAAGACCGCGGCGACCCATTCTTCGATGAACAGAATGACCCGCGGAGACAAGGTATTTGAAACTGTCAACTGTATCTTTCTGGGCATAATCACGGTAATAATACTGTATCCTTTGATATACGTGCTGAGCGCCTCCATAAGCGACCCCATGTCGGTCACCTCGGGCAAGATGCTGCTGTGGCCGGTCGACATTACCATGGACAACTACGCCGAGGTGTTCAAAAACGACAACATAATGACCGGTTATCGCAACTCGCTGGCCATTATGTTCATGGGAACCGCCATCAACATAGTCATGACGCTGCTTGCGGCATATCCGCTGTCGCGCCGCGACCTGTGGGGGCGCGGGGTCATAATGAAGCTGCTGACCGTGACGATGTTCTTTGGCGGCGGCCTCATCCCCACCTACCTCATGGTCGGCAAGACCCTCAAGCTCATGGACAGCTGGCTGGCGCTGATACTGCCCGGCGCGCTGTCGGTCTACAACATGATAATCATGCGCACCTACTTCCAGACCTCCATACCCTACGAGCTTCAGGAGGCCGCCGAGATAGACGGATGCTCGCCGGTGGTAACGCTGATACGCATAATGCTGCCCATGTCCGGCCCGATAATCGCGGTGCTGTGCCTGTACTATGGCGTGGGACATTGGAACAGCTACTTTAACGCCCTGCTCTACATACGCACCGAGAGCATACAGCCCCTGCAGCTCTATCTGCGCAAGGTGCTGACCGCCAACAACATGCAGTCGCTCATGGAGATGGGCGCGGACGAGGCCGCGCGACAGGCCATGCGCGCCGAGACGATAAAGTATTCGGTAATAGTCGTCTCCTCCATACCCATGCTGATAATCTACCCGTTCGTGCAGCGCTTCTTCGTAAAGGGCGTAATGATAGGCGCTATCAAGGGATGACGCGCCCAATGCCCCGCGCATTCCCGCACGATGCCGCTGCAAGGCCATGCGGCTATGCCCAGACTGCGACGCCAACGCAATGTCCCCATCACACCGTTCCCCCACAGCAAGTAATTGCTGAGAAAATATTATAGGAGGTAAGATCCATGAAAAAGCGTCTCTTTGCACTGTTGATCGCTCTGACCATGATGATGTCTGCCACCGCGCTTGCAGACTTCAACGCCGAGGGTTATCCGATCATGACCGAGCCCATAACGCTGACTGCGGCCGTCTGCCAGTCTCCGATACAGGGCGACTTTAACGAGATAGTCATACTGAAGAACTTCGTCGAGCAGTCCGGCATCAACATCCAGTTCCAGAACATCCCCTCCTCCGACGTGCAGACTCAGCTGTCGCTGATGCTGGCCTCGGGCGAAGTGCCTGACATACTCATGAAGATGAGTGTCTCCGGCACCGATCAGGCCAAGTACTCCGAGGAAGGCATGTTCGTAGCCCTGACCGATTACGAAGATCTCATGCCCAACCTGAACAAGTACTTCACCGAGTTCCCCACCGCCAAGGACGCGGTCACCATGCCCGACGGCAAGGTCTACGCCGCTCCCTACATCCTCACCGGCGACGCCATACGCTGCGGCGCTAAGTGGTGGTTCAACACCGACGTGCTGTCCAAGCTGGGTCTGGATGCCGTTCCCACCACTCTGGATGACCTGTACGCCTATCTCGCAGCCGCCAAGGGGCTGGACTACAACGAGAACGGTCAGGCCGACGAGATCCCGCTGACCGCGGGCGGCATTGCCGAGTTCGAGCAGACTCTGGCCGGTTCCTTCGGTCTTATGAACCGCGGCTCCTCCCACACCGCCGTTTACGTCGATGAGGAGACCGATGAGCTCAAGTACGGCTACAACAGCGACATGTATCGCGAGCTGCTCAAGTTCCTCAACAAGCTGTACGCCGACAAGCTCCTCGATCAGGACATATTCACCATGGACTATGCTCAGCTCATCGCCAAGGCCTCTACCGGCCGCGCGCTGACCTACGTCATGGTCAACAACAGCCCCGTATCCAACTCTCCCTATGAGCAGTACACTCTGGGCTACACCGAGCCCTTCACCGGCTACAACGGCGAGAAGATGTGCACTACTTACTCCCTGCCCGCCTCCACCTCCGGCCAGTTCCTCATCACCTACAAGTGCGCCGAGAAGGGCGAGGATTACGTCAAGGCCGCCGTCCGCTGGATGGATCACTGGTACTCTGACGAGGGCATAATCTCCTACTTCATGGGCGTTGAAGGCGTTACCTACGAAAAGGACGAGACCGCGCCCGGTGGTCTGAAGCTGACCGACATGGTGCTCAACAGCCCCGATGGCCGCTCCTTCGAGCAGGTTCTGGCCGAGTACGTGCCGTGGGCCGGCGGCGCCAACCCCTCCGTTGCTTCCAACGAGTACTTCAAGGGCGGCGAGACCTGGCCGGTCTGCCTGGAAGCCGTTGAAGGCCTGCGCAACTACTTCCCCGAGACCGTTTGGGCTCCCTTCAGCCGTTACTACACCACCGAGGAGTCCTCTGAGATGTCCGCTATAAGCACCGATCTGGAGACCTACCGCGCCGAGTGGCGTGCGTACTTCATCACCGGTCAGAAGGACATAAACAACGACGCTGACTGGGCCGAGTTCGTAAACGGCTTCGAGGGCATGAACCTCGCGCGTTACATGGAGATATATCAGAAGGGCTACGAGGCTTACAAGGCCGAGCAGGCTGCCTGATAAGCGCATAACAGTTACCTGAACAACTGCCTTTGTCAGGCATGACCGCCAGCCGGCACGGCGCGGTCTGCCCGGCGGCGTGAAAGGGGCTGCCGCAGATGCTCATGCGCTGCGGCAGCCCCTTGACGTATGCGCGCAGCATATACCACTGGCGGCTTCCCCGGCGCGCATGGCTCGCGGCGCAGGCGGCTTCCCGATTCACGGCGCGCAAGTATTTGCACCAATGAGCATTGCGCGCGGCAGGGTTTTGCACCGCCGCACGCGAATAATATGGCGATGGCAGAGCGCCGCATCGCTGCATGCGAGGGCGCTTTGCCGCAGGCCGGCACAGTTTTAGGGAATCGTTTTTTACTTAGGAGGATGATACTATGCTTAAGATTGGTATGGTAGGCATGGGCGGTATAAGCCATGCGCACGTAGATGGCTGGCTGGAGATACCCGAGGCAAAGGTGATTTGCGTCTGCGACATACGCCCCGAGAAGGCCGATGAAGCTGCCGCCAAGACCGGTGCCAAGGCGTATTACGACTTTGACGATATGCTCGCAAGCGAAAGCTTTGACATACTGGACATCTGCCTGCCCACGTACCTGCACGCCGACTTCGCCTGCAAGGCGCTGGAGCATGACATACATGTGCTGTGTGAAAAGCCCATATCGCTAAAGCGCGAGGACGTGGCGCGCGTATACGGCACGGCCAAGGCGCACGGCAGGAACGTTATGATAGCGCAGGTGGTGCGCTTCTGGCGCGAGTATGAAGTGCTCAAGGAGGCCTACGAGACCGGCAAGTACGGCAAGCTGCTCAGCGGCCGCATGACCCGTCTGGGCAGCACGCCCAAGTCCTCTTGGGACGGCTGGATGCGCGATCCCGAGCGCAGCGGCATGGTTCCCTTCGACCTGCACATACACGATCTGGATTTCATGATATACGCCTTTGGCAAGCCCGAAAAGATGACCCGCTTCCGTGCAGGCACACCCACTCAGGACTACTTTGAGGCCATATATCAGTATCCCGACTTCTTCGTGTCGGGCGAGGCGGCTTGGTTTGATTGTTCGTGGCGCTTCCAGTGTGCATTCCGCTTCCAGTTCGAGCAGGCCGTGCTGGAGTTCAAGGACGGCAAGCTGACCATATTCCACAAAAACGGCGAGATAGAAGGTCTAGACGACAACAACGTCGAGGGCGACGGCTACGTCCCCGCAACCAATGCGTACTACAACGAGATACGCTACTTCGTGGACTGCGTGCTTGCGGGCAAGCCCTGCGACAAGATAAAGCCCGAGGAGCTGGAAACCGTACTCGACCTCATCGACCAGCTGGCGTAAGGCTACTGATGGCGGCGCGCGCTGTGCTTCATGCGCTGGCGCTTTAGCCGTGCCGCTGCCGCGGTATGAGCCAAACCGCACGACCTGATGTGCGCATGTGCATTCGCAGGTGACGCGGCTGAACGTGCCTTACTCAATCGGTGCAAGCGCCTTTCTGCCATAGGCTCAGGTTGGCGCACACAATGCGGCGCAGCGGCTATTCCAATCATGCAAGCGCATGATCGCAGTCATGCACATTCATCGCTTAAGCCCATAGCCATGGTCATGCACACGCACAGTCACAGTCATGTGTGCCTCAACATTTATCATACCAGCGCAAAGCGCGCCTCCCGCTGCAGTCATGCTGCATGCGAGAGACGCGCTGTTTATGTCATTGCCAATACTTGTCACGCCAATGGCGGGACGCGCTATGGCTCATATCACTTGTTGGTGCCGTACATCGGGCCGAAGTTGGCGCAGGCGCGGTAGTCGGCGCCCTCCTTGTCCATGCCGAATGCGTTCCACGCCGCCGGACGGAATATCTTGTCGGCGGGCACGTTGTGCATGGATACGGGGATGCGCAGCATGGAGCACATGGTTATCAGATCCGCGCCGATGTGGCCGTAGCTGATAGCGCCATGGTTCGCGCCCCAGTTGTTCATCACGTCGTAAGCGCTCTTGAAGGGGCTGCCCTCCTTGCCGTCGCAGCGAGGCGTGAACCAGGTGCAGGGCCAGGTGGGGTTGGTACGCTCCATGAGCTGATCGGATACCTCGTCGGGCAGCTTGACGGTCCAGCCCTCGGCTATCTGTATTACCGGACCCAGACCCTTCACCAGGTTCAGGCGAACCATGGTCACGGGCATCTCGGCACGGGTGGTGAAGTGGCTGGAGAATCCGCCGCCGCGGAAGTTATCGAAGCCGGCCTCGCACCATACGGTGGCGTCGGTCATCTTCTTTATGTCCTCATCGGTGACATCCCACCACTGCTTCATGGTGGCATCGCCGTTCTCGTCCACGCACTCGCCGCAGGCATCCAGGCAGGCGGCGCCGGAGTTGAGCAGGTGGATTATGCCGCCGTTCTCCTTGGCATGACCCTCGAACTCATAGCCGGTCACGCGGCGGGTAGCCTCGGGCGACCAGAAGGTGCGCACGTCAGCGAATATCTGCGCGCGGTTGGTCAGGAGCTTGCAGAACAGCATGCCCAGACCGTTGAGCACGTCGTTCTCGGTGGCCAGCACGATGGGCTCCTTCTTGCCGCCGAAGTCAAACGAGGAGTTCAGCACGGCCTCGGGATAGTCGCAGTTCGGCCAGTGGTCGGTCCACTGCCTCTGACCCTGGAAGCCGGCGGCTATGGCGTTGTGACCCACCATCTCCTCCTCAAAGCCCTCGGGCAGATTGGGGTTGCCCTTGATGAGGTCCTTGATTATGCAGTACATCTTGATGGTGAACTCCCACTGCTTGTCCTTCTGCTCGCGGCTGAAGCGCACGAAGTCGGGGTTGTCATCGCGGCCTTCCTTGCAGTGCTCGCGAGTCCAAGCCAGCGCCTTCTGGTAGTCCTCCTCGTTGTATATGCCTTCCTCCATGCGGCGCAGTATCTCTACCTCGTCCACGGACTCGACGCGCAGTCCCAGATAGTCCTCCATGAAGGCCTGATCCATTATGGAACCGCCTATGCCCATGCACACGGAGCCTATCTGCAGATAGGACTTGCCGCGCATGGAAGCCACGGCCACGGCGGCGCGGCCGAAGCGCAGCAGCTTTTCCTTTACGTCCTCGGGTATATCGGTCACCTGATCGCGATCCTGCACCTCATGGCCGTATATGCCAAAGGCGGGCAGACCCTTCTGCGCATGCGTCGCCAGCACGCTGGCCAGATACACAGCGCCGGGACGCTCGGTGCCGTTAAAGCCCCATACGCCCTTTATGGTGTCGCGCTCCATGTCCATGGTCTCCGCGCCGTAGCACCAGCAGGGAGTCACGGTCAGGGTTATGGCAACGCCCTCGCGACGGAACTTCTCGGCGCAGGCGGCGGTCTCAGGCGCGCGGCCTATGGTGGTATCGGCTATAACGACCTGTACGGGCTCGCCGTTGCTGTAGCGCAGGTTCTCCTCGAACAGCTTGGCAGCGGCCTTGGCCATGCCCATGGTCTGATCTTCCAGGCTCTCGCGCAGCTTCATCGGGCCGCGGCGACCGTCTATGACGGGACGAATGCCTATCTTGGGATACTGATTAAGCGTAGACATTTTGCATTACCTCCTGTAAAACGCCAGATAACATCCAGCTCATATCTTCCTGTATAGATTATAGCACAGGCAAGAGCAATTTGCATCTGTTTTGTTTGCGTTTCTTTTTAGCTCATTTGCTGGTGGCATTGCGGCCTTTGCGCAGGCGTTGCACACGCACACCGGTCATGCAGGCGGGCATTTAAGCGCTTTCTGAGGCGCATAGAGGGCTTTGCTGGCGGTGCACGCCTGTGGTGTCACTGCACCCGTAGCGCGCCGTTTAAGGCCCGTACAGAGCCTTAATCGAAGTCATGTGCATGCGACCGCCGCAGCGCTTCGCATTGAGCAGACGTTTGCGGCGGGCTTGCGCTCAGACACGGCGCTGACGGCCATCCTTGTGCTGCGCGCATGTCTAACGAATGCCAAACCATCGACCATCGAGCAGACGTTTGTAGCGGGCTGCTCATGATGCGGCGGGCTTGCGCTCAGACACATTGCTGACGGCTATGCTTGTGCTGCGCGCATGTATGCCGCCACACAAAAGCGCCGCTGCGGAACATCCCGCAGCGGCGCTTGTAAGCCCGTCATTCCACCGAGAACAGATAGTAGTAGAGCGGCTGACCGCCCATGTGCAGTTCTATGTCGCAGTCCGGGAATATCTCGCCCAGCTTGCCTGCAAGTTCGTTGGCATCGTCCTCGGAGGTATCCTTGCCGTAGAATACGGTTATCAGCTCGGAGTCATCGTCCACCATGCCGCGCAGCAGGTCTATCGAGACCTCCTGTACGCTCTGGCCGATGGAGCTTATCTTGCCATCCATAAGGCCCATTATGTCGCCCTCGTGTATCTCCGCGCCATCCAGAGTGGTGTCGCGCACGGCGTATGTGACCTGACCGGTCTTTACCGACTGGGCGGCAGACTTCATGTTCTCCAGATTGGCATCGGCAGCATCGTCGGGCATGAACGCCACCGCCGCAGATATGCCCTGCGGCACTGAGCGCGTGGGCACGACCAGCACGTTCTTGTCGCTGACTATCTGCGCGGCCTGATCCGCCGCCATGATTATATTCGAGTTGTTGGGGAACACGAACACGGTGCGGGCATTGACCTTCTCTATGGCCTGGATTATGTCGTCTATCGAGGGGTTCATGGTCTGGCCGCCGTCCACTATCATGTCCACGCCCAGATCGGTCAGTATGCTGGCCAGTCCCTCGCCCAGCGACACGGCCACCATGCCGAACTCCTTCTGCTCGGCCTGGCGCGCCTTCAGGCGCTTTTCCATGCGCTCGCGGAACTCCTCCAGCATGTTGTCCACCTTTATCGAATCCAGCTCGCCCAGCGCCAGACCCATCTGTATGGCCTTGCCGGGGTCGTTGGTGTGGACATGCACCTTTACTACCTCGCCGTCGCTAACCACGACAACGCAGTCGCCTATCTTCTCCAGCCTGCTGCGGAAGCGCGCCACGGCGCTGTCGGTGCAGTCCTCGTTGGGATGGGACACTATGAACTCGGTGCAGTAACCAAAGGTTATCTCCTCCAGCGAGTCGTGGTCGTCCACGAAGTCGCCGGGCAGAGCCACCTCGCCCGTCTCTATCACGGCGCTGTCGATATGCTCGCCCTGCATGGCGCTCATGAAGCCCTTTAGCACTATGCAAAGGCCCTTGCCGCCCGAGTCCACCACGCCCGCCTGCTTGAGCGCGGGCAGCATGTCGGTGGTCTGGCGCAGTATCGCGTCGCCGCTCCTTAGCACGTAGTCCATCATATCTATGAGATCCCAGCCCGCCATGAAGGCCGAATCGACCTCCTCGGCTATCACGCGGATGACGGTCAGTATCGTGCCTTCCTTGGGCTTCATTATGGCCTTGTAGGCGGTCTCCGCGCCCTGACGCAGCATGTCGCGCAGGAGCGCCGCGTCTATGTCCACAGCGCCCTCTGCAGCCTTGGCAAAGCCTCTGAATATCTGCGAAAGTATAACGCCCGAGTTGCCGCGCGCACCCTTGAGCGCGCCGCGCGCCACGGCCTGCATTATCTCGCCTGCATTGACCAGATCGCGGCCGGTCATCTCGCGTACCGCCGCGTTCATGGTCTGGGACATGTTAGTGCCAGTATCTCCATCGGGAACCGGAAAGACGTTCAGCTGATCGACTGCCTGCCGGTTCTTCTCCAGCAGCGCCGCGCCGGCCGATATCATGTCCTTCAAAAGGATCCCGTCAATCGTTTTAAGCGCCAAAAATACCACTCCTTACGCGTAAGTAACTCCGCGCCGCGCCCGGCAGCGCCCGGTCGGAAGGCTACGCTCCCTTCCTCAACGATCGATCAGACCCTTATATCCTCGATGGATACATTGACCTTATTGACCTTCACTCCGGTCAGGTATTCGACATTGTACTTGACCGTATCGATTATCGACTTGGCAACCGTGCCTATGCTGGTGCCGTATTCCACCACTATGAACAGATCCACATCCACGTAATCCTCGCAGGCGCGCAGGCGCACGCCGCGGCCGAGGTTGTCGCGGTTCCAGAGCTGTATCAGGCCGTCCTTAGCCGATTTGGACGCCATGGCCACTATTCCGTAGCAGCCCAGCGCCGTGTAGCTGGCAATCTTAAGCAAAACCTCCTCGTTCACCGTTACGGTTCCCAAGTCGGTCCTGAACTTGCAATCCATACACTCACTCTCCTTTACGGGGCGGGCGGCGCGCAATGTCCGCGCCATGACAAATATAGTATACTAGATTTTGCCGGCGTTTTCAACCTTATGGGCAAAATAAACGCACCGCGCGCGCGCTTTAGGCCCATGCCAGGCATCACAGCCCCCTTTTCCGCCCTCTTTAAGCTTTTGTTTTCTAAATCTTCCTGCAATATAATCCCCAACATCAAATTCGACGATTTTTTTAAAAAAACGTTACCCGACGCGAAATTGCCACTTGTTTTTTTAAGGGTTTGGGGTTACAATATAAAAGGCTTGTGGGAAGCGGGTCTGTGATTGAAAGTCGAAGCCAGCCGCGGGCAAAGCGATCCACGTAAACCGGTCAAAGCACCGGCGAGCATGGCGCGGTCTAGATGTAAGTCCGTCCCGCGCGCATATAGCGCGCTGCGAAGATGTGTAGTGAGAGGGCAGATCCCGGGTAGCGACAGTCTCAGACGGCGAGTGTGGGGGCAAAGATCAGGTCAGCCGCAGTCCCATGGGTCAAAGATTTATTTACTTAGCGGGGGGAAGATCCAAATGTACGAAGACAAGACGCTGGTTTGCAAGGATTGCGGCAAAGAGTTCGTTTTCACTGCCGGTGAGCAGGAGTTCTACGCGGAGAAGGGCTTCCAGAACGAGCCGCTTCGCTGCAAGGACTGCCGCGAGGCCCGCAAGGCCAGCCGTGGCGCGAGCAATGGCACGCGCGAAATGTACGAGACCGTGTGCGCTGAGTGCGGCCGCCCGACTCGCGTTCCCTTTATTCCCAAGAACGACCGTCCCATTTATTGCAGCGAGTGCTTCGCGGCGCGCAGAGGTCAATAACTCCCCGCGTTTTCGAACATACATATGAGTCTGCGAAAGGTCTGCGGCTTTTGCCGCGGCCTTTTTTGTATCCGCAAACGGCCGTACAAAGCTCCCCCGCACAGCCGCCGCGCCCCATTCAGCGCCCGGGCTCTGTTCAAGTGCCTATCCGCTTGCTGAGCCGCCAAAGGCATATCGAGGCGAACATTCCGCCGGGCATGCATCCGGCAGAACGGCTTTGCATCTGCGCACGCCTGCAATGGCTGAGCGCCGAGGCGAAGCGTGGCGGATGCCTGACGGCTTGCTCACACCTGTATCGTGACTGAGCGCCGAGGCAAAGCGTGGCAGCTACCCGATGGCCTGCTCAAACCTGTATTGTGGCTGAGCGCCGAGGGCGAAGCGTGGCGGATGCCTGACGGCTTGCTCACACCTGCAACGGACTTGTGCCTTCCCGACCACCGCACCCGCCCGCATCCCCTCAGCGCCGATGCCGGTCTATTAAAGCTCATTCACCCATCCCCCTAAACCAAATTTCGTTAGCTGCGCTTTGGCCTGCTGCGCTCATATTCAGTTTCACGTCAAGTCATTCTTATAAGCTACTTTTCTGTACTTTAAGTTCACTTTTTGCTAGACAAGCGTAAAGTCACATGGTATAATATTCAGCATAGTGAACACTATATCAATCATATGTAGTTTCATTATGACATTGCGTCAGTCGTGCTTAACGGCGCATGTGCTATCGCGCCGCAACCGAATGCTTCGGAATACAATTCCTGCCGGCTGTGCATTCAATGCTTTTGGGGCAGTTCACAGCGCGCATACCCGGCGCAAAAAGCGGCCATCCTATACCGCAGCGATGCGTGAAAGGGTGGTTCAAATGAGACATATGGCGATTCGCCGCATTGCGGCGGGCGTGCTTGCGCTGGGGCTGATGCTCTCGCTCACGCCGCGCGCGCAGCATATAGCTTCCATACCCGACGAGATCAGCGCGCCGGTTGGGCATGCGCAGGCCATAAACAGCCTGCTGGGCGCAAGTGGCGCGTTCAGCGCGGATGCATCTGCGCAGGCCGGTGACAGGCTGGGCGCGGACGATGGACAGGTGACGCTGGACATGTGGGGCGTGCCGGTCAGGCGCGTATCTGTCCGGATAACGCGCGAGCGCCGCGTGATACCCGGCGGTCACAGCATAGGCGTGGCGCTGCGCACTCGCGGCGTGATGGTCGTGGGCGTATCCGACATAGCCACGGAAGGCGGCATGACCTGTCCGGCGCGAGCCGCCGAGCTGCGCGCGGGCGAGGCAATAGTGAGCGTGGGCGGCGTGAACGTGAACTCCGTGGATGAGTTCACCGCGCTGCTAAAAGAAGGCAATGGCGCGCCGGTCGAGCTGGGCATAAGCGGCGAGAACGGCCTGCGCCGTGCCACGGTCACGCCCGTGCTGGACCCGCATGACGGCTGCTACCGGCTGGGCGCATGGGTGCGCGACTCGACCGCGGGAGTAGGTACGCTGTCGTTTTACGACCCCGCTTCCGAGCGCTACGGCGCGCTGGGACATGCCATATGCGATGTCGATACCGGCGACATACTTACCGTATCCGACGGAGAGATACTCTCAAGCGACATAGTGTCCATACGCGAAGGCACGCGCGGCGCGCCCGGCGAGCTGCGCGGCGCATTCATAGAGCGCGCCGAACGGCTGGGCACCATAAGCGAGAACCTATCCTGTGGCATATACGGCAGCATGTACGGCGATATTGACAATCCCCTCTATCCCGAGGGCATAGTCGTATCCAACCGCACGCTGGCCCACAAGGGCGCGGCTCAGCTGCTGACCACGCTGGACGGCGGCGGCATACGCGCCTATGACTGCGAGATAACTCAGGTGTTTCGCCAGGACGAGCCGTCCACGCGCAGCATGACCATAAGGATAACCGATCCCGATCTCATAGCGCTGACCGGCGGCATAGTGCAGGGCATGAGCGGCAGCCCTATAATACAGGACGGCATGTTAATAGGCGCGGTCACTCATGTCTTCATAAACGATCCCACGCAGGGTTACGGCATATACATAGACTGGATGCTGGATGCCGCCGACAGCGGCGCTCAGACGCGCGCTGCATAACGCCGCGACACACACCCGTGCATGCGCATGAGCGGATAAGCGCGCAGCATATGCCGCTCATGCGCATACACATCGCCAATGACAAAGGCCAAACGCAGGCGCTTGCCGCATTTGGCCGCAAAAGACGGGAGGGCAATATACAGATGGCGGAGCGTGAACACAGACTGCTGGTCGCCGATGACGACATAAGCGAGCTGGATATGCTCCGGCGCGAGCTGAGGGCGCTGGGATATGGCAAGGTTTTTGTCGCGTCGGACGGCATAGAGGCCGTGGAGCTTTTGAGCGAGAGTTCGCCCGACATAATGCTCATCGACATTGTCATGCCGGGCATGGATGGGCTCAGCGTGCTAAGGCGCGTGCGCGACATGCGCCTTGAGCGCCTGCCCCATGTGGCGGCGCTGATAGAGCCGGGGCAGGAGGCGCTGGCGCCCACTGCGCTGGAAGCGGGCGCGGGCGTGGTGCAGGACAAGAGCGCGCTCCCCCAAGCGCTGCCCGAGCTCATAGCGCGCACGGCATGTTCATCGCGCCGCGCGCTGCTGGGCGGCGCGGAGCTGGAGAGCCGCCTGTACGCAGCGCTGATTGAAATGGGCATCGCCCGCCGCCTGAACGGCTTTGGCTATCTAATGGAGGGCATACTGCTCACGCTTGAGGATGCCGATTACCAGAATAATCTATCCAAACGCCTTTACCCTGCCATAGCCAGGCGTTATAATACAAGTGCGACCTGTGTTGAGCGCTCCATACGCCATGCGGTAGAAACAGCTTGGTCGCGCAGCAGGCTGTCCGTGTTGCAGCGCGAGTTCGGCAACACCATAGACAGCGACCGCGGCAAGCCGACCAATTCCGAATTCATAGCGCGCATGGCCGACAAGCTGCGCAACGGAGGTGCATATAGACCGGGAGGTGATGGATATGGCGCTATTTGACCGCGTGCTGGCCATAGTGCTGGACTCGGTGGGCATAGGCGAGCAGGCCGATTCGCCCGCCTATGGAGACGCGGGCGCGCATACGCTGCTTCACGCGCTTGAAGGCAGCGGCGTGGAACTGACCAACATGCGCGCGCTGGGACTTTACGACATACCGGGCGCTCAGCTTGGCGCGGGCAGCGGACATCCTCTGGGGCGTTTTGGCCGCATGAGCGAGATTTCGCCCGGCAAGGACACGACCACCGGCCACTGGGAGCTGGCAGGGCTGCCGCTTGAGCGCCCCTTCCCCGTGTTCCCGCACGGGTTTCCCAGCGAATTCATGGACGAATTCTGCCGCCGCGTAGGGCGCGGCTATCTCTGCAACGAACCCGCCTCCGGCACGGAGGTAATCGCCCGACTGGGCAAGGAGCATCTGGACACCGGCAAACTGATAGTATACACATCCGCCGACAGCGTGTTCCAGATAGCGGCGCACGAATCCCTCGTGCCGCCCGAGGAGCTGTGGCGCATGTGCCGCATAGCGCGCGATATGCTAAGAGGCGACATGTGCGTGGGGCGCGTTATCGCCCGTCCGTTTATAGGCGAGCCGGGCGCATTCACGCGCACAGGCAACCGCCGCGACTTCTCCGCCGAGATGCCCGGCGACACCATGCTGGACATGATCTCCCGCGCCGGCATGGACGTGGTGGGCATAGGCAAGATAGAGGACATATTCGCGCACCGCGGGCTGACCCGCTCCGACCACGCTGCGGGCAATCCCGCCTGCATGGAGGCGGCGCGGCGCGAGTACCTGCGCGGCGTGCATGGGCTGGAGTTTGTAAATCTGGTTGACTTCGACTCTGCGTATGGTCATCGCCGCGATCCTGCGGGCTATGCGCGGGCGCTGGCCGAGTTCGATGCGTGGCTGGGCGGCATGCTGCCCGAGATAGGCCCGCGCGATCTTCTCATGATAACCGCCGACCACGGCTGCGATCCGCGCCACACCGGCACGGATCACACGCGCGAGCATGTGCCGCTGCTGATATACTCGCCCAGCCTCAAGCCGGGCGCGCTCGGCACGCGAAAGGGCTTTTGCGACTTCGCGGCCACATTGCTGGACGCGCTGGGACTGCCCTGCACATTGCCGGGAAGCTCCTGCCTGACCGGCGGCACCATAGCGCAATGATGCCGCAAATGACATGGCGTCGCAACTTATTGGCATGCAGATGCGGGTGCGCTGTACATGCGCACCCGGCGCGCTGCTTTTCCGTCGCTTGCGCGCATCAGGCATGACGCTTGGCATACTGTTGTGCGCACGGCTGCGCGTGTGTTAAGCGATTCATCATATCGCGTCACGCGCTAATGCATACGGAAACGCACAGCTCTGAACACAGGAGGATGAACTATGAACGAAAATATACTCAGCGCCGCAAAGCGCATAGAGCAGGCGGCGGGCGGCCGTCTGGACATGGCGATAGTGCTGGGCTCAGGTCTGGGCGAGTCCACAGGCTTTATGGAGATAGAGAGCCGTCTGCCCTATTCCGAGATACCGGGCTTTTTAAGGCCCACGATAGCCGGGCATGCGGGCGAGATGCTGCTGGGACATGCCGCCGGGCTGCGCGTAGCCGCCATGCGCGGACGCTTCCACATGTATGAAGGCCACGACCTTAGCGACGTCGTGCTGCCGGTGCGCTCGCTGATATGCGCGGGCGCGTCCACCGTCATGCTGACCAACGCCGCAGGCGGCGTGAACGAGGGCTTTGAGCCGGGCGACCTGATGCTGATAAGCGATCACATAAACATGACCGGCCGCAATCCGCTGATAGGCGCAAACGATCCCGATCTGGGCGTGCGCTTCCCCGACATGACCTGCGCCTACGATGCCGGGCTGCGCGACATAGCCCGCAAGAGCGCTCAGCAGCTGGGCATGACGCTGCGCGAGGGCGTATACGCATGGCTTACCGGCCCCAGCTACGAGACCCCCGCCGAGATACGCATGCTGCGCACCATGGGCGCGGATGCCGTGGGCATGTCCACCGTACCCGAAGTCATCGCGGCGCGGCACATGGGCGCGCGCGTGATGGGCATAAGCTGCATAACCAACATGGCTGCAGGCGTTACCGGCAAGAGTCTGGATCACGCCGAGGTCACCGAGGTGGGCAGGCGCGCGGCAGGCGACTTCATGCGCCTTGTGCGCCAGACGATAGCGGGCATAGCGCAGGCGAAGTGATGCCGCGCAATGCGCCGCGGCAGGCGGCGGCAACGCCCTGATGGACGGCGTCAATGCACGGCGCTGCACGCGATGTACGGCGTGTGCGGCCATAGTCACGGTGCCGCCCGCAAGCGCGCATTCACGCGCATAAAAGCGCGGCATGTCCCTCCGTAATGCGCGGACGCACATGCAAAGACAAAGTACCCGACATGCCGGACGCAGCGCCTTATGCGTCCGGCATGCAGGTTTAAGGGAGGTCATGATATGCTGCCTTCAAGAGAGGAAGCCGAAGCCCTGCTGCGCGATGCCGAGCGCTGCAACCTCGGTCCATGGGGCAATCACAGCCGCGTGGCCGCGCACTGCGCCGAGGCCATAGCGCGCGCATGCGGCGATATGGATGCCGGCAAGGCATACGTGCTGGGACTGCTGCACGACATAGGCCGCAAATTCGGCGTGAGCCACATGCGGCATGTGTCGGACGGATACTCATACATGATGTCGCTGGGCTATGACGAGGCCGCGCGCATCTGCCTCACCCACTCGTTCGCGGGGCGCACCATCGACGGATACGTGGGGCGGCTGGACGTGAACGAACAGGAGCTTGCCATGATAAAGGCCGAACTGAGCCGTGCCGCCATGGACGAATACGACGACCTGATACAGCTCTGCGACGCGCTGGCAGGCTCTGAAGGGATAATGGACATAGAGGCGCGCATGGATGACGTGCGGCGCAGATACGGCTCTTACCCCCGGGAGAAGTGGGACATGAACATGGCGCTCAAGGCGCGCTTCGAGGCGGCCATGGGGCGCGATGTATACGAAGTCGTGGACAAGGAAGGATATCGCCCGCAGCAGGCGCATGAGCAGGAGTGAGCGATGCTTTGACCGCCATCGGCATGCCGGATCATGTTAGGCGCGCGCGCTTAGGATGCTCGCATGTGCCGCCCTGCTTTGTGCGGGAATGCCCGTATGCGCAAAGGAAGCCGCACTCTGCCTCAAGGACGCTGCATGCCGTAAGGCGCGCGCTGAGGACGCTCGTATGTACCGCCCTGCCTTGTGATGGGAATGCCCGTATGCGCAAAGGAAGCCGCACTCTGCCTCAAGGACGCTGCATGCCGTGAGGCGCGCGCGCTGAGGATGCTCGCATGTGCCGCCCTGCCTTGACCGAATATGCTGATACGTGCGCGATGCCTGGATTGTGTACGCTTGTGCCGCAGCTTCAGACACGGTCGCCTGCCTCCGCACTCCCCCGCCGCCCTCTTGGCGCGATATCGGACATAATTACAGGAGCTGCCCCGGCTCATCGCCGAAGCAGCTCCGTTTTCATGCGTATGCAGTTTTGCAATGTCAGCCGTGCTGAAGCCTATGACCGCCGTCCAGATGCGCGCTGCGCGCCGCAGAATATGCGCGCTCTATCAGCTCGTCTATTCCGTCTTCGGGATCGGCCTTGGCTATGCCGCAGCTGAAGGTCAGCTTGATATCGCCGCCGCCCAGCTTGCTGTCCATTATGGCGTTCATGCCCTTCTGTATTATCTCCGTGCCGGTCTGATCGCCCGAGAACACCC
>JBMNUB010000037.1:0-30894 GCA_050946055.1 Candidatus Fimadaptatus sp. | reverse complement strand
GGTTGCGTGTGGCGTTAGGGGTAAGGCTGCTCTTATGGCTACGGGGTCAGCCTCTCGGTTGCGCCTGTCCATCCCCCTCATTCACATAGACTGAAGCGATTGCGCCTTGAACTTACTTGCGACTGGGCAGGCGATGCCATGTCCGGCTGCGCTTGTGCGCGACATAACCCGGCGCGGACTCATATATGCAGCACGGCGCTGTCGCAGATGCTTTACTCTGCGGCAGCGCCGTGGCGGTTTGTTTTGCACCGCATCCGTCCATTGACAGGCAATTTTGCGGGTGCTAGTATGATAAAAGGCGGCGCGCTATTGCCGCTTTCGAAGGAGGATGAGCGCAATGTGGATACTGTATGCGTTTGGGTCGGCGTTTTTTGCGGGCGTGACGGCTGTACTGGCCAAGTGCGGCATACGCAAGACCGATTCTACCGTGGCCACCGCCATACGCACCATAGTTGTGCTGGCATTTGCGTGGCTGATGGTGTTCATTGCCGGTTCGCAGGCGCAGCTTGGGCTTATAGATGGGCGCACGCTTGCGTTTCTGGTGCTGTCGGGGCTGGCCACGGGCGCATCATGGCTGTGCTACTTCAGGGCGCTTCAACTGGGCGACATAAACAAGGTCGTGCCGATAGACAAGTCCAGCACAATTCTCACCATAATAATGGCGTTCATATTCCTGCGTGAGCCGGTCAGCCTGCCTCAGATAGTGGGAATAGTGCTGATAGCTATAGGCACTTTCATGATGATAGAGCGGCGCGATGTCGCGCCCGCCGCCCGCCGCGGTCGCGGATGGCTGATGTATGCGGTGGGCTCGGCGGTGTTTGCCAGCCTCACATCCATACTGGGCAAGGTGGGCATATCGGGCGTGGAGTCCAACCTTGGCACGGCGATACGCACATGCGTTGTGCTGGCCATGGCTTGGGTCATGGTCTTTATAAAGGGCAAGCAGCGCTGTGTGCGCGACATACCGCGCCGCGAGCTGGGGTTCATATGTCTTTCTGGACTGGCCACGGGCGCGTCGTGGCTGTGCTATTACCGGGCGCTCAAGGATGGCCCGGCCAGCATAGTAGCGCCGATAGACAAGCTCAGCATACTGATAACCGTGGCGTTTTCATACCTAGTGTTTGGCGAAAAGCTCTCGAAGCGCTCCGGCATAGGGCTGGCAGCTATAGTCGCTGGCACGCTGTGCATGCTGGCGCGCTGAGTGCAGCTCATATGCGGCAGGCTGCGCCGCTATATGCGCTTGCCCCAAGTGCGGCTCGCGTGCTTTGCCGGTTTTGCGTGTCGCGCTTTCTGTTTGCGCGGCTTGTATGCGGGCGAGTGTGGCTGTCGCTATGCGCTCAGCAGCGGAGCATTTGCACATGCCGGCTGCGCCGCGTCATATGCGGCGGCTTTCGTGGCCGCGCGCGCTTTGCCTGGGATAGCGGCGCTGCCAGTCGGCGTTTAGCTTTTCCAGCAGCGATTGCAGGATCGTGCGCTCGTCCTCGCTCAGGCAGCTGAACATCTCGGCCTGACGCAGCGTGCGCTGGCACATTGCCTCCTGCGCCATGCGGTTGCCGCGCTCGGTCAGCAGCACGTCGGTGGTGCGCCGGTCGGTCTGGCTGGGCGTGCGCGCTATATAGCCCTCGTCTTCCAGTCGTGCCAGCATATCGCTGGTGGCGCCGGGCTGTATGCCCAGCTGCTCGGTAAGTTCGCGCTGGGTCAGCTCACCTTCCTGTTCGGCCAGCTCTATTAGCGCATGCGTGGGGCTTATGCGGCTGCCGGACAGCATATTTATGGTTTGATTAAGCTCGCGCAGGCAGTTTAGCAGGGCATTGTTTATGTCCGCCTCGCACTTGCATTCTTGCAAGGCATCATCGAAAGCATATCTCAAACGTATCACTCCAGTTTTTAATTAATACCCTTAACTCTATAATATACGCATTAGCTGGAAATAGCGAGGTGGTTTAATGTTAAATTTGAACAAATTCAAATAAATGTGTGAAATGGATAAAGCCAGCGCCACCGATGCTACTAAAAAGCGGTCAAGCGCGCACAAGCCCCATGACACCGGCATATGCCAGCGCCATGGGGCTTTTAAGCATTGGGCAAGGGCTGCGCGGTGTCATTAGGCGTTCAGGGCATATTGAGTCTTGCGATAATGAACTATCCGCACTCTTAGGCGCTAACCGACCCGCGTAAAGCGCGGCACTTCGCCTTTGCAAACGGCCTTAATCCTGACGGTGCGCCCTGCTTTGCCGGCGGGCTTTCTATCCGCGCGCGACCAGACGCACGCCCAGCGCGGCAGGTATAAGCTCGCCGCGCATCAGCATGGCGCGCGCTGCGGCCTGGAGCGATGTGCCGGCGGGATAGCGCTCGGGCTGATCTATTATGTCGCCGAATATGCGCTCTTCTGCCTGCCGGTTGGTATCGTATGTCTTGAGTATGCTGAACTCGCGCTGGAAGGCCAGTATGCGCGAACTGTTCGGCAGCAGCTTGCAAAGCGCGGGGCTGAGCAGCCATGAATGACAGAACACCGCCGCCCTGTCGATGCCGAAGAAGTCCAGCAGCATCTGATAGGAGCGCTCGCGCAGCTCCAGATGCGCTCCCTTGGGTATGTGCACGTTGAACTGGCGCAGGCCGCGCATATCGGGCGGGGTAAGCTCATATTCGCCGTCCGACGGCTCAAACTGCAGCTCGCCCAGCGCAAACAGGCGCATGCACACGTGCATGCTCAGCCAGGCGCTCTCGGTCAGGCCGTGCAGGCCGGTTCGGGCGTTGTACTCGGCCTCCCAGCGGGCGATGTCGCAGAATGTGTCGTCAAACACGCTGCGCGGCACGCCCGCGGCCTCGTAGTCGCGCAGACACAGCGGTAGAAACGCGCAGTATAGCGCTAAAAAGCGCTGCGGTGCGTCGGGCGCGGCCTCGATTCCCTTGAGGAATGCCCTTGTGTCGCGCTTGATGAGCGCGTATTGCTCGCACACGTATTCGTGCGTCAGAGGGTAGTCCAGCGCCTGAAGCGCTGCCTCGTCGGGCAGACTTATGCGCTTTAGCATGTCCATAAGCTCCGTGCGGCTTGCGTATTCCATGGGTTCGGCACCTCCAGTGTGTTTTTCTGCGCTCTGCAAGGCATGCCCGCGCGGCGCGGGAGCGGCATTGCGGCAATATACTGCCATTATACCAAATATATCGCGCCGGGAAAAGCCTGCGCGCAAAAAACTTGAGCGGCCTTCGCTTTGCAGGCGTGCCTGCTGCTGTGAAAATGCGTGGCCGATTCGGGCGGCCTGAGCATAGTACATTGAAATTCATAAAGTGCGGGCCGGGGCGTGCGCAAAGGGCAGAGCAGCGCGCCATGATTTGGGCAATGCCGGGCGCATGTCTGTTTTTGGGACAGCGCGGCATATGTGACCGTTTGCGCGGGCAAGGAGCTTTGATATACTATGCACGATAAGACCGAGAGGACGACAAAGAGCGGTGAGTGATATGAGGTCTGCTTGGGCAAGGACGGCTAAGGTGGGCTGCACAGCTGCATCGGCGCTGGTGGGCGCGCTGGGCGTGCTGCTTATATGCAGGCCGGCGCTGTCGCAATTTGGAGCCGGCGTTATGGGCGCGGCGCTGATTGCGTTTGGCGGCATGCGGCTGATTGGATACTTTTCTGGCGATATATACAGGCTGGCCTTTCAGTTTGACAGGGGGCTGGGCGCGATGTGGATAGCGCTGGGCGTGCTGGTGCTGGCGGGGCTGTGGAGGCATCAGTACGTGCTGAGCGCAGTCATGGGCGTGGCGATAATGGCGGACGGTATGTTCGGTGCGCGGACGGCCATGGATGCGCGCAGGTTCGGGCTGGCGAGCTGGTGGTCGATAATGGCGCTGGCGCTGCTGGCGAGCATACTGGGCGCGGAGCTGGCGCTGCGGCCGATGTGGGGCGCGTACAGGCTGGCGGAAACGCTGGGCGCGGCGCTGCTGGGCGAGGCGGCTTTGGGCGCATGCACGACGCTGTGTGCGGTAAAAGTACCGCGCCGCCGTTCGGGCGATGTGTGCAAAGACGGAAAGTGATACGGACATGCTATATGCAAGCGGCGGCACGCTGCGGGAGCCTTCCCGGCGTGCCGCCGCTTGCGCATATGCGGATGCTGCCAAGCGCTGGGGAAGCATGCGCTGTGCAGGGACGGGCTGCGCAGCGCGGTCTCAGCCATACTCCGCATAAAGCGGCTCGGCTTTGGCTTGTCCGGAATGCCTGTTGACAGGCCGGGAGCGGGGGAGACTTCCTCCTGCCCAAGGCCCATTTGAATTAGCTGAGAGACATATGACTGCGGGCGCGGCAACTGCGGAGGGCATGTTTTATCCGGAAAAATGGCTTTTGCGCTGCCGGTAGTGAGCGCCCGCCGCTTAGCGCCAGCTGATAGATTGGAACGAATAGGGTTTGACATATATGCTGCCGTCTCTGCTGCGGGCTGCTGAACTGGGCTGCTGCCTTGGCCGTCTCTGCCGCCGGGAACATCACGCGCGTCCAGCGCTTGCGCCTTGCCCGATACAGGCGCACAGGCGCTCAATGCTCTCCTCGCTCAGTCCGCTCATAAGCAGTATGGCCGCCCTAACCGCCTCCTCGTTGTCCAGATGCATGTCGCGCGCAAACATAATTGCAATGTCGTCGCGCTGCTGCTCCAACCTGCGTGCCAGCTTTCGCCCCGGCGCAGTCAGATGCACATCGCCGTAGCGCTCCTTGGTTATTATGCCCTTGTCCTGAAGCGCGATAAGCGCGTTGTGTATCGTCGGCCTGCGCACGCCCAGCAGATGCGCCACATCGCTGGAGGCCACGCGCTGATATGCGTCGTCCAGCGCCAGCACTGCCAGCAGTATCCTTATCGATGATGCAGTCATACCAGTACCTCCCAATGGCGCACTCATAATGCGCAATCGCATCAAATGCCGCCTTGCCCATATGCGCCTTAACATGTGCTACGCACGAAGGCGGCGCCGCATATCGCGCTCAATAAGCGCCAAAGGACGCGGGACCCGGCCCGCGCCCACTGCGCATACTATATGGTGGATTTTTCCTGAGCGTTCTAAGCCCATTGCGCGCGTTCAGGCGTTCACTTGCCGCTGCACGCGCCGCGGCAGTGCGCGCAGTCTCCGCCGCAGGCGCAGACGCCCTTGCCGCTGCGCCTGTCGTGCAGCAGCTTCCACACTATCGCGCCCACTATGAGTGCGAGCGTGCCGCCCACTATCCATGTCGCCATGTCATGCACCTGCCTTTACGCTCTGAGTTAGGTGTTCATCGTCATAGCGGTTCCTGCGCACTACCAGGTAGATAAGCCCTGTGAGCAGCGCAATCGCTATCGCGGTAAGCGCCGTAAATCCTGCGCCACTGAACATGAGCCCCAGCTGATATACGATCATGCCCACTGCATACGCAAACGCGCACTGGTAAGCTATCGCAAACGCCGTCCACTTGCCGCTGTTCATCTCGCGCTTTATCGCACCCATGGCCGCAAAGCACGGCGCGCACAGCAGGTTGAATATCAGGAATGAAAACGCTGCCAGCTTGCCGTGGCCGCTGCTTGACTCGTCAAACGCCGCCATTATCGGGGAGAGCGCTGCCGCCTTTTCCTCGGTAGACATGTCCGCATCGTCCACTATGCCGGCTGCGGCATCCTCGCCGGATCCATCGACCACTCCGTACAGCACGCCGAATACGCCCACGACTTCCTCCTTGGCTACAAGTCCCATTGCCGTGGCCACGGTGGACTGCCAGTTGCCAAAGCCCAGCGGCTTAAACACGGGCGCGGCCACCGAACCTATCCTGCCCAGTATGCTGCCGTCCATGCCCTCGACCGCGCCGAACACTGCGGGCGCTTCTGACGGCGCGGCCTGAGTATGACCGTCCTGAGCATCGGCCAGCGCCGCCGTATCAGAGGGCGTCCAGCCATAGCCCGAGGTGAACCATATGAATATGCTGGCTACAACTATCACCGTGCCTGCGCGCCTTATGAACGACCAGCCGCGCTCCCACATGCTGTGCAGCACGTTCTTCCACGCCGGTGAGTGATATGCGGGCAGTTCCATGACAAAGGGCGCGGGATCGCCCGCAAAGGCGCGGGTCTTTTTGAGCAGTATGCCGCTCAGTATTACCGCTGCCACGCCTATGAAGTAGGCCGAGGTAGATATCCACGGCGAACCGCCGAACATCGCCGAGGCGATTAGGCCGACTATGGGCATCTTTGCGCCGCAGGGTATGAATGTCGTGGTCATTATGGTAATCTTGCGGTCGCGGTCGTTTTCTATAGTGCGCGAGGCCATAACGCCCGGCACGCCGCAGCCCGTGCCTATAAGCATGGGTATGAACGACTTGCCCGACAGCCCGAACTTGCGGAATATGCGGTCCATTATGAAGGCCACGCGCGCCATATAGCCCACGTCCTCCAGTATCGCCAGCAGGAAGAACATGACCAGCATCTGCGGCACAAAGCCCAGCACTGCGCCCACGCCGCCGATTATGCCGTCGCCTATCAGCCCCACCAGCCAGTCAGAAGTGCCTATGCCGCTCAGCCAGTTCGTGACCGGCTGCTGTAGCCATTCGGCCACCAGAGTATCGTTTGTGAAGTCGGTCAGTATCGTGCCAACCGTCGTCCACGATATGTAGTACAGCAGGAACATCACCGCCGCGAATATGGGCAGCGCCAGTATCCTGCTTGTGACTATGCGGTCTATCCTGTCGGATATGGTCAGCGCGCCCTTGGGCCTGCCCTTGCGCACGCATTGGGAGACCAGCTTGTTTATGTACGCATAGCGCTGATTGGTGATTATGGACTCGGAGTCGTCGTCCATCTCGGCCTCGCAGTCCCTTATGGTGCGCTCGATGGCCTCGCTTATGCCCTTGGGCAGATTCAGCTCAGCGGCGACCTTTTCGTCGCGCTCGAACAGCTTTATCGAATACCAGCGCGCAAGCGTAGGCGACACTATCGCGCCCTCGTGCGTCACGCCGCCCGCATGATGGTGATGCGCGGGCTGTTCGCCGTCATTGTGGGTTATCAGGTCCTCTATGTGCGCCAATGCATGCTCGACGCTGCCTTGAAACACATGCAGCACATGCGTGCGCGCGCCGCCCTTTGCTGCTTCGGCCGCCTTGCGCGCTACGGCTGCCGAGCCTTCGCCCTTGAGCGCCGACGTTTCCACCACTTCGCAGCCCAGCTCCGCTCCCAGCTTCTTTATGTCGATGCTGTCGCCGTTTTTGCGGGTCACATCTATCATGTTGAGCGCCAGCACCATGGGTATGCCCAGCTCCGCCAGCTGCGTGGTCAGATATAGATTGCGCTCTATATTGGTCGCGTCCACTATGTTCAGTATCGCGTCCGGGCGCTCGCCTACCAGATAACCGCGCGCCACCACTTCCTCAAGGGTATAAGGTGACAGGCTGTATATGCCGGGCAGGTCCTGTATCACAACATCCCGGGCACCTTTGAGCGTGCCTTCCTTCTTCTCCACGGTCACGCCCGGCCAGTTGCCCACATACTGATTCGAGCCGGTCAGGTCGTTGAACATAGTGGTCTTGCCACAGTTCGGATTGCCTGCCAGAGCTATCTTTGTCGCCATCTGTCATTCCCCCTGCAATATGCTCGCCATTGAGTTAGCCTTCGCTAACTCATGCCTTGATAAAACGCCGCACTCCTGCGGCCTCCCATACATTTGCCTGCGGTGCCTGCACCGGGCAAGATCTGCCCGCAGCGCGCCGTCAGCGCTTCAAAGCGCTGTGCGGAGCGCGCTTGCATATATCACCTTACCTCGATAAGCTCCGCATCGGCTTTTCGCACGCTCAGCTCATAGCCGCGCACGGTCAGTTCCATGGGATCGCCCAGCGGCGCGACCTTGCGCACATAGACCTCCGTGCCTTTGGTAAGGCCCATGTCCATTATGCGGCGCTTGAGCGCACCTTCGCCGTGCAGCTTCTCTATCACCGCGTGCTGGCCCACTTTGATGTCCCTGAGAGTCTTCATACCGCTTCCCCCTTTGCGTCAGACCATTATGCGCATGGCCAGTGTCTTGTCCAGCGCGATGCGGCTGTCCTTTACGGCCAATATCAAGTTGCCGCCCATCTCGCTCACCACGCTCACCCCTGCGCCCACGACGAACCCCAGCTCTGCCAGATGCTGGCGCACATCGTCGCGTCCGGTTATCTTCTTTATGGTGCCGGCTTCGCCAGCGCCCATCATCCCCAGTGGCATCATGCGCATCTCCCTTCGGCGGCAGCGCCGCCTGATTAAACTATGTTAGATTTAACTAACCCATTGGACGGCAATAAGTTTAACACCTCTAACCAACGTTGTCAATACCTTCCGCACGAACAATATCGTTAAGTTTGTCATGACTAACGCGGCGCTGAGCGCGGAGAGTTGCGCTGCGGCCCGGCCATATGCGCATGTCAAGCGGCCTTGCGCCATGGCGAACAGCCTAGCATGCAGAGCATGAACCGGAGGCGGGGGAAGCGGTATGAGCCGCCGGTGAATGCCGAGGCGGGGAGCGCGGGCATGTAGCGGCCGGATGTGTCCGGCGGCAGGCACAGCGCCTGTGCGCCGCAGTGCGCAGCGGTCACGCAAATCCGCTGCGTGCAAGCAGAGCTTATCCGTCGCATGAGGGAAGCATCTGTGCGCCGCAGTGCGCAGCGGAACTATCGCACATGCTCTGAACCCGCGCGCCATAAACTAGCCGCGCCCGCACAAAGCCCATGTGTAAAGGCTCTGCGCGGGCGCGGTTGGGTGCTTGTGATGGCGGCATGGCGAGTGTATATTGCCCGCGCACTCATGCTGGCAGGTGCTTATAGCTCCTTACGGCGCTTCATCTCCTGCTCCCAGAGTATGCGGCCGCGCTCCTCGCTGGCACGACGGGCATCCTCGCGCTGGCGCACGGGTATGTATATGTCCATCTGACAGCGATTGCCAAAGTATCGGCCATGGTCGCGATAGTCATAGTACTCGAAGTCCCTGCGCGCATCGTCGTACTCGAACTCGGAGGCGGGCAGCCATTGCGTCAATATGGCGTTCCAGGTGTCGCGTATGGTCTGCGCATAGCGGTCATGCTGCTCAAATGGCACAAGCGGCGTGGAGAAAGCCGCGTACAGGCCGCTTATCTCCGCACAAGTCAGGCCGGAAGGCAGCTTTTCAAGCTCATCACGGCAAAACGCACCTCTACCCAGCATGTATGTGAACAAACCCTCCTCGGGGTCAAAGTCATAGCACATGCTTATCTCGCAGTGCTTTATGGCATCCGACTTGGGCAGGCACTCCAGCACGCCCTCAAGCAGATCGTCGCCGCTGCGCTCGAACTCGCGCGAATAGCACAGCGCAGGTATGTCGGCATGCCTGCGCACGTCGCGCGCGCTTATCTTCATTGTGCGCCCGACCACGGTAAAAGGCGTAAGCTCGGTCAGATGCGGCTGCATTATGTCCATATCGGCATATCTCCTTTTCACGCCCTGCGGCGTGATGCGTTTTAGCTCGAGGGGTGTTATGCGCAGATGGCACAGTGAGGGCGCAAACCCAAAGCAGCGCTTGAACGCGCGCGTGAATCCCGCATGCGAGTCGAAGCCGTGTTCCAGCGCCACGTCGATTATGCGCCGGCCGCGCGCCAGTTCATACATGGCGTGTTCCATACGGCGGCGCGTCACATAGCCCATCACCGGCATGCCGGTCAGCTCGGCGAATATGCGGCAGAAGTGGTACGTGGAGTAGCCCACCGATCGCGCCAGCGCGTCCAGCTCTATGCCGCAGGTCAGATGTGCGTCTATCTCATCCAACGCCGATTGCACCACATCTTGATACTCCATTGCGCTTCCCCCTTTCACGGGCAATATTATAGCGCATATGCGCGCCCCGCGCTTTGCCGTGCTTGCTGTATTTGCTTCTGCGCGAGGCCGAATTGCGGATCACGCCACTATGATAGCACCGTGCGCGGCACATTTCAATCAAAGCCCCTTGTCCGTGCGCATGAAATGCTTTGGCAAAGGGTGGAGCTGGCCTGATGCGTTACATCATGCGCATAGCGGCGACCGGCGCAGTCCGGAAGCTTGTCTAACGCGCGAAATCATGCACACAGCGGCGACCGGCGCAGTTCAGAAGCTGGCATGACGTGCGCAATCAGAGCGTTGCACTGCGCATGGATAGCGCGCCGAATGCCGAAAAGGACGGCTTTGTGCGGATTTGCCATGGCGGGCGCAGGACGGCTAAACAGAACCCACCCTACCAGTGCGCATTTGCGCCCTATGCTGATGCAGATGAGCGGGGGCGGCTCTGCCGCACATAGCTTGCTCGCGGCAGAGCGGTTTAAAGCTCCGAACGCGGGCAGCGCCGCGCAAAGCGCTTATATCCCGGCGGGTATAGAGCGCTTTGCCGGAGGCCGAGGGTAGAGCGGATGGCTCGCGGCTGAACGCATATAATATGAAGCTCTGCCCATTGTGCGGCGCATGCGGCTGTGTACGCGCCCTTGGACGGGCGGGCGCTTTGTCGGGCTTATGGGCGGGCGCTGCCAGCCCGGTCGCGTCTGGCGCAGAATTCGCGCAGCAGGGCGTTGAGCGCAGACAGCGAGCTGGTGTGACTGCGCGCCAGCGGCACGCGGCGTTTGCGCGCTTCCTGCGACGCTATGCGCACCATGTTGTGCGACACCGTGCTGGTGAAGAGTATGCACAGGTCGGGACAGCCGAACACATGCTGAAGATCCTTATGCCTGCGCGTGAATATCTTCGCATCGCAGCCGTATTCGCCGCAGGTTCTGGCGTATGCGCGCTCCATGCACTCGTTGCCGCCGATTATAACTATGCTCATGGGCCTCTTCCGTCCTGAGTTAGATTAAACTAACTGATATTTAAAATATACGCGCCGCTTTAAGTTAAGGCGCTCTAACTGACTATATGATATCAGAAACCACGCTGCCTGTCAATAGGGCATATTTTGCCGGACGGCATTGCCGAGTGGGGCTCTGGGCGCATGGGCAAGCGGCAGCGCGCCGCAGCCGTGCTGTGCAGGGCGCGTGTGCGGCGGTGTAACGAGACGCCATGTCCGGGCATATTTATAATGTGCCGGGGCAAAGCGCGCAGAACATGCCGTATGCTGGCGCGCGGCGCATGTCCACCGGCTGCAAGGAGAAAGCTGATCCGCGCGGGTGCGTCAGGCTTGCGGCTTATGTTGCGGTGCATTTGCTGTTTCAGCGGTTGCATTTTGGGTTAGAATATGTTAACCTAATGAATGCAATGCTGAATGAAAGCGGGGAATATCGCCGTGCAGATACTTAAATCTTCGGAAGACTACCTTGAGACCATGCTGATGATGCAGGAGAAGCATGGGTATATACGCTCGATAGACATAGCCGCCGAGCTGGGAGTGACCAAGCCCAGCGTGAGCTACGCCACCAAGCGGCTCAGGGAAAACGGATATATAACCATGGACAAGGATGGCCTGATAAAGCTTACAGACAAGGGCATGGAGATAGCCGCGCGCATATACGGGCGCCATAAGCTGATAACCGATGTGCTGATGCGCATAGGCGTGAGCGAAAAGACTGCGCGCGAGGATGCCTGCAGGATAGAGCATGACTTGAGCGACGAGACGGTCGCCGCCATACGCCGCCATGTGGGCGGGAATGTGCGCGGGGACGGGCGCTGAGGGCGCGGGGGAGGGCTTATGAGCGTAAACATGAGCGTCGTGCTGGGCATGATTTTGCCGCTTTTAGGCACGACACTGGGCGCGGGCATGGCGCTGTTCATGCGCGGCCAGATGCGCGATGGCTGGCAGCGGCTGCTGCTGGGATTTGCGGCGGGAGTCATGATAGCGGCATCGGTATGGTCTCTGCTGATACCCGCAATGGACATGGCGGAGCAGGCAGGTCAGGTGGCGTGGCTGCCCGCAGTGGGCGGATTCCTGACAGGGGTGGGATTTCTGCTTGTGCTGGATATGGTGATACCGCACCTGCACATGGGCGGCGCTGCCCCTGAAGGTAGACCTGCGCACCTAGGGCGCTCTGCCATGCTGATGCTGGCGGTTACGCTGCACAATCTGCCCGAGGGCATGGCTGTGGGCGTGGTGCTGGCGGGACTTTTGACCGGCAGTGAGGGCGTGTCGGCGGCGGGCGCGGTGACGCTGGCGCTGGGCATAGCGATACAGAACTTCCCCGAGGGCGCGATAATCTCCATGCCGCTCAAGGCAGCGGGAGCGGGGCGCGGCAGGGCGTTTGCGTATGGCTTTCTGTCTGGCGCAGTCGAACCGGTGGGCGCGATGCTGACCATGATGCTCACGGCCAGCGTATCGCAGGCGCTGCCGTTTGTGCTGGCGTTTGCGGCGGGGGCAATGATATACGTGGTGGTCGAGGAGCTGATTCCCGAGTTTCAGCGCCAGCCGCACTCCAACACCGGCACGATAGGGCTGGCGCTGGGCTTTTCGCTTATGATGCTGCTGGACGTAGCCCTTGGCTGACGCGGTGCCGGGCAGCAAACATGTAGTGTGATAGGGTGGGGAACGGCTTTCGGCAATCGCGCCGAATGCCGTTCCCTTTGTCTTGCATTAACGCAGTGCGAATGATGCCGCACCTTTTAACCGGCGCAAGCGGACTGCCGATGTGCAGACATAAAACCGGCGCAAGCGGACTGCCGATGCCCATGCACTCCCCCTCAAGCATGTCCGCGCCGCCGCTGCATGCGCCATGCCTGAACCAATGGCCGGACATGCATATAGCCCGGCTATGTTTTTCTTGTTAACGACACGTTGCGCATGTGCGGCGCGCGTGCTATAATGTGGCAAAACGGACCGGCGCGCCGCGTCGGTTAGGAGGATGCCGATGAAGCAGGTCTATCTAGTGGGCAATGCGCACATAGACCCGGTCTGGCTATGGCGCAAGGGCGAGGGCATGGCGGAGGTGCTGTCCACGTTCCGCTCTGCGCTGGATCGCATGAATGAGTTTGACACATACGTGTTTACATGCGCCTGCGCATATTACTATGAGTACGTATCGGAGGTAGACCCCGACATGATGCGCGAGATACGCGAGCGCGTCAGTCAGGGCAGATGGGTCATAGCGGGCGGCATGTGGGTGCAGACCGACATGAATCTGCCGGGCGCGGAGGCGTTTGCGCGGCACATGCTCTATTCTCAGCGCACCTTCCGCCGCCTGACCGGGCGCATGGCGCGCACCGGCTACTGCGTGGACTCGTTCGGCCACAACGGCATGACGCCGCAGCTGCTCAGGGGCGGGCGCATGTCGAGCTATGTGTTCATGCGGCCCGGCCCGCACGAGAACGCGGCGCTCTGCGACCTGTTTACATGGCGCTCGCCCGACGGCAGCGAGGTGCTGACCTATCGCATACCCTTCTCATACGGCGACGGCATATACGGCCTGGAGGACAGGCCGGAGCGCGGCAGCATGAGCCTGACCTGCTTAAAGGCCACTGCGCTGCGCGAGCGCGCCGAACAGAGCGGCTGCCCGCAGATGGCGTTCTTCGGCGTGGGCAATCACGGCGGAGGGCCTACGATTGCCGAGCTGAACAGCGCGCTGCCCTTTATAGCCGAGCATGCCGGCACGGGCTTTGGCGATGTCGATGAATACTTTGCCGATGTGCGCGCGCGCGGCGTGCATACGCCTGTATGGGAGCATGACCTTCAGCATCACGCCTCGGGCTGCTATACCGCCAATGTGCGCATAAAGTCGCTCAACCGCCGCGCCGAGACCGCGCTCACCGAGGCCGAGACACTGTCCGCCATGGCAAGCGCGCTGGCGAATGCGCCCGATGTGCGCGCGCGCGTGGAAGCCGCCTGGAAGAAGGTCATGTTCAATCAGTTCCACGACGTGCTGGCCGGATGCACGCTGCGCTCGGCGGCGGGCGATGCCTGCCGCGCCTTCTGCGCCGCGATAGACGAGGCCGAGGACATGACCATGTACGCCATGCAGCGCTGGGCGCGGCGCATATGCACACGACCTGAGTGGGGTGAAGCCTGTCTGCCGCCGCAGAAGCACGGCTGGCTGCTGTGGCAGGCCGAAAGTCCGCGCCTGCTGGGCGACCTGCCCGAAGGCGTGGGCGCGCCCGCGATAGCGTTCAATGCGCATTCCTTCCCGCTGGACATGTGCGTGGCGCTGCCCATAGAGGCAGGGCATGTACGCGATGCCATGGGCAATGTGCTGCCCGTGCAGAGCGTGCGCGGCGAGCAGACCAATGGCCGCGACCGCAATGTGTCGCTTGTGCGCATGAACGTGTCGGCGCTGGGCTATGCGACTTGTTACATATACGCCGAGCCCGCTAAGGTGGAGCCGCCGCGCGACGGCGTGCGCGTTCAGGAGCTTGCAGATGCGATAATACTGGAGAACGAACATCTGCGCGTCGAGTTTGACCGAAGCAGCGGGCTTATACGCGCGCTGACAGAACTGGAGGGCGGGCGCAGCATAGCCTGCGGCGCGGCGCAGGGCGTGTTCATAGATGACAGCGAATGCGACACATGGGCGCACGGCGTATTCAGCTTCGAGAAGGAAGCGGGCGCGTTCAGGGCGCGCAGCGTGGAGCTGATAGACCGGGGGCCGCTGCGCGCTTCGGTGCGCGTGGTGTCGGAGCTGGGCAGGAGCGTGCTGAGCCAGCTGTTCACGCTGGATGCAGGCGGATGCACGCTTGCCTGCCGCGTCAAGCTCATGCTGAACGATGAGCTGAGGCTGTGCCGCCTGATGTTCCCTACGGGCATGAACAAGGCGCGCGCCATAACCAGCATGCCGGGCGGCTTCATAGAGAAGGCCATGGACGGCCGCGAGCAGCCCGGTCACAAGTGGGCGGCGCTGTGCGGCGGGCATGCGGGGCTTGCCGTACTCAACGACGGGCGCTATGGCGTGTCGTTTAAGGACGGCGCGATACGGCTGGCGATAGCGCGCAGCGCCTTCTTTGCCGACCACTTCGGCCAGCGCGATGCCCTCATGGAGTGCATGGACATGGGCGAGACCGAGTTTAACTATGCGCTGATGCCCTGCCGCGCGGATGAGCTGCATGCGGTCGATGCCGCTGCCGAGGCGCTGTGCGCGCCGCCGCGACTGCTGCTGGAGGGCCAGCACGGGGGCGAACTGCCTGCGGTATACGAGGGTGCGCGCGTATCCTTGCCCAATGTGCGCATCATGGCGCTCAAGCGCGCCGAATGCGGGCAGGGCTGGATAGTGCGCATTGTGGAAACGGCAGGGCGGGCATGCAATGTGCGCGTGGAATTGCCCGCAATAGGCGCGGACTTCTCATCGGAGCTTGCGCCCATGCAGATAGCGACATACCGCATCGCAGACGGGCGCGCAGAACTCACCGACTTTGTTGAACCGGACATGTGAGGTGTTCATGACATGGCAGAGGAACTAGCATACGCGCGCACGCTGACCTCGGCGCGTGAGTTCGCACAGCAGGGCAGGATAGAGGACTGGGTGCATGCCTATCTGCTCAGCGACGGACACAACAAGCCGTTCTCGGATGGTCTGAAGAAGTGCGAGCGCACTTGGTTTGGGCCTATGGACATGCCCTGCGCGATATTCGAGCGCTGCTGCGGGCCGGAGGAGGGCATGAAGTTCCGCGTCGATGCGGATGGGTTTGAGATGCGCGTGGGCAACCTGATGCGCGCGATAAGCGCGGGTGAGGACATGCCGCCGCTGATAGTCAGCTGCGTGATGGGCAAGCTCACGCTGAACGACGGCAATCACCGCTTTGAGGCGATGAGCAGACTGGGCATAACGCGCTGCAATGTGATAGTGTTCATGACCGGTGAGGAGGAGACGCGCTGGTTTGAAGAGAACGTGGACAGGCTGCGCGGCTGTTGACTTAGGGGATTGAGCTATAAGCGGTTTCAACTTCAAAACGCCTGTAAGGAGGGCAATCATGAGACATGTAATAGTCATATCCGAGGATGCGCTAGTATATGAGGATACCGATGCGCTGCGCCGGCTGCCCAACTTTGGCGCGATATGGGATAAGGCGGCGCGCGTCAAGCGAGTGCGCTCGATATATCCCACGATAACCTATCCCTGCCATGTGTCCATGATGACGGGCGTGTATCCTAACAGGCATGGCGTGGTCAACAACGAGCAGGCGATAATGTGCGAGCGCTCGTCTCAGTGGGAGTTCTTCGCGCGCGCCGTAAAAGTGCCTACGCTGTTCGACCTTGCGCATGCGCGCGGCATGAAGACCGCCTGCGTATTCTGGCCGGTGTGCGCGGGCAGCCCTTCGATAGACTACCTGCTGGCCGAATACTGGCCGCAGCACGGCGAGAGCGTGCGCCAGAGCTACATGGATGCGGGCGCTTCGCCCGAGGTAATGCGCATAGTGGACAGGTACATGAACCTCAATGTGCCGCGCCATCATCCCGAGGCCGACAACTTCATAAACGCCTGCGCCGCCGACATAATACGCGAGTTCAAGCCGCAGCTTCTGATGCTGCACCCCGCCAACATAGATGGATATCGCCATGCCACGGGCGTGTTCTCCGACAGGGTGACGCAGGGCCTGTACGAGGCGGACTTCTGGCTGGGCGAGATAATGCGCGCCTGCCGCGACGCGGGCATATATGACGACACCGACTTCTTCATAGTGAGCGACCACGGTCAGATGAACATAAGCCGCACGGCATCGCCCAACGCGCTGCTTGCCGAGCGCGGACTCATAGATGTGGGCGCGCAGGGCAATATAACCGGCTGGCGCGCGTTCTGCAAGTCGGCGGCGCTGTCGGCGCAGGTGTATCTGAGCGACCCCGGAGATGAAGCGCTCAGGGCGCAGGTGCATGCGCTGCTTGATGAGATGTGTACATCAGGCATATACGGCATCAGCCGCGTATACACAGCCGGCGAGGCGGAGCGCGAGGAGCATTTAAGCGGCGGCTTCTCGTTCGTGATAGAGACGGATGGATTTACTTCGTTTAACAACGACTGGCTTATGCCCTATGTGCGCCCGCTGGACATAAGCGACTATCGCTTTGGCCGCGCCACGCATGGTCATCAGCCCGACAAGGGCCCGCAGCCCACGCTTATAGCCTTTGGCCCTGACATACGCCCGGGCGCGGTTGTGGAGCGCGCCAGCATAGTGGACGAACCTGTCACCGTGGCGCGCGTGCTGGGGCTGGACATGGGCGATGTGGACGGCCATGTAATAGAGGGCATATTGAAGTAAAGCATATCACGGAGCCGGCCATGCAGCCGCATCGGGGACGCTGCGCACGCTAAGGCGCGGACAGGCATGCGGCTGCGGAGGAACACTGACGCACAGGGATGTGCATATGGCGCAATCCTAAGGGCAAATAAATAGACGAAAGCGAGAGGGAAGCATAATGAACGTAAAGGAAGTGGCCGCGTTTGCGCGGCAGATATCGGACAACGTAAGCCGCGTGATAGTGGGCAAGGAGGACACCATAAAGCTGGTCATGTGCGCGATACTGGCGCGTGGCCACATACTGCTGGAGGACGTACCCGGAACGGGCAAGACCGTCATGGCCAAGTCGCTGGCGCGCTCCATGGACGCGAAGTTTGCGCGCATACAGTTTACGCCCGACCTGCTGCCCACCGACGTCACGGGTCTGTCCATATGGGATGCCAGCGCGGGCGAGTTCACGTTTAAGCCCGGCCCGGTGTTCACCAACATACTGCTGGCCGACGAGATAAACCGCGCCACGCCCCGCACACAGTCGGCACTGCTGGAGTGCATGGAGGAGCGGCAGGTCACGGAGAGCGGAGTGACGCGCCGGCTGGAGGAGCCGTTTCTGGTCGTGGCGACGCAGAATCCGGTCGAGATACAGGGTACGTTCCCGCTGCCCGAGGCGCAGTTGGACAGATTCCTGGTCAGGCTCAAGATGGGCTATCCGGACGCGCAGGGCGCGCTGGAGATACTGCGCCGCTTCATAAGCGACAGCCCGCTGGAGGAGCTTTCGCCGGTAGTAGGGCGCGAGAGCATAGTCGAGGCGCAGAACGCGCTTGTGGGCGTCAGCGCATCTGCGCCGGTTATGGGATACATAGCGGCGCTGTGCGAGCGCACCCGCCAGTTTGAACAGGTGCAGCTGGGCGTGTCCCCGCGCGGCATGCTGGCGCTGCTGCGCGCGTCGCAGGCGCATGCGCTGATAGAGGGGCGCGACTTTGTCACCCCCGACGATGTGCGCGCGCTGGCTGAGCCGGTGCTGGCGCACAGGATAGTGGTGCGCGGCATGTATGGCCGCGCGGGTCAGGGCGAGCAGATAGTGGCCGAGGCGCTCAAGAGCACGCCCGTGCCTACCGAATCGTCCGAAGGGGCGTGAGCGCATGAACATGTTTTGGCTGCTGCTGGTGCTGCTGGCGCTGGGTTCGCTGCAGGCGTTCGTGTTTGGGCGCTTCGGCTTTAAGAAGCTCAGCTATACGCGCGAGTTCAGCAAGCGCAGCGTGTATGAGGGCGAAACGGTGGAAATGGTCGAGCAGATAGTCAACCGCAAGCTTCTGCCCATACCGTGGCTGCGCGTGGAGAGCCGCATATCGCCCGATCTGCGCTTCCAGACCGCGCAGGAGGAGCGCGAGATATCCGAGGATGAGCAGTACCACAAGAGCGTGTTCTACCTGGGGCCTTACTCGCGCGTCACGCGGCGGCACACGATAAAGTGCCTGCGCCGCGGCGACTATCAGCTGCGCACGGTGGACGCGACGCTGGGAGATCTGATAAACTTTGGCCGTGCCAACCGTCAGATGCAGGTGGGCGCGCACCTGCTTGTGTATCCGCGCCTGCTCACCGATGACGAGATGGACATGCCCTCGCGCAAGTGGCAGGGCGACATGGTAGTGCGCCGCTGGATAATGCCCGATCCGTTCCTTGTGGGCGGCATGCGCGAATACCGCGCCGGGGATCCCATGCGCAGCGTGCATTGGGGCGCGAGCGCGCGCACCGGCAGGCTTCAGGTAAAGACATATGACTATACGGCCGACCCGCGCCTGCTGGTGGTGCTGAACGTGCAGATGCAGGAGCACCAGTGGGGCGAGCTTATGAAGTACGAGCAGGACACAATAGAGTACGGCGTAAGTCTGGCCGCGACGCTGATAACGCGCGCGCTGGAATCGGGCGTGGAGGCGGGCTTTGCCTGCAACGGGCAGCTCAGCATTCGCCCGGAAGAGCCGGTCGTGATATCGCCGCAGCGCGCGCCCGCGCAGGGAGAGGTGCTGCTGGGCGCAATGGCACAGCTGCAGATAAAGCGTGCGCTGAACTTCCACACGTTTCTGGAGGAGCTGTGCGCCTATCAGGACATGGACATACTGATACTCTCGGCATACGATTCCGAACTTATAGAGCAGGGCATGGATGCGCTGCGCATGCGCGGCAATTCGGTGACGCTGAGGCTGATAGGAGGCGGGCGCGATGAAGAAGCTGTGTGACAATGCGCTTTTGTGCCTGTGGCGCGCGCTGCTGTTTAGTCCCGTAGTGCTGCTTATGGGCGGGCTGCTGCCCGGGCTTGATCAGACGGGCGCGGGGCTGTTCTATGCGGCGGGTCAGGTGCTGGCGCTGGGCGTGTCGTTTGTGCCGTCCAAGGTGCGCGTGCCGGTCATGATAGTCGCGGGACTGGCCTATGCGGCGGCGGGCGCGTGGGTGCTGGGCGCGCTGGCAGCGCCTGCCGCGTGGGCGGTCGTGGCGTTTTCGCTCGTGATATACACCTTCACTTCGCGCGCGCAGGGCGCAGGTCATGGCTATGATCCGCGCCTTATGATAGCGGGCGCGATTATGCACGTGGTTGCGCCGCTGGTGATACGCTTTTCGGGAGTGGACATGGCGCAAAGTGCGCTCATGTGGACGGGCCTTAGTTACTTCATAATGTGTCCCTTCGCCATGAACAACGCATCTGTCCGCGAGGGCATGTCGCTGCGCGGTCGTGGCGGCAGACCTATAAAGCGCATATCGCGCGCCAACCGAGTGATGGTGGGCGTGATGCTGGCGATAGCGCTCACGATAGCCAACGCGGGCGCGATACGCGACGCGGCACAGCGCGCCGGCGAATTCATAATGTACTGGGTCGGCCAGCTGATAATGTGGATAATGAACCTGTTCGCGGGCGACGAAAGCATTGGCGGCGGTGGCGGCGGCGCGCCCGGCGACATGGGTCTGGGCGGCGAGGCCACCGAGCCGAGCTGGTTTGCGCTGCTCATGGAACAGGTCATGAAGTACTTTGTGGTGGTGCTGCTGGCGGCAGTGGCGGTGTTCGTGCTGTGGAAGCTGATAAAGCTCATGCGCAAGCTGGCCGCGCGCATATCCGACTGGGCCAAGCGCTTTGCGCAGGGCGTTAAGGAGGACTATCTGGAGGAGCGCGAGCAGCTCATGGACTGGGGCGAGGTGCGCGGCGAGATGATGGATGCCGTGCGCGAGGCGCTAAAGCGCTTTACCGTGCGCGAGAAGAAGTGGAGCGACATGGATGCGCGCGAGCGCGTGCGCTACTGCGTGCGTCAGCTGTACCGGCGCAGGGGCGCGGGCATAGGCGGGCTGGAATGCCTGAGCGCGCGTCAGGCGCTGGGCGAGATGGGGCTAAATGAGCATGACAGGCAGGAACTGGGCGACATATACGACGCGGCGCGCTATTCCGACCACGAGATAACGCAGGCGCAGGTCGATACTGCGCGCGAGATATCCAAGTAAAGGCTGCGCGACCGTTGGTCAAGGCGTGGCAGGCCGAACAAGCATGTGCGGGACATGTGCCAGAGGCATAAACACTGCCATTGCAAGGCGGTGTTGCCGTGTACGCTTGACATGCGCATGTTGCACTGCGTGCGCGGGGCATCGATGAGTGCGCCGTGTCATGAACATAGTACGCGGTGTACCGCTGAGTGCGATGTCTCATGAACATGTTGCGCGACGCATCGCTGCGCGCATCCGGCCATGCCGATATCATAAGCATGCGCGCTGAATGCGCGTTTACCGCTGCGGCGCGTGACGCAAGTGCGTCTGCGCCGCAATCATATATCAAGGAGAACACGATGAATCCTCAACTGGAAATAAAGCTGCGTCAGCTGCCCGATTCGCCCGGATGCTATCTTATGAAGTCCGGGGGCGAGATAATATACGTGGGCAAGGCCAAGAACCTCAAGAACCGCGTGCGCCAGTACTTCCAATCGTCGCGCAATCACACGCCCAAGGTGCTGGCGATGGTGGAAAAGGTGGATGACTTTGACATAGTGCTGGTGGATGGCGAGCTAGAGGCGCTGATACTGGAGTGCAATCTGATAAAGCTGCATCAGCCCTTCTACAACATACTGCTCAAGGACGACAAGCAGTACCCCTACATACGCATAGACACGCGGCAGGACTTCCCGCGCGTGGAGCTGGTGCGGCGCATGGGGCGCGACGGCGCGCGCTACTTCGGGCCGTACATAGGCGCGACCGTGGTGCGCGAGATGCTGGATGTGCTGGGGCAGGAGTTCCCGCTGCGCACCTGCGTCAACATGCCCTCGGGTAGCGCGGCGCGCAGAGCCTGCGTGCATGCGCAGATAGGCCAGTGCCTTGCGCCCTGCACCGGCGGCGTTACGCGCGAGGAATACCACAAGGTGATAGACAGGGTAATAGCTTTTCTCAGCGGCAGCGACAGCGGCGTAATCGACATGCTGGACAGGCAGATGCGCGAGGCGTCCGCGGCCATGCAGTTCGAAAAGGCCGCCGTATACCGCGACAGGCTGCGCGCCGTGCGCGAGATAATGCAGAAGCAGAAGGCCGTGAACACGCGCGGCGACGACTATGACGTATTGGCCTGCGCCTCCGACGGCGTGGACGCGCTGGTGCAGGCGCTGTTCATGCGCGACGGCAAGCTGCTGGGCAGCGAGTCGTTCGTGATGGAGCGCGGCGATGGCGAGAGCGCGGGCGAGCTGATAGAGAGCTTCATGCTCCAGTATTACGACGAGGATCACCCCATACCGCCCATGATACTGGTGCAGGAGCTGACCTCGGACGCGGACACGCTCACGGCGCTGCTGCGCGAGAAGCGCGGCGGCGCGGTCGAGATACGCCTGCCGCAGCGCGGCGACAAGCGGCAGATGATGGAGATGGCGCAGAAGAACGCCCGCGATGCCGCAGACAAGCGCGCCGCGCAGCTGCGCCGCAGCTATGAGCGCACCACCGGCGCACTGGAGGAACTTCAGCGCGTGCTGGGGCTGGAGTGTCTGCCGCGCCGCATAGAGGGCTATGACATATCCAACACTCAGGGCGCGCTGTCGGTGGCCTCGATGGTGGTCATGGAGGACGGCCTGCCCGCCAAGAAGGAGTACCGCCACTTTCGCATAAAGACGGTAGAGGGCGCAAACGACTTTGCCTCCATGCACGAGGTGATAGAGCGCCGCTTCCGTCATGGGCTGGAGGAGCAGGCGGAGCTGGAAGCGGAGGGGCGCAATGCGGACGAGGGCAAGTTCTCGCGCCTGCCCGACTTAGTGCTGATAGACGGCGGCCCCGTGCAGCTGGCAAACGCCCTAGATGCCGCCGCAAAGGTGGGCGTGAACGTGCCTATGTTCAGCCTTGCCGAGCGCATAGACGAGATATACCTGCCCGGGCGCGAGGAGACCATATACCTGGATCGCCACTCAAGCGCACTGCACCTGATACAGCGCCTGCGCGACGAGGCGCACCGCTTTGCGATAACACATCACCGCAAGCTGCGCGCACGCGGCTCGATATCCTCGCAGCTGGACTCGATAGCGGGCGTGGGCGAGCGCCGCAAGCGTGCGCTGCTCAAGCACTTTAAGAGCGTGGAGAGCCTGCGCGCGGCCACGGTCGAGGAGCTGCTGGAGGCCGAAGGCATTACGCGGCCTGTGGCCGAGGCGGTGTATGCGTTCTTTCATCAGCAATAGGTGAGCATGGCGCGCGGTGAGCCGAAACCTCATGAACTATCGAGGCATGCAATCAAAGCGCATACGCCTGTATGAATGCACGAGCATGGCATGAGCGCGTTGGCATGCGCAAAAGCTGCAACCCTATCCGCGCTCCGGACAGCCATGATGCCTGCGCGAAAAACAAGATCGCCCGCCCTTCCGGTAGAGGAAAGGCGGGCGATCAGACTGTCACCCCCTCCGGGAAAGTTCGAAAGGACACGCAGCCCGCCGACTTTAATCGCAACCGGCGACATGTGCGGCGGTTACATGATTTTGCGGCGGGATATCCCGTTTACCGGAGCAGTATATCTGCCTTGCAGTTTTCACGCCCGGAAATCAGTGTAAACTGAGCATGAGTGACAGCGGCAGGGGAAGCGTCTCCGCTGTCCACGCTTGTCAAAAGACGCGCTGACAAGCAAATCGCCCGCCCTTCCGGCAAAGAAAGGGCGGGCGGCTTTTATGTGCGCTCATGCGCGCTCACTCATCAGTAGTTCTCGCACTTCATCATGAAGTATGCGCGCGGATGTTCGCACACCGGGCATACCTCGGGCGCATTGGGGCCTATGTGTATGTGGCCGCAGTTGGAGCAGACCCATATTACCTCTTTATCTTTTTCAAACATGTCACCCGCGCGCACCGAGTCAAGCAGCTTGTTGTAGCGCGCCTCGTGCTCGCGCTCGATGTTGGCCACCGCCTCGAACAGGTAGGCTATGCGGTCAAAGCCCTCCTCGCGCGCGGTCTGCGCAAAGCCCCTGTACATCTCGGTCCACTCGTAGTGTTCGCCGCTGGCTGCGTCGGCGAGGTTTTCGGGCGTGAGCGGCATGCCGTCATGCAGCAGCTTGAACCATATCTTAGCGTGCTCGCGCTCGTTGCCCGAGGTCTCACCGAATATATCGGCGACCAGATTCATGCCGTCCTTGCGCGCGCGGGATGCGTAGTAGCCGTACTTTACGCACGCCTCGCTCTCGCCTGCGAATGCGGCGCGCAGATTGCGTTCGGTCTGAGAGCCCTTGAGTTCCATGGCCATACCTCCTTGTGCATGCTGTGTTATGAAATGGAGCGCCTATACTCCATTATATAACATATGCCTGCGCGTTTCAAACGTGATTTCGGGCAAATATCGTTAATTTCCTGAGCAGCGCCGACAATAGCGCCATGACGGGTATTGCCGCCGCTACCATCAACGCAAGTATGGCCAGCTGCCCCATGTCTAGCTGCACGAGCTTAAACAGCGTGGGCATGAACAATACGCACACCGCAAACGCGCCCGTGCATACTATGACCAGCGCCAGCCGTATAAGGTTAAACGGATGGCACACGCGCACCAGCGATATAAGCCCCACGCACACCGTGAACAGCACCGCCATGGTGCTGACCTCGGCGCTGCTGTGATACAGCGGGCCGGACATGGCCATGCAGGCGACTACGCCCAGCACTATCGTAAGCGCCGCAGGCAGCGCCCGCTCCAGCACGCTCAGCAGGAAGTTGCCGCGCACGCGCGCCGAGTTGGGTTCCATCGCCAGCACGAACGAGGGCAGGCCTATTGCCAGCGAGGAGAACAGCGTGAGCTGTATGGGTTGGAAGGGATAGCCGTGCATCATTATCAGCAGCAGTATGGCCAGCAGCGCCGAGAATATCGTCTTGGTCAGAAACAGCGAGGCCGAGCGCGATATGTTGTTTATCACGCGCCGCCCCTCGGCAACAACGGCGGGCATGGAGGCGAAGTTGGAGTCCAGCAGCACTATGTCGGACACCTGCCGCGCGGCATCGCTGCCCGAGGCCATGGCTATGGAGCAGTCGGAATCCTTGAGCGCCAGCACGTCGTTCACGCCGTCGCCGGTCATGGCGACCGTGTGTCCCTCGCGCTTTAAGGCATTGACCAGCACGCGCTTCTGCTGCGGCGTAACGCGGCCAAACACCGTGTAGCGGCCGGCGGCGTCGGCGACCTGCTCGTCAGTGCTGAGCGTGCTCATGTCGATGAGCTTGTCCGCGTCTTGCAGTCCGGCGCGCGCGGCCACATTGGCGACGGTCACGGGGTTGTCGCCCGATATGACCTTTATGTCCACTCCCTGCTCGGAGAAGTAGCTGAGCGTGGAGGGCGCTTCAGGGCGCAGCGTGTCGCCTATGGCGATGAGCGCGCATATGACCAGCTTGCCGTTTGGCAGCGCCTTTTCGCCAAAGGGCGCGTCGGACTGCGCCAGCACCAGCACGCGCTGCCCCAGCTTGGCATAGCGCTCGACCTGCGCGCGCACCCGCTCGTAATCCGCACCCAGCACGAACTCGGGCGCGCCCACGACTATCGAGCCGTGGCCTTCAAACTGCGCGCCGCTCCACTTGCGCGCCGAGGAGAACGGCTCAACGTGCAGGCAGTGCCAGTCGCTGTCGCCCGAAAAGCGCTTGCGCAGCGCGCGGTTGGTGGGATTGTCGTCGGTCAGGGCGGCGGTGAAGGCGCGCAGCGCGCCTATCGTGAACTCGTTTGAGGCTTCGATGGGTATCAGGTCGCTCACCTGCATCTCGCCCGTGGTTATCGTGCCGGTCTTGTCCAGACACAGCGTGTCCACGCGCGCCAGAGTCTCTATGCAGTAGAGCTGCTGCACCAGTGTCTGCCGCCGCGCCAGCCTTATCACGCCCACGGCCAGCGCCACGCTGGTAAGCAGCACCAGCCCTTCGGGTATCATGCCTATCATGGCGGCCACGGTCTTTACTATGGAATCGGTGAGCGACATGTCCATCCAGAAGTACTGCTTTAAGAACAGCGCGCCGCCTATCGGCACTATGGCTATGCCTATGTACTTTATTATCAGGTTCAGCGAGCGCATTATCTCGGAATTGGGCTTTTTGAACTTGCGCGCGTCGCCCGCTATGCGCGCGGCATAGTTATCGTCGCCCACATGCTCCACGCGCGCGCGGCATTCGCCCGACACTATGAAGCTGCCAGACATGAGCATGTCGCCGGGGCGCTTGACCAGCGCGTCGCTCTCGCCGGTCAGCAGCGATTCGTTTACCTCGACAGTGCCTTCTGCGATTATGCAGTCGGCGCTTATCTGCATGCCGGAGCGCCACACGGCTATGTCATCCAGCACAAGCTGTTCCACGGCTATGTCGCTCTCCGCGCCGTCGCGCACCACGCAGGCCGTGGGCGCGCTGACCACCTTGAGCCGGTCTATGGTCTTTTTGGCGCGAATTTCCTGATATGTGCCTATCACTATGTTGCAGAGTATAACGCCTATGAACAATGCGTTCGAATAAGAGCCTACCAGTATCACGCACGCTGCCAGCGCAAAGTTGAGCAGATTGAACAGCGTAATCAGGTTGTCGCGCAGTATGCGCCCATATGACTTGCCCTGAGAAGTGCTGGCGACATTGTCCAATCCATCATCTATGCGGCGGCGCACCTGCTCCGACGTAAGTCCCGCATGCGCGTCAGGCGCGAAGCGCTCCGCGTCGGCGGGCGCAACGCGCCTTGAGTGTTGCTCTTTCATGATGCACGACACCTCGAACAAATTGATTGTCTTAATCATAGCATGCCCCGGCTGGCTATACAAGGCGGCGGGGGCTTTTCTCATTTAATTCTTATTCAAGTGCCAACTGCCTCCGCAGTGCGCAAACGATGTCAAAACGGCGGTCAGGCGCGGGCGCGCGGCGGACATAAGCGCGCTTTGTGCGCAGGTTGCCCCCATGAGCGCCGTGGTCAGGCAATGCGGGTATGCGGGCAGGGCCTGCGCGCATTTCGGCAGCGCAATACGCCCTGCATAATAGCTCCAACTGCGGCTTGATGCGGCGCATCAGGGAACATACAGAGGGCGCTGCGCGTCAAAATCATAGGCCTTATGGCGATATTCTACAAATGAAGGGCATAAGCTATGCCAAAGGAGGGGAAAAGGTGACGCGCAATGTGATACTTGCGCTGCTTATGGCAGTGCTGACGGCATTTGGCGGCATAGGCACGGCCCTTGCCGAGCCTGCGGTTACGCCTGCACCCAGCGCCGCGCCCGTAGAGGACGGCACCATACGGGTATTGCTGACATATCCCGGCACGGATCTTACCGAGCTGGACATAGAGCTGTGCGGCAGCTATTCAATAGACGGCAACCCGGGCTTTCGCTTTGAGCGCGGCTCGCGGCTGCACCTGTTCGTGTCCGAAGGAGAGCCGGTACTCACATACGAGGGCATGACCATGCACATGGGCGCGGGCTTCTCGCTTACGCGCCACAGTGCGCCCGGCGAAAACGGCCTGCGCATAGGCGATGTAAAGGGCCTGTACGAGGGCGATCTCAGCGTGACCGTGGTGGATGGCGCGCTGCGGCTGGTGCTTAGCATATACATAGAGGACTATATTAAGGGCGTAGTGCCGTATGAGATGAGCGATTCCTTCCCGATAGAGGCGCTCAAGGCGCAGGCTGTGGCGGCGCGCACATACGCGCTCAGGCGGCGCAGCTCATCGCGCGACTACGACGTTTACGACAATACCAATGATCAGGTGTTCCGCGGCTATGAGGCGCAGTATGCCAATGCGGTGCTGGCCGTGGAGCAGACGCGCGGACTGGTGGGCACTTATGACGGCAAGCTGTCCGAATGCTTCTACTCGGCATCAAACGGCGGCCAGACCGACCTGTACGCAAACGCATTTGGCGAGGAGGGCAACTACGGCTATCTGGACATGCGCGATGACCCATATGACCTAGGCAATCCGCAGAGCCGGGTAAAGACCGCCTCCGTGCCGCGCCAGCCCGGAACGAATGCCGCCATTCCCGAAGCGCTGGATGCGCTGCTCAAGGACGCGCTGTCCGAACAGCTCGCCTCGATGGGCTATGACGATTCGCCGGAGAACATAGCCATAATAGACATATCCTCGATAAAGCCGCACACGCCCAAGTATGCTGTGCCGAGCCGCGTGTTCACCAAGCTGCGCTTCAAGCTCCGGCTGATGGCGCGCCCTGTGCTGGACGGCACCGCGCAGGACAGTGCCGAAGGCGAGGATGCCGCTCAGAATACTGCCGGCGGCATCACAACCGGCGGCGCGGATAATGGCCCCGCAGCAACAGCGCCTGAGCTTGCGCTGGGCGATATGCGCGTGCTGGATCGCGAATTCACCGTGGATCTGGACATATTCGATGCCGTTGAGGACGCGCTGGGCCTGTCGATAAACAAGTCCGACAACGAGCTGATATCGGTGCGCGAGGAGGCCGGTAAGTTCGTGATAGAATCGCGGCGCTTTGGGCATGGACTGGGCATGAGCCAGCGCGGAGCGGAGCGCATGGCCGGTCAGTACGGCTGGACATATGAGCAGATACTGGCCTTCTACTATCCGGGCATGGAATTCGTGACGAGGCAGTACGCGCCGTCGGTGCTGCCCGGGATAGTGGCCGGGGCTGCAGCCACGCCGCGCCCCACCGCGCAGCCCACTCCCAGACCTACCTACATACCTGTGGGCGATCTGCCCGAGGGCGCGTTCTATGCCGAGGTTGCGCTGGCCAACGATGCCTCCACGCTCAACCTCCGCGCCGAACCTAACACCACCTCACAGGTGCTGTATCCGCTGATGAACGGCCAGCCGCTGATAGTGCTGCGCGAGCTGGGCGATGGCTGGGTGCAGGTGCAGGTGGGCAGCTACACAGGCTATGTCGCGGCGCAGTATTTGAGGCTCATATAGCCGCGCAAGAGGCGGCGGACGCGGGTGCTGACGCAATGGCAGGTGGTGCGTCAGCCTGAGCCGCTCGATGAGCGCCGCGCCAAAACGGCAATTCGCGCCATGCCAGCCGGCGCATGCGCTCTTTACGCGCGGCTATGCGCGCACTGCCTGTGCGAGCGCCGCCATAATATTGCGCCCTGCACATGCGGCATAGTTGCGCGCGCAGGGCGCTTTTGCCGGGCATAAGCCATGCCCTAAATGAACCTGCCCTAAAGTTGTATCCATGGCGCCGTGCCGCGCACATAAAGCGGCTTGCCGTTTTTGTGAAGCCTGCAATGCTTATCATATGAGCATTGCAGGCTCCAGCTTGTCAAAGCGTCTTTTTGACAAGCGCGGATGGGGGAGAAGCTCCCCCGCCACTGCCACCCCTACTCAGTTTCCACTGAAATACTAACGGATTTCCGGGCGTGGAAACTGCAAGGAAGATATTTTTACTCCGGGAAATGGGATTTCCCGACGCAAAAATATCACGCGCCTACCGCACATGTCGCTGGGCGCTACCTAAGTCGGCGGGCTGCGAGGCCCGCCGCGCTCTCCGGGATTTTTGACAGTCTGAAGCCTGCAATGCTTATCATATGAGCATTGCAGGCTTTGCCTTACTGCGTGTGGCCGTTTGCAGCGCGCGGCGGTGTTCGCGCGGCATGTGAGCATTCTTTAGCGCCTGTTGCGTGGCAAGGGAATGCGCTAAATCGCAATGTGCCATATGTTTGCGCGCATGCTCGAGCAGATATGGCGCTCATGCCTTGCCAGATGTGGTATAATATTGGCGTGAGGCGATATCATGCCGCGCAGCCGCGGCTCAGGTTAAACTCAAGGAGGCACATATGGACACTCAAAAGCTATACGATCAGACGCGCGCAGCCATAGAGGAACTGCTGGGCAAGGCGAGCGCGCCCTTTTATCCCACGGAGCTTATGGTGATAGGCTGCTCCAGCAGCGAGGCGCTGGGCGGCGACATAGGCCACGCATCCTCGCCCGAGGCCGGTGCGGTCATGGCGCGTGCGGCAATCGAATGCACGCGCGCGCACGGCATAGCGCTGGCGGCGCAGTGCTGCGAGCATCTCAACCGCGCGCTGGTAATGGAGCGCGCCGAGGCGGTAAAGCGCGGCTATCAGATGGTGTGGGCGGTGCCGCAGCCCAAGGCGGGAGGCTCGTTTGCCACCGGCATATGGGCGCTTATGAGCGAACCGGTGCTGGTAGAGCGCGTCGAGGCCGATGCCGGGCTGGACATAGGCGATACGCTGATAGGCATGCATCTTCGCCGCGTGGCCGTACCCATAAGGCTGGAGTGCGGCGAGATAGGCAGCGCCCATGTCACGGCGGCGCTGTGCCGCATGCCGCTGATAGGCGGCGCGCGCGCCAAGTACGAATAGAACGCCAATTCGCGCTCAAGGAGGTATGCCCATGCGGGAGATAGCAACTCAAGGCATGTCGCATCTTAATGAGCTTGCGGGCAGCGGCGGCTGGTACTGGGCGGCTACCGACGGCCCTTGCGACCTTGGCGATGCATATGACATGCACATGGGCGGCATAGATCTGCCCGCCCGGATGATATTCGTGCAGCACCCCCATGGCAGGGTCATAGCGCCCTTTGAAGCGGCGCACGGGCAGCAGTTTAGCGCGCCCGTGTTCTGCGAGGGGCGCATATGCGTGCTGCGCGCGGACTTTGGCGCGGGCATAATGGAGATACTGGCGCACGACCCTGAGGCAGATAAGACCGATGTGCTGGCCGTGCTGCAGCTTGATTTGGCGGGCAATTGCGCGGAACTGCGCCTTGTCACATGTCCGCTCATGCTCGTTGTGCGCCATGGCGAGTGCTGCACGCGCGCGCTGTGGCCCGAACGCAGGGACATATGCACGCGCTCGGGCGAGGAACTGCTGCTGCGCGATGGTGAACGCCTGTACTTCGCATATCGCCCTTCCAGCCGGGCTGCGCGCGGCATAGTCGTGCGCAGCGCCGCCAACGGCGACATTATTGAGCGCAGGCAGGGCGGCATTATGGTCATGCCCGACGGACAGATATGGCTCTTAAAGTGACGCGCGCGGCATAGCTGATTTGCGCCATGCGCGGACCTGCGAATTTATCCGAACCCTCAACGGGGTTCGGACAGCTTGTCAAAAAAGTCTTTTTGACAAGCGTGGACGGGGGAGAATCTCCCCCGCCACTGCCACCTCTACTCAGTTTCCACTGAAATCCTTAAGGTTTACGGGCATGGAAACTGCAAGGTAGATATTTTGGCTCTGAGAAATGGGATTTTCCGCCGCCAAAATATCTACGCGCCCACCTCACATTGGACAGTTCCCGATATAGCGGACAATAGAAAAAAGAAGCCTCCTGTTGTAGAATAGAAGCTATGACAGGAGGCGTTATGTATGGCAAGGAAGTACAGAAATGTAGA
>JBMNUB010000036.1:0-32183 GCA_050946055.1 Candidatus Fimadaptatus sp. | reverse complement strand
CTATACTTATAGCCCGTATAGCTCTTGGTTGTTTCCACTTCTTCGAAGTACGACATCATATCTCTTTCCATGTCCTACATTATATCACTCTTTTCTTCTCTTGAAAATGTGAAGTTGATTTCCGTGCGCACGCCGGGGCGGCTTACCCAATGTTAACGCGGCACTTTCAGGGCATTTTAAACATTTGGTGCTATCCTCAGCACAGGGCGGGCGATATACCGCCCATGAACGGAGGCGATGATATCCATGAAACATATGAAGCATGCGGGACATTGCAGTATGAACGTGGCGCGGCTTACGGCGCTTGTGTGGGGGCTGTCCATGCTGGCCTCAGGCGGCATGGCGCTGGGCGAGGACGAGGCTCAGCTCACCGCGTCCTCATCATACCCGGTCATATCGGTAGAGTACAAGGCTAGGGATACCTCTTATGACTATGACGAGTCCGAGTGCTATGTCATATCGATGTCGGGGCAGAGCGCTCAATGCACGGGCGGAGCGCAGGCCGTGGAAGGCGGCGTGAGCATAACGTCGGCAGGAGATTACATAGTGACAGGCGAATTGGAGGGATGCATTACCATAGCTGCGGGTGCAAATGACGATGTGCGGCTGATACTTGCGGGCGCGTCGGTGTCGGCGCAGGATGGACCGGCGATAAACTGTCAGAGCGCGGATAAGCTGGTGATAACGCTGGCTCAAGGCACGCACAACTCGCTGTCCGACGGGACAACTTATTCCGAGCAGGTGGATGAAGAACCCAATGCCGCGCTGTACTCGCGCGCCGATCTGTCGATAAACGGCGAGGGCGAGCTGAGCGTGACCGGCAACTACAAAGCCGGTATACTGTCCAAGGATGACCTCAAGATAACCGGCGGCACGCTGACCGTCACGGCGGCGGGCGATGCGCTGCGCGGACGCGACGGCGTGGCCATAACCGGCGGCACGCTGTCGCTCAGCGCGGGCGACGATGGCATACAGTCCAACTATGAGGGTGATGTCTCCAAGGGCTGGGTGGTCATAGAGGACGGCGACATAGTCATAAACGCCACCGGCGACGGCATATCGGCTGAGAGCGTGGCGCAACTGACCGGAGGCAGCGTGACCATAGTGAGCGGCGGCGGCGCGGCTGCGGTATCATCCGATGAGGACATGCCTGAGCTGCCCGATGGCTTTGTTCCGCAGGACGGCGACATGCCTGAGCCGCCCGATGGCTTTGCTCCGCAGGACGGCGACATGCCTGAGCCGCCCGATGGCTTTGTTCCGCAGGACGGCGACATGCCTGAGCCGCCTGATGGCTTTGCTCCGCAGGATGAAGATATGCCTGCGTCGCCCGATGGCGAGACGGCATCAACGGGAGCTGCATCCGCCGGCGATGATTACGCGGCTGATGCCAGCGGCGAAGCGGGCAGCGCCGCGTCTGCTAAGTCCGGTGACGGCGAGCCGGCATCCACGGTAGATTCGTCCACGGGAGCGACCGGCACTGCTTCCACTTATGAACGCGCCGGGCGGCATGGCATGCGTCCGGGCGGGCGCGGCGAGCGCGACAATACCGCGTCGGACAGCACATCCGATGCGGTATCGGCCAAGGGCATAAAGAGCGGCGGCGCGCTGTACATAAGCGGCGGCACGCTGGTGCTGGACTGCGCTGACGATGCGCTGCATGCGGCGGACACCATATCCGTGAGCGGCGGCACGCTGGCGCTGAGCAGCGGCGATGACGCGCTGCATTCGGATGCCGCGCTGTACATAAGCGGCGGCGATATCGGCATAAGCTCCAGCTATGAGGGGCTGGAGGCGGTGGACATTTACATAAGCGGCGGCGACACGGCTTTGGTTGCCCGCGTTGACGGGATAAACGCGGCGGGCGGCGTGGACCAGTCGGGCGCGGGCGGCTTTGGCGGCTATGCGGACATGTTCACATCGGGCGGTCAGAGCCTCAACATAAGCGGCGGCACGCTGAATATAGACGCAGGTGGCGATGGCATAGACTCAAATGGCGACGTATACATAAGCGGCGGCACGACGCTTGTGTCGGGTTCGGTGTCTTCGGGCAACAGCGCGCTGGATTACTCGGGCGAGTGCGTGCAGTCGGGAGGCGTGCTGGTGGCGGCGGGCGCTCGTGGCATGGCGCAGAGCCTGTCCGATGCGTCCACGCAGGCCTCGATATTCGTAAGCTACACTCAGACCCAGCAGGCGCTTGAGCGCATAACGCTGACCGGCGCGGACGGCGCGGTCGTGCTGAGCTTTGCCCCGCAGAAGGAGTACCAGTGTGCAGTGATAAGCGCTGAGGGCATATGCGTGGGCGGCGAGTATCAGCTGTGGACGGGCGGCGATGTGCAGAATGAGGAGCTTACCGGCGGCGAGAAGCTCTGCGACATATCGATAAGCGAGCTTAAGACCTCGATAAATTCGGATGGCAGCGCATATGAGGCGCGCGGGCGCGGCTGGCGATGAGGCGCGTATGCCGGTAGATGACATAAGTACAGAGCGCATTAGAGAGCGGCGCCGCCGCATAGGCCGGTTTCAGGCTTATGCGGCGGCGCCGCTTTGGCAATACATGGCCCTTGGCAATGCGCTTTGCTATGCTGGGCGAAGCGGCCTATTCGACCGGCTCTTGAGCGGGCAGCGCGTCGGCCACTATCAACTCCGTGCCGCCCTCGGCGCAGGCGCGCACGTACTCCTCGCCGGGCATGCGCTCGGTCACCAGCGCGTCGAAGTCGGACAGCTGCGCATATGTCAGCAGCGCCGCGCGGCCAAACTTGTCGCTGTCCAGCAGCAGCACGCTGCGCGCCGCGCGCTGCATGGCGGTCATCTTTATCTCGTATTCCAGCGGCGACGAGTTGGACACGCCGTGATCCAGCGACAGCGCCGACGCGCCCATGAAGGCTATTGTGATGTTGTAGCTCTTTAGGAAGCGTATCGCGTCCAGCCCGGTGAATGAGCTGGTCTTGCGGTAGAGCTGTCCGGGCAGCGATATCACGTTCAGGTTCTGGTAGGGCAGCGCCGCCATCATCGCCTGAAGGGAATGGGTGACTATGGTCACGTTATGCAGCGATGCCAGCTCGTCTATTATGTGAAGCGTAGTGGTGCCGCTGTCGAGGAAGACTATGTCATCGTCATGCACAAGCTGCGCGGCTCTGCGGGCTATTGCCGACTTGGCCTCGCGGTTGGCTATGCGGCGCACGTCAAAGGGCGTGAGCGTCTCGCCCTTGCGCGCAGTCACTCCGCCGTATATCTTCTCTATCGTACCCTTGCGCTGCAACTGGGCTATGTCGCGGCGCACGGTTATCATGGACACCTTGAATTGCTCGCAGAGCTGGTCCATGGATACGGAATCATTCTGCAATATGTACTTTTCCATCTCTTCAAGGCGTGTGTTTCTCATGTCTACCTCCATATATATTATGCTGAGCCGCGCAGCGATTGGATGTCAAGGCGGACGAAATGCGCCGCTCTTTCCCATATGATTAATTATATGAGCAAATTGCCAAAATGTAAAGGGCAAATCTCGCCTAATTCGTGGATACTGACTGCGGACTGCACCGCGCCATTGCCGGACAGGCTGCCACAGCCGGGCGGGATAATGCGCGCCAGCGATGATTTACGCCGGCGCAAAGCGCTGTTTTGGCGGCATGGGCGCTCGTTATGCGCGCGCTTTGATTTCAAAGAGTCGGTCGGGCGGTTTTTGCGGCGCGGAGCGGGTCGCATGACATGCGCACACATGAGCCGGTAACTGCGCAAATCGTGAGGACATTTATGCGCCTTGTGCGCATATTGCGCCATAAAGGGGCTTTATTTCCCGGCAGGTATGGTGTATAATGATACCATGAAATAGACCGGCGCTTTGCCGGTACGCACTATGGAGGTAGGCTAATATGGCAAAGTTTATACTGTCAGGCTTCGCGGACGAGGCTTCCGCGTCTCTGGATGAGCAGATACTCACTCTCAAGGCTCTGGGCATGAATCACATCGAGCCGCGCAATGTGGACGGCAAGAGCATATCCAAGCTCACCGCCGACGAGGCGCGCGCCATGAAGGCCAAGCTGGACGCGGCGGGCATATCCGTGTCCTCCATCGGCTCGCCCATAGGCAAGATAGACATAAAGGACGACATGGACGAGCACATAGAGCTGCTCAAGAACACCATAGAGGTGGCCAAGATACTGGGCGCCAAGTACATCCGCATGTTCTCCTTCTTCGTGCCGGCCGGCCACGAGGACGAGTATGAGGACGAGGTGTTCAGCCGCATGCAGCGCATGCTGGACACCGCGCGCGGCACGGGCGTGCAGCTGGTGCATGAGAATGAGAAGGCCATATTCGGCGACAGCGTGGCGCGCTGCGTGCGCCTGATGGAGCGCTTTGCGCCCGAGCTGGGCTTCGTGTTCGACCCGTCCAACTTCGTTCAGTGCGAGCAGGACACCCGCGACGGCTTTGAGAAGCTCAAGAAGTACATCGTGTACATGCATATGAAGGACTCCAAGTTCCCCGACAACGCCGAGCGCGAGCATCGCGACATGGGCTTTGAGGGCGTATCCGACGCGCACCGCCCGGTGGGTCAGGGCGATGGCAACGTGTCCTGGATAATCGACCAGCTGATAGACATGGACTACGAGGGCTTCATGACTCTGGAGCCGCACCTGACCAACTGCGCGCTGGTGCCGGGCAGCGCCGTTGACAAGTTCAACGCCGCCGCACACGCGCTGATGGGCCTCATAGAGCAAAAGGGTCAGACCTGGCAATGACGCGCACACATACGATATCGCAATTGACCATGACTGGGCGCACGGAGGAAGGAGGACGGCGCAATGCCTAAGCTGGAGCCATATCGCAAATCGCTGTCCTATTCGTACTGTCTGGGCGTGTTTCCGTCGCTCAAGCTGCTGGAAGCGCGGCCCGAGTGCGTGACGAGGCTGCTTCTGCACCCCGACGGCACGCGCAATGCGGGCGTGGACAAGCTGCGCAGGCGCTGCGCCGAACTGGGCGTGCGCGAGGAGGAAGCCACGCGCGTGCTGGAGCGCGAGGCGCGCAAGGAGAACTGCTATGCGGCGCTGGTGTTCAACAAGTTCTCAGACGAGCTGGACGCGGGGCGCAATCACGTGGTGCTGCACAACATATCAGACAGCGGCAATCTGGGTACGGCGCTGCGCACGCTGCTGGGCTTTGGCCTCAATGACGTTGCCATAATCCGCCCGGCCACCGATGCGTTTGAGCCGCATGCGCTGCGCTCGTCTATGGGCGCGCTGTTCTCTCACAGGCTGCGCTACTTCGACAGCTTTGACGAGTACCGCGCGCTGTATCCTGAGCATCAGCTGTATCCGTTCATGCTGGACGGCGCAATACCGCTTGAGCAGGCGTGCGTAAGGCGCAAAGAGCCTTATGCGCTGGTGTTCGGCAACGAGGCTGCCGGGCTGCCCGCTGAGTTTGCGCATATGGGGCAGAGCGTGGTCATACCGCACAGCAACAGCATAGATTCGCTCAATCTGGCCGTGGCGGTGTCGATAGGCGCGTATGCATTTACTCATACCGAAAGGACAGCGCCCGCCGGGGAATGAGGCGCGCCGCATATCGGGCGCGTGACGGGCTGCAAGGGGAGGTTTAAATATGGATACGCCTGTAAAAGTAGGCGTTATAGGCTGCGGCGGCATAAGTGCCGTGCATCTCAACTGCCTGTGCCGCATGGAGAACGTCAGGGTCGTCGCCGTGTGCGACATAAAGCCCGAGCGTGCGCTCAAGGCGCGCGATTACTGCCGGGAGACCCGCGGCTGGGAGCCGGACATGTATGAGGATTACATGCAGCTCATAGCCCGCGACGACATACAGTCGATACATATATGCACTCCGCACTATCTGCATGCGCCCATGGCCATAGCAGCGCTGAATGCGGGCAAGCATGTCATAACCGAAAAGCCCATGGCTTCGACCATAGAGCTGGCGCACGATATGATAGACGCCGCCGACGGCAGGCTGGGAGTCATATTCCAGAACCGCTACAACGGCTCTGTGCAGGAGCTGCGCCGTCAGCTCAAGTCGGGCGAGCTGGGCGCGCTCAAGACCGTGCGCGCAAGCGTGCTGTGGCATCGCGAAGCGCCCTATTATACCGAGAGCGGCTGGCGCGGTTCGATGGAGACCGAGGGCGGCGGCACGCTGATAAACCAGTCCATACACACACTCGACCTCATGCTCTACACGGTAGGCCCGGCCACGCGCGTAAAGGGCGCGACCTCGATAGACTATTTGAAGGGCGTAATAGACGTGGAGGAGAGCGTACACGCCGTGCTGGAATACGCCTGCGGCGCGCGCGGCATAATCAACTGCACCAACTCCAACTGCATCGACGCTCCCATAGAGCTGGAGTACATAATGGAAAAAGGTACTCTGCTGCTGCGCGGCGACCGTCTGTACAAGTTCGTGGACGACGAATGCCAGGTGCTGTTCACGCCCGCCAAGGTCGATTTGGGCGGCAAGTCCTACTGGGGTACCGGCCACCTTGCCCAGCTGACCGACTACTATCAGAAGATGATAGCGGGCGAACCGTTCTGGCTGGACGGCAAGCAGGCATTCCCGGCGCTGGAGCTGGTCAAGGCCATACAGCGCAGTGCTGCCGAGGACGCATGGGTGGATCTGGAGCCGATGCCGTTTTCCAATGGCATAGGCTGACGCATGCGCAATAGGGAATGACTTCTTAAACAATGTGATGTCCGTCTGCGGCTTGGCTGCGGGCGGGCATCTTTTGCTTATGCGGCTGCGCCGTTTAAAGCGCGGCGGGAAGCTGCTGCGGGCGATGGATAGTTACTTGAGCGTGGCCTGCCGATGGCAGGGGCTGTGCGCGGGAACTGGGCAATGGCATGTCATTGCCGCATGAGCGTGCTGAGGACGGATGCGCGACTTATCGGGCAGAGCCGCGAGAAGGCGCGCCTTTGCATACAAGCCAATAGCGAAGCGGGGCATGCGGGAGGCGGGGCTTTACACGGGTGGTACAGGATGGTGAGCGGATGAGCTTGTCATGAGCGCAGGACGGTGAGCGGATGAGCTTGTCATGAGCGCAGGACGGTGAGTGGATGAGCTTGTCATGAGCGCAGGACGGTGAGCGGATGAGCTTGCCATGAGCGCAGGACGGTGAGCGGATGAGCTTGCCATGAGCGCAGGATGGTGAGCGGATGAGCTTGTCATGAGCGCAGGACGGTGAGCGGGCGAGCTTGCCGCGTCCTGCCTGTAGGGCAGCTTAGCACCGGCTCACCATGCCGGGCGGACAGCGCGCACGGGGGACGCGGCGGGCGCACCGGCATCCGCTGCCTGCCAAAACGAAAGCGCCGTGCAGCTTCCTTTCGGATGCTGCACGGCGCTTATAGTGCGATCGACGGGACTTGAACCCGTACCCTCATCGGACACGCCCCTCAAACGTGCGCGTATGCCAATTCCGCCACGATCGCAAATCGCTTGACAACGAATCATATTATACATCCTCGGGCTGTTTTTGTCAATATGCAAATCGCGTTATTTTTCCCACATGCGCAGTGTTGCGCTAAGGTAAATTTTGTGATATACTAAATTAATCATAAGCCGACGGGCGCGCACGCCCGTAAAGGAGGTAATTATGCTACGCGATGTCGCAAGGGCATCTGCCATGGATGCCGATTCCCTCAAGGCGCTGCGCGCCGAACAGGGTACGCGCCTTATGGTGCTTCAGCAGCAGATAAGGCAGGCCAAGATACCGGTGATAATACTGTTCGAGGGCTGGGATGCTTCGGGCAAGGGCTCGGCGATAGGCGAACTGATACGCAGCCTTGACCCGCGCGGGTTCAAGGTGTTCACGCTGGACTGCGCCGATGCCGCCGAGGAGCGCTATCCGTATATGCACAGGTATTGGAACGTGGTGCCGCTGTACGGCAACATGGCCATACTGGACGGAAGCTGGTACAGGGGCGTGGCCGATCCCGAAGCGCGCCCGGGCAAGAGGGAAGTGGAGCGCCGCTACGGGCAGATATTGGACTTCGAGCGCCAGCTCACCGATGACGGCTATGTGCTGATAAAGTTCTTCCTGCACATAACCAAGAAGGAACAGAAGCATCGCTTTGAGGAGCTGGAATCGCGCGCCGATACGCGCTGGCGCGTGACCAAGGCCGACTGGAAGCACAACCATGAATACGACGACATGCTGGAAGCCTATGACGACATGCTGGAGCGCACCGGCGGCGAGCGCACGCCTTGGACGGTCATACACGCCGCCGACCGCCGCCAGGTGGCGACGCAGGTGTACTCGGTGGTTATAAGCGCGCTGGACGGAGCGCTGCGCCGCAATGCGGCCAAGAAGGCTGCCGAGGCTGCGCTCAAGGCAGTAAAGGACATGCCCGCAGCTCAAGCGCCCGAGGAGATAGCCGCCGCCGCTGAGCAGGTCGCGCCGCGCAAGGTCACCGGGCTGAGCGCGGGCGATGCGCAGCTGATAACCATGCCGCGCCTTGCACAGGTAGACCTTAGCCACAATGTAAACGACGAGCTGTACCGCGCCGAGCTAAAGGAGCTTCAGCAGCGGCTGGGCAGGCTGCACAACGAGCTGTACCTGCGGCGCATACCGGTGGTGCTGGGCTTTGAGGGCTGGGATGCCGCGGGCAAGGGCGGAGCAATAAAGCGCCTGACCCGCGCGCTCGATCCGCGCGGCTTCGAAGTCGTGCCGACCGCCGCGCCCAGCAGCGTGGAGCTTAACCATCAGTACTTGTGGCGCTTCTGGCGTGCGCTGCCCAAGGACGGTCACTTTGCGATATTCGATCGCACATGGTATGGCCGCGTTATGGTGGAGCGCATAGAGGGCTTTGCCACCGAGGAACAGTGGCGGCGCGCCTATGCCGAGATAAACCAGTTCGAGCGCAGCCTGACCGAGTGGGGCGCGGTGGTGCTAAAGTTCTGGCTGCACATAGACAAGGACGAGCAGCTGCGTCGCTTCAACGACCGTCAGGTGACGCCCGAGAAGCAGTGGAAGATAACCGACGAGGACTGGCGCAACCGCGACAAGTGGCCGCAGTACGAGCAGGCCGTCGATCAGATGCTGGCGCTGACCAGCACCGTGGACGCGCCATGGGTGATAGTGGAATCCAACGACAAGCGCTATGCGCGGCTCAAAGTACTCAGCACCGTGATAGAGGCCATAGAGGAAAAGCTGCGCTGATGCGGCATGCGCAAGGCATATCTGCGCTATGTCATCAATGGCAGGGGTGAAAAGCCATACATGATGAGCTGCCCGGCATCATCATGCATAGTCGGGTGCATGAAAACAAGAACGATGCTAATGTTCATGATGGCCTTTGCAATACTTATGTGGAGTTTGTTCAGAGCCATGACCGCGCGCATTGATGATGGCGCAATATTCCACGGGCGCAGTGCTGAATGGCGCATATAGGTTTCCCGTGCCGCGCGATAAATACTCAGAAAGAGGGAATTGCCATGCCCACCCGCGTGAACGTGAACAATACCAACCTCAACATACGCATATCCCATAAGGTTAAGGAGCTGCTCGACCGCCGCGCCGAGTCGCTGGGCATAAGCTCCAGCGAGTACGTCCGCATGCTGATACTGGAGGACGCGCGGCACATGCTGGACGAGGATGCCGCCCGCGATAAAAGTGCAGACAGCGATACATGACTCGGATGACTATCCCAGCTTGTCAAAAAACCCCAGAAGAGTTCGGCGGGCCTCGCAGCCCGCCGGCTTTAATCGCGCCCGGCGACATGTGCGGTGGGCGCGTGGATATTTTTGCGTCGGGAAATCCCATTTCCCAGAGCAGCATATCTTCCTTGCAGTTTCCACGCCCGTAAACCTTAAGGATTTCAGTGGAAACTGAGTAGGGGTGGCAGTGGCGGGGGAGGTTCTCCCCCGTCCACGCTTGTCAAAAAGACTTTTTTGACAAGCTGTATCCTTTATTCGGCCGCCTGACATTTCGGGCGGCCAAAATTTTTTGCGGGAAACGCAAAGGCCTGCGCATGACGTTGCGATGCTGTCGCGATTCAGGCTGTTAGAGCAACATTCCGGCGCGAGCTACATGCCTGCGCGGCATTTATCCACGCGCGCCGATATCATGACGCGCCTGCGGCATGAATTTCGTATATGGAAATGACTGCGTCCGCAAGCCGGTGCTAAGTCCGCGCACTATACTGCCGCGCAGTCATGTCAGCGCTTTAGTGCGCATTTAACGAAGATGTTATTCAAAGGCCGGGTGCTGATGATATAATGGTAAGCTGTACGGTATAATATAGGGTATGGCGCGCGCGGCAGGCGGGCTGCACGCGATGTTTTATAGAAATATATTCCATGCGGGAGGATGAGCTGATGCGGCGGATAGTATTGACCGGCGGCGGTACGGCGGGCCATGTTACGCCCAATATAGCCCTTATCGAGGCGCTGCGCGAGGAGGGCTGGGACATTCATTACATAGGCACGCAGGACGGCATGGAGCGCGACCTGATAGAGCGCGTGCCGGGAGTAAAGTATCACAGCGTGCCTTCGGGCAAGCTGCGCCGCTATTTCGACTGGAAGAACTTCACCGATCCATTCAAGGTGATGGCGGGCAGCGTAAAGGCCGCGCACCTGATAAGCAGGATAAAGCCGGACGTAGTGTTCTCCAAGGGCGGCTTTGTGTCCGTGCCGGTGGTGTATGGCGCCTGGCTGCACCGCGTGCCGGTGATAGTGCATGAGTCCGACATGACGCCGGGTCTGGCCAACAGGCTGTCCACGCCGCTGTGCCGCGCGGTATGCACGACCTTCCCCGAGGCTGCGGAGGCCGCAGGCAGCAAGGGCGTATGCACCGGCACTCCGCTCAGGCGCGAGCTGTTCAGCGGCGAGCGCGCCAAGGGGCTAAAGATATGCGGCTTTTCAGGCGACAAGCCGGTGCTGATGATGATAGGCGGCTCGTCGGGCGCGCAGGCGGTCAACGAAGCGCTGCGCAAGGCGCTGCCCAAGCTGCTGCCGGTGTTTGACGTGATACACCTGTGCGGGCGAGGCAATCTGGATGAGAACCTGTCCGAGACGCGCGGCTATCGCCAGATGGAGTATGCCCGCGAGGAGCTGCCGCACATATATGCGTGCAGCGACGTGATGATATCGCGCGCCGGTTCCAACACGCTGTGCGAGATAATGGCGCTGCAAAAGCCCGCGCTGCTGATACCCTATCCCAAGGCGGCCAGCCGAGGCGATCAGATACTGAACGCCGAGTCGTTCAAGTCGCGCGGCCTGTGCAGCGTGCTTATGCAGGAGAACATGACGCCCGACACGCTGGTCAGCGCCGTGGTCGAGGTATACAAGCAGCGCCGCGCCATAGAGGGCGCAATGGCGGCCTGCCCGCAGCGCGACGGCACTGCCGCCGTGATGGAGCAGATACACAAGTACGCAAAGCAGTGATTGCGACGCGCCTTCACAAATCTGGCGGCTTAAGGCGCACACCTGCGGGCGAACATCGCGCAGGCATGCGCCCATGCTATACAAAGTGAATATGACGCTGTGCGGCGCGCCCCTTTCTGTCCATGCGACCGGGGGCGCGCCGCGCGCATGCGCGGAGATATGCCGCGTCACCCATCCTTTGCATGAATGCGCTTTATGCGGCGCGCGGCATGTGCTAAAATCTATGGGCAATACGGGCTTTGCCCAAGCATACGGAGGATACATATGGCCATAAAGCTGATAACGATAGACCTTGACGGAACGCTGCTCAATGACCAGAAGCAGGTGTCCGAGCGCAACCGCAATGCGATAATTGAGGCCGAAAAGCGCGGCGTGATGGTCACGATATCGTCGGGCAGATGCAGCCCGGCGGTGTGGGGATTTGCGCGCATGGCGGGCATACGGCACAGCCCCGTGATATCCAACAACGGCCCGCGCGTGCAGGGGCCGGATGGCCGCACCATAGCCGAAAAGTGCATAGACCCCGAGGCGGCGCGCGAAGTCATGCGCCGCTGGGACACAATAGGGCTGTTCTACATACTGTACGACAGCGACGTCATGTACTACTCCTATCGACCCGCAGATTACGCCAAGTATCCCGAGGCCGACGCGCGCGTGGGCGTTAAGATGGCGCATGAGTTCGACGGCATGGGGCGCTATGAGAAGGGCATGTATCATGCCCACAAGATAGTCTGCTTCGACGACGATCCCGCGCGGCTTACCAAGGCGCGCGAGCTGATAGCCGGCATCGGCGACAAGCTGGAGGTCAACAGCTCGTGGTGGGACAATGTGGAGGTCATGGGCAAGGGCGTGGACAAGGGCTGGGCGGTGGATCGCCTGCGCGAACACTACGGCCTGGAGCGCGACGAGGTCATGGCCTTTGGCGATGCCGACAACGACCGCGAGATGCTTATGCACGCGGGCTGGCCGGTCGCCATGCAAAATGGCACCGAGAACATGAAGCGCATAGCCCGCATAATAGCCCCCGACTGCAACGATTCGGGCGTGGGGCGCGTGATAGAGGAATACGTGCTGAGCGGAAAGATAGTTTAAGCGTATGCCGCGGCGCGGTGCGGCATGCGCAAGCGTAAGGGGCAATTCGTAATACAGAAAGGCATACTATATGAACCATACGAGCGCGCCCACAGTGGCGCTGGAGAGGTGTCCGGACTACTCGCCTGAGCGCGTGGAGCGCGCGCTGGACAGGGCGCTGTATAGCTGTGGCGGGCTGGACAGCGCCATAAGGCCGGGCATGCGCGTGCTGATAAAGTGCAATCTGGTGGCTCGCAAGGGTCCGGAATGCGCTGCGACCACGCATCCCGAGGTGGTGCGGGCGCTGTGCGCGCGCGTGAAGGAGCTGGGCGCACATCCCATAATAGGCGACAGCCCGGGCGGCCCGCTGAACGCGGCGCTGCTCAAGAGCTACTATGCGGCGACGGGCATGGCCGATGCGGCGCAGCGCGCGGGCGCGGAGCTGTCGCTGGACGACGGTCAGGGCGTGCGCCAATGCCCGGAGGGGCGCGCGCTCAAATGCGCAGACCTGACCAGCATGGTGCTGAGGGCGGATGCGGTGATAAGCTGCTCCAAGCTCAAGACACACGGCATGACGCTCATGACGGGCTGCGTCAAGAACCTGTTCGGCTGCGTGCCGGGCGTGACCAAGGTGGAATACCACGCCAGATTTTCGCAGCTCAAGCGCTTTTCGGACATGCTAGTGGACCTTGAGCGCTGCGTGCGGCCGGTTTTCAACGTGCTGGACGCGGTCGAGTGCATGGAGGGCGAGGGGCCTACCGGCGGCAATGCCCGGCATCTGGGCGCGCTGCTGGTCAGCCGGGATGCGCATGCGATAGACCTGATAGGCGCGGAGCTGATGGGCGTGCGTCCCGGCGACGTATGCACGCTGGCGAGGGCGATGGAGCGCGGTCTGCTCTGCCCGGACGATGTGCGCGTGGTGGGCGAGCGAGTGGAGGATGTGCGCGATGGCAACTTTGCGCTGCCGCAGTCGGCCAAGGACGTGCCGTTCTATTCGACCGTGCCGGTCATAGGCAGGCTGGTCAACGCCGTGGCGCTGCCCAGACCGCGCTTTAGGGAAGATAAGTGCGTGCGCTGCGGAGTGTGCGAGCGCTCCTGCCCGGCGCATGCTATAGCGCTTGCGCCCTTCCCGCGCGCCGACATGAAGCTGTGCATACGCTGCTTCTGCTGTCAGGAGCTGTGTCCGCATCATGCGGTGGAGGTGCGCAAGTCGCTGCTCAGGCATGTGCTGCGCTGAGGTGAAAGGTGCGCAAGGGTTGATTGGCGCGCGGCAAAATGAGCGCAGATCGCCTTTAAGGCGCGTGCTGCGCGCGGATGTTTATTGCCGCCGGGCGCAGTGAGCGCGCCATATTGGGACGGGGCAATGCCGCTGGCGTTCATGCCCTCAACTGCCGCAGGGGTGCGTATTGCCGCGGCGCGGCAGGGAATGGCAATACTGCTCATGCAGCCGGCGGCGCGAGAACTTACGTGCGGGCGGCATAGCCCGCGAAAGAGAGGTATGGCAATGCTGCACATAGTGCTGCTTAATCCCGAGATACCGCAGAACACAGGCAACATAGCGCGCACATGCGCGGCTACCGGCGCGCGGCTGGAGTTGATAAAGCCGCTGGGCTTTGAGATATCCGACAAGTACTTAAAGCGCGCCGGACTGGACTACTGGCACATGATGGAGATGCGCGTGCATGAGAACTGGCAGGACTTCCTTGCGGCGTACCCGAATGCGCAGCTGTTCTTCACGTCAAAGAAGGCGCGCGCCTGCTATTGCGACGTAAAATTCCCCGACGAGAGCTTCATAGTGTTCGGGCGCGAGAGCTGCGGCCTGCCCGAGGAGCTTATCGCGGCCAACTATGACCGCTGCCTGCGCATACCCATGCGCGAGGGCGCGCGCTCGCTGAATCTGTCCAACTCGGCGGCGATAATGGCATACGAGTATCTGCGCCAGCACGGCTTTGCGGGTTTGGAGAAGCAGGGCAGCATGCAGTGCGACGGCGGCGCGGAGTGGCGCGATTACCTGTGACGGAGCGGGGCAGGCGGCGCGCAGCGAGCGGGAGCATACAGCTCAGTATGCGCGGCATGGGAGGCCGCTTACGGCTCTGGAGAATGCGAAAAGGGCTGTGACGGCGGCAGAAAAAAGGGCGCGTTTGCAATATTGGGCGGCAGCTTGTCTCCAGAGTGCATTTAATTACCCTGCCCAATACACGGGCCTTGGGTTTAAGCAAAATAAGACCGGCGCTTACAGGGGTTGAAGCCCTTGTGAGCGCCGGTCTTGCATATCGTTATGTTGCGTATCGCGCCTGTGTCAGTTGCCCTCGGCATCGCGCAGTTCGCGCTTGCCGCGGAAGTCGTCCCTTATCACGGTGCCGTCCTCCAGCGCCGCGCGCTTGAGCCGCACGTAGCACTGCGCATGCACGCCCACGCGGTACGGCATCAGCAGATACATGACTATCAGTATCACTATCACCATCAGCGCCAGCGTGATTATCAGCCCCAGCTGACCCATGTTCATCATGTTCAGCCCCACGCCCATGGCTACGACCAGCGAAGGCGCCAGCATCGCCAGCAGATACCAGCCGATGAAGCTGAGCGACACAACCATCAGCGAAAAGTGATTGCGGCGGGTTATGCGGCGGCTGGCGCGCAGGGCCTTGCGCACGCCTATCTGCGGGCGCTCGGCCAGCGCCATGCCCGAGAAGGAGTAGCTTATGCCCTTGAATATCATCAGCCACACGTCCAGCGCCATCCATACGCCCAGCACCGTGGGATATAGCCAGCCGTACTTGGATATGTAGTCGCCCGATATAGCGGCCAGACCGCTCTTGAGCCCGGCCATGTCCTGTATCTTGAGGCCGGTGGCCAGCGCCGTGCCTGCCAGCATGCCGCACAGCAGTATCAGCATTATCAACTGCCAGCCCAGCATGCACAGCCCGCGCCAGAAGGGCAGTATTATCGAGCGCAGATAGCACGAGCCGCTGTACCCTTTAAATACCGTGCCTGCGCCGGGGTTCTTGAGCCTTATCACGCGCAGCATGAACTTCTGAACGCCTATGCAAAGCGGCACCATTATCAAAAGCTCCAGCGCCATGGCTATAAGCTGTATTATGCCCACCTTCTGCAGCGCGCTCGCCTGAGCTTCCAGACCCAGCAGCAGCTGCGCGCTCAGCTCCACCGTGCCAAGCTTGGCCGCGTCGCCCATGGCCTTTGCCCAACTGCCCGCCGCAGTCAATTCAGCCTGCGTAAGCGGGAAGAATTGCGCCGCCACCCATACGCCGCCAAAGTACACCAGCCCTATCATGAACACGATAAGCGTAGCCAGCAATACCGGGCCCTTGCTCTCCCCGCTCAGTATTCCCTTGACGTCCTTCTTGATAGTCTTTCTGTCCAGCATCGCCTTTCGTCCTTCCTCGTTCGCTGTTGACGGGCGTTAATGCCCGACTTCACCGCCGTCCCCCTCGTCCTTGCCGCTGCCGCCTTCGGGCAGTTCGCCGTCTGACTGTTTGCCAGCGCCGTATTCATCCTCTTTGCCGCATTCATCGCCTTCGCCGCCGGAACAAGCCTCAATGATATCGGCGCGCAGGCGCTGGGTGCCGCTGTCGATTATGGCCTTGAGCCGGAGGAAGTATTCCGCCGTAGCGGCCTCGGCCACGGGCAGGCACAGCGCGCTGAGCAGTATCGAGCATGCGGACATGCCCAGCATGATAAGCGGATCGTCCGGAAGCATGAATGCCGCAACGCTGGGCAGAATCGGGGGCAGTATGTACAGTATCAGCTTCAGCTGCAGCCTTAGCAGCTCCCATATGCGTCCGTTCATGAACATCGTGCTGAGCTTAAGCGACATTATCGCGCCCATGCGCGGTGTTTCGGCCAGCAGACAGAATTGCTGCGAATAAGCCAGCATGCGGTTTACCATTATGACCATGGCCAGCACCGAGCCTATTATGTACAGCAGCATTCCGCCTCCAATCATGCCCTGCACGATGAGCGATATGGGTATCATCATCCATATGTACATCATCAAATTGCGCCACAGCATAGAGCGAACGGACACAAAGTACGACCCGCGCCCCAACCCGTCGAACAGATCGCTGGGCGAACCGGCGCTGTCGCGCATGGTCTTTATCATGAAGCGCGCCTTGCTCAGCTCAAACGCCGGGGTGAGCAGCATCGCTACCAGCTGCTGAAACAGCAGCAACCGGGAATTCAGCATCAATAGCGCGCTGTCATCCAGCTTGCCCATGTCTATAAAGCCCGTCGAAAAGTAATCCATCAGCATTACAGGCACGAGTGTAAGCAGCATGTACAGGCCTATCATCAGCGCTGTGCGCTTGTAATTGCCGTTTTCACGCATGCGCGCCTTGGCAGCGGCCTTGACCTCAGCCGCATCTATTTTATCCATCCCGGAACCCAAGAAATTCAACTCTTATATTCCACCTCACTTTTTTGAAAACGGTATATTTACCGATGTTCAATGAACTGATTATACCATCTTTGCAGGGTTTAGAAAAGGCATTTCAGCTTAAAAGGCGTGATTTTTGATGGAAATTCTTAACACTCGCCGCCCATGTTACATAATTGCGAAAAACTATACTATATGCAGAAAACGACTGCGAGGAGGCACACAATGCGCGATTATCATATGCACACAAATTACTCGCCCGACGCAGAGGCGACGCTGCGCGAGCAGTTCACGGCGGCAGTAAAAGCAGGCCTTGAGGAGGTCTGCATAACCGACCATCTCGACCTCAAGCATCACGAGGCCATATTCGACGTGCCGGTGCCATACGACAAGTGGTTCAGCGAGATAGACTCGCTGCGCGATGAATTTCCGCAGCTGTCCATACGCTGCGGCATAGAGGCCGGCGAGCAGGCCTGCGTGACAAAGCGCACTGCGCAGATAGTGGCCGCACATCCCTTTGACTATGTGCTGCTGTCCCAGCACATGATAGACGGCGTGGATCCGTATCGCTATGAGGAGTTCCTGGGCGGGCGCACGCCCGAGCAGGCGTATCTGCGCTATGCCGAGTGCATATGGGAATCGATAAACCGCTTCTCCGACTATGATTGCCTTGCGCACATAGGCTATTGCTCCAAGTTCGCGCCGCGCGATGCGGGCCGCCCGTTTGACAGGGCATATGCGCCCGACATAGTGGACGCGATACTCAAGAAGCTGGCGCAGGACGGCAAGGCGCTGGAGATAAACACCTCCGGCCTCAAAAACGGCGGCACGGCCACCATACCCGGCCCGGACATAGTGCGCCGCTTCATAGAGCTGGGCGGCGAGTTCGTGATGTTCGGCAGCGACGCGCATTACAGCGAGTACGTGGGCTATGAGTTCGCCCGCGCGCGCGACATGGCGCTGGAGTGCGGCGCGCGCTATACGCTCACATTCAAGCGCCGCAAGGGTACGCCGGTGCGCATATGATTTGCGCCGGGCATGCGCGCAGGCACACGCGGATGGCTGCGCGTGCCTGTTTATGGGAACTGCCGCCCATGATATCATGCGCTAATGCCTGCAAATAGCGCCGCGCGTCATATGATGCACGAATGCCGGCCCTGAACGCAATACATAGCCTTCATGGCTTCGGGCATACGCATCGGCGGTTGAAATTTGCGCGAGGGTGTATTAAAATATATGTAACATGGCCGCGCTGGCGGTCAATAACGCAAAGGAGAGAATTGCAATGAGCCGATTCGACGAGAGGATCGACCGCAAAGGTACGGCGGCGCTCAAGGTAACCGCGTGCAAGTCGCTGTTTGGCAGCGAAGATGTAGTGCCTATGTGGGTGGCCGACATGGATGTGGCCACTGCGCCGGAGATAGTCGAGGCACTGACCGAGCGCGCCCGCCACGGCATATTCGGATATACAGAGGAGATGGACGAGGATTATCAGGCCATACTGGGCTGGCTTAAAGGGCGCTTCGGCGTAACCGCTCAGCGCGAGTGGATAATGTGGAACGCCAACGTCGTCAGCTCCATACGCGTGGCCGTAAACGCGCTCACCCGCCCCGGCGACAAGATAGTCATACAGACGCCGGTATACACGCCCTTCTTCGCGGCGGTGCGCGATGCCGATCGCATGCTCAGGCGCAACCCTCTGCGCCTCGTGAATGGCCGCTATGAGATGGACATGGAAGACCTCGAGAACGCCTTCCGCGGCGGCGCGCGCGCCATGGTGCTGTGCAACCCGCACAACCCAGTGGGCCGCGTATGGACGCGCGAGGAGATGGAGAAAGTTGTCGAGCTGTGCCGCCGCTATGACGTGCTGCTGATATCCGACGAGATACATGCCGGATTCATATTCAGCGGGCATAAGCACTGCTCGGTGCTGAACTTCGACTATGAGAACAGCATAATGATGATGTCGGCCTCCAAGGCGTTTAACCTTGCGGGCCTGGGCATTAGCAACATGATAGTGCGCCGCGCCGACTACCGCAAGCGCATATCGGCCTTCATGCAGAGCGCGGGCGTGAACGACGGCGCCAACAACTCCTTTGGCTCGGTGGCGCAGCGCACGGCCTACACTAAGTGCGGCTACTGGCTGGACGAGCTGACCGCATACATAGAGGCCAATGTGGATCATGCGCTTGAGCGCCTGCATGCGGAGATGCCCGGGATAGGCTGCGTGCGTCCGGAAGGCACATACCTTATGTGGCTGGATACGCATGCGCTGGGTTCGGGCGACGATGTGTTCCGCGCGCTGTGCGAGGCGGGCGTGGGCCTTAACCGAGGCGAGGGCTATGGCGAGGGCAACGAGTGCGCCGGATTCATGCGCTTCAACGTGGCCTGCCCGCGCGCTCAGCTGGACGAGGCGCTCGACCGCATGGCGCGTGCCTGTGCCGCGCTCAAGGGCAAGTAATGCGCGCGATCGTGTTCGATGTGGAGTCCACCGGCACTACGCGGCCACAGATATGCCAGCTGGCATACATAGTCTGCGGCGATGGCGAAGTGCGCGCGCGCAACTTCTTCTTCCGCGTGGATGCCATGAACAGCTATGCCTATAAGGTGCATCACTTGAGCATGAGCATGCTCAAACAGCTCTCGGGCGGCGCGCGCTTTGCCGGCCATGCACAGGAGATACTTGCCGATTTTGAGGGGGCGGATGTGCTGATAGGTCATGGCGTAGCCGGGGACATAGACTATCTGAAGCGCGAACTGCGCAGGCTGAATCTTGCCCTGCCCGAGCGCCGCCGGCTCTGCACCATGCAGCTGTTCACGGGCTGCTGGGGCGATGCGGTGCTGTCCAGCGGCAAGCCCAAGCCGCCGCGCCTGAGCGAAGTGTGGGAGCACTTTGCGCTTGACGAGGATGAGATATCCCGGTACGCTGCCAAGGTGTTCGGCGGCGGCAGCGGTGCGCACGACGCGCGCTTTGACGCGGCGGCCACGTATATGTCGCTGGAGCGCGCTGCGGCCAGCGGCGAGCTGGATGCGGCTCTTGTGCGTCTGAGCAGGGCGCAGGCGGAAAGGGCGGAGCGCGAGGCAAGGCGCTGCGAGGATGCGCCGCCCGGCAAGAGCGCGCCCAGACCGCGCGCCGCACACGCGCATGGCCGCAGAAGGCGCAGACCGCAGGATACAAAGTGACATATCAACATCGTCAATGGGCGGCGCTGTCCGATGCCTGTTTTAAGGCGGGGACAGCGCCGCTTTCGCCTGTGCGGGGGGAGCGGCACATGCTGGAAGCATAGCTGCCCTGCAAGCCGTATATTGGAAGGCATATGCTGCTTTGTAAGCAATATGCCCGCATGCATCTTACAAAGCGCTCACCATGCGCGCGTTGCGCTCTAACATCGGCAATGTACAATGCAGTACGTAAACAGAAGGCGAATACGGCTGAGATATGGAGGACATTGAACATGAAGATGAAGGGCATTGCCAGCATACTGCTGGCCGGAGCGATGATGCTGAGCGGTTCTGCGCTGGCGTTCGAGGCGTCGGACGAGATAACCGTAATATCCCGCGAGGCCAATTCCGGCACGCGCGGCGCGTTTGACGAGCTGATGGGCGTGGTCGTAAAGACCGACGAAGGCACTGAGGACAGGCTGTATGAGGAGGCCGTGCTGGTCGATTCCACCGACGCGGTCGTGAGCAAGGTCGAGGTCGATGGTCAGGCGATAGGCTATACCTCGCTGGGCGCTATAAACGACAAGGTCAAGGCGATGCCAGTGGACGGCGTAGAGCCTACCGTGGACAACGTAAAGAACGGTTCTTACGCGCTGGCGCGCCCCTTCGTGCTGGCCACTCAGACCGGCTCTGAAGACCCGGTTGCCGCCGACTTCATCAAGTACGTGCTCAGCACCGCAGGTCAGGCCATAGTCGCCGAGCGCGGCTATGTGACCGCTACCGATGAGACTGCTACCACCGCCGACGGCTCTGAGGCTGCCGCCGCCACCGAGTACGCTCCCAGCGGCATCTCCGGCAAGATAACGCTGTCCGGCTCCACTTCGGTAGAGAAGGTCATAGAGTCGCTCAAGGAAGGCTATGTCGCGCTCAACCCCGATGTTACCATAGAGATAACCTACTCCGGTTCCTCCGCGGGCATCAAGGACGTGACCGAGGGCAAGGTGAGCATAGGCATGTCCAGCCGCGCGCTCAAGGAGGAGGAACTGACCTCGCTCACCGCTACCACCTTCGCGCATGACGGCATCGCGGTCATAGTGAATCTGGACAACCCCGTGGAGTCTCTCACCTCGGCGCAGATAAATTCCATCTATACCGGCCAGACTCGCACCTGGGACGCACTGGATACGGTAGAAGCCGCCGCGTAACGTAAAATAAGCGGTATAGCAGAATGACAAGCGATACGCCGCCGCACGAGCTGGTAAGACAGCCGTGCGGCGGCGCTGCTTTTTGGGCTGCGCAGAGGTTGCAGATGGCGTTTTATGAATTCATGCCGCGCGGTAGAGTAAGGACGCACGCCCTCGCGCCATGTGGGCGCGGTAAGCCTTGTCGGGAGTAAGGACGGATGTCTGCAGCTCATGTTGCGATAATCACAAGTGACCGAAGCTGTGCGTGCGGGCAACTCGCGCATATCTCATGCGTTATGCCATCATCTTATTCAGCAAAGCAATAGCCGTGCGGCGCATGTAGCAGGGCAGGCGGCATGGACTAGTCGCATCATCTTATTCGGCGGGGCAATACATACGCAAGCAATCAAACGCGCGCAGCGGTTTATGCAGAATGTCTCCGCAATCCAACAGGCGCAGGTATCTTTGCCGCGCATAGGCATCGCCATCCCCGCAACATGCCGCGCCTGCGCCATGCGTGTCTATGCCGTATGGCGCGGGGCGCTTGTTTGTGATATACTGGTAACGCGATAATTTGGTCTTAGGAGGCAGGGTGATGGTAGAACGATTGCGGGCGCTGTATGCGGCGCCGCCTGATGCGCTGTTCAGCGGGCGCGATCTGGCGCGCATAATCTGGCCGCTGATATTGGAACAGACGCTGTCCATGACGATAGGCATGGCCGACACCGCGATGGTCACGCGCGTGAGCGCGGCGGCGCTGTCGGGCGTGTCGCTGGTGGACAGCATAAACGTGGTGCTGATACAGCTGTTCTCGGCGCTGGCTACGGGCGGCGCAGTCGTGGCTTCTCAGTATCTGGGGCAGGGTACGCGCGAGCGGGCGCGCGATTCGGGCAGACAGCTGTACGTGCTGTGCCTGCTGCTAGCGCTAGGCATATCGATAATAACTCTGGCGGCGCGAGGGCCGCTGCTGACGCTCATATACGGCAGCATAGAGCCGGACGTCATGGCCAGCGCACAGGAGTACTTCCTGCTCACGGCGCTGAGCTATCCGTTCCTGGCGCTGTATAACTCGGGCGCGGCGCTGTACCGCTCAATGGGCAAGACGCGCGTGACGCTGCTCATATCCATAGTCATGAACCTGATAAACGTGGCCGGCAACGCCATAACCATATACGGCATGGGCATGGGCGCGGCGGGCGCGGGTCTGGCGACGCTGGTGTCGCGCATAGTGGGCGGCATAGCGATAACATGGCTGCTCAGAAACCCGGCGCATTCGCTGTGCGTGCGCTCGTATTCGCTTAGGCTGGATGGCGACATGGTGGGGCGCATACTCAGGATAGGCGTACCCAGCGGGCTGGAGAACAGCATGTTCTCGTTTGGCAAGCTGCTGGTGGCGTCGCTGGTGTCCTCGCTTGGCACGGCTGCCATAGCCGCAAACGCCGTGGGCAACAACCTCGCCATAATGCAGAACATGCCCGGCATAGCCATAAACCTCGCCATAGTCACGGTAGTGGGTCGGGTCATGGGCGCAGGTCAGTACAGCGAGGCGCGCCGCTATACGCGGATACTCATGACGCTGATATATGCCTGCAACTGGGCGCTGAACATACCGATGATAATATTTGCAGAGCCGCTGGTAGAGCTGTTCGGTCTGGGCGCGGAGAGCGTGCCGGACGCGGTGTGGATAGTGGTGTTCCACGGCGCGTGGGCGCTGTTTACATGGCCTCTGTCCTTTGCCCTGCCCAATACGCTCAGGGCGGCGGGCGATGTGCGCTATACTATGATAGTGTCGGTGGTCAGCATGTGGGTGTTCCGCGTGCTGCTCAGCTATGTGCTGGCGTGGTATGGACTGGGGCTAAAGGCCGTGTGGATAGCCATGATAACCGACTGGGCGGTGCGCGGCGCGTTCTTCGTGTATCGCTATATGGGCAACAAGTGGCTGAGCAAAAAGGTGGTCTGACGGCAGGCGGCGCATGTCTCTGAGGCAGAGCGGGCGCGGCCCGGCTTTAAGCAGGGCGCGCCGCCACATATGTACGGATTCTTTTATACCGCCGCGCGGCGGGGGAAAGGGAGAATAGATGAGATACATATCCGATGAAAAGTTTGTTCACGGCTTCATGCCCGACATGCAGCCGATAGTCGAGGTGGATGAGGGCGAGGTCCTTGCCGTGCGCACGCTGGATTGCTATTGCAATGTGCTTCAGCATGGCGATGACCCGTGGCTGGAGCTGCGCAAGCATGTGCCGGGCCCCAACCCTGCGACCGGCCCCATAGCCGTGCGCGGCGCGCATGCGGGCGACACGCTGGCGGTGGACATAATTGACATTCGCACCGCCGGCCACGGCATAATGAACGTGCGCGCGGGCGTGGGCAGCATGGGCGAGTTCGTGACCGGCTGTCACACGCGCCGCTTTGAGATAGCTGATGGGCGCGTGGACTTCTTTGGCCACAGCCTGCCCGCCGTGCCGATGATAGGCGTGATAGGCGTGGCCACGGGCGATAAGCAGGGCTTTTATGACACCGACACGCCGCACATGCACGGCGGCAATATGGATGACCGCCGCATAACCGCAGGCTCGACCGTGTATCTGCCCGTGCGGCAGGAGGGCGCGATGCTGGCGCTGGGCGACGTGCATGCGCTTATGGGCGACGGCGAGGTGGGCATATGCGGGCTGGAATGCGCCGCCGAGGTTGAGATACGCTGCCGCGTGATACATGGCGTGAGCGAGCAGTGGCCGGTGGTGCGCGATGCGGACGGCTGCCTGCGCGTGAACTGCTCCGCGCCCAATCTGGACGAGGCGGCGTATCTGGCGCGTGCCAGCCTGCTTGACTTGCTAAAGCGCCGCGTAGAGGATTTGGACAGCAATCAGCTGATAATGCTGATGAGCCTGGCAGGCGACATAGAGGTCGCGCAGATAGTCGATCCTCTTGTGACCTGCCGCATGGGCATAAGGCCGGAATGCCTGCCTGGGCTGGACTTTGAGAAGCTGGTGCGCTGAGCGCAATGCGCTTTATCATGCGCGCGGACTTGCCCATGACCGGAATCGATGTACTGCCTTGCGCATGGCAGAGCAAAGCTGGTTTGAACAGTCAGCCTGCATGGAAGCGGGGCTTTGGGCATATGGGCACGCAGCGCTATCATAATGACAGCTGTCCTGCATTGAAGCGGGAGTTTTGCTGTCGGCGCTGGACTGCGTTGTCTTTAGTCAGTCTGCACTTAATAGGCAGATGAGCATAGCACACATTCCCGGCTGCTGCACTGCGCCGGGGTCATACGAAAGGAGATGTACATAAATGAAGGACTTTGAGTTTTACGCGCCTACGCACTACATATTCGGCAGAGGCGTGGCTGAGCGAGCGGGCGAAGAGCTGGCGCGGCTGGGCGGCACGCGCGCGCTGATACACTATGGCGGCGGCTCTGCGGTGCGCTCAGGACTGATAGCGCGCGTGCGCGCGTCGATAGAGCGCGCAGGACTGAGCTGCATAGAGCTGGGTGGCGCGCAGCCCAATCCCCGCGACGGGCTGGTGTACAATGGCATAGAGCTGTGCCGCAAGGAGGGCGTGGACTGCCTGATAGCCGTGGGCGGCGGCAGCGCCATAGATTCGTGCAAGGCCATAGCCACCGGCCTCAAGTACGATGGCGACTTCTGGGACATGTTCGCGGGCAAGGCGGCAGTGCCGGGCGCTATGCCCATGGGCGTGGTGCTGACCATGGCGGCGGCTGGCTCGGAAGGCTCGAACAGCTGCGTAATAACCCGCGAGGACGGCATGCTCAAGCGCTCCACGTCCTCCGACTTCAACCGCCCGCGCTTTGCGATAATGGACCCGGAGCTTACCTATACGCTGGGTGCATATCAGACCGCATGCGGCGTAGCCGACATGATGAGCCATGTGCTTGAGCGCTATTTCACCAATGAGCAGGGCGTAGCGCTGACCGACAGGCTGTGCGAGGCCGTGCTAAGCTCGATAGTCGAGGCTGCGCCGCGCGCCATAGCGAAGCCCGACGACTACGAATCGCGCGCCACGCTTATGTGGGCCGGCACGCTGGCGCACAACGACACCTGCGGGTTGGGCCGCGAGTCCGACGGCGCGAGCCACAAGCTGGCGCATGAGCTGTCCGCGCTCTACGACACCGCGCATGGCGCGACCATGGGGCTGATATTCCCGGCGTATCTGCGCTTTTTGCTGGGCAAGGCCGACATGCGCCTGTGCCGCCTGGCGGTCAACGTATGGGGCTGCCAGCAGGACTATGAGCATCCCGGGCGCACGGCGCTGGAGGGCATAATGCGCTACGAGCGCTTCATAGCTTCGATAGGTCTGCCGGGCAGCTTTGAGGAGATAGGCGCGCGCCGCGAGGACATACCGCAGCTGATAGCCAAGGTGCGCCGCCGCTCCGACGGCCGCGTGGGCAACTTCCGCCCGCTGGACGACGGCGACATGCGCACTATATACGAGATAGCCTGCGTAAAGCCGGGCGAGAGGTAAGCGGCGGAAATGGGTTGGCGGCGCACAGGGCTGCGCCGCAATCACTTGCGCGCATGGGCCGGCAGGTGCATTGTGCATGGGCGCGCTATGTGATATAATACGCTTAAACAGCCGCACTGTGCGGCACTGCGGAGGTAATTGCAATGCAGAAATTTTCTGAGATAAAGTATGTGCGCCCCGATATGGCGGCGCTGGAAGGCAAGCTCACCCAGCACATAGAGGCGCTGGAAGGCGCTAAGGACTACGCGCAGGCGCGCGCGGCCTTTATGGCGACGCAGGATGAGATGACCGAGGTCGAGACCATGGCTTCGCTGGCCTCGATACGCAACACGCTGGACACCACCGATGCCTATTACGAGGGCGAGGTAAATTACATAAACGGCGAATACGCCAAGCTCACCGGCCTGTTTAAGCGCCTGTCGCATGCCATGCTGAAGAGCGCCTTCCGCGGCGACTTCGAGCGCGAGTTCGGCCCGCAGCTCACCCGCTCCATGGAGGCCGAAGAGCGCGTGCAGTGCGAGGCCAACATCGACCTGAACATCGAGGAGAGCCTGGAGTGCGTCGAGTTCAACAAGACCGCCGCCGCCTGCGCCTGCGACTTCGAGGGCGAGAGGTGCAACTTCTATGGGCTTCAGCGCTATATGCAGTCCACCGACCGCGATGTGCGCCGCCGCGCCTTCCTCAAGTGGGCTGAGCTTTACGAGCAGGCTTCGCCCAAGTTGGACGCGCAGTACGACAAGCTGGTGGCGCTGCGCAAGGAGATGGCGCGCCGCGCGGGGTTCAAGGATTTCATCGAGATGGCGTATGTGATGCGCGGCCGTCTGGACTATGGCCCGGACGACGTGCGCGCCTATCGCGAGCAGGTCAAGCAGACCATAGTTCCCATGTGCGAGAAGCTGTTCCGCGAGCAGGCCGAGCGTCTGGGCGTGGACAAGCTTCACTACTATGACGAGTCGCTGATATTCCCCGAGGGCAACGCCATACCTCAGGGCGACATGGCGGAGCTGGTCAAGAAGGCTCAGCGCATGTACAGCGAGCTTTCGCCCGAGACGCGCGAGTTCTTCGACTTCATGACCGAACATGAGCTGTTCGACCTCAATACGCGCCCCGGCAAGCACATGGGCGGCTACTGCACTTCGCTGCCCGCCTACAAGGCACCGTTCATATTCTCCAACTTCAACGGCACCAGCGCCGACGTGGACGTGCTGACCCATGAGGCCGGCCATGCCTTTGAGTGCTATACCGCCATGCGCTGCCAGCCGCTCAGCAGCTACAGCTTCTCCACCAGCGAGATAAACGAGATACACTCCATGGCGATGGAGTTCTTCACCTATCCGTGGATGGATCTGTTCTTCGGCGAGAACGCCGAAAAGTACAAGCGCGCACACCTTATGAGCGCGCTGGAGGTCATACCCTACATGTGCTGCGTGGACGAGTTCCAGCACCGCGTGTACGCCGAGGATTTGGATGCCGCCGCGCGCCGCAGGGTATGGCGCGAGCTGGAGCGCGCCTACATGCCTTGGCGCGACTACGACGGCAACGAGTTCCTCGAGGGCGGCGGATTCTGGATGCAGAAGCAGCACATATTCCTATATCCGTTCTACTACATAGACTACGCGCTGGCTCAGACCTGCGTTTTCGAGCTGTATGGCCGCATGAAGGAATCGCGCGAGGCGGCGTTTGCCGACTACCTGCGCCTGTGCAAGGCGGGCGGTTCGCGCGGCTACTTCGAGTTGCTGGATGTGGCCGGGCTGCACAGCCCCTTTGCCGAGGGCAGCGTGGAAGCCGCAGTGCGCTGCGTTGCCGATTCGCTGGAAACCGGCAAGTTCTGATGACTTGCGCATGATGCGCGCCTTGAGCATTATGAGCAGGCGCCATCCGTCTAGAATGTGAATATGTCAGCGGGCGTCCTCCCATTGCGGCTGTGCCGGGGGCGGATGCCTGTTGCTTATGGTGATTGGTTGGCTGCAATCGGACAGGGAATGTTTACCGCTAAGAGCCTGACGCGCGGCATACTGCAAGGACTGACATTTTCTGACCAAACAGGCGCGATATCCCGGCCGGTTGCATTCACATTTACGAAAACTGAACTTTTAACCGCCCCATTTACGTGAATGACACGGCGGTAAACTTGACAGTGTGCGGCGATAACCTTATAATAATACATGTTGGACAGCCAGCTTTGTTTTACCGGATTTCTCATGGTGAATGAACATAATTTTTGCGCTGCCAAAACAATATCACAAGGGGGTATTCCAGTTGAGCACCAAGATGACTATCGACGGTAATACCGCTGTTGGCCACGTTGCGTATGCGTTTTCCGACGTGGCGGCGATATACCCGATAACTCCCTCCTCTCCGATGGCAGAGGTCTCCGACGAGTGGGCGGCTAACGGCCGCAAGAACCTGTTCGGCCAGACCGTGCGCATCGCCGAGATGCAGTCCGAGGCCGGCGCGGCGGGCGCCGTTCACGGCTCTCTGGCGGCGGGCGCGCTGACGACGACCTTCACGGCGTCTCAGGGCCTGCTGCTGATGATCCCCAACATGTACAAGATATCGGGCGAGCTCATGCCCTGCGTGTTCCACGTCAGCGCCCGTGCGCTGGCCGCGCATGCGCTGTCCATATTCGGCGACCACAGTGACGTAATGGCCTGTCGTCAGACCGGCTTTGCGATGCTGGCGTCCAACTCCGTTCAGGAGGCCATGGACATGGCGCTGGTATCCCACCTGAGCACGCTCAAGGCCAAGGTGCCTTTCCTGCACTTCTTCGACGGCTTCCGCACCTCCCACGAGGTACAGAAGATCGACGCTTATGACTACGACGAGATCAAGCCCCTCGTTGATTGGGATGCCATCGCCGAGTTCCGCAAGAACGCGATGAACCCCGAGCATCCCCATCAGCAGGGTACTGCGCAGAACCCCGACATCTACTTCCAGAACCGTGAGGCGGCCAACAAGTACTACGATGCCACCCCCGAGATAGTGGAAGAGGTCATGAAGCAGGTTGGCGAGATCTCCGGCCGTCATTACAACCTGTTCGACTATGTGGGCGCGCCCGATGCCGAGAAGGTCATAATCGCCATGGGCTCTGGCTGCGACACCATAGAGGAGACCGTAAATTACCTGAACAAGAAGGGCGAGAAGCTGGGCCTTGTAAAGGTACACCTGTATCGTCCGTTCTCCATAAAGCACTTCATGGCTGCGATACCCGCTTCCTGCAAGAAGCTGGCTGTGCTGGATCGCACCAAGGAGCCCGGCAGCCTGGGCGAGCCGCTGTATCTGGATGTCTGCTCCGCGCTGGTAGAGTGCGGCCGCACTGACATAAAGGTAGTTGGTGGCCGTTACGGCTTGGGTTCCAAGGAGTTCAACCCCACCATGGTCAAGGCTGTTTACGACAATCTTGATGCCGAGCAGCCCCGCAACCACTTCACCGTGGGCATAGAGGATGACGTGACCGGCGCTTCCCTGCCTCTGGGCGAGAAGGTCATGGCCGCTCCCGAAGGCACCATCGCCTGCATGTTCTACGGTCTGGGCTCCGACGGTACCGTTGGCGCGAACAAGAACTCCATAAAGATAATCGGCGACCACACCGATCTGTATGCTCAGGGCTACTTCTCCTACGACTCGAAGAAGTCCGGCGGTCTGACCGTGTCCCACCTGCGCTTCGGCAAGGTGAAGATTCAGTCGCCCTACCTCATCGATGCGGCGGACTTCGTGGCCTGCCACAACCCCTCCTATGTCACGCACTATGACATGGTGGACAGCCTCAAGGACGGCGGCACCTTCCTGCTGAACTGCCCCTGGACTGCCGAGGAGCTGGAGACCCAGCTGCCCGCTTCCATGAAGAAGGCACTGGCTGAGAAGCATGCCAAGCTCTACATCATCGACGCCATAAAGCTGGCGGCTTCGGTGGGCATGGGCAACCGCATCAACACCACCATGCAGGCCGCTTTCTTCAAGCTGGCTAACGTTATACCTTACGAGGATGCCGACAAGTACATGAAGGCGGCCATAAAGAAGTCCTACGGCAAGAAGGGCGACGACGTTGTCAAGAAGAACAACGACGCCGTTGATATCGCCATATCCGGCCTGGTAGAGGTCAAGGTTCCCGAGAGCTGGCTCAACGCCACCACCGGCGCTGTTGCCGTTGAGGTTCCCGCGACCGAGCACTTCAACCAGATAATCAAGCCCATAATCCAGCAGCAGGGCGACAAGCTCCCCGTATCCGCGTTCAACCCGCAGGGCTTCGTGCCGACCGGCACCACCCAGTTCGAGAAGCGCGGCATAGCGGTCAAGGTTCCCCAGTGGATACCTGAGAACTGCATACAGTGCAACACCTGCTCGCTGGTCTGCCCGCACGGCTGCATACGTCCCTTCCTGATGACCGAGGAGCAGGTAGCCAACGCGCCCGAGTCCTTCAAGACCGTTCCGGCCAAGGGCAAGGAGTTCGCTGGCAAGCTCTATCGCATGCAGGTAAGCCCGCTGGATTGCACCGGCTGCGGCAACTGCGTACAGGCCTGCCTCGCCAAGACCAAGGCTCTGGAGATGAAGCCGCTGGCCACTCAGTCCGTCGAGGAGAAGGATTGGGAGTTCGCGGTATCTCAGCCCGACTTCAAGGGCGCGGTCAACAAGAAGACCGTCAAGGGCAGCCAGTTCCTGCGTCCGCTGTTCGAGTTCTCCGGCGCGTGCGCGGGCTGCGGCGAGACCCCGTATGTAAAGCTGATCACCCAGCTGTTCGGCGATCGCATGATAATCGCCAACGCTACCGGCTGCTCCTCCATATACGGCGGCTCCGCTCCCACCTGCCCCTACACCGTGAACGACGAGGGTCGTGGTCCTGCGTGGGCTAACAGCCTGTTCGAGGACAACGCCGAGTTCGGTTACGGCATGAATCTGGCCGTTTCCCAGCGCCGCGCTAAGCTGGCTGAGACCGTCAAGGCCATCACCGAGTCCGAGGGCGCTTCCGATGAGATGAAGGCCGCGGGCAACGAGTGGCTGGAGAAGATGGACGATGCCGAAGGTTCCCGCGAGGCCGGCGACAAGCTGCTGGCTCTGTGCAAGGAGTGCGGCTGCGACATGGCCAAGGAAGTCGTTGACAACGCCGACCTGCTGACCAAGAAGTCCATCTGGATCTTCGGCGGCGACGGCTGGGCATACGACATCGGCTACGGCGGACTGGATCACGTGCTCGCTCAGGGCGAGGATGTGAACGTGCTGGTCGTAGACACCGAGGTCTACTCCAACACCGGCGGACAGTCCTCCAAGTCCACGCCTACCGGTTCTGTGGCCAAGTTCGCTGCGGCCGGCAAGCGCACCAAGAAGAAGGATCTGGGCATGATGGCCATGAGCTACGGCTATGTGTACGTAGCCACCGTCGCCATGGGTGCCGATCCTGCGCAGCTGCTCAAGGCGGTCAACGAGGCCGAGGCTTACCATGGCCCGTCCCTGATAATCGCCTACGCTCCCTGCATCAACCACGGCATCAAGGCCGGCATGGGCAACGCTCAGGCCGAGATCAAGAAGGCCGTGCAGGCGGGCTACTGGCCGCTGTACCGCTACAACCCGGATCTGGCCGAGCAGGGCAAGAACCCGATGACGCTGGATTCCAAGGATCCGACCGGCAACTATCAGGAGTTCCTGGCTGGCGAGACCCGCTATGCGTCTCTGGCCAAGATGTTCCCCGAGGCGGCCGAGCGCCTGTTCAAGCAGTCCGAGGCGGACGCGGCGCGTCGTCTGGAGACCTACAAGAAGCTCGCTTCTCAGGAGTAATATCGAGTAACATAAGCGCCGCATAGCTAGCAATGAGGCGTGCGCCCCGTCCACTGATCACGGACGGGGCGCGTTTTTTGTGCAGTGTATGGGTTGAAGTGGGTTGGAGTTGCGCGATGCTACGCCGTTCCCAGCCCAGCCTTCCATGAAAGGGAAGGCTGCGCACGAGCGCCGGAAGGGTTTTCCCCGAATACAGGATGGTTGCTTTAGGATGAGCGGAGGTTGACTTGGCACACGCAAGGCCACTTTCATCGCGGCGGGGTTAATCCGTCAGTCGCTCACGCGGCAGCTCTCCTTTCAGGTGAGCCAAGGAGAGTTACGCCTGATTTCATCTGCGATAACAGGTGCGCTTGTGGTCTGCGCGATGCTACGCCGTTCCCGGCCCAGCCTTCCATGAAAGGGAAGGCGGCGCACGAGCGCCGGAAGGGTTTTCATCGAATACAGGATGGTTGCTTTAGGATGAGCGGAGGTTGACTCGGCACACGCAAGGCTGCTTTCATCGCGGCGGGGTTAACCCCTCAGTCGCTCGCGCGGCAGCTCTCCTTTCAGGTGAGCCAAGGAATTGGCTATGGAGTCACTTGCGGGATAGTCGCGCACATCGCACTTTATAGCTTGAATTGTCAAGTCAAGTGCAACAACAGATTGAAGAAAACTTCAAAGGGAGATCTCCAGCCAAGGCATTTGCGTGGACGAAGATTAATCTTGTTGGTAAAGGCGGCGAAGAACGCAGGATCAAA
>JBMNUB010000035.1:0-32638 GCA_050946055.1 Candidatus Fimadaptatus sp. | reverse complement strand
TCTACCAGTTGTTCTACATTTCTGTACTTCCTTGCCATACATAACGCCTCCTGTCATAGCTTCTATTCTACAACAGGAGGCTTCTTTTTTCTATTGTCCGCTATATCGGGAACTGTCCACATGTCGCCGGGCGCGATTAAAGCCGCCGGACTGCGTGCCACCTCGAGCGCCTTGGGTTTTTTTGGCAGTTTGATATAGTATTATACCACATAAGGCGCATGCGTGCGCGGCGAGAATGCAAAAATGACGTTCTGCATATGTTTGCATATTGGGCTGCGGAAGACGCATATATATGCGAGATCCATGAGCGTGCTGCGCGCATGGTAATGCGCGTTGTGTTTTGCCGGATATGAATACTTTGTGGTGTGCTGTTTTGCATTTTTATCGCATTTTTTTGATTAACCATGGACTTAAGCAGAGCAAACGCGCGCCTGTGCATGTACAAAATCACGCGACGGTGATAGAATGGTATCAAAACAATATGTTTGGGAGGCACAGATGATAAAGCGTTTCATACCATATTACAAGCCGCATTTGAAGCTATTCCTGTTCGACTTTGCGTGCGCCATAGCGCTGGCGCTGCTGTCGCTGGTGTTCCCGCGCGCGGTCAATGTAGTGATGGATACGCTCCTGCCCGCAGGCGAGCTAAAGCCGGTACTGCTGTGGGGCGCGCTGCTGGCGGCGCTGTACGTGCTGCAATACCTGCTGCAGATGGTGGTCGAGTACTGGGGACACATAGTGGGCGTGCGCATAGAAAAGGACATGCGCCATGACCTGTTCGAGCATGTACATCAGCTGCCGTTCTCTTACTTTGACAATACCAAGACCGGCCAGATAATGTCGCGCATAGTAAACGACCTAAACGAAATAGCCGAGCTTGCCCACCATGGCCCGGAGGACTTTCTGATATCGGTGTGCATGCTGATAGGCACGTTCACGATAATGGCGACGATGAGCTGGAAGCTCACGCTGATACTGCTTTGCATAGTGCCGTTCATGCTGTTCTTCTCCAGCAAGTGGAACAAGCGCATGCGCGCGGGCTTTACCGACATGCGCGCCGAGCTGGGCGAGATAAACGCGGGCGTGGAGGATTCGCTATCGGGCGTGCGCGTGGTCAAGTCGTTCACCAACGAGGACTATGAGAACGCCAAGTTCGAGGCAGGCAACCAGCGCTTCACCAAGGTCAAGGCCAACACCTATTACGTGATGGCGCGCTTCCACACCATGATAGGCCTGTTCTCAAACGCGTTCTATCTGGTGACGCTGATAGGCGGCGCGTACTTTGTGCTGAAGGGCGAGATGAGCGCGGGCAATCTCACGGCGTTCATACTGTACGTTAACCTGTTCCTGTCGCCGCTGCAAAAGATAACCAACCTCATAGAGACCTATCAGCGCGGCATGGCGTCGTTCACGCGCTTTACCGACATAATGGACATAAAACCCGCCATAGAGGATCGCCCGGGCGCAAAGCCCATGTCTCGTCCCAACGGCGACATACGCTTTGAACACGTCAGCTTCCGCTATAACGACTCTCAGACCGTGCTGGACGACCTCAACTTCGAGATATACTCAGGGCATACCGTGGCGCTTGTGGGGCCTTCGGGCGGCGGCAAGACTACGCTGTGCAACCTGATACCGCGCTTTTACGACGTGACCGGCGGCCGCATACTGATAGACGGTCAGGACATACGCGACGTGACGCTCAAGTCGCTGCGCGAGAACATAGGCATAGTGCAGCAGGACGTGTTCCTGTTTGGCGGCACGGTGCGCGAGAACATACTCTATGGCCGTCCGGGCGCGAGCGACGAGGACGTGATAGCCGCCGCCAAGCTGGCCGACGCGCACGACTTCATAATGCACTTCCCCGAGGGCTACGACACGGTGGTAGGCCAGCGCGGCGTAAAGCTGTCGGGCGGCCAGAAGCAGCGCATAGCCATAGCGCGCATATTCCTAAAGAACCCGCCGATACTGCTGCTGGACGAGGCCACGAGCGCGCTGGACAACGAGACCGAGCGCATAATTCAGCGCTCGCTGAGCAGACTTAGCGAGAATCGCACCTCCCTTGTGATAGCGCACCGCCTGGCCACGATACGCAACGCCGACTGCATATTCGTAATGACCGACGAGGGCATAGTGGAGAGCGGCAACCACCAGCAGCTGCTTGAGAAGAACGGCCTGTATGCAAGGCTCTATAACTCGCAGTTTGAGGGGTTGGAGGGGTGAGATAGGCAGCTTACGAAGGAATGCATTCCTTCGTAAGCTGCTCATTTTTAAAGCTCACTTATCGATGATATTTGTCGACGAAACGCGGCAGGGGTATACCCGGTTATGCGCTTAAAAACACTGCTGAAATAATACTCACTTTGAAAGCCTGATAATGTAGCAGCATCTCTGAGAGATACATTTTGAAGTCCAAGCAAAGTTTTTGCATGCTGTACGCGAGCGTTTATTATGTCTTGTTTAGGCGTTATGCCGAAGTATTCACTATAGGCATCTATGAAGCGATTGACACTCATAAACATACTTTCGGCCATGCTGGCAACGCTCCAGTCGCGAGCAGGATTTAAGTACATCTTTTTGCGCAATTGCGCAAGGGACTCACGACGCTTTATTTCGCGACTGGTTAAAGATGAACCGGCTGGCAGCGCACAACGCGCAACGTTTATTAAAAGCATCTCGAACATAGAGTTTTCCATTCTCTTCCAATGAGCGTTCATTTGAAGATGCTCAGACATTATGTCATAAAGTATCGACGCTATTAGCTCAGGATCACGCAGAGAAAGTATGGTATTTGGCATTATGCCTAATTGAGAAAATAATGTCGATGCATCTTCACAACTGAAATGTATCCAGCTGTTGCGCAGATCATTTACGTATTTTGGTATAGTTAGAATACGCGGGAATGTGTCAGTATATAATATACATTCGCCCGGCTGCATATCATGTAGCTCATAATCGCAATGTGGCACAAATTCAGCATCAATGTTTGGGTGATTTTTTCCGAGGTTGTGGCATGGCAATTTGTAATATGGATTTGGATCAACTGACACGACACACGGATCCATTGTTAATAGAAATACACATACACCCATGCCAAACGGCCTTAATATTTCAAAAGTATTATCGTGAGGGGTCTCTATACCCATGTTGCGTATATTAAACATCCTGAACAAGCACCTCTTTTAACCTTTGGCATACAAACATTATACACTAAACGCTCGATTTATCAAGATAATGCGGTGAAAAACCTTAAAGAAATAGGTGAATTAACTTATTGAAAAAACTAAAAGTAAATTATATAGTGGTGTTGTCAGTGTAAAACGCAAGCATAATCTTATTTTAAACACTATGGTTTGCAGTGTGCGCAGACCATGGAATATATGAACTGGGAGGTCTGTATTAATGAAGACTAGAATACTTTCTGTGGTATTGGTACTGCTGCTCTGCATTGGTTCCTTTGGTAGTGTAGCCTTTGCAGATGTGTCATATCCGATAGATACGGATGTGACTCTCACACTTTGGAAGGTTCTTGATGGCAGCATAGTAGATGCTGGTTACAAATCATCTCAGGAAACACCGGGCTTTAAAGAGTGGCAACGCGCTACCGGCGTAAATGTAGAACTCAAGGAATTTGCAGACAATACGGCTCTTGTGCTGGCAATACAGGCAGATGCTCTGCCTGACATGATAATACTGGATCCAACAGCGTACAATGGCGGCATACTGGGTATGGCTAATGACGGCCTGATAATTGAGATAACTGATGACATGGCCGCACAGAATGCGCCTGATTATTGGAAGTACATAAACTCTATGGATGCCTACATGAAGCAGATACGCCAGCTTGACGGCAAGATGTACGGCTTCGCGTCGCACGTGTTTCCGGAAAACTCTATATATAGATTCTGGAAGGGCTTTATATATCGTCAGGACATACTTGACGCCAACGGCCTGTCGCTTCCTAATAGCAATCAGGAGTTTAAGGATTTGCTTATAGCGCTGCGCGACAATGCGGATGGCATAGTGACTCCTTGGACGTTCAACAAGGACGAATTCCCCAATGTTTTGACCAGCGGATACATAACTTCAGAGTACGATCTGGTAAACACCGCATGGTATCAGGTGGACGGCAAGATGCACTTTGGCGCATATGAAGCGGCATACAAGGACGTGCTTGCCTTCCTCAAGGATCTTTACGATGAGAAGCTGATTTCTGAAGACTTTGCCACTATGGATGAAGCTACTGCTCAGTCCATGTTTTTGCAGGGTCAGTCGGCAGTGCTGTTTGGCAACAACTCCCGCCTGAACACTCTGGCCAAGTCGCTTCCCGAGGGTGGCGTTATAACTGGCGGCGCGGTGTTGCATCGCCCTGACCAAGAGAAAGCACTATATTCTTATGCAGATAACTATGTGACCAATGGCGATTGGACTTACATATCTGCGGATAGCCAGAATGCTGAGCTTTGCCTGCAGTTCCTCAACTATTTGTTTACTGAACAGGGCAATCTGTTGCGCAACTTTGGTATAGAAGGCGAGTCCTATGAAATTGTAGATGGTGAGCCGGCATATACCGACCTTGTCAAAAACAATCCCAATGGCTATTCGTTGGACTCTGTTGCGCGTTCTTATGCGCTTGTCAATTGGCCGGGCATACATGCAGATGTGCAGAATCGTCAGCGCCATCCCAGCCAGTCTCAGGTGGATGCATATGTGTTGTGGTCTGACACTGACTTTGACAAGTATAACCCTATATATACTGCCGTCATGGATGAGTACCTAGACGAATACACTGACCTATGGACTGATATAGATACCTATGTCAAGGAATGTCGCGTCAAGTTTATATCTGGTCAGATGTCACTGGACAATGAATTTGATGCATATATAGCGCATCTTAAGGAAATGGGAATGGATCGCGTTATAGAGATAAAGCAGCTTACTTGGGACGCATACGCGGCAGCTAACGAATAATAGCAGACATATAGAGTTTAGGGGCGGCGGCAATGATGCCCCGCCCCATTTGATTTGATAAGTGCAAAAACCGATAGGTTTAGGCAAGAATAAGTGGAGGTGATATGTGGTTATGAACAAAAAGCCTTTCTCTGTACGCCTTAAGAAGGATATGCGCCTGTTCGGAGGTGCTTACATAATGCTGATGGTGGTAATGTTGTATTATGTGTTATTCCACTATAAGCCTATGTTTGGCGCCATAATAGCATTTAAAGACTTTAAACCAAGATTGGGAATATTCGGAAGTAAGTGGGTAGGACTTAAGAATTTTGAAAGCTTCTTTTCATCATATTATTTCTGGCGCCTTATACGAAATACGCTTACCATAAGCCTTAGCGGACTGATATTCACGTTCCCTTGTGCGATAATATTTGCCCTTTCTATAAATGAGGTGCATGTAAATTGGTTTAAGCGCACTGTGCAGACGATATCATATATGCCGCACTTTATATCGCTTATAGTGGTATGCTCGATGATAAATCTATTTGTAGACAGTGACGGAGTCATAGTTCAGATAATGAAGATGTTTGGCTACAATGGCACTGGAAGCCTTCTGGGACAAAGCTCTATGTTTGTGCCAATATATGTACTCAGTGACATATGGCAACAGACAGGCTGGAACTGCATAATATATTTAGCGGCTTTTGGCTCGATAGATATGGCGCTTTATGAAGCGGCTCGAATAGATGGTGCAGGGCGTTGGAAGCAAACAATACATGTCACTCTTCCGGGAATATCTCGCACGATAGTATTGCTTCTAATTCTGCGCATAGGCCAGATGATGAGTGTAGGCCATGAAAAGATAATTTTGCTGTATAATGATTTTACTATGGAAACAGCTGATGTGATATCATCCTATGTATATAGGAGAGGCATGGTTAATGGCGATTATAGCTTCTCTACAGCCGTAGGTCTTTTCAACTCGGCTATAAACTTCCTGTTGGTCATATTTGCGAACAAGATAAGTAACGCCGTTTCCGGGTACGGCATATGGTAAGGAGGTAGATGGCATGGTAGCAAAGGGCACATCGCGCAAGGCTCGATTGCAGGAAGAGGGCAAGGGCTATCGCGTATTTACAGTAATAAACACTATATTCCTGATAATATCAATTATATGCACGTTTTATCCGATATATTATGTGATGATTGCCTCAATAAGCAACGCGGCAGGTCTTGCGGCAAACTATGGAATGCTACTTTTGCCGATACAGCCGATATCACTTACGGCATACGAACTCGTGTTTAGAAATTCGCTCGTAATGTCGGGCTATATGAACACGCTGATAGTACTGGTAGTTGGTCTGGCGTTTAATATGGTACTGACTATAATGGGAGCATATACGCTTTCGTTAAAGGGTGCTATGCTGGCAAGGCCATTCTCACTGTTGGTTCTGTTTACTATGTATTTTAGTGGCGGAATGATACCGGCATATCTTAATATAAAAGATTTAGGCCTTATGGATACCCTTTGGTCGCTGATATTGCCAGGTGCTATAAATACGTATAATTTATTGATAATGAGATCAGCGTTTGCTTCACTTCCTGATAGCCTTTATGAAGCGGCTCACCTGGACGGAGCTTCGCATCTGTGTATAATGACAAAAGTATTTATACCGCTGAGCGGCGCTACAATAGCGGTAATGGTGTTATACTATGGTGTTGGACATTGGAACTCGTGGTTTAATGCTTCGCTGTATATATCCACACCCAGTAAGTATCCGCTTCAACTGGTGCTTAGACAGATACTTATATTGAATCAAAACAGTGAGCTTAATGCTACAATGGTGGATGATGGTGAGCAAGCACTATATGCTGATCTTATAAAATACGCTTTGATAGTTGTATCTACCTTGCCGATACTGATTCTGTATCCGTTCTTACAAAAGTTCTTTGCTAAAGGCGTAATGGTAGGTGCTATAAAGGGATAAGACACATCATGTGTATGTTTGGGTAGAATTGAAAGGCGAATATGATAAAAGGAGGAAGGATTATGATAAAACTTGGAGTTTGCCGTGGTATAGAAGATGCTGTTGCGGCATATGAAGCTGGATTTGATTATATAGAATGTTGTTTCTCTCAGGTGATGACACTTCCGAATGCCGAGTTCAAGGAGTGGAAACAAAAACTTGATGATTCGCCAATACCATGCATGGCGATGAACATAATGCTTCCAGGCAAATTCAGGTTGACTGGCCCTGAAGCAGATCTGAAACCTGTACGCAAATATCTAAATGACACTATGGAGCGCGCAGCGGAGATAAAGTTGCCGTTGCTCGTGTTTGGCAGTGGCGGCGCGCGCAATGTACCGGTTGATGCACAGGGATGCATGACTTTTCCCATGGATAAGGCTCTGGATCAGATATATGAGTATCTGGTAATGGCTGGAGAGATAGCAGAACAGAATGGTGTGACGATAGTAATAGAGCCGTTGCGCGCTAAGGAATGCAACATAATTCAACTGGTATCAGAGGGTGCCGAGATGGCACGTAGGGTTAATCTGCCAAATGTAAAATTGCTGGCGGATCTTACACACATGGCTGATATGAAAGATGATATGCAATCTATAGTGGATGCACGCGACATAATGCGGCACTGTCACGTATCCAATCCTAATGGCAGGATATTCCCGCAGCCTGGTGACGGTTGGGATTACAGTCCGTTCTTCAATGCTTTGAAGAGCATAGATTATTGCGGCGGCGTCAGTATAGAGGCGGGCTGTGATGATTTTGCAAGCCAGATAAGGCCTGCATTTGAAGTCCTGAATGGATATAGAAGGTGATTGCTGCTATAATGTATAGCGAAAAATTCCTCACGGTCGTACTTGCGACCGTGAGGAATTTTGATTATGTGACACAAAACGCTATCACGCCAGCTCCCGTATAACCCGCGCCATGTCGTCCCACTGCTGCTCCATGCTGTACACCAGCTTGAACTGGGTGCGGCAGCGGTCGAGGTTGTGCTCGGGGCGGGAGGTGCGGAAGTATACGTCGCCCGCCAGATAGTCGGTCAGGAAGCGCACGCCGCACTCCAGCGTCATCAGCTTTGCACCCAGCGGCAGGGTCTCCAGCTCCAGCGGAGTCAGGTTGCGGCAGGCGCTCAGGAAGCCGCGCGCATACGCCGTGTACAGCTCAAGCGACATCGATACCTTGCTCAGATCCTTCTCGTCCTCCAGAGCCGTGGAAGCGCCAAAGCGTATCGAATCGCCGAAGTCGTTGGCGGCCAGACCCGGCATTACGGTGTCTAGGTCTATCACGCACAGCGGCGTGCGGGTCTTGGCGTCCAGCATGACGTTGTTGAGCTTGGTGTCGTTGTGGGTCACGCGCAGGGGCAGCTTGCCCTCGTTAAGCAGCGCCATCATGCGGCCTGCCTCCTCGCGGCGCGCCATCACGAACTCTATCTCCGGGCCGACCTCACTCAGACGGCCCTTCACGTCGGCGGCTATGGCCGCGTCCAGCTGGGCGTAGCGGTCGGGAGTGTCGTGGAAGTGCGGTATGGTCTCGCTCAGCGTGGCCGCCGGGAAGTTGGCCAGCTGGTTCTGGAAGCTGCCGAACGCCACGGCGCTCTGATAGAAGTCCTCGGCAGTCTCGGCCATGTCCAGGCAGATGCTGTCCTCGATGAAGTTGTATACGCGGAAGAACCTGTCATCTTCGGTGTGCAGATAGCTCTTGCCGTCGGTGGTCGGCACCAGCGTCAGCACGTGACGGGGATCGCTGTCCTGCGCGGACAGGTAGCTGGTGACGGCCGCGATGTTGGACATCAGCGCGTCAACATCCTTGAATATGGTGTTGTTTATCTGCTGAAGTATGTAGCGGCGTCCCGCGTCGGTCTTTACCAGATAGGTGCGGTTTATGTGGCCGCTGCCGTATACGTCACAATAGGTGACTGCGCCCTCTATCTGAAAGCGAGCAATTATGTCCTTCATATGCATCCTCCTTATCGTTGCCGATAACATTGAGTTTTCATAAATCGATTATAATACATTTTTTGGCTCAAGTATATAGCTAAAGCCACAAATTAACAGAAAAACTTTCATGAGTGTGACTTTTTAATCGCAATGCACGCGCGCGGCGCATGTATACAAGGCCGGATGCACGCATAAGTATGCCAACGGAATATGCAGCATGACTATGCACGTGAATAATGCCATGCAATATGCCGGCGATGCGATATAAACCCGCATATATGGGAAATATACGCCCAAAGGCACATAATGATACGTTGGCACGGTGGATATGTTCGTGCATAATAGAACGTTAAATGTCGGAAAATGTGAAATAATATGCATAAAGCCCATTGACAAACACGGGGCGTGGATGTATAATTCGCTCATAAACCACAGCGGGGAGGACATAAACATGAAAAAGCTGGCATGGCTGCTCGTGATGAGCATGCTGATGGCTCTCCTGCCGGTATCGGCGCTGGCCGATGCGGCTGAGGGCGAATTTACTGTAAAAGTCACTGTGCCTGAGGATTTTGAAGGCGAGCTAAACGGCAGACTGCTGTTTGTGCTGGACAATGAGATGCCGGAGGAGGGCGAGCAGCTCTACGAGAGCATAGACGTGACCGGCATACCGGTGTTCGGCAAGACCGTGTACGGCCTCAAGGCGGGCGATGCGATAACCATGACCGCCTCTGACCCGGACGTGTACGGCTGGCCGATGCAGCTTGACGAAGTTCCCGCGGGCGAGTATGCCGTACAGGCGTTCTTCGTGCGCTACACCAAGTTTGACCGCGCCGACGGCAAGAGCATCTGGGGCATGGCCGACCATGGCGGCGGCGGCAGCATCACCTCCAACCCGTACAACCTCTTTAGCGCCATGCAGACCGCCAATGTGGGCGAAGGCACGGTGGAGCTGAGCCTGACCGAGGAGATACCGCTGGGCTACGAGCTGGCCGAGGGTCAGGTGGATCAGCAGGGCAATTACGAAGACACCGACATGGTCAAGTACGTAAAGATAAAGAGCGAGCTGCTCAGCGAGTTCTGGGGCTGCGATATGTACATAGGCGCTAACGTGCTGCTGCCCAAGGACTACGATCCCGCTCAGAAGTACCCCGTGCTGTACTATCAGGGTCACTGGCCGGGCGGAAGCGCGCCTCTGAGCTATGGCCGCGAGGGCGACAGGTACGCCGAGTTCAACGAGTACTGGGACAGCGATGATGCGGCCAATATGATAGTGGTCACCATACGCGATGCCAACATGTACTACGATACCTCTTACTCCGTCAACAGCGCCAACCTCGGCCCGTGGGGCGATGCCATAACCACCGAACTCATACCCTACATCGAGGAGCAGTTCAGCGCGGTGGGCGAGCCCTGGGCGCGCGCGCTGGCCGGCGGTTCCACCGGCGGCTGGGAATCCATGGCCATGCAGCTGTTCTACCCGGACTTCTTCGGCGGCACCTGGCCGATGTGTCCGGACGGCATGGACTTCCACGCATATCAGATAATTGACCTGTACAACGACTCCAACGCCTACTACATCGACAATGGCTGGTACAAGGTCGAGCGCCCGTCCAGCCGCGATGTGAAGGGCAACATACGCTGGACTGTCGAGGACGAGAACCTGTGGGAGGTTGCAGTGGGCGGTCTGGATGCGCTGAGCTTGGGTCAGTGGGCGATATGGGAGGCGGTATACGGTCCGGTAGACGAGGATGGCTATCCGGCGCGCGTATGGGATCCGCTGACTGGCGACATCAACAAGGATGTAGTTGCCTACTGGCAGGAGCACTTTGACCTCAACTACATGCTGCAGAACAACTGGGAAGAGCTTGGCCCCAAGCTGGTGGGCAAGATACACCTGCGCGGCGGCGACATGGACGGCTACTATCTGAACCTGTCGCAGTACATGGTGGGCGACTTCTTGGACAGCACCACCGAGCCCGCTTACGAGGGTTACAGCGTGACCTTCCCGCGCACCGGCCACACCGGCAACATCTCCAACAAGGATCTGGTCGAGGAGATAGCCGCGCATATGATAAAGTATGGCCCGGAGAATGCGGCGGAGATACTGGGGAAGTAATAGGAATATATATAAATGCGCCCGCTGCGGCATGTGTCGCGGCGGGCGCATTGTATGTGTGAACATCATTGGAGTTGCCATGCACGGCGGTGCATGCTCACGGCCTTAAAGCGCGTGCCGCACTTGCGTGCTGCATTGACCTATCGCGCACGCAGGCAAATGCTATAAAGTGAATATATCAGTGCTTCACGTAGGGTTAAGCCCAAGAGGCGGAAACAGGCAGCGCTTTGCAGAAAGCCAGAGAATATTGAAAGCAATTGTCAAACGCCGCGATTTAAGATAGGCAGTCAATGCCTAAAGGTCGCAGGCCAGCCCTTAGCTGCCGCTGCCCATAAGAAGACGCAATGCCTTGGCGCGTTAATGCCGCAGGAAATCGTTGGTTAGAGGGGAGGCTACGACGGTCATGCGGCGTGATTATGCCGTAAATCAATGCGGCTACTTGTACCCACAATAACAACACAGGCGCTGCCTCAGAGCAATGACTCCGCGACAGCGCCTGTGTTTCCACTGTGAATTACTTCTCCTGCGCCTTAAGGAACTCCATGCAAACGCGCGCCTCGTCCAGGCCGGAGGGCGTGCAGGTCTCGGACTCAACCACCATCTGTATGCCCAGCTCGACGGCGGTCTTGTAGACCTCGGCAGCGGGCGCGGTGCCCAGACCCAGAGGCGTGCCGTGGCCGTCCGCAGAGCCGTCCTTGATGTGGATGATGTGTACGCGATCCTTCAGCTCGTGCATCATGGCGATGGGGTCCTGACCGCCTACGTATGCCCAGTAGGTGTCTATCTCCAGCTCCATGCTGGTGCGGGTTTTTATCTGCTCGTATATGTGCGAGCCGTCCCCGTTGAGCTTGAACTCGTGGGCGTGGTTGTGATAGCCCAGCTTGATGCCTGCCTCGGCCAGCACGGGCTGCGCCTTGTTGACTACCTCGATGAACTCGTCCAGCTTCTTCTGGTCGCTCAGGTCGGCACCCGGTATGATTATGAAGCTGTTGCCTATGGTCTTGTGGTACTTGATGGTCTCGGCTATGCGATCCTCGGTCAGCTCCTGCCAGCCGGTGTGGGTGGAGCTTACCTCCATGCCGCATTCGTCCAGCTTGGCCTTGACCTGCTCGGCGGGAACGTCGAAGAAGCCCGCGAACTCGGCGTAGTGATAGCCCAGCGCGCCCACCTTTTCTATGGCGCCCAGCAGATCGTCCTTGGTTATGTCGCGCACGGAGTACATTTGCAGACCGTATTTCATGGTTTCTCTCTCCTTCTGATGCGTGCCAGACGGCATTGCGCCGCCGGGCATGACGCGGTTTATGTCCGGCCACTTGAGCGGCAGATATACATGGTATGGCAGGCGACAGAGTGCCTGCTGTCGGTGGCAGTGCGCCGCGCATGCTGCAAATCGCTATTTGACATGCTGACATGCGCATTGCTGCACACTGCGCTGCACGCTTACTTCAGCTCCACCTTGATTACCGTGTCCACGGGATCGGGCAGCTGCGGGTTATCGCCAAAGGATACGAACACTATGTCCGGGTAATTGCCAGTCATCCAGTTGCGCTCGATGGGCATCTCGCTGCCGTCCTTGAGCAGGCGTATGCACTTCACATCCTCGGCGCGCACGCCCACCAGCGGCACGAAGCCCACCTGTGCCTCATTTACGTGGAAGTACAGGTTCTTGCCGCTTTGGGTTATGCGGCCATAATCGGGGCGCGGCAGCAGCGAGCGGCCGCAGCCGTATATGGATTCGCCGTTCAGGCGCATCCAGTCGCCCACATTGCGGAGTATCTCCAGCGACTTTTCGGGTATGTTGCCGCGCGCGTCCGGGCCTACGTTGAGCAGCAGGTTGCCGCCCTTGCTCACACACTCGACCAGCTTGCGTATCACTATGTCGGCGGTCTTGAAGCGGTCATCCTGGCTGGCATAGCCCCAGTGGTTGTTCATGGTTATGCAGCTCTCCCAGACGACCGGCTTGCCCATGTCGTCCACCACGCCCTCGGGCGGGATAATCTGCTCGGGGCTTACGAAGTCGCCGCAGTACTCGCTGGGGTTCTGCGTGACCAGCGAGCCGAAGCCGTCGCCCGATACCTCCAGGCGGTTGTCCATCAGCACGTCGGGCTGATAGGAGCGTATCATGCGCACCAGCTCTGTGGCCTTCCACTTCTCGCCGCGCATGTCGTCGTAGGAGAAGTCGAACCAGAATATGTCTATCTTGCCGTAGTTGGTGCAAAGCTCCTTTATCTGGCCGTGCATGTACTCAAGATAGTTGTCGAAGTTGTACTGGTAATCCTTGTAGTCGGGATTGTCGCGCATGGGATGCTGCTTATCGCCGTAGTGGGGGAAGTCCGGGTGGTGCCAGTCGATTATCGAGTAGTACAGGCCCACGCGGATGCCCTCGGTGCGGAACGCATCCAGATACTCTCGCACCAGATCGCGGCCACAGCACTTGACCGAGTTGTAGTCGGTCAGCTTGCTGTCAAACAGGCAGAAGCCATCGTGATGCTTGGCGGTCAGCACGGCGTACTGCATGCCGGCCTGCTTGCAGGCGCGCGCCCACTTCTTGGGGTCGTAGTCCACGGGGTTGAACTCATCGAAGTACTTCTGATAGTCCTCTATGGATATGCGCTCCACGCTGCGTATCCATTCGCCGCGCGCGGGTATGGAGTAAAGGCCCCAGTGTATGAACATGCCAAAGCGAGCCTTCTTGAACCAGTCTACGCGCTTTTCGTAGGCTTCTCGGTCGAATTTGAACATAGTTTACCTCCAGTTATGCGTGCTTGACCTATGCAAATATACCCTGTATGGCCTCTATCGCCACCGCTATCAGCGGTATGGTCAAAAGGCTCATTACCGTGGAGACGAACACCAGCTGCGCGGATATCTCCTCATGCTTGCCTACCGCGCCCGCGGTTATGGTCATGTTGGCCGCAACCGGCATGGCCGTGACCATTGCGGGTATGGCTGCGTTCAGCCCGCGCAGTCCGCAGAATGTGAGTGTCAGCGCCACTATGAGCGGCAGTGCTATCAGCCTTATCAGCGATATCAGTGCCGCGTCGTAAAGCTCTCGCACATTGCCGGGCTTGAATGCGGCAATGACCAGTCCCACCTGAAACATCGCCATGGGCGAGACAACCGGCGCGCCCATCTCCAGCACGTCCGCGACCAGCTTTGGCACGGGTATGTTCAGCCCGCGCCAGGCAAAGCCCAGCGCAATCGCTATCGTACAGGGGTTTATGGCGCTCTTCCAGTCTATGCGCCCGGAGGAGGCCAGCACCATGTAGCCCAGCGTGGACACCAGCAGATTCATGGGCAGAGTGTATATCACCATGCCCTGAGATGCGGCCTCGCCGTACATCGCCAGCACCACGGGCATGCCCATGAATATGTAATTGGGGAACATCGCCGCAAAGCTGGCCGCAGGCACGGCCACGCGCCCGCGCGTCATGCGGCTTAGCAATCTGCCCAGCGGCAGGCACAGCAGCATTATCGCCACGCTTATGGCAATCAGCGGCATATCCTTGCCAAGCGCCGCCATGTCGGTCTGGAGCAATATTATCCTCAGCAGCATCAGCGGAAAGAAGAACTTGAACACCACTGCCGACAGCTGCCGCGAAAAGTCCGGCTTTACCATGCCGCGCCGCGCGAACACGAACCCGCCCGCCATGAACGCGAGCAGCGTAAGCACCGCAGTGAGCGCCGAAACGAATACCTGACCCAAGTGAATCACGCGCCTTTACTATATATATGCGCGCACGAACGCCCAGCACGTGCCGCCCATACAACGTATGCCCGCCCTAGCAGCAACTGTCAGCGCGATACATGTCGGAGCGCGCCGCGCATGCAATGAATGCCATTGCTATAATTCCACGCGCCCGCGCGATTTCCTGCCCGCGAGCCTACCGGGGCAATATTTTGCCAAAAGCGGCAAAATGGCGGCTACTTTTTTCATATATAGCGCGGATAAGTGCGCGGCATGCCTATGTGCGCGGACGTGTAGCAGGCGCTCCGCGCGCATCGTGCAAAGGGCATTATAGACGAATCAGATTTTGCGCAAGGCGCGTGTGGAACGGTGATGTGCGGTTTTGCTCGGCGCATGCCCTGCGCACATTGTGCTAATCGCGGCTCGGATGAGTATCACATTCGCGCGCATCCCGCATGGCATTGTGCGGTTGTGCCGGGCATGAGTTCCACTTACGCTGTGCTAATCGCGCTTAGAATTAGCATCGCCTTCGCGCGCATCCCGCTGGCCGTCCGTGCCTTCGGCATCATCTGAGCGCGGCGATACTATGTCGGTAGCCAGCACGCTGCCCATGCGCAGCGCGCTGCCGCCAAAGCGCGCGCGTATGCCGTCTATCGCCGAGTACAGCCGCTCATCGCGCTCGCGGGCGGCTTCGCCGTCGTCAAAGAAGCTCAGCTGGTGCGCGCCCGGACCGTTTGTCAGCGCGCTCACGCTCACCGACAGCATGCGCACCGGCGCACCCTCGCGCCAGTTGCGGCGCATCAGCTCGCGCGCGGCATTTAGTATGTCACTGGTGGCGCAGGTCGGCGCGCGCAGATGCATCTGGCGGGATATGACCTTGAGCTGAGGGTCCTTTATCTGCACGGTCACGCAGGCGCAGTACATGCCCGCCGCGCGCAGGCGCTCGCCCACGCTCTCGCACAGCATGGTCAGCCCTGCGGTGAAGTCGGCCTTGCTCATGAGGTCGCGCCGAAACGTCAGCGAGTTGCCTATGGACTTGGCCTGCTCGTGATGCTCCTGCGGCATGACGGGGCCGTCGTCCAGCCCGGCCACATTGCGCCAGAGACTTTCGCCGCCCTTGCCAAGCAGCTGTGTCATGCGCTCCGCGCCCGCTTCATATATGTCGCCCAGCGTCATTATGCCCGCGCGGCTGAGCACGCCCGCCGAGGCGCGCCCCACGTACATCATGTCGCCTATGGGCAGGGGATAGAGTATGTCGCGGTAGTTGTCGCGCGATATCACGGTGGTGGCGTCGGGCTTTTTGTAATCGCTGCCCAGCTTTGCGAAGGTCTTGTTGAATGACACGCCCACCGATATGGTCAGTCCCAGCTCGGCCTTGACGCGGCGGCGCAGCTCATTGGCTATTTGCTCGCCCGTGCCGAACAGCGCGCGCGATGCGGTCACGTCCAGATAGGATTCGTCTACGCTGGCAGGTTCGACGAGGTCTGTGTACTGGCCGTATATCGCGTTTATGCGGCGGCAGTACTCGGCGTACAGGTCGTGGTGCGGGCTGAGCAGTATCAGCTCCGGGCATTTGCGGCGCGCCGAAACTATGGTCTCGGCGGTGCGCACGCCCATGCGCTTGGCGGGTTCGTTCTTGGCCAGTATCACGCCATGGCGCGCCGAGGGATCGCCGCACACGGCCACGGGCAGCGCGCGCAGCTCGGGACGGCTGAGCAGCTCAACCGAGGCGTAGTATGAGTTGCAGTCGCAGTGCAGTATGGTTCTGTCCATGGGCGCGCCTCCCTTCATATTCTATATGATACGATTATACTCCGCCGCGCGCACGCTGGCAAGCGGGGCAATATTTTATGTTAAATCGTACAAATGGTGAACCCAAACCATATCCAGCGGCATCTAATAAGTGAAAGCAGTGAGGGAGCGAACATACAAGGGAGTGCGCATATGGACGAGCGTGAATACACAAGGCGCGTGGAGGCGATGGAGAGGAAGCTGTACCGCACATGCGCGGCGCTGCTTGGCAGCGATGCCGACTGCGCCGACGCGGTGCAGGAAGCGCTTATCAAGGCATGGCGCGCCCTGCCCACGCTCAGGCAGGAGCAGTACTTCGAGACATGGCTGACGCGCATAGCCATAAACGAGTGCAAGAGCATGCTGCGCAGGAAGCGCAATGTGCAGCCGCTCGACCCGCGCATGAGCGCGCCGCCGCCCGACATGGAGCTGCGCCGCGCGATAAGCGAGCTGGACGAGAAGCTGAAGCTGCCGGTAGTGATGCATTACGTGAATGGCTTTGACGTGGAGGAGACTGCGCGCATACTTCGTCTGCCGCAGGGAACGGTAAAGAGCCGCCTGCACAGGGCACGCGCGCAGCTGCGCAAGCTGCTTGAGGAGGACGACATATGAAGCGCGATTGGGACAAGGCGTTTGCGGAAACTCCCGAGCTGTTTCACAGGAAGCTGGAGGACACACTGCACGAGATAGAGGAGGGGAGATGCGTGAAGAAGCGGTATAAGGTCGGGACACTGGTACTGGTGGCGCTGCTGGTGCTGGCGCTGGCGGGCGGGATTGCGGTGGCTGGCGAAACCATATTCGGCTGGGCTTCGGGGCTGTTTGCCTCCGACGAGCTGAGCGAGCATTTCTCAAAGCTCAATGAACTGGCCGACACAGAGGTGCAGACCGCCTTAAGCGAAGACGGCAAATATACCATGGAGATAGTCCAGAGCTATTACGATGGTGACATAATGTGCATAGGCTATAAGCTGTACGGCGATTACGTCGCGGGACATACCGTGCCGGACTTTAAAGCGGATGATGAACTGGTAGCGCGCATAAAGAGCCGCGCCAAGGTGGACAAGCTGAACAGAATGTCCGACCTGAGCGACGATGCTGTTGCAGCGATAAGCGCGCTGGACGGGCGCGATATAACAGTGGATGAGAGCGCATGCGTGGCGGTGTACAGCGCATATCTTGGCGACCACTCGTTCGCAACGGTAAATGGAGAAGTGCGCGATATAAGTGCGGACATGGAACACTTTGAGATAAAGGATGGCGCGATGGTGGGCTATCGCGAGTACAAAGCCGATGCCGGCAGCGAAAGCGGTCTGCCGCCAGCGAGCGACGATGTGACCGAGCTAATATATGAGCCTACGCTCAAGACGAGTGTTCAGTACTTCTATAAGGATGCCAGCGGCGCTTACATATTCACGGAACAGCTGGATAGCGAGCAGATGAAGTTCACCATAAAGCGGATAAAGGGTGACTAAAGATTTATGCCAATGCTTTACGCGCTTAAATTCATCTGAACAAGTGCGTGGTTAAAGCAGCGTTGGCAGCATCGGCGCTCTGGAAGCGATGCAGACGCATGGCGGCTCAGGCGGCAATGCAAACGCGAGGAATGCAACGAACATACAAGGGAGTGCGCATATGGACGAGCGTGAATACACAAGGCGCGTGGAGGCGATGGAGAGGAAGCTGTACCGCACATGCGCGGCGCTGCTTGGCAGCGATGCCGACTGCGCCGACGCGGTGCAGGAAGCGCTTATCAAGGCATGGCGCGCCCTGCCCACGCTCAGGCAGGAGCAGTACTTCGAGACATGGCTGACGCGCATAGCCATAAACGAGTGCAAGAGCATGCTGCGCAGGAAGCGCAATGTGCAGCCGCTCGACCCGCGCATGAGCGCGCCGCCGCCCGACATGGAGCTGCGCCGCGCGATAAGCGAGCTGGACGAGAAGCTGAAGCTGCCGGTAGTGATGCATTACGTGAATGGCTTTGACGTGGAGGAGACTGCGCGCATACTTCGTCTGCCGCAGGGAACGGTAAAGAGCCGCCTGCACAGGGCACGCGCGCAGCTGCGCAAGCTGCTTGAGGAGGACGACATATGAAGCGCGATTGGGACAAGGCGTTTGCGGAAACTCCCGAGCTGTTTCACAGGAAGCTGGAGGACACACTGCACGAGATAGAGGAGGGGAGATGCGTGAAGAAGCGGTATAAGGTCGGGACACTGGTATTGGCGGCGCTGCTGGTGCTGGCGCTGGCGGGCGGGATTGCGGTGGCTGCGTCCAGAGGTGTGTTCGGTCAGCTCGGGGACGAACTCACGGGCGACCAGTACGCGCTGCTTGACGGCGTTGCCAGCAGCATAGGGCAGACCGCAGCGACCAGCGATGGCAGAATATCGGTGGAACTCTCGCAGAGCTATTACACGGGCGATGAGCTGTTCGTGGGCTTGACTTACGCGCTGGATGCCTTCAACGACACATGGCTGGATGCGGACTTCAAGCCCGATGAGGAGCTTATCGAGAAAATAAAGGAGAATGGACCGTACTGGAATGATGAGTTCCAGGCGGCGGCAATGATGCGCTTGGCAAGCGATGGCAATATTAGCAACATGCTGGAGACGTTTGAAGCGATAGACGCGCTCAACAGCGTCGAACCGGACGGCGATGAGTTCGCATGCGTAGCGCGGCGAAGCGTGGAAATAAGCAGCGATCAGATACTTACATTCAATGGCGAAGACCATATGACGGGGTCAAGTTCCGGCATGAAGACGAACACGGATGACATGTATCTCTATACGATAGAATACAGCCAGATGCCGGGCTGCGAGGAAGATGGATTGCCTGAAGTGCCGGACGATGTTACGCAGGTGCAGTACAGCATATTTGTAGAGTACTATGACCAGTACTACTACAAGGATGCGACAGGCATATATAAGTACATGGAACTGCATGGCGAACCTGAGCGGCTCACGTTCACGATACCGCGCGCGCCTGCGATACAGCGCACCGGCAGCGTCGAAGTCGAATTCCCCGGCTACAAGGTCAAAGCCGAAGCAATAGCCACGCCTGTGTCCACGCGCGTGCGCATAAACGTTGACCTAGATGCCAAGACGTATGCGCGCTGGAACGATGAGAATGAGGACTTCGTGGAGTCCTATTGTCTTATCAAAAACGGCGAGGAGTACATGGGAGGCAGCTCATCATATATCTACATACCAAATGAGGACGGCACAGGCACTTACAAGTTCGAGATGAGTACAACAGGCGTTGACATGGAAGCCGACAGCGTGCTTATGCGGCCATACTTCTCAATGAGCGGCGCGGACAGCTCGGGCGACATAGTGATACCCATAAAGTGACATAAGCATTACCTCGCGCGGGCGGCACATGCCGTCCGCCTTTTCATATCAAATTTTCATCTTCATATACAGGAAAAAGGCCGTCGCGTGGAGAAATCACATTTAACAATATGTGAGCGTCATCAGGCGCGGAGGATGAGCGGCATGGATGTAATGCAAAAGATGGTGACCACCCAAACGCTGATGTTCATATACATGCTCTGCGGCATGGTGATGCGCAGGGTGCGCGTGATAAACGAGCAGACCCGGCCCGGCTTTGTCAAGCTGCTCACCAATCTGCTGCTGCCCTGCATGATACTGGACTCCTTCAACAAGCCTTTGGACATGGAGGAGCTAAAGGGCGCGGCGCTGGTGCTGCTGGTCAGCGCGTCCATGTGCCTGTTTGGGTACATAGTGGGCAAGCTAATATGGCGGCGCAATCCGTCGGACAGGCAGGGTACATTGCTGTTTGGCACGATGTTCTCCAACGCGGGCAACGCGGGCACGCCGATAGTGTCCATGGTGTTTGGCGAATCGGGCGTGGTGTATGCGTCGTTTTTCATGATACCCGTGCGCATACTGCTGTGGACGATGGGCGTTTCGCTGTACGTGCGCGGCTCGCGGCGCGATAAGCTGACCAAGGTGCTGCTCAATCCCTGCGTGGTAGTGGTGGTGCTGGGCGTGGTGCTGATGCTCATGCCCTTTAAGCTCACGGGCGCGCTGGGCACGGCGGTGGGCGCCATAGGCGACATGACAGGCCCCCTTGCCATGATGATAATCGGCGCGTCGCTGGCCGAGCAGAAGCCGCGCGAGCTGCTGGACAGGGATGCGTTCCTGCTAAGCGCCGTGCGCCTTATAGTGATGCCACTGCTGGCGCTGCTGGCGCTGCGCATGCTGGGCATGGACGAGCAGCTGCTGCGCGTGACGGTCATACTGCTGGCCATGCCGGTCGCCTACACTACGGCCATACTCGCCGAACGATACAATGCCAATTATCACTTTGCAAGCAAGTGCGTGTGCCTGTCCACCGTGCTTTCGCTGTTTACCGTGCCGCTTATATGCATGCTGCTGTAATGCGGGTCAGGAGGAATTATGTCTCGGATACTGCTGATAGAGGATGAAAAGATGCTCTCGCGCTTTGTTCAGCTGGAGCTTACGCACGAGGGCTATGATGTGGATACCGCGCTAGATGGCCGCGAGGGGCTGGAAAAGGCGCTGGCGGGCGACTATGACCTGATGCTGCTTGACCTGATGCTGCCGGGCCTGTCCGGCATAGAGATATGCCGCCGCGTGCGCCAGCACAGCCAGAAGCCCATAATCATGCTCACTGCCAAGGACGATGTGAGCGACAAGGTGATGGGGCTGGACATGGGCGCGGACGATTACGTGACCAAGCCCTTTGCCATAGAGGAGCTGCTGGCGCGCATCCGCGTGGCGCTCAAGCACGGCGCGGGCGGCGCGCAGGACGAAGGTGGCGACGTGCTGTCGGCGGGCAAGCTGCGCGTGAACACGCGCAACAGGCAGGTCGAGTTCGACGGCGCGGACGTGCCGCTGACCAAGACCGAGTTCGACATGCTGGCATACATGGTGGCGCACTCCGACAAGGTATTGAGCCGCGACGAGCTGCTCAGCGAGGTGTGGGGCTATTCGTATGCCGGGGATACCAACATCGTGGACGTGTACGTGCGCTATCTGCGCCAGAAGCTAGACGAGCGCTTCGGCGTGAAGCTGCTGCACACCGTGCGCGGCGTGGGGTATCTGTTCAAGTATGAGCAGCCGTAACCGCGCGCCGCGCCGCCCCATGCACTCACCGGCCGCCAAGGGCGCTGCGCAGGCGGCGGACAAGCGCGATGCGCGGCAGGAGCGCAGGGAAAGCGCCGCGCATGATGGCGCGGCGAGTGCAATGAGCGACGGCGTGCGTTTGAATGGGCAGGGTATGAATGCGAGTGACAGCATGCAGTCATCTGAGCATGAGCCAAATGCGGACATGGCAGGTTCGGTGGGCGGCAAGGCTTGTTCGCCTAAAATGAACATGGACGATGAGCTTAATGCGGATGCTTCTGGCGCTGTGAGCGACAGAATGTATTCGCCCGATGATGAGCCGCATGCGAGCGCAGAGCTTCCCGCCGAAGCAAGCGCTGACATCGATATTGAGAATGCGCATTCAGCCAATGTGTCCGCTGCGCCTGCGGAGGATGCATCCCAGCCTAGGCGCAGGCGCGGCCTGATGTCGCGCTGGTGGCGCATGGGGCGCGCGCGCAGCGCGCAGCATGAAGCGGAATCGCAAAGCAGTGACACCGAGGAGCTGGAGGAGATAAGCCGCCGGGTGCGCAGCGAGCTGGACACGGCGCGCGAGCGCATAGAGTCGGGCATAAGCGCGACCGCGCCCACGCCCGACGAGCTTCGCGCCGCCGAGCAGGCGCTGCGAGCCGAGCGCGCGCCGCGCCGCGACAAGTGGCAGAGCGAGGACAACGCCTTTAACGAGATGAGCCGCGCCGTGCATGCCAAGGCCAGCGATGCGGTGCATAACTTCCGCTTCTCGATGGCCACGCGCATATCGTGGAACTACGCGCGCATGCTGCTGGAGACGCTGGTGATAGTGCTGCTGGTGATGACGGCATTGCTGGTAATGGTCGTGATACCGCGGCTGGATGCGGTCAGCGCGGACGCGGCCAATCAGTTAAGACAGGCGGCGCATGCGCAGGCGGGCGGGCTGTCCGCGCTGCCCGTGCCGAGCGCCACGCCTGCGCCGCCTGCGGAGATGGCCGTGACATCGCCGCCACAGGAGGGAGGTGCGGCCTCCGCACGCCGTCCGCGCGCGCAGATAAGGCAGATAGAGATGCGGCTGGACACGCAGGATGCGGCGTATGCCTGCGTGATAGGCAGCGACGGGCGCGTGTACTTTGACGATGCGCCGTTCGACCTGAATAATGCTTCGCTGCTCAGCTACTTCGGAGGCGAGTTCTATCGCGTGGATTCCGATTTGATAAGCGTGGATGGCACGGTGTATCAGCTGCATGTGGCGGTGTCGCTGTCGTATTGGCTCAAGATGGCGCTGATAATGATGGGCGGGCTGATGGCCGTGGACATGCTCAGGAGCGCCTACTTCCTCACGCAGGGCAGGCGTGCCAACGCGCAGATACTGCGCCCCATAGCCGCCATGAGCGACACGGCGCGCCACTTGAACGCGCAGAACATGTCCGAGCGCATAAACGTTGAAGGCACAAAGTCCGAGCTGCGCGAGCTGGCGCTGGTCATAAACGACATGCTGGATCGCATAGAAGCCGCCTATGACGGGCAGAAGCAGTTCGTATCCGACGCATCGCACGAGCTGCGCACGCCCATAGCCGTGATACAGGGCTATGCGTCCATGCTGGAGCGCTGGGGCAAGGACGATGCCGCAGTGCGTGACGAGGCCATAGCCGCGATAAACCACGAAGCCGCCAACATGAAGGAGCTGGTTGAAAAGCTGCTGTTCCTGGCGCGGCACGACAAACAGACGCTGCGCATGAAGTCCGAGGTGGTGGATTTGCGCGTCATGGCCGAGGACGCGGTGCGCGAGACGCGCATGATAGTGTCCGACCGCGAGATAGCGTCGGGCGACATGCAGGAGGCGCGCGCGCTGGGCGACAGTGCCGCGCTCAAGCAGGCATTGCGCATATTCATAGACAACGCCTGCAAGTACACCCCGCCCGGCGGCAAGGTGACTATATCCTGTACGCTGGAGGGCAACAGCGCGCAACTGTCCGTGGCGGATACCGGCTGCGGCATACCGGCGGACGACCTAAAGCGCGTGTTCGACCGCTTCTATCGCGTGGACGATTCGCGCGGCGCGGTGCCGGGGCATGGGCTGGGGCTGTCGATAGCGCGCATAATCGCCCAGAGCCATGGCGGCAGGATACATGTGCGCTCGCGCGAGGGTCAGGGCTCGGTATTCACGCTGGAACTGCCCGGCATGAGCGGGTGAGCCTTTGGCATATGCGCATGAACGGGGCGAGGACTTGTTCAAATGGCCAAATACAAGGGCGATCTTTGCGCCGCACTGCGGCAATTAAATGCGATATCGCAAATAGGAGGATAAGCATATGGAGGCATACAAGGACAAAAAGCTCACTGCGCGCGAGCGTGCGCATGATCTGGTGTCGCGCATGACGGTGTGGGAGCGCGCATCTCAGCTGCGCTACGATGCGCCCGCGATACCCAGATTGGGCGTGCCGGAATACAACTGGTGGAACGAGGCGCTGCACGGCGTGGCGCGCGCTGGTACGGCCACCATGTTCCCGCAAGCCATAGCGCTGGGCGCGATGTTCGACGAGCAGGAGATGGAGCGCATAGGCGATGCCATTGCGGTCGAGGCGCGCGCCAAGTACAACGAGTACTCGCGCCACGGCGACAGGGACATATACAAGGGACTGACATTCTGGTCGCCCAACGTGAACATATTCCGCGACCCGCGCTGGGGACGCGGCCATGAGACGTATGGCGAAGATCCCTATCTGACCTCGCGCAGCGGCGTGGGCTTTGTCAAGGGACTTCAGGGCGAGGGCGACACTCTCAAGGCCGCCGCCTGCGCCAAGCACTTTGCCGTGCATTCCGGCCCGGAGGCGCTGCGCCACAGCTTCAACGCCGAGGCCAGCAGGAAGGACATGTTCGAGACATACCTGCCCGCGTTCGAGGCGCTGGTCAAGGAGGCACATGTGGAGTCGGTAATGGGCGCGTACAACCGCACCAACGGCGAGCCCTGCTGCGGCTCCAAGACGCTCATACGCGACATACTGCGCGGCGAGTGGGGCTTTGACGGCCATTTCGTGTCGGACTGCTGGGCGATAGCCGACTTCCATGCCCACCATCACGTGACCGACACCGCGCCCGAATCGGCGGCGCTGGCCATAAAGAACGGCTGCGACGTCAACTGCGGCAATACCTATCTGCACATACTCACCGCGCTTCAGGAGGGTCTGGTCAGCGAGGAGGACATAACGACGGCCTGCGAGCGCCTGTTCACCACGCGCATAAAGCTGGGGCTGTTCGATGAGGACTCGCCCTACGATGCTATACCCTATTCGGAGAACGACTCGCCCGCGCATCATGAGCTGGCGCTGGAGGCCGCGCGCAGGTCGATAGTGCTGCTCAAGAACGACGGCGTGCTGCCCATGGACGTGAGCAGGTATTCCTCCATCGCCGTGATAGGCCCCAACGCAGACAGCCGCGCATCGCTCATAGGCAATTATCACGGCACGGCTTCGCGCTATATCACGCTGCTGGATGCCATACAGCAGCAGGCGGGCGACGCGCGCATATATTACAGCGAGGGCTGCGACAAGAGCCGCGACAAGAGCGAGCCACTCTCGGCCAAGCGCTATGACCGCATAAGCGAGGCGCTGACCTGCTGCGAGCATGCCGACATAGTCATACTGGCGCTGGGCCTGGATGAGTCGCTGGAGGGCGAGGAGGGCGATGCCGGCAACGCCTACTATTCGGGCGACAAGGCCGACCTCGAGCTGCCCGCACCGCAGCGCGAGCTGATGCGCCATGTGCTGGACTGCGGCAAGCCCGTCATAGTTGTGAACTTCACCGGCAGCGCGGTCGATCTGCGGCTTGCGCAGGAGAAGGCCGCCGCCGTGATACAGGCATGGTATCCGGGCGCGCTGGGCGGACTGGCGCTAATGGACGTGCTGACCGGGCGCGTATCGCCCTCGGGCAAGCTGCCTGTGACCTTCTACAACGATGCCGCCGACCTGCCCGAGTTCACCGATTACTCCATGGCCGGGCGCACGTATCGCTATTTCGAGGGCGATGTGCTGTATCCGTTTGGCTATGGCCTGACATACGGCAGCTGCCGCGCGGTAGGGCCGCTGGAGCTGGACTTTGCCGATGACGGCGCGTATGCCCGCGTGCGCGTGGAGAACACGGGCGATATGGACACGCGCGAAGTCGTTCAGGTGTACATAGACTCCAAATCCCAATACGCGCCCCGCAATCCCGCGCTGTGCGGCTTCCTGCCGGTGTTCCTGCGCGCAGGGGAGAGCGCCGTGTTCAGCGTAAAGCTGGGTGCGCATGCGTTTGAGATAGTGGACGACGAGGGCGTGCGCAGGCAGGATGGGCATGAGTTCACGCTGTATGCCGGTCTGGGCCAGCCGGGCGCGCGCACCGAAGCGCTGACTGGCGAGAAGTGCGTAAGCGCGAGCGTGACGGTGTGATGCTGCATGACGCGAGTGCGACAATGCGCGCCGCGATTATGCGATGACGATGAAAATGGGTCTGCCGCGGAGATTAGCTCATGCGGCAGACCCATTCGTTTTGTGATTTGCGGTGGAAGTTTGGGGCTTGATGAATGCGGCCATGCGGTGAACGATGCGCCGCCCGCCTTGGCACACGCGAGGTTGCGTTAATCGCGGCGGGGTTGCCCACTCAGTTACCTTCGGTGACAGCTCTCATTTCAGGGGCGACAGGGTTGCGCCCGAAGTCATCTGTGGTAACAGCGCTTCATTAGCCGGTACATGCTGCGCTTACTTAAGCCCGCGCCAGTTCGCTCACCCGGTCGGCGGCGCCCACTACCAGCAGCACGTCGGTAGCCTCTATCACGTCCTCGGCCTTGGGCGAGGCGTTCACGCCGCTCTCGTTGAATATGGCCACAACGTTTATGCCGTAGCGGCGGCGCATGGCCAGCTCGCTCAGCGAATGCCCGACCCATTCGTCCAGCGCCTTTATCTCCATGAGCGTAAAGTCGCTGGACAGCTCTATCATGTCCATTATGTTGCTGGAGGCGAGGTTGTGCGCCACGCGCTGCCCCATGTCGCGCTCGGGGAACAGCACCTTGTCCGCGCCTATCTTGCCCAGCGCCTTGGCGTGTATGTCGGTCTGTGCCTCGACTATGACCTCAGGCACGCCTATCTCCTTGAGCAGCAGCGTTATCATTATGCTGTCCTGCACGGCATTGCCCACCGAGACTATGGCCACGTCGAAGTTGTGCAGGCCCAGCGTGCGCAGCGCCTCCTCGTCGGTGGCATCGGCCTGCGCAGCGTGAGTAACCTTACCGTTTATCGCGTCTATGCGATCGGCATCCACGTCCACGGCCAGTACATCATAGCCCATAGAGTACAGCGTCACGGCCACGCTCGCGCCGAATTGTCCCAGCCCTATCACGGCGAACTGCTTTGCGTTCTGGGGCTGCTTCTTCATCTTCTTGAGCAGCTTTTCCATATATAACACATCCTATCAGTCAGTCTAGCCTATCATTATCCTGTCATAGGGATAGCGCACGGGGTCGCTGGTGCAGAGCTGCTGCCGCGCAAGCGACATTGTCAGCGACAGCGGGCCTACGCGCCCGGCAAACATCATAAGTATCACTATCATGCGGGAGACGAAGTTGAGCTGAGGCGTCATGTTGCAGGACAGTCCCACGGTGGCTATGGCGCTGGTAGTCTCAAACAGCACCTCGTCAAACGGCTCGGTTTCAAACATGGAGGCCGACAGCACGGCGGTCGATATCAGCACCATTAGGAGCATTATCAGGAATATCGATATCGCACGCATGGTCAGGCCGGGCGAGAGCGCCTTGCGCCCCATGCGCACCTGCTCGCGGCCGCGCACCTGCGACAGCACTACCGCAAACAGCACGGCCATGGTGGTGGTCTTTACGCCGCCGCCGGTGGATGCGGGCGACGCGCCTATGAACATAAGCAGCGTGGTCACCAGCTTGCTGGACGAATGCATCTGCTCCTGATCTATCGTGGCAAAGCCCGCCGTGCGGGTGGTGACCGACTGGAACATGGACGTGAGCAGCTTGTCGCTCCAGGTGCGGCCTTCGGCGGCCATGGTGTTGGGGTTGTCCCATTCCATTGCGGCAAACAGCACCGTGCCAAGCGCTATCAGCACGGCTGTGCTTATCAGCACCACGCGCGTGTGCAGCGATGTGCCGCGCAGTCCCCTGTGCAGCATCACATCGCGTATTACCGCATAGCCCAAGCCGCCGCAGGTGATTAGCGCCATAAGCGTGAGGTTTACCACCCAGTCGTCGGCATAGCGCATCATGGAAGTGCCGTCGCCCAGTATGTCAAAGCCCGCATTGCAAAACGCGCTCACCGAGTGGAACAGCCCGAAGAACAGCCCCTTGCCCAGCCCGTAATCGGGTATGAAGCGCGTGGCCAGCAAAAGCGCGCCCGCGCCCTCTACGGTCACTGTCATAAGCAGCACCCAGCGCATGAGCTTGACAAGGCCGCTCAAGCTGTTTTCGTTCATGGCTTCTTGTATTACCAGACGCTCGCGCAGCGTTATGCGCCTGCCCAGTATCATGAATATCAGCGAGGCCACGGTCATAAAGCCCAGACCGCCCATCTGAATCAGCAGCATCAGCACGCATTGTCCAAATACAGAGAAGGTCTGTCCGGTCTCCACTACCGACAGCCCCGTAACGCACACTGCCGACGTGGCGGTGAACAGCGCATCGTAAAAGCCCACCGAATGCCCGGTGCGCGTGGATATGGGCAGCGTGAGCAGCAGTGCGCCGGCCAGTATCAGCGCCGCAAAGCCCAGTACCAGCACCTGCACCGGCCGCCAGTGTATGCGCACATAGCGCCGTGGCTGCGGCTTGACGTTATCGCTCAATTTTTCCTCCGTTCCGGCTCAAGGCCGATATAAGACAGCGTTGCAGCGGCATTGCATACCGCGCGACGATATTATAGCATGGCATATGTTAATATACAAGCGCACATGCCGTGAATATGGCGCTTATCCTGCAAGGCACTTGCATTGTGGAAACGATGCCTTCATATGGGAGCGCCGCCCGCCGTGCGCCGAAAGCATACCCTCTGTCTTGCCGCCCGCCGTGCGCCAGAAGCATACCCTCTGTCTTGCCGCCGCCATGCGCCAGAAGCATACCATCTGCCTTGCCGCCGCCGCGCGCTGAAAGCATGGCCTCTGTCTTGCTGCCGCCATGCGCCGAAAGCATGACCTCTGTCTTGCCGCCCGCCATGCGCCCAATACAAGGCCAGTATGGGCATGCACACGCGCCCATATACCATGGGATTGCCCTGCCGATGCCTACCTGCAGGCTGCGGCGGAGCATGGGCTATGCTCAGGGCGGGGCGATGGGACATGCAAAATACCGGCGCTCGCCGGGGCTTGTGCAGCCTCAGGCGAACGCCGGTAACATGCTTATGCTATGAAGTTATGGCTATCAGAGCGCGGCGCGTATCGCGTCCACGTAGTCCAGGCGCTCCCATGGCAGATCCACGTCGGTGCGGCCAAAGTGACCGTAGCTGGCGGTCTGGGCATATATCGGACGGCGCAGGCCAAGGCGCTCGATTATTGCCGCCGGGCGCAGATCGAACACGCGGCCTATCAGGTCGGCAATCTGCTCATTGGTGTACTCGGAGCCAGAGGCATCCACGGTTATGGATACCGGGCGCGCCACGCCAATAGCGTAGGCCAGACCGACTTCGATGCTCTTAGCCACGCCCGCCGCGACCAGGTTCTTGGCCACATGGCGCAGGGCGTATGCCGCAGAGCGGTCAACCTTGGTCGGATCCTTGCCCGAGAAGGCGCCGCCGCCGTGATGGGCATAGCCGCCGTAGGTGTCCACGATTATCTTGCGGCCGGTGAGACCGGAGTCGCCCGCAGGGCCGCCTATTACGAACCTGCCGGTGGGGTTGATGAGGTAGCGGGTGTTCTCGTCCAGCAGACCCGCAGGTATCACGGGCTTTACTACCTTTTCGATTATGTCGCGGTGCAGAGTGTCCATGTCCACCTCGGGCGCATGCTGGGTGGATACGACCACGGTGTCTATGCGGCGGGGAGTGTCGCCATCGTACTCCACGGTTATCTGCGCCTTGCCGTCGGGGCGGAGATAGCTCAGCTCGCCGGACTTGCGCACCTGCGCCAGACGCTTGGTCACGCGATGCGCCAGCGCTATCGCCATGGGCATGTACTCGGGGGTCTCGTCGCAGGCATAGCCGAACATCATGCCCTGATCGCCCGCGCCTATGTCCAGAGTGTCGGTGTGGCGGGTCTCCAGCGCGCTGTCCACGCCCTGGGCGATGTCGGGGGACTGGCCGTGCAGCGAGGTCAGCACCGCGCAGGATTCGGCGTCAAAGCCGTACTTGGCGCGGTCGTAGCCTATCTCGCGCAGCGTGTTGCGGGCTATTTCGTCTATGTTCACGTAGCAGTTGGTGGTTATCTCGCCCATGACCAGCACAAGGCCCGTGCAGGTAGAGCATTCGCAGGCGACGCGCGCCATGGGGTCCTTCTCAAGTATCGCGTCCAGCACGGCATCGGAGATCTGGTCGCAGACCTTATCGGGATGTCCTTCGGTGACTGATTCGGATGTAAAAAGCCTCTTCATAATATACATTCCTCCGTTCTCACCCGTTGGAATCGGAAGCCTGTTGGGCATATTGACAAAAAAGTGCGCAAGCCGCGCGGCTTGCACACTCAAGGGTCAAGCTGCGCCTCATCTTCGGCGCAATTAAAGCGCCCGGGAATTGGCACCGTAGCAGCGCAAGCGCGCCTGCAGGTTGCCGTGGCTTCAAAGGGCCCGTCCCTCGACCACTCTGGATAAGGCATCCGTTCTGTTAGGTTGTAAGGTGAGTATACATTACGCATGGGCATGCTGTCAACGCTGCGCGGGCTAAATTCGTGCGACATACACATGTACATGTCGTAAATGCAGACACGCGGGCGCAAATGCCCATGAGATGCGCGCACGGGAGCGGGAGATATGACAAAGCTCTGCGCAATATTGTGCCATGCATAGGAGCCTGCGCTGAGAGCGGCGCGACGGGCTTGCATTTGACGATTGCGGTATTTAAGGCACCGGGCGCGGCCCGCCATGGCATGCCGCTCTGCGCAGGGCAGCGGCGCGAACCTTCACTTGCGGCGCGCACATAATGCCGCGCATGTGCATATACTCGCCTAGGCACTTAAAAGGAGGATAAGACAATGCAGCTACCCGGAGCGGGAGATATGCGCGGCATAGACGTAAGCCGCTGGCAGGGCGATATTGATTGGCGCGCGGTGCGCGGCGCGGGCATAGAGCTGTGCTATATAAAGGCGACCGAAGGCACTGCGATAATAGACCCGGACTTTGCCCGCAATTATGAGGGCGCGCGCGCGGCGGGCATACCCGTGGGCATGTATCACTTTATGACCGCGCTAGATGAGGCGGATGCGCGCGCACAGGCCGAATACTTCGTGCGCGCGCTTGACGGACGCACATATCAGGCGCGGCCCGTGGGCGATATGCCGTATGGGCATAATCTGAGTGCGGAGCGATTTACGGCGATATGCGCGGCGTTTCTTGAGCGCGTGGCGGAACTGACCGGCGTTACTCCGATGATATACGCCTCGGCATGGGTAGCGCGCGCACGCATGCTTGAGCCGCTGGGCAGATATCCGCTGTGGGTGGCCAACTATGGCGTAAAGCGCCCCGAAGATGCGCGGCTGTGGAGCGAATGGACGGGCTTTCAGCATTCCGAGATGGGGCGCGTGGCCGGAATATCCTCGCGTGTGGATCTGGACTGGTTCACGCGCGGCGCGCTGACGGGCGATACCGACGCGCCCAAGCCGCAGGAGCCCGCCAAGAGCGACCATGCCAGCGGCGTGATATACTACATCGTGCGGCGCGGCGATGCGCTGAGCAGAATAGCGCGGAGGTACGGCGTGACCGTGCAGGAGCTTGTCGGGTGGAACGGCATAGCCAATCCCAATCGCATATATCCGGGCGAGGTGCTGCGCATATTCTCGCCGCGCGATGCCGTGCCGCGCGGAGGTGAAGTGCTGCACGTGGTGTCGAGTGGAGAGACGCTCAGCGGCATTGCGCAGCAGTATGGCGTGACGCTGGGGGTGCTCATATCTGCAAACGACATATCCAATCCCAACCGCATATACCCGGGTGAGGTGCTGCACATACCCGCCGCAGGGCTGCTGCCGCATCCCACGACCGCGCCATGGCCGCTGGACAATACCTGCGTCGTGCAGCCGGGCGACACGCTCAGCGGCATAGGCGTGCGCTATGGCGTGCCATGGCGGCAGCTGGCGCGCGACAACGGCATAGCCGATCCCGACAGGATATATCCCGGGCAGGTGCTAAAGCTGTATGCCACGCCGCTTGGCGACGGCGCGCGCGCCTTCACGGGCTATTGCGTGGCACAGCCGGGCGACACACTGGCCCGCATAGCGCAAAGATACGGCGCAAGCGTAGCCGGGCTGCGCGCGGACAATGCCCTGCCCGCGCCCAACGAGCCCGCGCCCGGGCGAGTGCTGCGCGTGCAGCCGGAAGCGGGGACGCGCGGAGACGCGATGTGAGTGCGGAGAGAACAGGTATGCCGAAGCTCATGTGAAGCGTGATACATGATGTACGTGCGCGCATTAGCGGCATGGTATGCGTTTGAGTATGCTTGTCTGCGCAGAGCCTTATCCACAGATGCAGGAAGTGAGCAGGGGGAGTACGGCGGCGCGTGACTGCCGGGTTGTGTACGCGCATATGGCTAGCGTATAGCCATGCCCATGTATGCGGCAGTTAGCAGGGGAATGCGGCGGCACGTGACCGCCGAGTTGTGTACACGCATATGGCTAGCGTATAGCCATGCATGCGGCAGTGAGCGGGGGAATACGGCGGCACATGACTGCCGAGTCGTGTACACGCATATGGCTAGCGTATAGCCATGCCCATATAGGCGGCAGTGAGCGGGGGGAATGCGGCGGCACATGACTGCCGAGTCGTGTACACGCATATGGCTAGCGTATAGCCATGCCCATGTATGCGGCAGTTAGCAGGGGAATGCGGCGGCACGTGACCGCTTGGCGCT
>JBMNUB010000034.1:0-32813 GCA_050946055.1 Candidatus Fimadaptatus sp. | reverse complement strand
GGCAGCGTTTACGCTGCTGGTAGTGCAGTTCCTGAAGGCACCGCTGGATAAGATTTGGAAGATACCTACTCGGGTGTTTGCGTATGTCGTGGCGCTGGGCGTCATGCTTGTGGCTACGGCGTTTACTTCGGGTCTGACCGCTGATAATGTGTTGCTGGTTGCCTCGAACGCATTCATCGCCGCCACATCTGCATACGGTGCATACGAGCTTACTTTCGCCAAGCTGAACAAGTAAATCATACGCCAGCCGCCGCCCGATATGGGCGGCGGCTTTTTGTTGCGTGATTGAATATCTCAATACGAAATTGAAAATTTATATGCGAAAATACGCATTTAACTATTGGCAAAGCTAATTTAATTTAGTATAATACAGTCAAGGTCAGGGAAAATCAAGGAGGAAGAAACCATGATGCAGCATGAGTTCGAGAGAATCACCGGGCTGGAGATCAGCAGCCACGACTACACCGAGATCATTGAGCCGATGTACAACGCTCTCCCGATGGATAAGTTTAGCTTCTGCGAGATGATCAAGCCCACGGCGAAGGTCATGGCAAAGAAGTACTCGGATGAGCGCAAGGCTGAGGAAATGAAGAACCAGCCCCTCGTGTTCGTCGACAGGTTCGGCCTCACCCCGAACGGCTGCTACCACATCGGCTACTACGCGAAGGTGGTTGGCGCGGACATCCGCACCGGGAAAATCAAGGTCAGGAACCTCACTCTCGAAGAGTTCGATGAGCAGCGCAGCTACCACTCGATGTACTGGCACGACGATGACCGCATCAAGGCGCAGGGCCTTGGCTATATGGACTACTACGAGGATCAGGTCATCCTCGTCGCATAAGAAATGCGGCCCGCCCGGAGCCTATCCGGGCAGAAAGGGCATAACAATGAGACGCTTTCGGATTAAAGGAAACACAGAAATCGTAAATGCACAATGCATGAAGCAAGCTATTTTGAAGCTGGTATGTGACATGGACGAACTAAAGTGGTATCGTCGGCACTGGTATACCAGAAGCAACCGCAAGTCTTGGGCAGAAGTAGAAACGAATTACGGATACCATTGCATTGTAGAAGAAGTATAAGCCGAAACACCCGAAGGGTGTCACCGTGAACCGCCCCACACGGTCTGACGATGACAGGGCAGAAAGGAAGATCATCATGGCAACCAAGAACATTTCCAGCCCCAAGGTTACGCACACCGAAATTCTTTGTCTGGCGATTGCCCAGCTCAACAGCCAGATCAACGAATACGCTCAGAAAGCAGCCGGTTTTCCGGCAGACCATCCGATTACGCAGATGATGGATGAGGCGGCGAAACCGCTGAAGGAAAAGCGGGCAGTCATCAAGCGTCTGTACAGCATCGAGACGGGCGTCGAATACAACGGATAATATCAGCGAGTATTGCTTAAAGGAGGATACTATGGACAACATCAAGAACACGATCTATGGAGCCATGTTCGGCGTAGCAGTAGGGGACGCGCTCGGCGCTCCCCTTGAGTTTATGTACCAGCCCAGCATCCAGCAGCAGTATGGTGTCGTTCGGGACATGATCGGCGGCGGCTGGCTCAACGTAAAGCCCGGAGAAATCACCGACGATACGGAAATGACCCTCGCAGTCGCTCGCGGCATCTTCCAGAACCCCAAAGATCCCATCGTTGCAATCGGTAGGTTTTTCGTTGATTGGGCAAACAGCGGGCCGAAAGACATCGGCGCCACCTGCGCCAGCTCCATCCAACATGCGATCAGCGCAGCGAAGAAAAAGAACGCCCCCACCAAAGCGGACTGGTACCGCGCGTCCAGAGTTACGCACAATATGATGAACGGAAGGTCGGCCGGAAACGGCACTCTCATGCGCACGGCCTATGTCGGGCTTTACTACCGCGATGAGCAAGAGGCCATGCGGAAAGCCGAACAGATTTCCAAGATGACCCACTGGGACGATGATACTGCCAGCGATTGCGCCATCTACAGCGCAGCCCTGAGCCAGATGGTCAATGAGGACAGCTTGTGCGCCCGCAAGCAGATTCTCATCCAATACACGTCCTCGCGCAGCAATGGCCGCTACTCCTACGACCTCTTATCCCGTCCGGGATATGCGCCCCGGCCCACTGGCTATGTGGTAGACAGCTTCGCAGCAGCCCTCCACTGCATCTATACTACGGAGAGCTTTGAGGCAGCAGTCATCAAGGCTGTCAATCTCGGCGGCGACGCGGACACCATCGGCGCGATCACGGGCGGTCTCGCCGGAGCGCTTTACGGGTATGCAGCAATCCCGGAGCGCTGGCACGGTCAGCTCGATGCAACGGTCAGAACCAACATCGACATGCTCTGCGCAGCGGCAGAGGCAGCGAGGATGGACGCATGATCATCAAGAACAGCCACCTCGATCTTGAGCAGATCGACCAGAGCGACCAGTGCTTCCGCTGGAGCAGGGAGCCGGATGGAAGCTACTGCATTCCTGCATACGGGCGCGTCCTACGCGCCCGCCAGCTCTCGCCGGATACTGTGGTCTTTGACTGTACGGATGCCGACTGGCAGAATATCTGGGCGGAATACTTTGATATGGAAACGGATTACGCAGCCATCGCGGAGAGCATTGACACCACAGACATGTATCTCCGGGCAGCCGCCGCCAGCGGTTACGGCATCCGCATCCTGCGTCAGCCGCTCTGGGAAACGATTGTTTCGTTCATCGTCTCCCAGAATAACAACATCCCGCGTATCAGGCTCACGATGGCTCGCCTCTGCGGAGAAAGCGCAGACTGCCCAGCGCCGCAGCATATCGCAGGAATGAGCGATGCGGAGCTACGGAAGATCGGCCTTGGCTATCGGGCAGATTACCTCCTGCAGGCTGCAGCGGCTTTCAGCAGCGAAGCAGAGCTTGAGTGCCTTACGGGAATGCCCTACGCAGAAGCGCGGGAATATCTGACATCCCTTCGAGGGATCGGCCCGAAGGTTGCAGACTGCATCTGCCTGTTTGGCCTTCACCATACAGAAGCATTTCCTGTAGATACTTGGGTACGCAGGATTGAAGCAGCGCATTACGCAGGGCATTTCCCGACGCAGCTCTATCCGGGCGTACAGGGAATCATGCAGCAATGGATGTTTGCCTACGAACGTTTCCTCGCTTTACATCGCTAACCCAATTTGGTATAATCACAGGGAAAGGAGATGTTGATATGGCACTTATCCTCCTGAAGGAGTACGCAATAAAGCTCGGTAGAGACCCTGTTGTCGTCACCCAGAAGGCCGCGAGAGGCACTTTCAAGACAGCCCGCAAAATCGGCCGCCAGTGGTTCATCGAAGAAGACGAGCCGTATTCCGATGCCCGCGTGACCTCCGGCAAGTACGTTGGACAAAGCAGAAGACGCAGACCCCCTGAGAAAGACAAGTGATTCATTTATTCGCTTCCTGATGCGAGGAAGCGAATTTTTTTATAAAAAATGCGGATTTTCGCTTTTTAACTATTGACAAAGCTAATTTAATTTAGTATAATACAGTCAAGGTCAGAGAAAATCTCGAAAAGAAGCTCATCACCCTCGATCAGTTTCAGGCCGGTGCAAGAATCATCGCCAAGGCGTTCCTGAACGCCTAAGAGAAAGAGAAGGAGGAACCCACGATGAAGACGATCACCATCATGGAGCAGGATTTCACGGAGCATACCTACAGCAAGCGCGAAGCAGCGCGGATCAAGATCGAGAACGGATTCATCATCATCTTCGATAAGAACGGTGAATATGTCGAGAGCATCCCCGCTGAGGGCTGCGAAATCTACATGGGATAAAGGAGAATCGCAATGAAGAACCTCGCCAGCAAGAGCATCTCCCAGCTCCGCAAGACCGCCATTTCCCTCGGCGCAGCAAGAAGCAGCGTCGCCAGGATGTCCAAGGCCAACCTGATCGAGACCATCAATCGAATCTATTCCGATTGGCGCAGCAAGCCCGAAAACCAAGCCCTCATCAAGGAACTCGACGCCTACATCGCGGCGAACTTCCAGCCCACCAAGTAACCCCGGCAGGGGCGGGCAACCGCCCCTCAATCTCTCAATAAATCATCAACCAAGAAAGTGGCGGTAAATCAAAATGAAGTTTGGACGCACTCTCATGGAACTGGCTCAGGAGCTCGACCGTCAGCGCAACGCGAAGCACGACTACCTGCTCGACACCCGGAACATCATCATGGACAGCGCGGATGGCGGTCAGACCATCACCCTCCAGAACCCCCAGCAGCGGATGAACACCATCCTGCACGTGAACGACGTCGCCCACCGGCAGATCGGCTCTGCGCTCGGCATCCCGGCGAAGTACTACGACAAGATGCGCGCAGAGAACCCGGAACTGCTCGCAGCCAACGTGAACGGCTGGTTCAATCACATCCCCTCGACCCGCATGGTGCGGACGCTCGACGGAACGGCCCGCGCATTCCTCTCCGACCGCTATCGCCGCATCGACAACTACGAGATCGCGGAAGCCGTACTCCCGATCATCGCCGACATTCAGGATGCTCGAATCGAGAGCTGCGAAGTCACCGATGAACGCATGTACATCAAGGTCGTCAATCCCCAGTTGGAGACAGAGGTTGTCCCCGGAGATGTGGTGCAGTCCGGCATCATCATCACCAACAGCGAAGTGGGCATGGGCAGCATGGCGGTGCAGCCGCTGGTCTACCGCCTCGTGTGCAGCAATGGCATGGTGGTCAACGATGCGGCTACTCGCCGCTACCATATCGGACGCGGGAACGCCGCTGGCGAGGATTACAGTCTGTACTCCGACGCAACCCTCGCAGCAGATGACAAGGCTCTCATGCTCAAGGTACAGGACACCGTCCGCGCAGCAGTCGACCAGACGCGATTCGAGAAGGTGGTCAAGATGATGCGTGACGCGAAGGGGGCGAAGATCATCACCAGCGACATCCCGCAGATGATCGAACTGGCTTCCTCTGATTACGGCTTCACCAAGAAGGAGAGCAGCGGAATCCTCGATCACCTCATCCGGGACGGAGAGTTCAGCTTGTATGGTCTGGCGAACGCAGTGACCCGCACAGCGCAGGATGTTGAAAGCTACGACCGCTCCACTGAGATGGAGAGCATCGGTTACAGCATCCTCGGCATGAGCCGCGAGAAGTGGAACCGGCTGAACAAGGTGTCGGCATGAGCAAGATGAACGACTACGGGCGCTGCATCCGCTGCGATGCAGCGCTCATTCCCGGCGTAAACTGGTACACGATGAAGCCGGATAAGGTCTGCTGCAACTGCAGCTCGTGGCCCAGATACAGTGCGCCCGTACAGGCAGAAATCTACAGCAATTATCTTGAGGATGCGGAGGAAGCCATACTCGAACGACAGGATAGTTGGTTCGATGACTGATAGTGGCGGTTAAACGCAGTTTAACGCCCGCTACACCGCCTCTGACACCTTAGCCGAGAAATGCCCATACGAAAACGAAAACGCCTGAGAGGGCGTTTTCGTGCTTTTTCAACGTACCGTCGTTTTGCGATGCGAAGATACGTTTACCACAGAAAACGGGGATTTACCACAGAATTACCACAAAGCGGATGTGAGAAAAACGAGAAAAATGAGAAAAACGAGATCAGACGGCAGAGGATAAGATGCGTCATTACCCTTCATAATGGGTCATAACCCACAGAAAAAGCCCGTTTTACGGGCGTTTTTTTGCTCAAAACGTAGAAAAACAGCAGCTTAGAAATCTTCTAAGCTGCTGTCAATTTGGTCGAGGTGACAGGATTTGAACCTGCGACCTTTTGGTCCCGAACCAAACGCGCTACCAAACTGCGCTACACCTCGACGAGCCAATAATCGGGTTCGAACCGATGACCTGCAGTTTACGAAACTGCTGCTCTACCTGCTGAGCTATATTGGCAATTCAGCTGTCAACAAGTATAGATTATAGCACAGTTGCGCACCAAAATCAAGGGCTTTCGGCGGGTTTTTTACGTTTTACGCAATGTTATCAATGCCCGTCCGATTATGCGCACCGCAATATCTCGCTGCGCTTGCAATCGCCCGCATGCCGTCCCATGCGCCCCTAATGCCACATCACCAGCCCAATGCCCGACCTGCGGCGAGTTGCGCCATGTTGCTCAAAAGTCAAGCCCGCGCATACATCCCCTCCCCTTCCCTGCCCCCGGCTAAACCTTCACTTCCAGATAAGCGCTGCACGATCACCGCTTTGTGCAACGCCGCCAGCCTCACCCGCCTCATGCCCGGCATGGGCTGCGCATATTCAGCCCGCATGCCGCTGTATCCAATGGCATAGCAGCTTAGCCCCTAAAGAGCTTATTCACGGTTTTTTCGTGATTAACGCGCAGGGCTTATAACGGCCGCGCCGTGAGCGGTACGGTGCAAATGGTCTGCTTGTATCTTCCATCATCTAACCTCGCACTGAAATTGCGACGGCTGGCTCTTGTTTGCAAAATCCCCCATGATTAAGTAAAGCGCCGCTTTGCAATTCCTTTAGCCCGACTTGCCGCAGGCCGCCAAAAACCACCGCCGCGCAGCTCATCTAAAATAGCTGCGCGGCAGTAGCACAAATTGATGCTTCCTATTTTAAGTTATACAAAGGACTTCATGTAGCTCACGTAGTGCGCAAACACTATGCCCGGCTCCTCCAGCGTCACATCCCAGCGCTTGAGCCATTCCAGAGAATAGAATCCATCATAGCCGCCTGCGGTGCTGACCTCTATGGCCTGCTCAATTGGCAGGTCGCCATAGCCCATTATGGCGTATTTGGCGCGGCCATCCTGCATTATGGAGTCCTTAAAGTGCATATGGCGCACATATTCGCCCAGATTGTCCCAAGTGGTCTGAGCGCTCTCGCCGTAGTAGCGGTAGGGATGGTTTACGTCCCACAGCGCGGCCACGCCGGGCGAATTTATGTCGTCCAGCAGGCGGCGCAGCTTGTCGGTCTGCGCCCATACGCCGTTGGTCTCCATAAGCAGCGTCACGCCCTTTTCCGCCGCCATGGTGCCGCAACGCTGCGCCAGTTCGCGCACATAGCCCGCGTCCACCTGACCGGTGGGCTGAGCCACGCCCGCGCAGCCCATTATGCGCACGTATGGCACGCGCATAGCCTGCGCCAGCTCCACGTATGCCGCTATCTCACGCAATATCTCCTCCTCGCGCTCGCGCACGTGCAGGCAGATGTCGCTGGTGAGGCAGCTTATCGAGAGGCCGAGCTTGTCTAGCTGCTCCAGCGTTGCGGGCAGCTGTTCCGCGCTGAACTGCGGTATTGAGGGCGCAGATATATCCTTGCCCACGCCGCGCACCTCTATGCCGTCGTATTTTAGGTCGGCCGCCGTGGTCACTATCTCGTTCCAGCTCCAGCGCGGACAACCGAGTGTTGAAAAGCTGATCTTCATTAGACATCCCTCCTAAGAGTGTGCGCGGCCGGCGGGCGCTATACCGTCAATCCCATTCCAGCAGTCCGCGCTTTTCCATATAGGACTGCTGAGCGTCCATGTAATCGTCAAGGAAGCTGGCTATGCGAAGCTCGCGCTCGCCGCTTATGCCGCGTTCGGCGCATATCCTGTCCAGCAGGAACTCAAACGCATCGTCGTCGTCGTAGTATGAATCGCCCATGGAGCCGTCCTCAGCCAGTACGCCTGCGGACTGCATGTATTCCATATCGGCATCTATGGCCTGGCGCACCAGCGATTCAAGCGATATGCCCAGATCGCCGTATGCCTTTGCGTCAAGCGCGCCCAGTATGCTGCGCGCGGCCTCGTCGCGGTCGTAGCCCTTCATATCAAAGATACCTCCGTGTGTAATAAGCTCACTGCGCCTGTATCATTATACCATCAGCGACTCAAATTCTGCAAGTACCTGCTCGAAGAAATCCAGCGCCTGCTCCACGGGAGCGGGGGTGGACATGTCCACGCCGGCCACCTTGAGCGCCTCTATCGGCGGCACGCTGCAGCCCAGCTTGAGGAACTTGATGTAATCCTCCGGGCCTTTTTCCAGTATCTGACTGGACAGCGCCACGGCAGCGGAGAAGCCGGTCGCATACTGATATACGTAATACGCGCGGTAGAAGTGCGGTATGCGCATCCACTCGTAGCGCACGGTATCGCCCACTTCCATGCCGGGATAGTACTGGCGGATGAGATCCTCATATATGGCGCAGAGGTTCTCCTTGTTGAGCGGCTCGCCGGCCTCGGCCTGAGCGTGCGCCTTCATCTCGAACTCGGCAAACAGCGTCTGGCGGAACACGGTGGTGCGGAACTGCTCAAGCAGATGGTTGAGCAGGTAGGCGCGGCGGCGCTTGTCGGTCTCGGTGGCCAGCATGTCGCGCATTACCAGCATCTCGTTGCAGGTGGAGGCAACCTCGGCCACGAACAGCGAATAGTCGCTGGTGGGATAGGGCTGCGCGCCCGAGGAATACCAGGTGTGCATGGCATGGCCCATCTCGTGAGCTATGGTCATCTTGTTGTCCAGGGTCTTGTTGTAGTTGAGCAGCACATAGGGATGTACGCCGTAAGCGCCCGTCGAATACGCGCCGCTGGTCTTGCCACGGTTCTCATACACGTCTATCCAGCGCTGGTCAATGGCGGCGCGCAGCTGGTCGGTGTACTCCTTGCCCATGACTTCCAGCGACTTTACGACGCTCATATAGGCCTCCTCATAGGGCAGACCCATCTCCACATCGTCCACTATGGGCGTATACATGTCATAGGGGCGCACGCTGTCCAGACCCAGCACGCGGCCGCGCAGGCGTATATAGCGCTCCATGGCGCCAAAGCGGCTATGCACGGCGGATATGAGGTTGTCGCACACCGAGCGCGGTATCTCGTTGGGATAGAGCGAAGCCTCCAGCGTATTGTCAAAGTGACGCGCGCGTGCGGAGAATATGTCGCTCTTTACGCTGGAAGAATAGGTCGTGGCTATGGTGTTGCCCCACTTGTTGAGCATGAGCAGCAGGCCCTCCCATGCGTCCTTGCGCACGCGGCGGTCGGCGCTCTCCAGCAGCGGTATGAGGTTGCCGTGTGTTATCTCCACGTCGTTGCCCTCGGCATCCTTTATGGTGGGGAAGGTCATGTCGGCATCGGTCATCATGGAGTATATGCTGTCGGGCGCGTTGCGTATCTCGCTTGTGGCGGCCAGCAGCGCCTCCATCTCGTGGCTGAGCGTATGCGGGCGCTGACGCAGCACCTGACCCAGATACACGCGGTAGTCGGCAAACTCAGGCTGCTCCATAACGGACTCTATGTAGCCGTCCTCAAGCGCCAGCAGTTCCGGCTCGACAAAGGCCATGGTCTGACCCAGTTCCTGATACAGGTGCATGGCCATGTCGCTCAGGCGCTGGTATACGGGATTGGCGTTGTCCTCGTCGCGGCGGCAGTTGGCGTATACGAACAGGCGCTCCATGCGGCAGTTGAGCGCGAACATCTCCCTGAGCGCATTGAGCAGCTCAGCCTTGTCGCCCAGCTTGCCGGAAAACGCCGCCAGCTCAGGCAGCTTTGCGCCCAGCGCGCGGCACTCGTCTTCCCATGCCGCATCGCTTGCGTACAGCGCGGTCATGTCCCACTTGTAGTTGTCGGGTATCTGCGCCCGATTTCTTATCTCGTCCATTTGCAATACCTCCTCAAGCGCGGCGCGCCGCCGCGCATACCTTTTGCGCATGCTGCGCCAGTTTACGGGAACATTATACCATATTCCGGCGCGCGGTAAAAGAGCGCGGCGCGCATTTGGCGCGCACAGGTGCGATTATGCGCATCTGGCATGAGCGGCGATATGAATGTGCATAGCGCGCAGCAAGCGGCATGGGCTAACTTTGAAGCAGCCATGCCGCGCACAACGAGCCCGCTGCCATGCAGGCGCCGGGCAGGCTTCATCAGCTCACCGAATCTTCCGCATGCGGCGCATATGCCGCCCGCCGCCATGCCCGCCCGGATATCGCCGCGCGCCCGCCCGAGTTGTGAAGAAATGGAAACAGGTGTTCCGCTCAAAGCGCGAATGTGGTATAATCATTTTATCGATGGCAGGAGGTGTGCGCGTGAACGAGCAGGCGTTTGAGATGGTGTCGCTGGCCATGCGCTATTGGTTTGCGGGGCTTATATCGCTGGCGGCGCTGTGTGCGCTCAGGCTGGCGCTGCTGGATCGCCGCCGTGCGCGCAGCGAGCGGCAGGCCGCGCCCAACATGGAATACGTGGGCGAGCTGCTTGTGGTCAAGGGTGCGGGCGATGTCATACGCGGCGAGCGGTATGCCATACAGCGCGACATAGTGATAGGCCGCCGCCGCAGGTGCGATGTGTGCCTTGAGGACCACAGCGTGTTTCCGAGGCATGCGCGGGGAGAACTGCGCGCGGGCGGCATGCTGATAGGTGCGATAGGCAGCGCGCCGGTGTCGCTGCGCGGTCAGCCGCTGGCGCAGGAGATACTGGTCAAGGATGGTGCGCTGTTCTGCATAGGCGCGATAACGCTTCAGCTCACGCTGTACGACGTAGTTGTGGAATACGATGCGGCGGGCGAAGGCCGGGCCATAGATGCTGCGCGCGCGGGCGGCGATGAGTTTGACGAGGAACTGCCCTTTGAGCATGACTTCGACGGCGAATACGGCGAGGATGCGTCCATCGGCTCCCCACCCCGCCCCGCCTATGACGACGAGGCCGACTACGGTGTGGACGATGCCTGCGACGGCGAGGCCGGCTATGACCGCGAGGAGGACGGCGAGGGCGGGTACTATGATGCCAGCGCCGCCGCGCCGCCCGTCAAGGCAAAGCGCACGCGCCGCCGTGAGCGCGAGTTTGATCCGCCCAACGTGAAGAACGACCTGCCCGACTATGACCCCGATGACTATTTCGACGATACCGGCGCGCCCGTCAAGCGGCGCGGACGGCGGAGCTGATGAATATGGGACGCAATACTATTCAAGAGGCCGAGCGCCAGAGAAACAGACCCGCCTCGCCCGCTCATGCGCGGCATGCGGGGCGCGGTGCGCTCAGGCTGCTGACATATGTAACTATACTCTTTCAGATAAGCGCGTTTGTGCTGCTGGCGCTCAAGACGCAGCCCATAGACGTGCAGGCGCTGATACTAGCGGCGGCATTCCCGCTGGGAACGCTGGCGCTGGACATGCTTATAAGGCGCGTGTGGCATGCGGACAGGGCGCTTTTGATGCTGGTGATGCTGATAAGCTCGATAGGCATGGTGACGCTGGTCGACATAACCAAGCCCGTGACCGCGCGCAGTCAGGCGCTGTTCTTCATAGTGGCCATCGCAGCCATGCTTATCGCCATAGTCATAATCCGGCGCATGACGCGCTGGGAGAAGTGGTCGTGGGCGGCGATGGCGGTGTCGCTGGTGCTGATGCTGCTGCCCATGGCGCCGGTAATAGGCGGCTGGACAAACGGCGCGCGCAACTGGGTGACGTTTAAGAAGCTGGGCCTGAACATAGGCTTTCAGCCCTCGGAATTCGTGAAGATGCTGCTGCTGGTGGTGCTGTCCTCGGCGCTGGCGCAAAAGCGCGGCATGAAGCGCATGATACCGGCGCTGGGCTTTGCCGTGTGCATGTGCCTGATACTGCTGGTGGTTCAGCGCGATCTGGGAACGCTTCTTATATACTTCTTCCTGACGATAGGGCTGTTCTACATAGCCACCAGCAACCTCATGCTCACGGGGCTGGGGCTGGCGGGCGGCTGCGTTGGCGCGGTGGGCGCGTATTACCTGTTTGACCACGTGCGCACGCGCGTTGCCATATGGAAAAACCCCTGGAGCGATCCCCAAAAGACCGGCTATCAGATAGTCCAGGCGCTAATCGCGATAGGCTCGGGCGGAATGTTTGGGCAGGGGCTGGGGCTGGGTACGCCGCGCATGATACCGTATTACCATACCGACTTCATATTCGCCGCCATATGCGAGGAGTTTGGCATACTGTTTGGCGTGGGGCTACTGGTGCTGTACTGCTTCGTATTCATGCGCGGCATAAAGATAGCGCTGGAAGCGACCACGGCATATCACAGCCTGATGGCCTTCGGCGCGACGCTGATGCTGGCCGTGCAGACCTTCGTGATAGTGGGCGGCGTGACCAAGATGATACCGCTTACCGGCGTTACGCTGCCCTTCGTGAGCGCGGGCGGATCGTCGCTGATGAGCTGCATGATGCTGGTGGGCATACTGCTGGGCATATCGTCGCTCAACCGGCAGGAGCGCGAAAAAGCGCTGCGCGAAGGCACATGAGGAGGTGTGAGCGATGAAGGAACTGCGCCGCAATATGCGCATAGTGGGCGCGCTGCTGCTGTGCGGCATGCTGGTGCTGACGGTGTACTTAAACTACACCGTGGCGATAAACGGCAACCGCTGGACCAACAGCACCAGCAACACCCGCCTAAACACCGCCCGCAAGAACGTGATAGCCGGCGACATACTGGACAGGAACGGCATAGTGCTGGCCACCACCGACGAGGACGGCGCGCGCGTGTACAACTCCTCGTCCAGCCTGCGCCGCTCGGTGTCGCAGACCGTCGGCGACACGCTGGGCATGAGCGGCACGGGCGTGGAGACTTTCTACGCCTCCACGCTGCTGGGACTGTCCAGCAACATATTCGACCGCGTTACGCAGTGGCTGAGCGGCAAACAGCAGCGCGGCTCAGACGTGCGCCTGACCATAGACGCAGAGCTGAGCAAGTACATAATGGATGCCTTCCCCGACGGCAAGAATGGCGCCGTGGTGCTGATGAACTACCGCACGGGTGAGGTATACTCCATGGTATCGCTGCCCACATACGACCCCAAGCGCGTAGCCAAGCGCTCCGACGAGGACGAGGATGCGCCCTATCTCAATCGCGCCACGCAGGGGCTATACCCGCCCGGCTCTACCTTCAAGATAGTCACTCTGGCGGCGGCGCTGGAATCGCTGCCGGGCATTGAGGGGCGCGAGTTCTACTGCCCGGGCGAGATGGTAGTGGGCGACGGCACGGTCACGGACAACGAGGGCAACGGCCATGGCGATCTCGATCTGGACAGCGCCTTTGCGCGCTCGTGCAACCTGACCTTCGGCAGTCTGGCCATGGAGCTGGGCAATGCCCGCCTCAAGAGCAAGGCCGAAGCGCTGGGCTTCAACGTCAACTTCCTGTTCCGCGATCTGGTGGTCTACGAGAGCAGCTTCCCGGACACCGAGAGCGACTATGAGCTGGCATGGGCGGGCGTAGGCCAGGGGCGCGTGCTGGTAACGCCCATACAGATGGCCATGATAGCGGGCGCGATAGCCAACGACGGTCAGATGATGGAGCCGCGGCTGGTGTCCTCGATAGTGGGCGACAGCGGCATACCGCAGGTATTGGCTGGTGCCAATGTATATCGCCGCGCGCTGTCCACAGGCACTGCGCAGAAGCTCCAGCAGTACATGGAGCATGCCGTAGAAAGTGGCACCGGCTCGCGCGCGCAGGTGGACGGCTACACGATAGCGGGCAAGACCGGCACGGCGGAGGTATCATCATCCAAGAAGGTCAAGCCGCACGCTTGGTTCGTGGGCTACTGCGCCGACGAGGAACACCCGCTTGCCATAGCCATCGTGGTCGAAAACGGCGGACATGGCGGCGACGTTGCCGCACCGCTGGCGGCCAAGGTGTTCAAGCGGGCCATAAAGCTGGGATATTGATGTATGAGTATGACGCGGGGCTGCCGCGGTCCATTATGACTGCGGCATCCCCGCGTTGCACACTCATATATATGCCCATGCCTAAGACAGGCGCAATGCGCGGCATTACAATGAATATGGATGTCTCAGCCCGATGCATCATATGGTGCGGCAATAAAGCGGTTCTTCAAGGCTTCTTTGGGCATTAAATCGCTAAAGTACATCGCGCATTCACCACGATAGCAACGGCAATAAAGGGTTGGCTTGCATTTTTAGCATTAAACCGCTCGCTGAAATCGCGGCGTTTGGCCTTTGCTTTCAAAATCCTCCAGCTTTCCATGAAGATTATGCCTTTCAACCATTCCCGCCTAACTTTTCGTGCAGAGCCAATAAAGCCCTGCGGTAAGCACTCATGCGCGTCGCATGCCCATGCCTGCCATGGCATGCTCACCGCATTGCGCCACGATCATTATAGCATGTGCCAAGACGCAGCGGACGCGCTCCCGATGCCGGGATGCGCGTCCGCTGTGCTTTTCTATTGTGCCTGCGCTGCTGAATTTTGTATGATGCGCCTTTGCGGGTACATCGCCTTAGCTCAGCTCCAGCATGCCGGTGTAGAGCTGGTAATAGCGGCCCTTGAGCGCCAGCAGTTCCTCGTGCTTGCCGCGCTCTATGACCTGACCCTGTTCGAGCACCAGTATCATGTCGGAGTTGCGCACCGTGGACAGCCTGTGCGCTATCACGAACACGGTGCGGCCCTGCATGAGCTGGTTCATGCCGCGCTCTACCAGCTGCTCGGTGCGCGTGTCTATCGAGGAGGTGGCCTCGTCCAGTATCAGCACCGGCGGGTTGGCAACGGCGGCGCGCGCTATCGCCAGCAGCTGGCGCTGACCCTGCGAGAGGTTGGCGCCGTCCTGCGTGAGCATGGTGTCGTAGCCCTGCGGCAGGCGGGTTATGAAGCTGTCGGCATTGGCGAGGCGGGCGGCGGCGCGCACTTCCTCGTCGGTGGCATCCAGCTTGCCGTATCGTATGTTCTCCATGACCGTGCCGGTAAACAGGTGCGTGTCCTGAAGCACCATACTGAGGGAGCGGCGCAGGTCGGTCTTGCGTATCTTGTTTATGTTGATGCCGTCGTAGCGTATCTTGCCGCCCGGCACGTCGTAGAAGCGATTTATCAGGTTGGTTATCGTGGTCTTGCCCGCGCCGGTGGAGCCGACCAGCGCTATCTGCTGGCCGGGCAGCGCGTGCAGGCTCACGTTGCGCAGCACGGTCTTTTCCGGCACATAGCCAAACGTCACGTCCTCGAACACCACGTCGCCCTGTACAGGCTTGTAGTCTGTGCCGCTGCCGTCGGTGTGGGGATGCTTCCATGCCCACTTGCCGGTCACGCGCTCGGACTCTATGACCTTGCCGTCGCCGCCGTCTGTTACGTTCACCAGCGACACATAGCCCTCGTCCTCCTCGCTGGGCTCGTCTATCAGCGCGAACACGCGCTCCGCGCCCGCAAGCGCGTTTAGCACGGTGTTGAACTGCTGGGATATCTGCGATATTGGCTGTGAGAAGCTGCGCGTGTATTGCAGGAAGGCTATCAGCGTACCCAGCGTCAGCCCGGTGAAGCCGTTTATTACCATGACGCTGCCCACCATGGCGACTATCGCGTACAGCGCGTGGGAGAGGTTGTTGTTGACCGGGCCCATTATGCCCGCGTAGGTATTGGCCTCGGTAGCCGCCTCGCACATGTTCTCGTTGAGCTGGTCAAACTCCTGCTGCGTCTTTTCCTCGCGGCAGAATACCTTGACCACGCGCGCGCCCTCTATCATCTCCTCTATGTAACCGTTGAGTGCGCCCAGCGCGGCCTGCTGCTTGCGGAAGTAGCGGCTGCTCTTGCCGGCTATCTTGCCGGACACGAACATCATGAACACCATCATGGCTATTACCAGCAGCGTCAGCAGCCACGAGTAATACACCATCATTATGAACACGCTCACCACGGTTATGCCCGAGGATATGAAGCTGGCCACGGCGTTTGACATCATCTCGCGCACGGTGTCCACGTCGTTGGTATAGCGGCTCATCAGGTCGCCGTGAGCGTGCGTGTCGAAGTAGCGTATGGGCAGCGTCTCCATGTGGTCAAACAGGTCGGTGCGCAATTTAAGCAGCGTGCCGGTCGATATGCGCAGCATCAGCCTTGCATACGCGAAGGTCGATATGGCGCCAAACAGATACACAAACGCCATCGTTACCAGCGTCTTTATGAAGCCGTTCATGAGGCCGGCATTGACCGCGCCGTCCTGAGCGAACTGAGCCGTGAGCGGAGTCAGGTAGTCATCGACCACGCTTTGCAGGTAGCTAGTACCCTTGACCTGCGCAAGCGAAGACACGGCTATCAGCGCCACCACCAGCAGCAGGAACCACTTGTATGCGCCCATATAGCCCATCAGGCGCTTCACGCTGGCGCGCACGTTCTGAGGCTTTGCGCCAGGTCCGCGCATGCCGCGGCCATGCGGGCCGTGCATGGGACGATTTTCCGTCGCCTTGCGTTCTGACATTTAGGCCACCCCCTTCTGCTGGGACTGATACACCTCGCGGTATATCTCGGAAGTGCGCATAAGCTCATCGTGAGTGCCTACGTCCGCTATGCGGCCATCGTCCATGACGATTATCATGTCGCAATCGGCTATTGAGGTTATGCGCTGTGCGATTATTATGGACGTGGTGTCCTTGAGTTCGCGGTGTATGGCCTCGCGCAGGCGCGCGTCGGTGGCCGTATCCACTGCGCTGGTGGAGTCGTCCATTATGACTATCTTGGGCTTCTTTATCAGCGCGCGCGCTATGCACAGGCGCTGCTTCTGGCCGCCGGACACGTTTACGCCGCCCTGCCCCAGCTCAGTCTCATAGCCGTCGGGGAAGGACATTATGAATTCGTGCGCCTGAGCGCTCTTGCAGGCGGATTCCAGTTCCTCCTGAGTGGCATGCTCGTTGCCCCAGCGCAGGTTGTCGGCTATCGTGCCGGAGAACAGCACGTTCTTTTGCAGCACCATGGCCACATCGTCGCGCAGCGCGTGCAGCTTGTAGTCGCGCACATCGCGTCCACCCACCAACACCTCGCCCTGTGTCGCCTCATACAGGCGCGGTATCAGCTGCACCAGCGTGGACTTGGCAGAGCCTGTGCCGCCGATTACGCCCACATGCGTGCCGGAGGGTATCTTTACGTTTATGCCGTCCAGCGTGGGGCGCTGCTGATCCTTGCCATAGGAGAAGCTGACGTTTCTGAACTCTATCGAGCCGTCGGCCACGCGCAGGGAGTCGCTGGCATCGGCATCGGATATGCTGGGCTGCTCGCTCAGCACCTCGTTTATGCGGTTTATGGAGGCGCGGGAGATTATCGTCATCATCAGTATCATGGAAACCATCATCAGCGACATCAGTATCTGAGATATGTAGCTTATGAAGCTGGACAGCGCACCTATCTGGAACGAGCCGTCTATGACCATCCTGCCGCCGAACCACAGCACCGACACTATGCAGCCGTACATGCATATCTGCATCAGCGGCTGGTTGAGCTGCACCAGCTTTTCGGCGCGGTACTGGGCGTTGCGCACGGCCTCGGCATTGTCCTTAAACTTGTCGCACTCGTACTTTTCGCGCACGAATGCCTTGACCACGCGAATGGCTATCAGGTTCTCCTGCACGTCGGAGTTGAGCGCGTCATAGCGCTCCAGCATGGCCTTAAAGCGCGGATGAGCGCGCGACATTATGAAGTACAGTCCAAAGCCCAGCACGGGCATGGCGATCAGGAACACCGTCGCCAGCTGCGCATTCAGCTTTATCGCCATTATCAGCGCGCCCACCATCATTACTGGCGCGCGGAAGGCCATGCGTATCAGCATGTTGAACGCCATCTGCACGTTGTTTACGTCGGTGGTCAGGCGAGTGACCAGCGAGGCGGTGGAGAACTTATCCACGTTCGAGAACGAGAACGACTGCACCTTTTCAAACACGGCCTTGCGCACGTTCTTGGCAAAGCCCATGCCCGCCTTGGCGCCAAAGCGCGAGCCCAGCGCGCCAAAGCACAGCGATACCACCGCCATGACTATCATCAGCACGCCCATCCACACGGTGTAGTTCACATCGCTGCCCATTATGCCCTTATCTATCATCTCGGCCATGACCAGCGGTATCAGTATCTCCATAAGCACCTCGCCCATCATAACGAGCGGCGTCATTATGGCATACTTCTTATATTTGCCTATGTAGCCTATGAGTCTTCTCATATTCAACCTCCTTGCCTTGTGAGATTGTCGATAATGCGGTGAAGCGCGTCCGTCAGCGCCTCGCGTTCCTCATCGGCAAAGCCCTCTGTCATCAGCGCTTCGCTGCGGTGTATGATGCCAAGCAGCTCTGCGTCCAGCTCCAGCGCCCGGCTGGTTGGCGTTATCTGATTATATCGCCTGTCGCTGTCCAGCGGCACTCGCTTTACAAAGCCCTTGCTCTCCAGCCGCTTGAGCGTGCCTGTCACTGTGGGGTTTTTGAGATGAAGCTTGCTCTCTATCTCCTTTTGGCACATAGGCTTTCCGTTGTTGCGAAACAGCAGTATCAGCATGTCTACCTGCGCGGTGGTCAGGCCGTAGCGCGCGACCACGCTGTTGAAGTTGTTGTCCATTATGACATGTATTTGCTTTAGCAGATGCCCGATATGTTCCATGCGGTTTTCTCCTTTCTGCGCGCCCTTGCCCTGCCGCGGCCAGCGGCGACGCGCCATATATTATTACATCGCTCGCTATCTATTATATTACTGCGCCGGCACGCCTGTCAATCGTCTCCGTCAATGATAACTTTTTCGTCAAACAAGTTCATCTTTCTCCTTCAAAACTCAATAAAGCAGCGGAGCCTGCCCGCCGCCGCGGCGCTCCGATTGCGCGCCGCCCCATGCACATGCAATAGCGCTGTCCTGTGCGCAGCACTTTGCGCGCTGCAATTTCTCATAAACGGTTGCGCCAAACGGCGCGGGATGTTATCATATATCAGTATACTTAAAATTTTCAGCATTGGCGGAACGGATGAAATGTATGTACGATAGAAGATCAAGCGCCGCGCGTGCAGACGGCAGAAGCCGCGCCTCCGAGCAGGATTCGCGCGACGTGCGCCACGTAATGCGCGCTCCGGAGTGGCACATGGATGACGATGACGAAGTAAAATACGAAGGCGCGCGGCGTGATGGCGGGCGCGCACGGGGCTTTGCGGCTGATGACGGGTATGATGACCGCGAGTACCGCAACCTGCGTTCGCGGCGCGGCGATGACTATTCAAACGATGACCGCGAGTACCGCAATCTGCGCTCGCGGCGCGGCGATGGCGACGGCGATGAGGCAGCTAATGAGCCGCTGCCAAACGGCGATTCGCCTGTGTTCGGCGGCCCTGCGCATGACAACATACCCGTCGCCGACGCGCGTCCGCCCATTAGCCGCATGCCGCTCATAGTAATGCTGGGCATACTGCTGCTGCTGGCGGTGCTGGCGCTGGCACTTTCCGGCAGGCACAGGATACCCGTGTCGCAGCCGCAGCCCGTCGTGTATGTGACCGCCGTGGCAGGGTATGCCACCGCCGCGCCCACGCAGGCACCCGAGCCTTCGCCCGCGCCCACGGCAGAGGGTCTGATTCTGTCAGGCTACACCGGGCGCGAGCTGTATGTCAACAAGCCCGCCGTGGCGCTGACCTTCGACGATGGCCCCAGCGATCAGACAGCGCGGATACTGGACGTGCTGGAGCAAAACGACGCGCTGGCCACCTTCTTCATGGTGGGCGAGCGCGTGGGCAGCTATGCGCCCACGGCAAAGCGCGCATATGACATGGGATGTCTTATCGGCACACATCTATACAGCCATCAGAAGCTGACCGGGATGGATGCGCAGCAGATAGCTCAGGAGCTTGAGCTATGCAAGGCGGCGCACGTGGCGGCGTTTGGCGCAGAGCCGCAGCTGGCGCGCACGCCCTACGGTTCGGTCAACGCAACCGTAAGCGAAGCGCTGGGCATGCCGCTTGTCAACTGGTCGCTGGACTCTCGCGACTGGGAGACGCGCGATGCCGACCGCATATTCAACGACGTGATGAACAACATATCCGACGGCGACATAGTGCTGTTCCACGACCTGAAGGACTTCTCCGCCAACGCCATAGCGCGCATAGTGCCCGCGCTGAAGCAGCAGGGCTATCAGGTGGTCACGGTGCAGGAGCTGTTTGAGATAAAGGGTCAGGCGCTGGAGTCGGGCGTGCTGTACGATTCGCGCGTTAACCCGGCGCGCGGGCAAGCGGCATCGCAAGGCTGAGGCTCTCCCGCCCCTGCGGGCTGCAATCATAAGTGCATATCACAAAAGGCGCCGGTGCAGAGTCAAACTCTACACCGGCGCCTTGCACATGCCTGTATATTCAGCTTCCGCATCAGAGCAGCTTGCTCAGGAAGTCCTGCGTGCGGCGCTCGCGCGGCGCGCCGAATATCTGCTCGGGCGTGCCTTCCTCTATGACATAGCCGTCGTCCATGAACAGCACGCGGTCACCCACCTCGCGGGCAAAACCCATCTCGTGCGTCACGACCACCATGGTCATGCCGTCGCGCGCCAGCTGCTTCATTACGTCCAGCACCTCGCCGACCATCTCGGGGTCGAGCGCCGAGGTGGGCTCGTCGAACAGCATCACGTCCGGATCCATAGCCAGCGCGCGCACTATGGCGATGCGCTGGCGCTGACCGCCCGACAGCGCGCGCGGATAGACCGAAGCCTTGTCGTAAAGCCCCACGCGCCTGAGCAGCTCGCCCGCCTTGTCGCGCGCCTCATCCTTGGTCATGCGCTTGAGGCGCACGGGCGCAAGCGTTATGTTGTCCATCACGGTCAGATGCGGGAACAGGTTGAACTGCTGGAACACCATGCCCATCTTCTGGCGGATGGCGTTTATGTCGCACTTGCGCGAGGTTATGTCCACGCCTTCAAACAGTATCTGGCCGCTGGAAGGCATCTCCAGCAGGTTAAGGCAGCGCAGGAAGGTGGACTTGCCCGAGCCGGACGGGCCTATCACTACCACTTTTTCGCCCTTCTTTATGTGCTGGTCCACGCCCTTTAGCACCTTGAGATCGCCAAAGTCCTTAGTAAGCCCTTTAACGTATATCACTCTCGCGCAGCCTCCTCTCTACGACACTGAACACATTGGAAAGTATGGTGACTATCGTAAGGTATATGAGCGCCACCGTGAAGTACGGCACATACGGCGAGAACGTGCGGCTGCGGATGAAGTCGCCCGCCTTGGTAAGATCCATCATGCCTATGTAGCCCAGAACCGATGTCTCCTTGAGCAGCGCGATTATCTCGTTTAGCAGCGAAGGCAGCGCTATCTTTATCATCTGCGGCAGCACTATCAGGCGCATGGTCATAAACGAGCTGAGACCCAGCGAGCGGCCGGCTTCGGTCTGACCCTTATCCACGGCCATTATGCCGCCGCGGATTATCTCGGACACATACGCGGAGCTGTTGAGGCCGAAGGTCAGGAAGGCGACAAGGTTCTTGTCGGCGCTGGCCAGTATTATGAAGTTCATTATGACCAGCTGAACGACCACAGGCGTGCCGCGGATTATGTCCACGTATACGGTGGCTATGGTGCGCAGCGGATAGAACTTGCCTATGTGCCAGTTGCTAAGGCGCATGAGCGCAAGGCAGGTACCCAGGCAGAAGCCTATCGCGGCGGCCACCAGCGATACGCGCAGCGTTACGCCCAGACCCTCCAGTATCATATTATAGCGGTCGCCCTGAATGAGGTTCAAATCTATCTGCTGCCACAGGCTCTGCATCCAGTTCATCTGCTCTCCGGCGTTTTCCGCCGCGCCCATGAACATCATCAGCAGCCAGCCGCCCATGAACAGCAGCAGGTATTTGTATGACAGCGCTTTGTCGCTTCTCATGTTGGCATTCTCCTCGTCCGGCGGCGGCGCAGCCGTCCCGCCTGTTTTTTGCGCTATACATGCTAAACGCCGTCCGGCCAGACCGGGCGGCGTTTAAGGAACGTGGATTGGTTATCAGCCCTCAGCGGGAGCCTCAGTGGCCTCGGCAGCGGCATCAGTCTCGGGAGCGGCTTCGCCCTCGGTCTCGTCGCTCTCGATGTACTTGAGCACTATCTGATCGAAGGTGCCATCCTCCTGCATGCGCTTGAGGGAGGCGTTTATCTTGTCCATCAGCTCGGTGTCGCCCAGCTTTACGGCGATGCCGTAGCTCTCGGTGTCGGCCTTGGTCAGTATGTCATCGCGCACTATGAGGCCACCCAGCGAAGCCACGAACTGCTGCGCGGGCAGGGTGTCTATTACGACGGCATCCAGACGGCCATTCTTGAGGTCCATGGCGGCATCCAGACCCTTGCTGTAACGGGCAACTTCGGCCACGCCGTAAGCGGGATCGGATATCAGCAGGTCGCCGGTGGTGCCCAGCTGCACGCCGACCTTCTTGCCTGCCAGATCGGCCTCGGTGTTTATCTCGGAACCCTCAGCAAGTATTACCACCTGAGTGGCGGTGAAGTAGGGCTCGGAGAACAGAACACTCTGCTTCTTCTCCTCGGTTATGGTCATGCCGGCGATGACGACGTCCAACTGGTCGGCCATCAGCGCGGGTACCAGAGCGTCAAAGTCCATGGACTCCATCTGCACGGTCATGCCCAGATCCTTGGCAACCTCGGCGATTATGTCGGCATCTATGCCTTCTACCTCGCCGCTGTCGCCCACGAACTCAAAGGGCGCGAACTCGGGGTTGGTGCCTACGCGCAGCACGGTCTCGCCCTCGGCGAAGCACACGGTGCAGGCAGCCAGCATTACAAGAGCCAGTATCATGCTTATGATCTTCTTCATGACTATCTTCTCCTTAGATAAGAGCGCCTTATAGGCGTTCGTCATTGCGGTTATTATTATACATCGCCCGCGCGCGATTTTCAAGGGGTATCCGCGCTTTTGACATGAAACTTTATGTAAAAAGACTGCATAATCGCCACATGCCGCCGCATATATGCAAAGCGCCCGCCCCGGCTCTAAGGCAGGGGCGGGCAACGGACGCGCTCGGGCTGAAAGCCGTATCAAAGCGCTTTGCGTCATATGACCAATACGCCCAGCGCCACCAGTATGAGGCTTGCCACTACATTGCCCAGCAGTATTATGGGCAGGGCGTACTTTATGCGTATGTCCAGCAGCGTAGCTATGGCCGAGCCCATCCATACGCCAGTTGTGGGTATGGGTATGGCCACGAACAGGAACAGGAATATCAGGCTCTTTTCCGATATGCGCCCCTTCTTCTTCATGGCGCGGCGCTCGAACCAGTCGGCGTATACGTGGCAGGGCTTATAGGGCAGGCTGCGCAGCCAGCGCAGCGCGGGCTTGAGCAGCAGCATTATGAACGGCACGGGTATCGACGAGCCCAGAACAGCGGCTATAAACGCCTCCCAGCCGTTAAGCCCCCACAGCAGCCCCATGGGTATAGCGCCCTTGACCTCGATTATAGGCAGCATGGATACCAGCATCACCTTTAAAAAGGCGCTCATCTCCGTCAGAAAGCTCATCCAAATCCTCCGATATGCATTATCGTTTTAGGCACATTATATCATGGCAGTGCGCGTTTAGAGCGTTGTTTTGGGTAAAGTTGCGTGGTTTATTTATGGCGGGGCGGGCTTGATCCGGGCGGCGCACTGTCATGTGTGGCGGGCCTCGCCATGCGCACCCGATGAGTTATATGCACGCATCATGCTTATTTATGCATTCACTTGCCCGCCCTATTGTTCATATATTCCGGCGCATAACTTACCGCGCACGCGCTTGACATACCTCGCGCTTTGAAGTATCCTTGTGTGCGGAAAATACGCCGCGCTGCGGCCTGAGGAGCTGGACGCATGAAAAAGATACTGGGCGCTATGCGCCGTTGCTGCGAGGACTTCGACATGATACGCGCGGGCGACCGCATAGCCGTGGGAGTATCCGGCGGCAAGGACAGCCTGATGCTGCTGTATGCGCTGAGCCTGTACAGGATGTATATGAAGATACCCTTTGAGATAGAGGCGCTGACGCTGGGCATAGGGCTGGAGCCCATGGACTATTCGCCGGTCAGCGCGCTGTGCGACAAGCTGGGCGTGCCATACACGCTCAAGCAGACCGACATATCCGACATAATATTCAATCAGCGCAAGGAGAAGAACCCCTGCGCGCTATGCGCCAAGATGCGCCGCGGAGCGCTCAACGAGCTGGCTGCGGAGCATGGCTGCAACAAGGTGGCGCTGGGCCATCATCGCGACGACGCGCTGGAGACGCTGCTTTTGAGCCTGTTTTACGAGGGCAGGCTGCACACATTCCAGCCCGTGACCTACTTAAGCCGCTCAAACCTGACCGTTATACGCCCCATGCTCTACGTGAGCGAGAAGTACATAACGGGCCTTGCGCGCAAGCTGGAGCTGCCCATAGTCGAATCCACCTGCCCCGCCAACGGCTACACCAAGCGTCAGGAGATGAAGGAGCTGCTGGATCACATCTGCCGCAGCATACCCAACGCCCGCCAGTACATGCTGCACGCGCTGCAGGACTCCGACCAGTACGGGCTGTGGTACAAGCCCGAGCGCGACGGTAAGGAGTAATCGCCCGCACCGCCTCCCGGCGGCATGAAAGCCCGCCCCATGCCAAAGCCGCAGGCGGCGGGCTTTGCGCGCCCGCGCAAGCGTGAATATCTGCGCATGCGGATAATGCAACATGCCCCTGCTACTGCCCGGCTTTTATGGCCGCTTTGCGCATTGACAAGGCTGTCGATTTAGGCTAAAATCAGCGTATAATGTGGCAAAATGCCGGAGGTGTCAGCTAATGCAGACCACTGCCAGGCGGCAATTCTTTACCCGTGACCGCGACTTTTACGCACGGTTCTTCAAGCTCCTGTTCTTCATATCGCTGCAAAACGTAATAGTGACCAGCGTATCCCTCGCCGACAACATAATGCTGGGCAAGTACAGCGAGAACGCGCTTGCAGGCGTGGCGCAGGTCAATCAGATACAGTTTCTGCTGCAGATGATAGTCAACGGCGCAAGCGAAGGCATGCTGGTGCTAAACGCGCAGTACTGGGGACGCAAGGACGTTGCTTCTATAAAGAAGGTCGTGGCCATAGCGCTGCGCGTATGCCTGATAGCGGGCATACTGATGATGCTTGCCACGATGATATTCCCCCGCCAGTTGATGCTCATGCTCATACAGGACGAGGCCGTAATCGCCGAGGGCATGAAGTACATGCGCATAATGACCTACTCTTACGTGATATTCTGCCTGAGCAACGTGCTGGTATCGGCGCTGCGCGGCGTGGAGAACGTAAAGCTGGGCATGAACATATCGCTGTGTACGCTGGTCATAAACGTCTCGCTCAACTATGTGCTGATATTTGGTCATATGGGCATGCCGCGCATGGGTACGTACGGCGCGGCACTGGCCACGCTTATAGCGCGCGTGGTCGAGCTTTGCATAGTGCTTTGGTACGTGCTGCGCAAGGAAAACGTGCTGAAGCTGCGCCCGCGCGACGCGCTGGTGCGCGACAGGACGCTCTCGCGCGACTTCATGCGTGCCGCATTGCCGGTAATGCTGACCGGCGCGTTCTGGGGCGCGGCCATGATGGTTCAGGCCGCGATACTGGGGCATCTGGGCGTGACCGCCACGGCCTCCTCGTCGGTAGCCAACTCGGTCTTCCAGATAATCTCGGTATTGTGCTACGGCTCGGCCAGCGCCGCGGGCATACTGATAGGCAAGGCCGTGGGTCGCGACGACCGCGAGCTGGTAAAGTCATATTCGCGCACTTTGCAGGTGATATTCGTTATAATAGGCGTATTCACGGGTATTATGCTCTACGCCGTGCGCGAGCCGATACTCAGCATGTACAGCGAGCTTACACCGGAGACGCGCCAGATGAGCCGCCAGTTCATGAATGTGCTGGCCGTGACCGTGGTGGGTACCAGCTATCAGGTGGCCGTGCTGTCGGGCATAGTGCGCTCGGGCGGCAGCCCCAAGGTGCAGATGTGGAACGACATAATATTCATGTGGGGGCTGGTGCTGCCGCTGTCGCTGCTGGGCGCGTTCGTGTGGAACCTCGATCCGGTGATAGTGTTCATATTTCTCAAGTGCGACCAGATACTCAAGTGCGGCACGGCATTCATAGTGTGCAACAGATATCGCTGGATAAAGCGGCTGGCGCGGTAGCAATTTTTACTCATATATGATATCATCAATGCGGGACGGGAGTCATGCTCTCCGTTCCGCATTTTAAGTATATTCGGGGGTATGCGCGATGAACGCCAAGCTCGATTTCGTAGAATTCATGGTGCGCAGCGGAGTGCTGACATTCGGAGACTTTACCGCCAAGTCCGGCCGCAAGACGCCTTACTTCGTCAACACCGGCAAGTACCGCACCGGCGCTCAGCTGGCTCAGCTGGGCGAGCACTATGCGCGCTGCATAGTGGACAACGGCCTCACCGGCGCCAATCTGCTGTTTGGCCCGGCATACAAGGGCATACCGCTCTCCGTGGCATGCGCCTCGGCGCTGTACCTCAACCACGGCGTGGACATGGGCTATGCCTTCAACCGCAAGGAGGCCAAGGACCACGGCGAGGGCGGCGTGATAGTGGGCATGCAGCCCAAGGACGGCGACCACGTGATAATCATAGAGGATGTCATAACTGCCGGCACCTCCGTGCGCGAGACCGTGCCGCTGCTCAAGGCCGCCGCCGACGTGAAGATCGACGCGCTGGTCATATCCGTGGACCGCATGGAGCGCGGTCAGGGCGACCTGTCCGCCGTGCAGGAGGTCGAGCAGACCTTCGGCATACCCACCTACTCGCTGGTCAGCACGCGCGAGATAATAGACATGCTGCACAACCACCCCATCGACGGCAAGGTGTACATAGACGATGCCATGCGCGAGCGCATGGAGGGCTACCTTGCGCAGTACGGCGTGAAGTAAGTCACCTGCGAGCGCGGGCTGATTGCGCGGCGCGGCAAAAGCTCATGGCAGGCGCGCGCTGCATATGCCGCTGCGGCGCAGCTCTGATCTGCGGGCATGCGCCCCACGCTCACATCATCCATCTTACCATACCGGCGCGCCGAACGCATGCTGCATGCGCGGCGCGCCCGCACCTTTATCGACCCAACCCGACAGGAGGCGACCGCATGCGCACGATGAAGCTGGAACCGGCATTCAGGCTGAGCGGCGAGGGCATAGCGCCCTGCGAGGTCAGCGCGCCCTATACCATAAACCATGCGCTCACCGAAGCAGGTCTGCTCACATCGCGCTTCAGCGGCATGGGTGCGCTGGAAGGCGAATGGGCGTACAACCGCACATTTTCGCTGGAAGGAACGTTCACGCCGGACGGCTGGAGCAGCGAGCGCACGTACATTGAGTGCGAGTGGCTGCTGGGCAGCGGGCGCATATTCGTAAACGGCGCATGTGCGGGCGCGTTCTCAGGGGGCGCGCTGGCGCTGGACATAACGGAATGGGTGCGTGCGGGCGTTAATGCGCTGCGGTTTGAGTTTGCACCCGGCGAGGTGCGCGGCATAGCCGGCAGCATTGCCCTGCGCGGCTGCTGGAGCCTGCACATTCGCGCGCTGGCGCTGGACGCTCATCCCTTCGGCATAGCGGCGCGCACAGAGGTGAGCGCACATGCCGCCGGGCGATATCTGTTTCGATACGGGCTATCGCGCGGCGGGGAATCGCTGGGCGTGCAGGAGTTCGAGGAGCAGCTGGGCGCGCGGTCTGCCGCGCTGGAGCATGTGCTGAGCGCCGGCCTGGACGAAGCGCCCCTGCGGGTGAACCTCACTGTGCTGCGCGCGGGCGATGAATGCGATGGGCGCACGGGCTGGATTGCCGCGCGCTATAAGCGCATCGATGCCGCGGGCGCAAACTCCCTTCCGGAGGGCGGCGCATCCGGCGAGAGCGCTGCAGGCGGGCAGGCGGCCCAAATCGATCATGCCATAGCGCTGAACGACGGCGAATGTGCCGGGCGGCGGCTGGAGCTGCTGCTGGACGCGGGCGTGCGCTGCTTCTTTGCGCGCAAGGATACGTTCCTGCCCGAGGAGTTTCTGCGCCGCGCCGACGAAGCGGGCGCGCTGGTATGCACGCACGATGCGTGCGCGCCGCACGCCTGCATTTGCTGCGGCTTGCCCGAGCCTGTATGGACGCGCGCCATTGGCATGCGCGATATCCCCGCCCCCGAGCGCCCCATTCCCGAGATAGCGCTGCGCGCGCTGGGCGGCCAAGAGGTGCTGGACATGCATCCCGAGGCGCTGCTGGGCGGCTGTCTGCCGGGCGACATAATGCGGCTGAGCCAAATAATGCGCTTTTTGCAGGCCGAGACGGTGGCGCGCGCCGCCGAGAGCGACGTCCATGCGGCCTTTGACATAGGCGGAGGATACGGACGCATAGCCTCGCCCGATCTGTTTGACGAGGGCGAGCCGCGCCCGGCCTACTTTGCGCTCAAGTCGGCATGGCAGGCGCGCGGCGTACATGCACAGTTGAGCGGGATATCGTTTTCGCCCGGCTCCGAGGTAAATTGCCCGATATTGGTGCGCGGCGGCTATGAGCGCGTGCGCGCCGAGCTGTTCGACAGCGCCGGGCGCATGCTGACGCGCGTAGAGTTCAAGGGCGACGCAGGCCGCGCAGGCGAACTCACCTTCGTGACGGGCGGCGAATGCGGAGCGTATCTGCTGCGCGTGAGCGGCTGGAACGGAAGCGAGCGCGAGTTCGTGCGCGACCACCCCATACTGTTGCGCGGCGAATGCGAGCTGGAAGCGCTGACGCGCCTGCCCATGGCGCAAGTAAAGCGCGAAGGCGGCGCGTTCACAAACGCCTCCGATGTGCTGGCGCTGGGCGTGGTGCGCGCGGATGGCGGCAGCGCGCTGTTGCCCGGCGAGAGCGCAAAGCTGCTCTTGTGCGAGGGTGTAAACGTGTTCGCGTATTCGGATGTGAACGGGTGACGGCGGACGCGCTTTGCAATGCGCAGGCATATTCAGGCGCTGCCCTGCCAGATGCACGCTGCGGCCAGACAGCGTGCAAATCCCCGGCGCAGGGCGGTAAGCACGCGGGGATATCGATATTTACCGGCACTGCGGTGCCCCATGCACGGGCGCTTAACGGGCGCCCTGTCAAAGGGTGCATTGCGCGGGCTTACCTTGCGCAGGCGCAGCGGGCATGCCGCAGAGCCAGTGTGCAGATTAGCTTCTTAAGCGAATGACAGGCGCGCGCTTAGCGCAGACTATGTTCGCATTATATGCGCCGCTGGGCATGCGTGCGCGACATGGGCGCGGCGCGTCATGGTGCGCGCCTGCGCGGGTTGAGATATGATAAAAAAGCTAAGATTCGGCGGCTCGCTGCGGCGCGGCGCGCCGGGCGGGAGGCTGCCTATGAACGTCGATGGATTCTTCCACGAGCTGCCCGAGCTGGAGACCGGGCGGCTGCTGCTGCGCAAACTGCGCATGACCGACGCGCAGGACATGTATGAGTACAGCCGCGACCCTGAAGTGGCGCGCCATGTGCTGTGGGACGCGCACACCTCAGTGAGCGAATCGCGGGGATATCTAAGGTATGCGCTGCGCCAGTACCGGCAGGATCAGCCCGCCAGCTGGGGCATTGAGCTGAAGGAGACGCACCGCCTGATAGGCACGATAGGCTTCATGTGGATAAACCGCGACCACAATTCGGCCGAGGTAGGCTATTCGCTGGCGCGCCAGTATTGGAACAAGGGCATAATGAGCGAAGCGCTAAACGCCGTGCTGGAAGAGGGCTTTGTCGATTTGGGGCTGCACCGCATAGAGGCGCAGCATGAGGTGGACAATCCCGCCTCGGGCCGGGTCATGGCCAAGTGCGGCATGCTGTATGAAGGCTGCGTGCGCGGACGGCTGTACAACAAGGGGCGCTATGTTGACGTGGCGCTCTATGCGATACTGCGCGACGACTACATGCGCCGCCATGGCCTTAACGCGGGCGCTATGAGATACTGACGGAGGGATGGCGTTATGTACGATGGCTTTATAAAGGTGGCTGCGGCCACGCCGCGCATACGGGTGGCCGATGTTGACTTCAATGCCGGTGCGATAATAGCTGCCATGGAGCAGGCCGCGCGCGCCGGTGTGCGCATTCTCGTGCTGCCCGAGCTGTGCCTGACCGGTTATACCTGCGGCGATCTGTTCATGCACGACGCGCTGCTGAACGGCGCAATGCGCGCGCTGGAGCGCATAACAGCCGCAAGCGCCTCGCTTGACATGATCACCATGGTAGGATTGCCCGTGAGTGTGCGCGGCAACGTGTACAACTGTGCGGCGGCTGTGCATCGCGGCAGCGTGCTGGCCTTCATACCAAAGACGCATCTGCCCAACTACGGCGAGTTCTATGAGCGCAGGTACTTTGCGCCGCCCGCCGGCGAATGCGGCCACATAATGTTCGCGGGCAGCTATGTGCCGTTTGGCAGCAAGCTATTGCTGCGCTGCGCGGAGATGCCGGAGCTGGCGATAGGCGCGGAGATATGCGAGGACCTCTGGTCTCCCGACACGCCTTCGGTCGGACTGGCGGCGGCGGGCGCGAGCATAATATGCAATCTATCCGCCTCCAATGAGACCGTGGGCAAGGCGGATTACCGGCGCACGCTCATAAAGGCCAAGAGCGGCTCATTGGCGGCGGGCTATATATACTCAGACGCGGGCGACGGCGAGTCCACGACCGACATGGTATTTGCCGGGCATGACATCATATGCGAAAACGGCACAATACTTGCCGAGAGCGCGCTGTTTGAAAACGGCATGACGGTAAGTGAGATAGACCTTCAGCGGCTCATGTACGAGCGCAGGCGCATGCACATGTTCGAGAGCGCGCCCGAAGGATACAGCGAGATATCCTTCCACATGAGCATGCAGCGCACCGAGCTTACCCGAGATGTGTCCGCGCATCCGTTCATACCCGATGGCGACTGCGCGCGCGCCGAGCTGTGCAAGAGCATACTGCGCATGCAGGCTGCCGGGCTTGCCAAGCGGCTGGAGCACGCGCATGCGCGCACGGCGGTCGTGGGCATATCGGGCGGATTGGATTCCTGCCTTGCGCTGCTGGTAGCGGTGCGCGCCATGGACATGCTGGGGCGTCCGCGCACCGATGTGCTGTCGATAACCATGCCCTGCTTTGGCACCACCGTGCGCACGCGCACCAATGCCGAGCGCATGACCGAGCTTGTGGGAGCAACGCCCATGCGCATAGACATATCGGCATCCGTGCGCCAGCACTTTGCGGACATAGGTCAGAGCGAAGACGTGCATGACGTGACTTACGAGAACTCTCAGGCGCGCGAGCGCACGCAGGTGCTTATGGACGTTGCCAACCGCACGGGCGGCATGGTGGTAGGCACCGGCGATCTGAGCGAGCTTGTGCTGGGCTGGGCCACGTACAACGGCGACCACATGTCCATGTACGGCGTGAATGCCTCGATACCCAAGACGTTGATAAGGCACATAGTGCGCTATGAAGCCGATGCTGCGGGCGAAGGCGAGTTGCGCGACACGCTCATGGACATACTGGCCACGCCCGTCAGCCCGGAGCTGCTGCCTGCGCGCGACGGCGAGATAGCGCAGGTGACAGAGGATCTGGTGGGGCCGTATGAGCTGCACGACTTCTTCATCTACCATGCGCTGCGCTGGTGCTGTCCGCCGCGCAAGGTATTCCGTCTGGCGCTGCACGCGCTGGGCGGCACCTATGACCGCGCGACCATACTCAAGTGGCTGCGCACGTTCTACCGGCGCTTCTTCCAGCAGCAGTTCAAGCGTTCCTGTCTGCCGGACGGCCCCAAGATAGGCTCGGTTGCGCTGTCGCCGCGCGGCGATCTGCGCCTGCCGTCGGATGCCTGTGCCGAGCTTTGGCTCAGGGAAGTCGATGAGCTAGAATGATGCTCAGGAAAGCGTCCACAGATAGCGCCATATTGAGAATAATAAGATGGTCCGCTCCACGAAGCCATTTCGGGAGCGGACCATCTTGTTATCATATCATGTGCAGAATTAGCCGCCCTTTCCCCCACTACAAGTGAATTAACGGCTTAAGCGCCGGATGAGTTGCCACTAGTGCAGCATGGATGGTTCAGGGTGGAAGCTGTCCCGGCGCACGCAGGGCTGCTTGCATCGCGGGGCTGACATCTCAGCTGCTTGCGTGACAAATCAACTTTCAGGTGAGCCGAGGTCGTATATACTGCATTTTCCCTCTCAAAAGCGCTCTATTATCTCATCGACCAGCGTATCTCCCGCTACCAGCGTCTCCATGACCGGCTTGCCGGTGGGAAGCGCAAGCCAGTACCGGCGTGCCAGCTCGTCATCGGTTGCCCTATCGCCCGTGCCGTCAAAGCAGTTGCAGGCATCGCCGGTGAACACGCTGCCCAGCGCCTTGAGCCGCACTATCGCCAGCACATCGCGCCCAAGCTCGCTGAAGTAGCTTGCCCAGCTGCGCGCCTCATCCAGCGTGCGCGATGCGTACAGGCAGCACAGCCGCGAAGGATGCTCGGGGAACTCGCTCAGGCGCACGCGCTCCAGCGCCTCCTCACGCCGCGCCACACACTTCCAGCGCTCCACATCGCCGCGTATCAGTTCGCCAAGTTCGCCCGGGTCTTCGCCGCGCTCCAGCCGCTCAAGCGCCCTAACGCGCAGACACACGCCGTTGGGATGCTCGTCATCCAGCTTGAGCAGCTGTCCCTGCTCCATCATCCTGCCGGTAACGACGTGATACAGCTCCGTCATAGTGTCAATCCTCCTTCCGGATTGCGGTCACATGCGCCCTTCGTCGTCCCTGCGCCATGCGTTCATGCCCAGATCTATCTCATCCGCATCTATGCAGATAACCGTCGGGCTGGAGTTGTGCTCGGGCGCGGCGCACTCGGCTTTAGGCTCGGATGCTTCGCATTCGGTTTCAACATTGGATGCTTCGTTCTCGGCATATGCATCGCATGCTTCACTATCGGATTCACACTCGCATGCTTCGTTCCCGGCATATGCATCACACGCTTCACTATCGGATTCACACTCGCATGCTTCGTTCCCGGCATATGCATCGCACGCTTCACTATCGGATTCACACTCGCATGCTTCGTTCTCGGCATATGCATCGCACGCTTCACTATCGGATTCACACTCGCATGCTTCGTTCCCGGCATATGCATCGCACGCTTCAC
>JBMNUB010000033.1:0-33162 GCA_050946055.1 Candidatus Fimadaptatus sp. | reverse complement strand
ACGTCCCGCTTGGGTATGCAGTATGACAGCAAAAGCTCCAGCGCTTCATGCGCGGCAAAGCCTGTCAGCGAATTCTTGCGAAATCGCTCGCGCAACCGTCCACGATGTCCTTCATGAGGATGATCTGACACAGAGTATCACCTCCATGTATTGCGTTTTGCTTGTTAATATTATAGCAATTCTTGACAGACTTTGCAACGTCATGCACGCAGAGTGAGTTGTTAAATACTTACATTCACGTTATGTTGCGCGGATTTTCACATACATATTGGGCTTTAATTCACAATTAAGCATCTCATGAAATGTCAAATCAATTGGGGCCGAAGTGGGCGATACAAGTTGCGGCTTCGCACATGCCATTCGGCAGTGCCTGCACGAATGATGCAGAGCCGGTGTTCAGAGCCGAACCTGTGCGCATGCATTAGCACGGCACACATGCAAGGCTTGACGCAGCCAATTTGACAGCGCCCATGCCGGTCATGTTCGCTATGCGGCATGCGCCTTCACGCCTAAGGAGGCCGCGCCTAGGATTCACAGCCCAGCTGAAGCCCGCACACAGCGCATTGAGCTTGCCCATTTGCCTAAGCGGACAAAAGGCGCTTTTGCAGGCTGATATGCCGCACAGCGCCTTTTATATGAAACCATCGCCCGTCACTCGCGCAGTGCCGCGACACAGTCATCGTTTATGATGACCACCTTTGCACCCGCACGCCTTGCCATGTCGGGCAGCGCCGCCGCCGGATATGTCTCCAGCGACGTGCCTATTACCAGAAACAGATCGCTGCGCGTGGCTATGTCCACGGCCTCATTTAAATGGCGCACCGCGTCCGTATACAGCACCACGTCGGTATCTATGCGCCTTCCGCACACCGGGCATAGTAGCGCCTCGCGCGCGGCATGTTCGCCCGAATTGCGCGCATCGGCGTAGTTTGCCGCAAACTTTGGTGAATCCTGCCGCCAGCCGCAGCCATGGCACAGCACGAACCTCAGCGAGCCGTGCATCTCTATGGCATCCGTGCTGCCCGCGCGCGCATGCAACCCGTCTATGTTCTGCGTTATCACGCGCACGCCCAGCTCGTGCAGCGCATAATGCGCGGCGTTGGGGCTCTTTTCACACCACTTCACCATGTCGCAATACAGATCGAAGAACTCCAGCGTATGTTCCTCCATATAGTCGCGCGTCAGGTATGAGCGCAGCGGCCTGCCGCGATAACTCCCCTGAAACGTGGGTATGCCACTGGGCGCCGATATGCCCGCGCCCGTAAGCGCTGCGGGAAATCTTGCAGCTGCTATCTGTTCACGCAATTCATTCATGCCATCGCCTCCCGTTTATTGCGCTATGCGCCATATATGAGTATTCGCGCCGCGCAGGCGCTTTCCTGCACGAACTTTGCGCATTACCTGCCGTGCGCGCAGCGCCATGCCCGCTTGACGCACTGTCACGCCGCATGGACGGCGCTGCAATCAGCCCACGCCGTTGAGCGCCCGCGAGCTTCACTAGGACGCGCCGCCTGCTGCGGGCAATATTGACTGCCGCTCAATGTGCGAGCCATTCGCCCTTGTCGCTATGCAGCCCACGCCCGATGAGCCGCGCTGCCCTTCTCATGCAATATGCGCACTCAGGCCATCGAAAAAGCCCAGATAGTTCGAGAGGGCTTGCAGTTCTCTCAAATCGCGCCCAGCGGCATGTGCGGTGAGCGCATGCTTTTTTGCGGCGGGAAATGGAATTTCCCGCCGCAAAAATCAGTTTGTCAAAAACCCCCGGAGAACTCGGCGTGCCTCGCAGCCCGCCGGCTTTAATCGCACCCGGCGCATGGGCGGTGGGCGCTCAGGATATTTTACGCATGAAAATCTCATTTCCCGGAGTAAAAATATCTGCCTTGCAGTTTTAGCGCCCGTAAACCTTAAGGATCTCAGTGGAAACTGGTATCGGCGGCAGTGCCGGGGGGAGTCTCTCCCCGTCCATGCTTGTCAAAAAGACCTTTTTGACAAGCTAAACGCGGCGCTCTCCCGCTGGAGAGCGCCGCGCTCACATGCTATATGTCGGTGAAGAACTGATAATCGCCCTCCTGCTTGAAGAAGCCGCTCGAGTTCCAGCATGCGCCGCTGTCCTCGCGCTTCATGTACAGCACGTATCCCGGCAACGTGCGCGTGCCGCTCAGGCACTGCCGCGCCGCAGTAAGCGCCGCATCGTCGAACTCACGCCCATGCGGCAACTGCTGCTGGGCTATCACCTCTTCCAATGTGTCGGGAAAGGCATCGTTTGCCAGCCGGTTCATTATCACGCTGCCTATCGCCAGCTGAGCGTCATAGCCCTCATCGCCCGCCATGGCATAAAGCGTCTGTGCCAGCAGCGTAGTATCGGTGTCCTCAGTGGACGAGCTTACCGGCATAAGTACCACTATGCACAGCGTCGCCACGGCCAGTATCATGCGCAGCACGCGCTTCATAACAGGCATCCCCTTTCCGCAAAAATGCGCAAGCTACCTTCTTTCATGTGCATTATACCATATTTCCAGTCGCTTTGCAACCCTTTCGTAATATATTTGCAGTATTTGGCGGCGTTTTGTCGCTTTTAAGCGTGCGACTCGACTGCAATACCGCGCGCTAAAGCGACTGCCGGCCATGCCTTAATCGCTTTGCAGCTGCTGCACATTTGCAATGGCGCGCCCGCATGTGCCGCTTTGCCAGGCGTTAGCTTTGGCACGCCGCAGGCTGAGTGCGCAGCTTTCATGCTTGTGCAATCTGCGCCTCTGGGCTTTACGGCGCGCCCGGCTATGAGCCTGCGCTCATTTGTCCGCGCGAAGTCGCGCCCTCCATGGACAAAACAGCTCCATTGCCCCGCACCCGCAGCGTTTTGCATTTGCGAATTGATGTCATGACACCCTGCGCGGCTGCCCGCATTAATGGCTTTTGAGCAAGGTCGGGCGCGATTTTGGGCATGCCATTTTGCGCTCAAATTGTGGCATATCGTGTCCAGATAATTTACAGCAAAATTATTGACCACTTGGTCTGTTTATGCCATACTCGCACCAAAGCAGACCAAGTGGTCTAAATTTGTAGGAGGTCGTTTCATGAAGCGTGAAGAGAAGAATCAGCAGGCGCAGCGCAGAATACTGGACAGCGCGCTTGTGGAATTCTCGCAAAGAGGCTATGGGGGCAGTTCGATAAACAACATCTGTGCCGTTCAGGATATTTCCAAGGGCATAATATACCACTACTTCCGCAGCAAGGACGATCTGTACCTTGCCTGCATAGACGAGTGCTTTCAAAGGCTCACGGCATACATGCACGCGGCGCTTGAGAACATGAGCGGCAGCATTGAAGAAAAGCTGGAGCGATACTTTTCGGCACGGATGGCGTTTTTTCATGAGAACCCCATATACAGCCCCATATTCTGTGAGGCAGTGATAGCGCCGCCCGCCGCATTGAGCAAGGACATACTCGCCCTGCGCGCCGACTTTGACGCGCTGACCATATCCACGCTCAAGCAGCTGCTGGACAATCTGCCGCTGCGCCCCCATATAACCATGGAGGAAGCGATAGACCTGTTCCGTCAATTTCAGGATTTCATAAACGCCAAGTACCGCGAGAGCAGTTTTCCCGCCGGGGAGCGCTTCGCCATTCGCGACGAGTACTGCCGCAAGCTGCTGGATATACTGCTCTACGGTATTGTAGAAAGGAGCAATACCTGATGTCTGAACAAAACGCAGTTTCACCATCCATACTGGGCGATGTAAAGCCCTCAAAGGCAATAATCAAGCTGGCCCTGCCGGCCACGCTGGCCCTGCTTGCCAAGGCGGTATACAACATAGTTGACACCGCCTATATAGGCATGCTGAACTCCGACATAGCGCTCACCGCAGTGGGCGTAACCGTGCCGCTGCTGCTGATAATGGTGTCCATAGAGAACATATTCGCCGCCGGCGCATCCGTGCTGGCCGGCCGTCAGCTGGGCGCAAAGGACGAACAGGGCGCAAGCCGCACCGTCACCACCATAATAGTGCTATCGATGATAATCGGCGCTGTGCTGTGCGTGGGCGGAATAATTTTCATAGAGCTGCTCATGCGGGCCTTTGGCGCATCGGACGCATCGCTGCCTCTGGCCAAGGACTATGCATTTTGGATGTTCATAGCCGCGCTGGCCGACATGGACAAGCGCCGCAGCAGCTATATCAAGACTTATACCGATCAGACGGTGGGCATAGCCGCGAACTACCACATGTGTCTGGACAGCGGCAAGCTGGGCATAGAAAGCACCATCCGCATGATAAGGTCGGCATATATGTCGATGTGAGCGGACACGCCGCGCCTTAAAATACAAAAGCACGCCGCCGCATGAGCCTGTCAATCAGGTGCATGCGGCGGCGTGCTTTTACATGCGCTTAGTCGTTCACTATGGTGTAGGGCATTATGCTCTCGGGTACGGAGCTGAACAGCGGGCTTATGGAATCGTAATTGTAGTAGCGGATTATGGTCTCGGCGAACAGCGGCGCTACCGAAACCGTCTTGAACTTGGGCTGGCCCTTTATGTTGGGATTGTCCACGGTGTCGGTGGAGAGTATGAACTCTATGTCCGACTTGTTTACGCGCTCCACGCCCTCGGCGGAGATTATGTTGTGGCTGAGCATGGCGAATATGCGCTTTACGCCGCGCGCCTTGAGCTGCGAAGCAAGGTTGCACAGCGTGCCGGCGGATATCGTGAAGTCATCCACTATCAGCGCGTTCTTGCCCTTTACGTCGCCTATTATCTCCAGCACCTCGGCCTTTTCATCGTGCGCTACGCGGGTCTTGTCGCCTATTGCGACCGGCATGCCCAGCTTGGCGCCATAGCGGCGCGCCTGCTTGGCAAAGCCCGCGTCCGGAGATACCACGACCGTCTCGTCCAGCGGTATGTCCATGCGGCGGAAGGTCTCGCACAGCAGCGGCAGCGCATACAGGTGATCCATGGGGCGGGTAAAGAAGCCCATCACCTGCGGCGAATGCAGATCCATCACCATTATACGGTCCGCGCCCGCCATCTCTATGCAGTCCGCGCACACGCGGCCTCGTATGGACACGCGCGGCTCGTCCTTCTTGTCGCCCTTTGCATAGGCAAAGTAGGGCATTATCACGGTGACTGAGGCCGCACTGGAGCGCTTGAACGCATCCAGCCAGAACAGCATCTCCACGAACTGGTCGTTGGGGCTAAGACCCATGGGCTGAACTAGGTACACATCGCGGTCGCGCACCGACTTCTGAAAGCGCACAAAGCTCGTACCCTCAGAGAACCTTATGACCTCGCTGTCGCCCAGCGGACGGCCCATGTACGAGCACATCCTCTCGGCAAAAGCCTTGCCGCCCCTTCCGGCAAATATCGCGATATTGGCATCACCGAACATAGCGAAATCCCCTTTCATCTATTGTGATAATCTTCATCCGCAGTCCATTGCTCCCTTAGGCAGCGCGCATACTGCGCAAAGGCCGCTGTCTATTCACCGCCCCGGTAGCGCACGCCATCACGCCGCCGGTAGGTGTCCTTGCCCAGCGATTCGCGGCTTATGACCTTGCCGCTCTTGTCATCGGTTATTACCCGATATGCGCGGCTGGTCACGCCGTCGCTGGGCGTGGTAACGGTAACTATCTGCCCCGGTTCTGAGGCATACTGGTATGTGGGATCGGGATATGTCTTTATCTTTGCCTCATCGACCGAGAGCGTTTCGCTCTCTATCGATATTGTGCGGCCGGGATATATGTCATAGCCATATATCGTAACCGTGGCCTTTTCAGAAGTAACCCGCGTGGTAAAGAATGCAGGATACCCTGTGTCGTTGGTAAAGGTGAGCGTCTTGCCCGGATATACCACCGCCGCATCCTGCGAGCGCGGTACATAGCCCACCGTCATCGAGTGATTGTACCGCTCGTCTATGCGCAGCCCCGCGCGCAGCAGTGCGCCGTACAGCGTCGTGGATGCCTGACACACGCCGCCGCCTATGCCCTGTACTATCTCGCCATTGGAGTACTCTGCCGCAGGCCTGAAGCCGCGCGCCTCGGTGCGGTCGCCCACCAGCTTGTTGAAATCGACGCGCTGACCTGGCTCCACGCGCAAGCCATGATAGAAGCCCAGCGCCAGCTTTATGTTTGCCGTGCGCGCGGAGCTGCTGGAGCTTATGCGCGTGCTGTAAGTCACCAGCTTGCCCGTGCATGCGCGCGCATCTTCGGTGGTGAAGTCCGGCTCCAGCTTGCGCGGCGACAGCTCCATGTCGCTTATGCCCTGCTCAAGCGCCGCACGCGCGTCGGCCTTGAGCGCCTCTATATCCACCTCGCGCCCGGAAGCGCTCTTTGTTATGTCGAACTTGTCCTCGGCATTGGGTCTGAACTCTATTGAGGCATCGCGCGGCGCTTTGTCCACCGCTTTCTTTATGCCGTCAAGAAAGCCATCCAGCGCGGTATCATCGTAGCTCAGCTCGGTGTCAAGGCGCATCGGCTCGCGCCTGAGCTGCGTAAGCTGCGCATACCGCGCCGCATAGCCGCCCTCATGGCCCTGCTTCCACAGTTCATACAGCTTCTCGCGCGTATCCAGCCTTGCGCCCAGTTCGGCAGAGCTTATGTCAAAGCGCTCATCGCCGTACTTCACGCTCAGATGCAGCGCACTCACGCGCTCCGCGTTGGCCGCGTCCACGCTGCGCACGGCTTCGTCCATATCCATGCCCTGAAGCGCCACGCCGTCCAGATACGTGCCTTCGTAAAACGCATCGTCATACCGCCGCACATCGTACACGACCCGCGCCGCATACGCGCCCGCACCCAGCGCCGCCATCAGCGCCAGCGTGCCGGCCATCGCCCATATCCTGCGCGGCCTTGCGCTAAACGGCGCGCCCAGCTTCACGCCGCGCGAACCCCTGCGCCCTGCACGTGACTGTGCGGCGCTGTCGGCAGCAGGATTGCCGCCGGCATCTGCGGGAGCGCGCTTGCGGCTGTCGATATCGCCTTTTGCGGCAGAATCATAGTCGGCGCTCGCGGCTTTGCTCTTGCCATATTCAATATTGCCTTGGGTATCGCCATCGGTGCCGGGCGACCTGTGTTCACCGTCTGCATCGCCGCCCGGGCCACCTTCTTCATCGGCCAGCGCACATGTGAATATCGCCCCGCCCAGCGCGTTCAGCATGCGGCGCATGCCGCCCGTATGCCCGGCTCTGCCATCCTCTGTGTCTCCATGCGGCGCGCCCATCTCGCCGCGGTCATCCTTTGTGGGCGAGCATCTTCGCCAGCGGTCGTCTTGATCCTCGCCGTACCGCTCGGTCGAACCGCCCTGCGGACGAGTGCGATAGCCGCGCTCGCCATACTCCTGCCCCGACATGGCAGCCGGGTTGGGGCGCGCATATTGCGCATTCTCATATCGATGTTCCGCCGCGTAATCATCGCCGCGGTCATACCTTGCCGGGTTATGGCCATATCCGTTGCCATAGCCGCCATTCTGCGCACTCGCGGCATAGACACCGGCCTGTCCGCGCTCGCTCTTATAGCCATAGTCCGCTTCGCTACCAAAGCCATACGCCGAGCCATAAGACGGATACGCTCCGTCATCCATGTCCGCGTAGTCCTGCGAGTAGTCCGGGCGATCCGCCGTATACTCCTCATTGGATTCATCGTACACGCTGCGGTCCATGGCCGGGCTGCGCTCCGCTTCATAGGCGGAATACTGGGATTCAGTGCGGCGGTAGCCGTCATTGTTTATATCGCGACGGTAGCTATCCTGCTGCCGCTCCGCTTCATACGAACCGGCATCGCGACGGTAGTTGTCCTGCTGTGCGTAGGAATCGGCATCGCGGCGGTAGCCATCCTGCTGCGCGTAGGAATCAGCATCGCGGCGATAGCTATCCTGCTGGCGCTCCGCTTCATACGAACCGGCATCGCGACGGTAGTTGTCCTGCTGTGCGTAGGAATGGGCATCGCGGCGGTAGCTGTCCTGCTGGCGCTCCGCTTCATACGAACCGGCATCGCGACGGTAGTTGTCCTGCTGTGCGTAGGAATCAGCATCGCGGCGATAGCTATCCTGCTGCGCGTAAGAATCGGCATCGCGGCGGTAGTTGTCCTGCTGCGCGTAGGAATCGGTGTCGCGGCGATAGCTATCCTGCTGGTACTCCGCTTCATACGAACCGGCATCGCGACGGTAGTTGTCCTGCTGTGCGTAGGAATCGTCATCGTGGCGGTAGCTGTCCTGCTGGCGCTCCGCTTCATACGAACCGGCATCGCGGCGGACATCCTCTCGCGCGGACGCTGCCGAGGCCGTTGCGGGGCGCATGTGCGCGCTGTACCTGTCCACGGCGCTCTCTGTGCGCGCATAGGCGCTGTCCTGACGCTCAGGCTCCTCCTGCTCATACTCGTCGCTCTGATCGCGCTCATCCAGCTGCGGCTCATCGGAGGAATAGTCCAGCACATCGCCGCGCCTGAACATGCTCCTCAGGCGGCTGCCGCGCGGCTCCTCATACGGTTCATCGTCGGCTTCCGAGTACCTGTCGCGGCTGCCCAGCCCCTTGACCTTGCTCATCAGCGAGCCGAATCCGCCCGCGCGACGGCGCTCCGGTTCATAATCGAACTCGCTGCGCTGTCTGCGCATGCGCGATGTGCGCTCATACTCGCCATCGTCATAGTCACCTTCATCGGCAGCTTCATCGTAGGACACAGCCGACGCGCGCGACGGTCTGCGCGGCGCTCGCTCATCGCTATTTTGCGCATCGTCAGGCTCGTTCTGCGCGGCGCTCTTTGCGGCGGTCTGCGCGGCGGGCTTCTGCTCTGCCTTAGCGCGCTCTCCAGAGGGACGCGCGAACATGCGCTGTTTCTCCTCGGCCTGCACTTCCTCGAGCAGGCTGCGATAGCCGTACTCGGCCACCACAGCGGACGAATACCTGTCCAGCAGCTCCTCTATGCGTTCCCAGCGCTCGCCCAGCGCATACTCGTCCGGGCAGGCGCGCAACACGCCGTCCACCATGCCGGTTATGGCCTTGAGCTTTTCCGGCTTGGCGGGTATGACCAGATTGCGCGCAAACTGCTCGCGCCAGTGGTCGAACAGCATCTTGCGCTTTTCTTCAAGAGAAGCGTTTATGTACTGCTCCTCCAGTGTCTCGCCCTGTTCATCGTCCTGCTGCTGAGCGTCGTCCGCTGCATCTGCGCGCTTGGCATCGTCAGCGGGCTGAGACTGCGCGGCGCTTGCCGGTTCTGCCGACTTGTCATTCTGCGGCGCGCGGCGCGCACGGCGGCGCACCGGCACTACGTCCTCGTCATCGGCTATAAGCGCATCGTCAGGCTCGGTCGGATTATCGGCAGCATCGTTTGCGGGCGCGGCGCTCTCCGTCTCGTCTGCGACGGCGCTGTCTGCGCGCTCTGCGGCCGCGTCAACGGCGGTTGCATCATTGGTACACTTCGCGCTCGCTTCAGGCTCTACCTCGCAAGCCGCGCTATCGTCCTCAGCATCGCTTGGCTCATAGCTGGCTTCATCAAGGTCGCGGTCGTGGTCACGGCGGCGCTGGCTGTCCATGCGCGACGTCCTGCGCCTGCGCTCAGAGGGCCGCTCCTCATACTCGCCCTGCTCGTCCGCATAGGTCTCGTAAGCATCTTCCTCATCCATATCGCGCTCATCATACGGCTCGTCTCCGTATCCGCTCAGCCGACGCGCGCGCATGCGCTCCAGCCGCTCGTCGCGGAAGTCGCCCTCGTCCTCCTCGCCGTAGTCCTCGCCACGCACGCGGCGCTGGCGGCCCGTCGGCACGGGAACGCCGCGCATCTCGCGCGCCTGACGCTGACCCTGTCCGTCCCCCGGTGAGCGCGGCGCATCCTCATACCCTTCATCGCCGTCCGCATATTCCTCGCCGTCCTCGGGCAGCTCTTCGACTATGCGCAGCGACTCCAGCCACGCCATGAAGCGATTGCGCGGCCTATGCTCAGGCTCAGCGTCCTCGTCATAGTAGCCGTCCTGATAGCCCTCATATTCCTCCTCGCGCCTGACCGGTCCGCGCGACTTGGCGGGCTGTGCATGGCGCGCTCTCGGACGCACATCGCGCCGCCTGCCGGTGTAATCCTCGCCGGCATAGTCTTCATTGGCATAGTCTTCATTGGCGTAATCATCGTCGACATAATCATCGCCCGCGCGCTCATCCCTCGCACGCACACGCTTTTGCGCACCCGTGCGTGCAGAGCGCCGGCGGTAATTCACATCATCCTGATATTCCTTGCCGTCCGAACGCATGTCATCTTCCCCGGCGACATCGTCGGCTTCGATCTCTGCGCGCCCCTCCTGCTCATCCTCGCAGGGCCCGGCCTGCATGCGCCTGCCGCGCTTGCGGGGCTCATCTTCCTGTTCGTCCTGCGCTGGCTGCTCTGACGCGCGCACGCCGGGCAGCGGCACAGCCGGATTGCGCCGCTTGCGCGCACCCGGCTCATCCGCAGGCTCATCCTGCGCGCGCCTGCGCGAGCGCGACGAATATTCCACGTCCGCAGACTGGATAGTTATATTCTCCTCAGAGTAGCTCATGACGATTCCTCCATATGAATTTGCCGGCCGCGCCGCAGATGCCACACAGCCGCCGCCATATATTCTGCCCCGCGCCGCGCGCACTATGCATCAGCGCTTTGCATTGGCTATGGCGTTCTCCAGCTCCTTGTAGTCCTGATCCATGCGCCGCCAGCCCACCAAGCCATCGCCCAGCCCCTGTATCTTGAAGCCGCCGTGATAGTCGCTGCCGCCCGTGACCAGCAGGCCATTGCGCCGCGCCATGCGATCCAGCGCGCGCGCCATGGACAGCCCATGTGCCGGATGATACGCCTCCACGCCCATAAGTCCCTTTTTCTTCCATGCGCGCAGGCATTCCTCCAGCCAGAACGTATCCGAACACCCTCTGCCGGGATGCGCTACGACCGGCACGCCGCCGCAATCCCGTATCATGGCGATCACGCTGCGCGTATCCAGCTTGCGCCTTGGAACATACGCAACCGCGCCGGGCGCAAGGTACTTATTGAACGCATCCTTGAGCGAGGACACATATCCCCCCTCAAGCAGCGCGCGCGCCAGATGCGCCCTGCCCAGCGGCCCATTGGTGTAGCTCTTGACGCGCTCCATACTTATGGTTACGCCTACCTGCTCAAGCTTGGCTATCATGCCCTCCATGCGCGCATATCGCTCGGTGCGCATCTCGTCCAGCATACCGTCGATGCCGCAGCCCGGCACCAATCCATAGCCCAGCACATGTACCTCGCTTATGCCGCCCGCCGATATCTCACAGCCGGGTATCACGCGCAGTCCTTCGCGCGCGCCTGCCTCCACGCCCTCGCTTATACCGCCCAGCGTATCGTGGTCGGTTATAGCTATGGCCGCAAAGCCCGCAGCCTTGGCGCGCTCCACCACGCGGGTGGGCGAATCAGTGCCATCCGAGCCGGTCGTATGAATGTGCAGATCGATCTTCATGCTAAACCTCTCCCGCACTCGGGCGCATCGCGCATTGGATGCGCCTGCGTATGATATCAGTACCGGTTTTAGTGCCGGCGCGTCATGCCGCCGCTCTGCTGCCAGCGATAGTATACAGCAGTTTTCGATATATGATGCGCCGCATGCCCGGCCTTGCGCCGCAAATCACCCCAGCATGCCGCTTGCCGCTATGCGCTCCACCGCCCGGCGCAGCGTATCCTCGTCGCGCACCAGCGCCGCGCGTATGTGACCGCGCCCCATCTCGCCAAAGCTGGAGCCCGGCACGACTATCACGCCCGTGCGCTCCATCAGTTCCAGGCAGAAGCGCGCGTCATCGTCATACCCGCCCGGTATGCGCGCCCACACGAACATGGTCGCCTGCGGCTTTTCGACCGGCCAGCCTATGGCGTTAAGGCCGTCACAGAACACGTCTCGCCTGCGCTCATAGGTGGCGCGCGTGCGCTCCACCTGATCCTGCGGGCCATCCAGCGCGGCCTCAGCGGCTATCTGAAGCGGCAGGAACGCGCCGTAGTCTATATGGCTCTTGAACGTGCGCAGCCGCGCCACCATGTCCGCATTGCCCAGACAGAAGCCCATGCGCACACCCGGCATGGAATAGGTCTTGCTGAGTGAATTCAGCTCCACGCCGACGTCCATTGCGCCCGGATATTTCAGGAAGCTGCCCACATTCAGCCCGTCAAAGCGCAGCTCGCAATAGGCATTGTCGTGCAGCACGGCTATGTCGTATTCGCGCGCAAACGCCACCAGATCGCGGTAGAACGAATCGGGCGCATGCCTGCCCACGGGGTTGTTGGGATAGCTGACCACCATCAGCTTTGCCTTGCGCGCATCCTCCTGCGATATGTCGCGCAGATCCATTATGTATCCGTTTTCCGGCTTCTGCGGCACGCCCACCAGACGCGCGCCCGCCAGATACGGCCCCATAGAGAATATGGGATAGCTGGGGTCCGGCACAAGCACGGTATCGCCCGGGTCGAGCAGCGCCATGGGCAGATGCGCAAGGCCATCCTGCGAGCCCATCAGCGACACTATCTGAGTGTGCGCGTCCAGCTTCACGCCAAAGCGCCTGTCGTACCACCTTGCCGCCGCCTCCAGCAGCTGCGGGCGGTCGTTTATGGCGTATACGTAATTGGCGGGATCGGCCGCCGCCTCGCGCAGCGCCTCTATCACATGCGGAGCGGGCGGCAGATCGGGCGTACCTACGCCCAGGTCTATCACCTCCACGCCTCTGGCGGCAAGGCGCTCCCTGCCCTCCTTGAGCTGCGTGAAAACCCCGCTTGAGAACCTGTCCAGCTTATGTGAGAACTCCATCAAAGTCCATCCCCTATCGATAGTGAATGCGCCCGCCGCGTGGGGCGCGGTGCAAGTTTTCGGACGCGCCATGCAAGGCGGCATCAGACCCCAGTCAACGCGGCCAGCCATGTCTAAGCTCACGCTCAGCCTGCAAAGCCATGCGCGCATGCCGCACGGCAGTCAAGTGCCGTTGGCAGTCAGTGCAACGCGCGCTCATAGCAGCGCGATGCGTCCATTGACAGCCATCCAGCAATGCCGTGCCGCGCATACTTTCGGCTGAGTGCGCGGTTTGCGCCTTGCGCGCATAAACAGCAATACGCGTCCGGCGGACAGGTCTTGTTGACCGCTCCGCGGGCGCATATCGCATTTGATTAGATTTGGGGCGGCGGCACCGGTATGCCGCTCATGTCGGATGCGGATGCGCTGTAAGCGGTATCCTCCATGAGCTGCCTGAACTCCTCTCCGTCCACCTTTTCCTTTTCCATGAGCAGCGCCGCAAGCGCGTGCAGCTTGTCCATGTTGGCGCGCAGTATGTTCTCGGCGCGCTGATGCCCCTGCTCCAGCACGCGGCGCATCTCCTGATCGATCATAGCGGCGACCTTCTCGGAGTAGTTGCGGTTCTGCGCAAAGTCGCGCCCCAGGAACACCTCATGATCTCCGCCCAGATACATCGGCCCCAGCGCATCGGACATGCCGAACTCGGTTATCATGCGGCGCGCAAGCTCTGTGGCGTGCTTGAGGTCGCTGGTGGCGCCGGCGGAGGCATCGCCCATTATGATTTCCTCGGCGCAGCGTCCACCCATGGACATGGCTATCTTGGCGTCTATGTGCGCCTTGTTGATGTAGTGAGTCTCCTCGTTGGGCAGCATCATGGTGTAGCCGCCCGCGCCATTGCCGCGCGGTATTATGGACACCTCATGCACGGGGTCGTTCTCGGGTATGCAATACGCCACTATCGCGTGACCGGCCTCATGGTAGGATACCAGGCGCTTGTCCTTTTCTGTGACGACGGCGCTCTTCTTCTCGGGGCCCATGCTCACGCGGGTTATGGCTTCCTCTATGTCGTCCATGGATATAACGGTGTTATGCTTGCGCGCGGCCAGTATCGCGCCTTCGTTCAGCACATTGGCAAGATCAGCGCCGGTGAAGTAAGGCGTGCGCTTGGCCAGCACGCTAAGGTCAACCGAGGAGTCCAGCGGCTTATTGCGCGCGTGTACCTTCAGTATGGCCTCGCGTCCCTTTATGTCGGGATAGGTCACGGTTATCTGGCGGTCGAAGCGGCCCGGACGCAAAAGAGCCGGGTCGAGCACGTCGGCTCTGTTGGTCGCGGCCAGCACTATCACGCCCTCGTTGGCGGAGAAGCCGTCCATCTCCACCAGCATCTGGTTGAGCGTCTGCTCGCGCTCGTCGTGACCGCCGCCCAGACCAGTGCCGCGCTGGCGGCCCACTGCGTCTATCTCGTCTATGAACAGTATGGAGGGCGAATGCTTCTTGGCCTCGGCGAACAGGTCGCGCACGCGGCTTGCGCCCACGCCTACGAACATCTCCACGAAGTCCGAGCCGGATATTATGAAGAACGGCACGCCCGCCTCGCCCGCAACAGCGCGCGCAAGCAGCGTCTTACCCGTTCCGGGAGGGCCTACCAGCAGCACGCCCTTGGGTATCTTGGCGCCCAGCTTCATGAACCGGTCAGGGCTCTTCAGGAACTCGACTATCTCGGCAAGCTCGGCCTTTTCCTCGTCCGCTCCGGCCACATCTGCAAACGTCACCTTGTTCTTCTCAGGGTCGGTCATGCGGGCGCGGCTCTTGCCAAAGTTCATAACGCCCTTGTTGCCGCCGCTCTGCTGGCGCATCAGGAAGTACCACAGCACCACGAACAGCACGATCGTTACTATCAGCGGTATGAAGTCCAGCCACCACGCCGCCGTCGCCGGAGGCAGCACCTCCATCGAGAAGCCGTAATCGCGCGGCGTGACTTCGCTTGCGCTCTTGCCCAGCTTGCCCGCGTATATGGCGTTTACGTTGTTGTAGAACGTATCGGTGGAGGGCAGCTGCACATTGATATCATAGCGCGCCGGGAAGGCGTCCTGCGGTATCTTAGAGTCCGCCACCCGAGCGAACAGCATATTGGACTGTACGGCGACCTGCTCTATCTGATCATTTTCTATCATGGTCAGCAGCTCGGAATAGCTCTTCTCATTGGAAGGCGTGCCGCGCTGATTGGACAGCGCCACACTTATGACCACCAGCAGCACTATCAGCAGCAGGTACTTTATCGGTCCCTGCATGGGATTTTTGCGCATCTCATTCCCCGGTTTATTAGAGTTAGGATTCAAAAATTCTTCCCTCGCTTTCACGCTGTGAAGCTTTTAGGCGGCGAGAACGGAAAATATTCTCATCCGACGGATTATATTGTACCATTATAGTGCGTTAAATGCAAACCCAAACTACCATTTTTCCGAAATTTATCCCTTTGGGCATATGGCGTACACGTTTGGTCAACATGCGTTCATGCCCCATGCCGCCGCTTCACCTTGTCTCTAAGCGCCGTCTGTGCCATGCACTGCACATATGGCGGGCTTTCGGCGCAGACATCATGCGGTCTAGCCCCGCCTGCGCCGCGCGATGCGTACCGCGACGGCTCAGCCGTTCGCTCCTTCAATAGGATGAAACACGCCTCGGCGCTGTGCATGCCGTACCGGGGCATGCGCCCTGCACAAGCGCGCCTTCAGCAAAAGCCGTCCGCCGCTTTGAGCGCGGCGAACGGCCTTGGCATGCCTGTATTTATCAGGAGTAAACTTCGGGCTTGAGCACGCCTATGTCGGGCAGATTGCGGTACTTCTCGGCGTAGTCCAATCCATAGCCCACAACGAACTCGTTGGGTATCACAAAGCCGAAGTAGTCCGCCTTTATCTCCACCTTGCGGCGCTCGGGCTTGTCCAGCAGCGTGCATATCTTGAGGCTAGCCGCGCCGCGCGCCAGCAGCGTCTCCTTTAGGAAGGCCAGCGTCTTGCCCGAGTCCACTATGTCCTCCACGATTATCACGTGGCGGTCGGCTATGGCGTGGTCGAGGTCCTTGAGTATGCGCACTACGCCCGAGGACTTGGTGGCCGAGCCGTAGCTGGATATGGCCATGAAGTCTATGGATACGGGTATGTCCACATGGCGTATCAGGTCGGAGAAGAACACCACCGCACCCTTGAGTATGCCTATCATCAGCAGATCCTTGCCGCGATAGTCCTCGGTTATGCGCGCGCCCAGCTCAGCCACGCGCTTTTCCAGCTGTTCATGGGTCAGCAGCCAATGGTCTACGTCCTTTTTCATATCGATAGGGTCCATCTTCATGCGTTTCATCCTCCGTAGTATATAATTATATCATTGCCAGAAGCGCCTGCCCTGCCAGCTGAGCCGCACGGCACTGCGCGTATCCGCGCCCACTTTGCAGTCCCGCGACGCGCCCACGCCCAGCGCCCACAGCACCCTGTCGCCGCGCGCCAGCACGGGCAGATAGCCGCGTATCTGCCTGTCCACCTTTTTGTCTATGTAGAAGTCCTTGAGCTTCTTTTCGCCGGGAGCGCCCAGCGGCCATATCGCGTCGCCCGCGCGCCTGAAGCGCAGCTCAGCGCCGCAAAGCGCTGCCGCGTCCATGGCCTGCTCCCATATGCCGTCGCCCAGATCCGCCCCCGGGCAAAGCTTGAGCGCCTTAATCTCCAGCGCGCCCAGCGAGCATTCCACGCGCGCAGGCAGCTCATGTGCATTCACTGCCGCGCATTCATCCAGCGCGCCGGCGCGGTGACTGCCCCTGCCGGGATCGGGCAGCTCCAGATACACCCTGTGAGCGCCCCGGCTCACGCGCACGTCGCCGGGCAGATTGCCGCCCGCACCCGTGCCATGCAGCGCCGCCAGTATGCACTCCACGCCCGCCTCCTGCGCATCCTGCCCGCACAGCCGCATGGCGCGCGCCGCTATACGTGCGCCGATTGCATCATGCAGCCCGCGCATGCGCTCCGCGTCCAGATAAAATCCGCCCGGATAGTCAAACAGGCATAGACGCGCCTCAGCATCAGCCATGCCGCTCATGAAGTCATCATCGCGCTGCGCCGCCCTTGCCAGACGGCACAGACCTGCGCGGCTGCCCGGATAGGCACGCTCGCAGTCGGGCAGTATCACATGGCGCACGAAGTTGCGCGTATAGCGCGTGTCCGCGTTGGTGGCGTCCTCGCGAAAGCCAATGCCATGCGCGCCAAGATACTCTCGCAGCTCCTCGGGCTCCACGTCCAATAGCGGCCTTATCAGCATGCCCGCGCGCGGTCTCATGCCGCACAGCCCGCTGACCGACGCGCCGCGCAGCGCATGCATCAGCACCGTCTCAGCCTGATCGCGGCCATGGTGCGCCAGCGCTATCAGGTCGCAGCCCTGCTCGCGCGCCACTCGGTAGAAAAACTCATACCGCACGCGCCGCGCCGCGCTCTCCACGCCCTCGCCCGATACGCGCGCCAGTGCCGGCACATCGGCGCGGCAGGTGAACAGCTCGACCCCCAGCTCGCGGCACATGCCGGTCACGAACTCCAGCTCCTCGTCGGATTCCGCGCGTATGCCATGATGCACATGCGCAGCCAGCAATTCATACCCCGCCACTTTGGACGCGGCCTGCATTATGTTAAGCAGCGCCACCGAGTCCGCGCCGCCCGACACCGCGCACAGCACGCGCTGGCCCCGCCCCGCAAAGCGCCCCGACTTCAGCGCCTCTATCGCCTCACTTAGCTTCATCGCCGCCTCCTCAAAGCGCTTAATAATATGATTCTACCACTATGCCGCCGCTAAAACAACCGTTCTTTTGTCAAATAACGGCGATTATAGCGTTCCAATTGCCACATACATCGATATGCGCTCAGCGCGGACGCATATTCCGCGCCCGCGCCGTTTAAATGCCCTCATCAGGCAGTGCATCGCTCAGCAAGCCCCTGATCCCCTGCGCCGGTTGAACGCATACCTCACCATCGGCTCATGCCCTGCACGCTCCGTCATCCCCTGCGCCGGTTGAGCGCATGCCTGCGCACCGAATTCCTCGCGCTTATGTCCATCACTATTACCGCAGCATCATCCTTTAGGTCAAAGCGCGTGCGCATGCGCGCTATCAGGCTCTCGGCGGCATCGCCCGGCTCGCGCGCAGCCAGCGCGGCGGCGAGTCCGCGCACCATGTGCGCTTGTGATGCGTCGCTGAAGTCGCATGCGCCGTCACTCATCAGCACCAGCCTGTCGCCCGGGCGCAGCCGCACCGAGCGATGCGCGGCGCACACGCTGTCCAGTATGCCGCAGGGCGGTGCGCTGGCGCTTATCATGCGCGTGCGCTGACCGCTGACCAGCAGCGAGGGCGGCGCTCCCAGCTTGTACATGTCGGCGCGCCCGCTCTCGGGGTCTATCAGTGCCATGTCCAACGTGGCATACATCTCGTCCCCGCCCGACATCTGAAGGAGCGCATTGGCTATGTCCACGGCGCGCTGGGGCGGCACGCCCTCGCCCAGCAACCGGCTAATGGCGGATATCGCCGCAGAGCTTTCGCGCGCCGCCCGCTCGCCGCGCCCCATGCCGTCCGATACCGCCGCCAGCCAGCGCCCGTCATCCAGCCGCGTAAGCAGCGCGCTGTCGCCGCACGCATCCGCGTCCTGCGCACACCTGCGCACCGCGCCCTTTACGCACAGCCGCGAGCGCTGTCTGAGCCTCAGCACATCGCCTTCGCAGCCAAGATAGTCGTAGTCCATGCCGGTCGCACGCATAAGCGCGCGCCTTGCCGCCTCGGGCGCATCCTCTCCGCTGCCTTCGCCCAGCTGTATATAGGCGCGCGCGTCCTCCGCGGTCACACAGGCCAGTGCATCGCCCATGCCCTCGTGCCCGAGCGCGCGCTGCACCGCCCGCGTGGCAAACTTATCCACGCGCATGCCGCTCAGTTCGCGCCTGACCGCGCCATAGTTCAGCATGGCCGCTTCCACGCCCGCCTGTATTGCATCCCGCCGTAGCCCATCGCGCCGCAGCGCCTCGTCCTGCCGCGCCCGTTCAGCCGCCGCATCCAGCGCCGCCTGTGCATTTTGCCGCCGTACACAGCCGCGCGGCAGCAGCGCCGCAGCATCCTCCTCGCCCGCCATCAGCGCCGCATGTACCCTTACGAAGGCGGCGCGGCTGCTCTCAGAGGCGCGCATCCAGCATGCGTCAAACCTATCGCAGCCCTCGCACACCCGCTGCTTGAGCTGTTCCAGTTCTCTGGCGCGGGTATGCGGCAATTCCGCGCCCGACAGCCGCTCCAGATCTTCGCTCAAGCGCCTTGCGCCGGATTCCGCGCGTCCACTCTCCCATGCCATGCAGCGCTCAAGCAGCTGTGCGGCGCTTACTGCGCGGCCCGCAGTGATATGCGCCCGCTCAGCGCCTTCCCTTGCCACGCATTCATGGTCGCGCGCGGCCATGTTGTGTCCATGTGCATTGCGCCCTTCGCCCGCGCAATTCGCCCGCTCATCTCGCGCATGTGCGCTCAGGCGTGCCGCATACCCTAACCCATCCTCTTGAACATCGCCTGTGAACCACTTCAGCGCCCTGCCCGCCGCGCCGCCCGCCAGCGCGCATGCGCCCAGCAGCCATGCGTTCATGCCGGCGGCCTGTCCTATCAGCGCCAGCGCCACCGCACCTGCCAGCACGCCCCACGCGGACAGCGCCTGAGCCGCGCCCGCCAGCAGGCAAGCCAGCGCCAGCAGCGCATGCATGTCCGCCATGTATGCCCATGCGCCCAGTATCGCGCCCAGCATCACCCCGCGCCGCACTGAGCGCATGCGCCCGGCGCTATCGCCCCATGCAAACGGCGCTTCACCCAGCGCGCCCAGCGCGGCCATGCCCAGCGCGACATAGGCATACTCCGCACCCGCAAGTCCCATCAGCCCGCCCGCGCACACGCACGCCAGCAGCATCTGCGCCGCCGCTTGTGCATCGCCCCGCGCGCCCAGCGGCAGCGTGTGCAGCGCCAGCGCCATTACCGGCACAAGCCCAAAGCCCATGAGCGCGCACACCACGCGCTGCAATATCGCCGTGCGCCCCGCATCCACGACCATGAGCGCATTGGCCGCAGCGGCAGCGCATGCAAGCAGCGCCGCCTGACTGCGCATACCTGCATCGCCACGCGCCGCCTTGCATGCCCTTTGCACGCGCCTGCCCGTCAATGTGCGCGCCGGGCTCATGCCCAGCTCCACATTGCTCATGACCGCAAGCATCAGCCACACCGCCATGCACGCAAACAGCGGCCATATCATGACAATATCACCCAATGATATGCAGCCCGCCGCACAGCCCAGCAGCATGGCCGTGCGGCTCAGCCCCGCGCACATGCCCGCCGCAAACATGGGCGCGCCCGCCATCCGCATGCCGCCCAGCACCGACGAGCGCGCGCATGCGCAGCCCATGAGCGCCGACAGCGCATATCCTGCCGCACGCGCAGCCAATGTGCGCGCCGGCGTGCGGCGCAATGCCTGCACAAGCGATAACTGTTCTTGCTGTCTGAGCATGATAGTACCTCCGAACGTAAGTTCATATATTAGTTTCATATATTGTACATCCCGGCGGGCGCGATAATTGTCGCTGCACGGCAGAGGCTTGGGGCGCATATTGCGCATGGGGCTGCATATCGCCGCGTTTTGAGCGCGTGTATCATAAATTAATGCGAACCAACTCGAATCGTTGCAGTTTATGGTTGACAATTTCACTTTGCATTGCTATACTCTTGTTTAAATGGTTTCGGGAGAACCATATCGATTCAATACTATCGCACCCTTTTGGGATAAAGAGAGGCATGGACTGATATGAAACACATGATGCTCGTCACTTCCCCGCCCGCGTGCGGCAAGTCGTTCATAACCGATAAGCTGGCCCGCGCGCTCAAGAACTGCGTCTATCTTGACAAGGACTCGCTGCTGGTGCTCTCCGCGCAGATATTCAAGGTCGCCGGTGAGCCCAACAACCGCTCCTCCCAGTTCTTTGAGGACAACGTGCGCAATTATGAGTACGACGCCATACTCGAGGTCGCCTTTGAAGCCCTCAAGTACAACGACTACGTGCTTATAAACGCGCCCTTCACCCGCGAGGTCAACGATCCCAAGTACATCTCCGAGCTGCGCGCCAAGCTGGCTTCGCTGGACACCAAGCTCGAGGTAGTATGGGTAATGGCCGACGAAGAGGTCTGCCACCAGCGCATGCTGGCGCGCAACTCCAGCCGCGACTACTGGAAGCTGGAGCACTGGGACGAGTACATAAAGACCCGCGACTTCAATCCCCCGGAGATAGAGGGTCTGCACATAGTCAACAACTCCACCGAGACCTCCTACATCGAGGATCTCAACCGCCTCATCGAGGACATGAAGAAGGCTTGATAGCTCAAAGCGGCGCAGGAGACATGGATATATGTCGCCTGCGCCGCTTTGTTATATGATATCCGACGCTTCGCTTTATGCCGTCATATATAACTCCTGAGTATTTACAGACGTACACTCCCGCAAGCGGAGGGATGTTCCTGCTCAGCGCCACCTTCACGCAGGCCGCGCATGTTGCCGTATCATGTTCTCATCTCCGCAAGCAAAGGGATGTTCCTGCTCAGCGCCACCTTCACGCAGGCCGCGCATGCTGACGTATCATGTTCTCATCTCCGCAGGCGGAGGGATGTTCCTGCTCAGCGCCACCTTCACGCAGGCCGCGCATGCTGACGTATCGCGTCATACTCCTGCGGCGCGCCGCATACTTATAGCCGAGGTGGAATCGATGAGCTTTGTGCTGTACATATCCGGCTGCGCGCCCGAGTCGATAGGCGCGCTGCGTGCGCTCGAGGAGCGCGACATTCATCCCGCCGCCATAATAGCGCGCGCCAGCGGTGTGCTGACTGCGGGACTGTACGCATGCGGCTGGAGCGCCGAGTCTCTGGGCAGGCTTATCATGAACATGGAGCGCGGCGCGCTGGCGCTGCTCAGGCAAGCGCTGGGGGCTCTGCGCAGCGACGTCGCGCCCTCGCCCCGCGACATGCTTGCGCGCATGCTGGGCGATGCGCCCGCATTGGCATGCGCGGGCATGCAGCCCGCCTCGCCATGCGACGGCATTACCGCGCTGCTTGATGAGCTTACAGGTGGCATGATGCTTGCTCAGGCGAGAGCCGGGCTGCTGCTCCCCGTGCGCGCGTGCGCCGCTTGTGACGCGCACCAGGTCGGGCTGCGGCTGATGCGTTCGGGCGCAGGCACGCGCTGGGCGCTGTCGCTGGCTGAGGCCATGCGCTGTGCCGCGTTCCCCGGCGACATGTTCACCTCGCCCGCCGTGGGCGGCTGTCTTCTGAGCGCATGCGTGGCTGATGACATATCATACGCAGCCGAAAAGCCCGGCGCACGCCCATGCATACACGGCTTTGCCGATGTGCAGCGCGAGCTGAATGCCGCCATAGCCGAGCGCATGCTGGTCACAATAGCCGGGTACGGCGAAGCCCTGCCCGAGCAGCCCGCCATAGGCGTAGTCATGCCTGCGGCAGGGAGCGGCATGGCTGCGCGCATGGAAAGCGGCTATAATGCTATGCGTGCACATATGAGCGCCATATGCGACTGCATTTAGCTGACAAAGGTGTCTTGTCGCGCGGAAAAATGTACACATAACATATAAGAAGCAGCCGTATCTGCCATGCGCATCGCGCGCACCCGGCAAAGACGGCCGCTTTTTGCTTGCTATATGAATTTACATCGCGCTGCGTTGATTGGAATCAACCGAATCGCCCTGCGCGCCAGATACGCATGACCGCCCGCATCACTTCGCCGCGGGCATGACTACCTCCAGCGTGTCCACCCAGCTGTCCATTATCTGACGGCGGTCGCCGTACTCGTCGGCGCGCGTCTCCATGTGGAAGCACAGGCTACAGTCGCTCATCACCACGAATATGTCCATGTTCTGCATGGATACGCCGTCCATGTCGGTCACATACTCCACGCGATAGGCCGACTGACCCAGCCGCGCGCTGAGCGCATCGTCGCGCGCACCGTTTAAGCCCTCTACGTCCTCATACATACCGGTCGTAGTCTCTATCACCGCGTCTACGCTGTCGGCGCAGGGCAGATACCTTTCGTAGGAAAACAGTATCGCGCCGCCGTCATAGGCATACCACTGCTCGTACTCTATCTCGGAATACTGCTCATAGTCGCTCAGCTCTATCTGATCGGTGGCCAGCGGCATGCTGAGCCTAGGATATGCGTCCAGCACCTCCTCGCCATACGGCAAAGGCCCGCTTATCTCCTCCAGATACAGCGAATCCGCCCAGCTCTCTACGCTGGCGCGATAGCCTTCGGCACTGTTCATGGGCATTAGCGCGTGGAAGCGGTAATCCCACTGCCCCGCCTGTGCGTATACGTCCAGCGCCGCGCATGCGTCCTCGCCCTCGCCTATGGTGTACTCCAGCCTGTACGCCGGGCAGCCTAGGCTGGCGCTCGCGTCCGCGTCCTCGGATATGGCCATGTCGCGCGGCTCAACGCCCTGCGCCGTGAGAAGCGCGCTTACGCTTGCCAGCGCCGCATCCATGCCCTCGGTGGCATTCAGCCGCTCATACGACACGACCACCGCTGAGTCCACCAGGTATTCCGAGAAGTTTGTGCCATCATCGTTTTGATATACCAGCGTCATCTCTATGTCGTCGCCTGTCAGTTCGCCGGTCAGGTTTACGCCGTCAAACAGTGTATAGGGATCTTCCGCAGCGCCCTCGGCCAGCGCGCCCAAGGGCAGCGCCAGCGTCATAACGGCCAGCAGCGTGGCCAGCGCTCTCTTCATGTTCATGCGCATTCGCTCCTTTCTGCACTATCATTATACCGCAGCCACGCGGCGGCATAAAGCGATTTTTCACTAAGTCACAGATGCGTTCGCTTATCGCCACAATTATGCGCATGCACTGGCGATGCACGTTGCCTTGCTGGGGCAACTCATGTGCCGCGCAAGCATGCTCCAGCGATGCACGTTGCCTTGCTGGGGCAGCGCATGTGCCGTGCAAGCATGCTCCGGCGATGCACGTCGCCTTGCTGGGGCAGCGCATGTGCCGTGCAAGCATGCTCCAGCGATGCACGTCGCCTTGCTGGGGCAGCGCATGTGCCGTGCAAGCATGCTCCAGCGATGCACGTCGCCTTGCTGGGGCAACTCATGTGCCGCGCGGGCATGCTCCAGCGATGCATGTTGCCTTGCTGGGGCAACTTATGTGCTGCGCGGGCGATTTGCGGCAGGCTTACATTAGCATTGCATTAGACTTGCTCAGAATCGCCCGCAATGCGCACCGGCTTGCTACACTGGCAGCAGTTTGTCTATTGATTTGCGCGCACAATCTGTTATCATAATACATATAGTGAGTGGTATCCTTTAAGCGAAAGAGAGTGTGCGCTATGAGGGCGATAGTATTTGCAACCAAGATGGGCGGAGGACATATGAGCGCTGCATACGCCGTAGCCGATGCGCTCAAGGCGCGCGGCTGTGATGCCGAGGTTTGCGATTTCCTGACGCTCAGCGGCCCGCGCACATCCGACATAGTGGGCGGCGCATACATAAAGCTGGTGCAGAAGTCGCCTGCCGCATTCGGCAAGATATACCGCGCCGGGCAGTTCATAAGCACGCCGCACATGAAGTCCATAGTGTACTTTGCCAACACACTTTATGCAAACGAGCTGGACGAGTACATATGCGAGCGCCAGCCCGACATACTCATAACCAGCCACATATTCGCCGCTCAGGCGCTCACGCATCTGCGCCGCAAGCAGTGCGCGCCGCAGCCCACGATAGGCATAATGACCGACTACACCTGCGCACCGTTCTGGGAGGAGACAGAGCTGGACGAGTACATAACGCCGCATCCCCTGCTGGAAGGCGAGTTCACCGGCAAGCAGATGCCGGGCGCGCGCCTGCACCCGCTGGGCATACCGGTTGACCCAAATTGCTGCGACTGCACTGACACGGCCAAGGCCAAGCGCGCATGCGGGCTGGACCCCGAGCGCGCGCATCTGCTGGTGATAGGCGGCAGCATGGGCGCGGGCAATCTGCCGCGCGCACTGGCCGCGCTCAACGAACTGGGCGTGCAGGTGACATGCGTGTGCGGCAACAACGATGAAGTGCGCGCGCAGCTGAGCGAAGAATATTCCGGCAACGCCGACATGCGCATACTGGGCTATGTAAAGCCGCTGTTCCCGCTCATGGACGCCTCGGATGCGATAATATCCAAACCCGGCGGGCTTACGTCCACCGAGATAATGACCAAGCGCAAGCCATTCATAATAATAAATCCCATAGAAGGCGTGGAGACGCGCAACGCCGAGTTCTTTGAACGCATGGGCATGGCGATGTACGCGCGCACCGACGACGAGATACGCGCCTATGCCCGGCGCGTGCTGAGCGACGCGGAGCTGCGCGCAAGGATGCGTGACGCGCAGAGCCGCAACATAAGTCAGGATGCATGCGGCAGGATAGCGGACTTTGCGCTATCGCTTACAGGAGGCGAATGAGCATGCTTAGCACACCGGTACTTCTGTTCACCATACTGGGCTTCTTCTCGGGAAGCGTGATGTATTCGTACATAATACCGCGCATGATATGCGGGCGCGATGTGCGCGATTCGGCTGCCGACCGCAATCCGGGCGCGGCCAACGCCACCGCCACATGCGGTCTGGCCGTGGGCATACTCTGCGGCGCGCTGGACGTGCTAAAGGCGTTTTTGCCGGTATTCACGGCCTGTCTGCTGGGCGTGGCCGAGGGCTGGGAGATAGTGCCGATAGTGATAGCGCCCGTACTAGGGCATGCGTTTTCGCCGATGATGCACTTTAAGGGCGGCAAGGCCATAACCACGGTATACGGCGCGCTGCTGGGGCTTATGCCCTGGCACAGGCTGGTGCTGGTGCTGGCCGCGTGCATGGCGCTGTGCGTATGCCTGATAAAGAACCACGCCGCCGCCATAACCGCCTCGGCGCTGCTGTTTGTGATATCCAGCGCGCTGATGTTCCCGGCGCAGGGTGCGATACGGATGATTTCCTGCCTGATTAGCATGGTGCTGATATACAGGCACTGGGGCGAGGCGCATGAGTACATGCTAGAGCGCATAGCCAAGCGCCGCAGCAAGACCGCATAAGCGCTGTTCCAGCATAAGGCAAATTAAAGCGGCGCTCAGACCGCGGATAGTTCCGCAGCCTGAGCGCCGCTTTTTCGTGTGTATAAACTCATGCGCATGTCCGCTCACGCGGTGTGCTGATTTGACGGCAGATGATGCCGCCCGACGCTCTGACCTACACATAAAACACGCGCTTCCTCTTAATATGCGATCGTGACGGCACATGCCGACGTCCGCATCACAGCTCGCTCACGTCCATGCGCTTGTCCAGCGTGCGCCAGAAGTCTTCGAACTCGCGCCCGGTCACCTGACCGCCGCGCGACAGTATCTCATAGGCCTCGCCGCGCCAGCTGTACCTAACCTCCGTCTCGCTGTAACCGTTGCGCAGATAGAAGCGCTTGCGGCGGCTGCGCTGGCTTCCGTTGTGTGAAGGCACGTCATTGCGCTCTATGTCCACTATCATGCGCATGCCCTTTTTCATGCCATGCATGAGTTGCAGCGCCTGACTGCCATAGCCATGGCCGCGCAGGTTTTCATCTATGGCTATGTATATTATATGCGCTATATCCCCGCAGCTGAGCAAAAATGCCAGCCCGCAGAACTCGTCGCTGTCATAAAAGCCAAGCGCCTCCAAGCTGTCATTGAGGGATGCCATCATATCGGCGAATGGTCTGCGCTCATTGGCAGGGAACGCGCGCTCGTACAGACCTTCCATCTTTTCTATATCGCGGCTCTCGCTGGTCATATGAACCGCCCTGAGCATAATTTCTCCTCCCTTGCACTGCCGACGTGCGGCATGGCGCAGCTCTCGACCGTCTGCGCATGCCGACAGGCGGCATCTGTAGGCGCTCTTGCCAAGCACACAAGGCTTTGATGCGCATAGCAAAGCTCGCAGCGCGGCGCATGTTCTCTTGCAAGTACACAAGGCTTTGATGAGCATAGCTTGCAGCGCGCCATCCACATAAGCACCCATCTGTGCCAGAGCACAACCATGTCATCGCCCCAACGGCGCATAAACGCAAAAAAAGCTCGAAGCGTCAACTTCGAGCTTTTAGCACCTCCATGGGGATTCGAACCCCAGTTTTCGCCGTGAGAGGGCGACGTCTTAGGCCACTTGACCATGGAGGCACAACTGCCGAACTAGGATTCGAACCTAGAATGAACGAGTCAGAGTCGTTAGTGTTACCGTTACACCATTCGGCATCATTCAGTTCGGCGACGCTCTTGCAAGCGTCTCAACAACAGGTATTATATCACAATCGCGGTAGCCTGTCAATAGGCTTTTTCACTTTTTTCGGATTTTTTTGAGGATGCAGGCCGCGCGCGGCTAAACACAGCGCTCCCAGCCAAGCCCCCTTGTGCGTTCCCGCTGTGGCTTGCGTGAGCATGTGCATGACCTTCCAACTCGCTCAGGGATCGTCCGCACGCTGCGACACCCGCTTACTCCATATTCGCGCGAGCATCGGGCTTGTATATCGGCGCATGCATGCTGCCGCTTCAGTGTCGGCACGCGCGCCTGTTTCTAAAAGAAGCGTACATTCCCGCTTCATCTCAGCGCACACGCTTCCATTTCCGCATGGTGCATGTGCTTCTGCCGCATTGTGCGTGCCTGTTGCACAAAGGCGCTTGCATTTCTGCTTTGTCGCAGCGCGCATTCATCTGCCGCAGCACATATTCACGCATGCCGCTTTCACCCAACAGCATATTTGCGGCAATAAGAAACTCCCGAAGCTATCACTTCGAGAGTTAGCACCTCCATGGGGATTCGAACCCCAGTTTTCGCCGTGAGAGGGCGACGTCTTAGGCCACTTGACCATGGAGGCACAACTGCCGAACTAGGATTCGAACCTAGAATGAACGAGTCAGAGTCGTTAGTGTTACCGTTACACCATTCGGCATTATCCACTTTTGAACCCTTTGCTCAGTTGAGCAAGTCGGCGAGATTCATTATATCACTATCTGCCGCCGTTGTCAATAGGGTTTTTCACTTTTTTCCGGGTTTTTTTGAACTTTTTTGCGCCGCGCCTTCCAGTTCAAGCAGAAAGCGCTTGCGCTCCAGCCCGCCCGCATAGCCCGTCAGCGCGCCGCCCGCACCCACTACCCTATGGCAAGGCACGAATATCGATATGGGATTATGCCCGACCGCCGTGCCTACGGCGCGCGCGCAGGCGCGCTCAAACCCGCGCCGGCGCAGCCGCTGCGCAAGTTCGCCGTAAGTTGCGGTCTGTCCGCGCGGTATCGTGAGCATCTCCTCCATTACGGCGCGCCTGAACTCGCTGCCGCTCATCTCCAGCGGCGGCAGCTCGCCCGGCTGCTGCCCGGCGAAGTAGCGCCCCAGCCATGCCTCAGCCGCGTCCAACACGGGCGCGTCGCCGCATACTGCATCGACGGGCAGACCGGCGCGCTCGTACTTCTGTCCCGCAAACCACAGCCCGCACACCGCTTCTCCATGCGCCGCCACTGTGATTGCGCCCAGCGGCGTATCCATGTAACGGTATATGCACATATCCATTTCTCGCCCTCCATCCCATTAATCTGAATATAAGCGAATCGGGCTGTGCGCCGCGCCTGTGAGCCGCCACACGACCCGATTCGCATATCATATTTACCTGTGCCTGCGCAGGAACTCATTCATGACGAGCGCACACTCCCGCTCCAGCACGCCGCCCGTGCAGCACGTGAACGCATTAAACGCCGGGTCCTCAGGCAGGCGGTACACGCTGCCGCAGCAGCCGCGCTGCTCGTCATACGCGCCGTACACCACCCTGCCCACGCGCGCGCTGACTATCGCACCCGCACACATGGGACAGGGTTCCAGCGTCACATACAGCGTGCAGTCGTTCAGCCGCCAGTCCTCAAGCGCCGCCGCTGCCGCCCGCAGCGCCAGCACCTCGGCATGCGCCGTGGGGTCATGGTCGCGCTCGCGCCTGTTGTGTGCGCGCGCTATGACATTGCCCGCGCGCATCACCACCGCGCCCACGGGGACTTCGCCCTCGTCAAGCGCGGCATGCGCCTCATCTAGCGCCATGCGCATGGCATGCTCGTCCTGCGCATCCTGCGCCGACGCTTCGCCGGGACAGCGCTCGGGCATGACATTATGACCGCCATGGCCTCCGCGCGCATCCTGCGCCGACGCTTCGCCGGGGCAGCGCTCGGACATAGCACAATGCCCGCCCTGCGCGCCGCTCCCCGAAAGTTCTGCCGCGCGTTTATCGCACTGAGCCGCCATCATTCCCGCTCCATGGCCGCACGCTTAGAGTTTATCGCATGTATGAGCGCAGGATCGAACTTAGGCTTGCGCTCATACGTGTACAGGCCGTTCTGCTCCTGCTCCACGTCATAGAGCTGGGTATAGCAGAATCCGCACACGTTGCGGTTGTCAAGCAGCGTCTCAGTCAGCGCCGCATAGCGCTTGAGGAACTCGGCCTCGGAGGTGGGACGATTGCCATAGCCCCAGCTCTTGCCGTCCTCACGCTGCCACACGCCGTCGCCGGGTGCCCATATGCCGCCGTATTCGCTTATGAAGTACGGCTGACCCTGATAGTGCTGGCGCGAGGCAAAGTTGTCGAATACCTCGCCACCCGCGGCGCGCGCGGCGTAATGGTCTGCGAACACCTTGGCATCCTGCTCGTAGTCATGTACGTCGTATATGTCTGTTATTACGTGGAAGTTGCCGCTGGTATCTATGACGGGGCGCGTGGGATCGACCGCCTTGGTGGCCAGATACACGCTGCGCAGCGTATCGTCGCACTGCCTGCGCCCGTCATAGTCCCATGTCTCGTTGAACGGACACCAGCCCACTATCGAGGGATGGCTCATGTCGCGGCGCACGGCCTCCAGCCACTCATCCTGATACGCAGCCAGTATCGACGGATCGGATATATCCACGCCCCAGTTGGGGAATTCACCCCAGACCATATACCCCATGCGATCCGCCCAGTACAAAAAGCGCGGCTCAAACACCTTCTCATGCAGGCGCGCGCCGTTAAAGCCCATGTCCATGGACAGCTGTATGTCGCCCAGCAGGTCACTGTCGCCCGGCGCGGTGTACACGCCGTCGGGATAGAACCCCTGATCCAGCACGAGGCGCATGAACACAGGCCGGCCATTCAGATACAGCCCATCCTGCTTGAGCTCCAGCTTGCGCATGCCGAAGTAGCTGTCCACCTCGTCTACCGGCTCCACGCCGCGCATGAGCGTTATGCGGGTGTCGTACAGCCTGCCCTTGCCCAGCTCCCAGAGCTTTATCAGGTTCAGCTCCACGCGCGCGCGGGTGAACGCGCCCGCAGACACCGTGGCAGAGCCGGTAGCGCGCCCCTCGTAGGAGGTCTCCACGCGCATGCTCACGCCCTCGGTGTCGCCGTCTATGCGCGCGCTCACATATACGCAGCCGTTGTCCACATCGGCCTCATACTGCACCTCGCGCAGCGCCACCTCGGGCAGGCACTCCAGCCATACGGTCTGCCATATGCCGGTGGTGCGCGTATAGTAGCAGCCGTAGGACTCGTACCTGTCGGACTGCTTGCCCGAGGGCTGCCTGCCGCTGCGGCGATCGTCGCGCGCGTACACTACCAGCACGTTCTCGCCCTCATTGACGAAATCGGTTATCTCCATCTCAAACGAACTGTATCCGCCGCGATGCCCGCCCGCCTGCCTGCCGTTTACATACACCTCGCACAGATAGTCCACCGCGCCGAAGTGCAGCAGCACGCGCTTGCCGCGCCAGCTCTCCGGCAGCGTGAACGTGCGCCTGTACCACACTGCGGACATGAAGTCGCGATACTCCACGCCGCTGAGCTTGCTCTCCGGGCAGAACGGCACGTTTATGCTTCCGCTCAGCTCGCTGTTTACCAGCCCGCGGGCATGGCCGCTGTCGCCATTGTCTATCTCAAACTGCCACTGGCCGTTCAGATTGAGCCAGTCTTCGCGGCGCATCTGCGTGCGCGGATGTTCCTGACGGTATTGCATATTTCTTCCTCCTTGCATAAAGGGGTGTGTGTCCATTTAGGTGTTGGCCGCCCGCAAGCGCCGGTGCGCACATGCGCATGTCACGCGCCGCATATTTGGCGGCATAGTCGGGTTTGTACACATATTGCACGGATGCTCACGCGCGCAAACTGTGCTGAACATCCGGCGGTATGTCCGGCTTGCATGCATATTGAACACGTCCATCTCCCGCGCCGCACATTCATTGGCGCGCCCGGCATCCAAATATTGCACAGACAATCATGCGCGTTCAAGCCTTACACATTCAGCGTAAGCTCCGGGTCGTTGCGCGGTATGCTCAGCTCCGCGCCGGGCGCGCACTCGCCCACCAGTTCCAGTTTCAGCGGGCGCGTGGTCAGGCACTCGTAGGTGAGCGGCATGGTCGAGCGCGGATGCTGCACCGCTTCGCCGGGCTGCACCTGCTCCGCCACGCGGTATATGTAGCCCGGGCGCTTGCCATTGTGCGTTATCGCGCCGTTATCGTCCAGCTCCAGCCGCTCAGGCTTGTGCGAGAACGCCTCGGCCAGCGGGCGTATGCGGGTAATTGTCGAGCCTGCGCGCAGCACGTCTATGCGCTCGGGCGAGCCATGCCACCAGTCGGATATGTAGTCGCCGTGATGGTACCTGTCGCCGAACAGGCGTATCTCCATTTTGCCGCCATCCATGTCCACCTGACACAGGCAGCACGACGGCATCGATATGCGCGACGAATTGCTGGGCAGATTCAGCACGTTCTGGCGGATGCTGCGCAGCGCTATGGCATGCGTCACGACCACATATGTGCCTTCGCGCCCGGCCATATCGCGCAGGAAGTCCGCCGTGCGGCCAACCAGCGCGTCGTATGTCTCGCCGCCGCGCAGCTCCATATACCTGTTGGGGTCCTGCCAGAACCACTCGAAGTCTATGGGATAGCGCTGCTCCATGCAGCGCATGTCCTCGCCCTCCCATTTGCCCAGATCCAGTTCCTTTAGGCGCGCATCCTGAACGACCCCCATGCCCTTGCTTGCGGCCAGTATGTTCGCCGTATCCACGGCGCGTCCCAGCGGGCTGGACAGGAAGCCGTCCACCTTCACGCCCTCAAGCCGCAGCGCCAGCCTGCGCGCCAGTTCGCGCCCGGTCGCGGTGAGCGGCGAATCCTGCTGGCCCTGCATGCGGTGCTGCGTATTCCAGACCGTCTGGCCATGGCGCACTATCAGTAGTCTTGTCATATCTGCATCGTCCTTTCACATCGCGGTATCTGCGGTATAGTCATTCACGATACGGTAAGCGTGGTCACGTACTCCGCGCCGCGCGGAGCCTTGTCCGCGCCGCCCGCGCGATGCGCAAACAGCGCCCTGCCGCCGCGCTCGGTCACGGTCAGGTACATGTGCGACAGCGCTATGCCCATGTCCACCTCGCTGAGCTGCTTGAGCGCCGGCACATTGACGCGCGCCACATAGCAATGCACATCGCTTCCGCTTACAACGAAGCGCCAAGGCTGGCGGTTCATGGCCGAAGGCGCGAGCCGCGCGCTCTCCACGACCTCACGCATGGCCGCATCCATATCACCCGTGCATATCTGCTCCATGCTCTTGCGCTTGAACTGGGATATGTCGCGCGTCAGCGGCTCGTCCGGCATGCCGTACGACATCATCATCATGGGCGGAAATCGCAGCGACTTAAGGTGCTGCGCGTCGGCATGTGCCGCGCCCATGAAGCAAGTACCCACGCCCAGCATGCTCATGCCCAGCGACACCTGCTCCAGTATGAACCCGCAGTTCAGGCGCGCCAGCGGCATCTGCTGCGAGGTATAGAGCATATATGCCGGCGCTTTTATCAGGAACATGCCCCGTATGTGCGCGTCGCCGGGCAGGCGGCGTATGTGATTGTCTATGGTCAGTCTGTCCTTGAATGGATGCACCCAATCGCGCCACGACAGCAGCATCTGGGCGACATCCGCCGGGATGGGTTCCTGCCTGTATTTGCGCACCGACTTGCGCCTGTATATCTGCTCTACCATGGGGTGTACCTCTTTCCTGTCGTATGAGATGGCCGTCCCGGCCATAGCCCTGCGCAGATGCCATGACCGCGCCCTGTCATCGCGCGCCGACGCAAGGACATATAAGCGCGCAGCCGGCAGCCGTGCCCTTGTACATCGCCGCATGCACATTGTGCGAGGCACCTGCACGTCCGCAATGCCTGCAAGGCGCATCGCCGTGCCATATTCGCATGACCGCCGTCCAATCATGAAGCGCCAGCCGCACCTACACGCTGGCGCTTCTGCGCCAATGTTCCGCTGTGCCGCGCATGGCAA
>JBMNUB010000032.1:0-33828 GCA_050946055.1 Candidatus Fimadaptatus sp. | reverse complement strand
AAGGCTTCGATTGTTCGAAGCCTTTTTTGTTTGCGTTTTGCTCCCCCATCAGTAAGGCCAAGGCAGTTACAGCATGCCCGTGCATGCGATGCGTGTTCTCATCATCCATTTGGCCCTGCGTTAATCATCCGTCACACGCAGTGCGCGTTCGGATGCTTACTCAGCGCATGCTTATCATATATCGCTCTAACGATGGGGCTTATGCCTCTCATTCAAAATGTGCGCTCAGAGCAGCTCCACACGCAGCGCGCTTGCCGCTCATCCATTCAGCTATGCGCCAATCGGCAGACATGCAGTGCGCGTTCTGACGCTTGCTCCAACATAAATTTCCGGCTCACTTTCATCGCCATGGACAGCCCGCCCGGCGCTTTCTCACGCTCAGCCGCGCTCAAACCCGTCGTTCCCGCACGCTCAGCCGCTCATAAGCCCCCTCGCTTTCCAATGGTCAGATGCATTAGCCGCTCAATCACCGCTTCGCCGATACTCAAACGGCAGAATCCCGCCCTACCTTCTGCGCCTTTGTCAGGCATCGCTGCAATGAGCATCGCGCGTGCCACAGCCAGCTCGCCATGCGCTGCACAAAGTGCAGTTCTGCGGCCCACCCGCGCATACCCATATGCGCAAAGCGCGCTCCCCGGCGGCAATATATCCGCAGGAAGCGCGCTTATGCGTCGCAATATCCGCCATCATATCGGCAGCAGCGCCGTGCATATCGCAAAGAATATCACAAGCGAGCAGGCATCCACTATCGTGGTTATCAGCGGCGCGGCCATTATGGCCGGGTCTATGTGTACGGCATTGGCCAGCAGCGGCAGTATGCCGCCTATGACCTTGGCCATTATCACCGTGCAGAGCATGGTCAGTGCCAGCGCCAGTGCTATCATCCAGTCGCCGTACTGCATTCCCACGCGCACGAAATTGACCGCAGACAGCACAGTACCCACGCTTAACGCCACGCGCATCTCCTTCCAAAGCACGCGCGGCAGGTCGCGTATGGTGAGGTCGCCGGTCGCAAGGCCGCGTATCACCATGGTGCTGGACTGACTGCCCGCGTTTCCGCCGGTGTCGGTGAGCATGGGGATAAACGTGACCAGCAGCGGCATTGTGCTTATGGCGGCCTCGAAGTTGCCCAGTATGCCGCCGGTTATCATGCCGGATATCATCAGCACAAGCAGCCAGACTATGCGGTTGCGGCTCATCTCCAATACGCTGGTCTTGAGGTAGGTCTTTTCCGAGGGGTGCATGCCGCCCATGGTCTCGAAGTCCTCGGTGGCCTCCTGCTCCATTACGTCTATGGCGTCATCTACGGTTATCACGCCCACCAGCCTGCCCTCGTTGTCCACTACGGGCAGCGACAGCAGGTCGTACTTGCTCATCACGCGCGCGACTTCCTCCTGATCCTCGCGCGTGCTCACCGATATCACGTCGCGCTCCATTACGTCCTCGACGTGCGCGCCCTCCTGCGCCAGCAGCAGCTGCTTTACGGTCACAACGCCCTCCAGCACGCGCCCGCTGCCGGTCACAAAGCAGGTGTATATGGCTATACTGTCGTCGCCGGTCTTGCGTATGTGGGCTATGGCTTCCTCCACCGTCATCTCGCCGCGCAGATCCATGAACTCGGCGGTCATTATGCTGCCCGCGGAGTTCTCGGGATATTGCAGATACTCGTTTATGACATCGCGCGTCTCGCGCGTGGCGTTCTTGAGCACGCGCTTGACCACGTTCGCGGGCAGTTCCTCCAGCATGTCAACGGCATCGTCCACGTACAGGTCTTCGATTATCTGGCGCAGTTCGCCGTCGGTGGCGCTCTCCAGTATGACCTGCTGCACATCGCTGTCCAGATTGGAAAATACGTCGGCGGCCATCTGCTTGGGCAGCGCCCTGAACAGCAGCCGCGCGTCCTCGGGGTCAAGTTCGCATAGGAACTGCGCCACATCGACCTCGTTCATCCCGGCCAGCCGCGCGCGAAGTTCCTTGAGTGCGCGCGCCTCCAGCAGCTCGCGCAGCTCGTCAAAGTTCATCTCGGTGTTCATATAGCATGTCCTCCTCGCGCAAATTTTGTTTGAGGACAGCACACAAAAGCAGGCCCAAACCGCCTCGCAAAAATCGGAGGCGGCTCAGCCCTGCGGTAAAGCCATGATCGGCCTGCATGCGCAGACGCACACCTACACAGCCCTCGCCATCCATGGCCAGAGCCGCGCATGCACGTCACACCAGAAGCCTTCGCAGCCGCGAACGCTCCCTCACTCGTATGCAGTTATTGCGCTTTATGCACATCCCACCCGGAATCAGCCATGCAGACCTTTGGCTGACGCACGGCCATACAATGCCCTGCCAATGCACATGCGCCAAGCTCAGCCGCGCCCATGCACGACTAACCAAGGCCATGTCCATATGCATGGAACAAGGCCGCGCACATGCACATGAAGCCAAAGCCCTGCCGCACAAGCGCACAGCAAGCCATGGTCATGTCCATTCACATGAGCCAAAGCCCTGCCGCGCAAGCGCACAGCAGACCCAAGCGCGCCGCATTCACGGCGAGCCAGCATACCGGGATGCGGCCTTGCAGCCGCGCGGGACATGCGCTAAGACAGACGCAGCTTCGCCTGCCCGCGCAACTCGCATGATCGGGGTTTACCGCTTTGCGTACTTCGTCCGACAGGTTCCACTTGCGTCTCACTTCCTTTTATTATTTAGCCCTTTCGAGCTTCATACATTATACCATCATGCGCGCATTATGGCAAGTCCAGCGGGAAATTTTAAACATCATGGCAGTCATAACCGCATACATTTAACACTTTATCTCCCAACGCGCACCGCGCGCAAGTGCATTGCCGACGCTCTCGCATGTACCGCAATTGCCGCCAAGCAGCGTTACTCGCTCATGCCGAATTGCCGACGCTCTCGCACGTACCGCAATTGCTGACAAGCAGCGTTACTCGCTCATGCCGCATTGCCGACGCTCTCTCATGTACCGCAATTGCTGCCAAGCAGCGTTACTCGCTCATGCCGAATTGCCGACGCTCTCTCATGTACCGCCATAAAAAATGCCCGACCGAGATGAACTCAGTCGGGCATATGTATGTGCGCAGTCGAGCCGCGATGCAAAGCACTCGCATTCTAATACTTACGGCAATGCCAGTCATGCGCATGTGTATAATCGCCAACGCCGCGCGGCCTATGCGGTTATGCCCGGCGCAGTCAGACGATCCGTCACGCGCACACGCGCGACCCGTCCCAGCCGACAGCTTCCGGGGTGCAGCCGGGTGCCTGTCAGAACCTGCTGCGGTCTATCCACAGGCCCAGCGCGGGGTTGGGTATGAAGTATATCTCCTCGCCGTCGGGCAGCGTGTTCCAGCCGTAGGAGAGCTTAGCCGGGTCGTAGCGCTTGACCACCTCGTCGTAGTCGGCGGCGTTGTAGTGTACCGAGCGTATCTCGTCCTGCGGTATGTCGCGCACGGCATACGTGACCGAGAAGCGGCCATCGCTGGAACCGTGTATCAGGTGCGCAGCCACGCCCATGTTCTCGCGTAGGTCGGTGTTAGCCGGGTCGTTGAACAGCTCCAGCGTCTTGAGCCTGCCGCAGTAGCCGTACTTGCGGATTATGGCATCGTTCAGCTTGTCCTCGCCAAAGCGCGCTATGCCGGGTGCCAGCACGAGCAGCTCGCCGCCGTCGGCGATGGCCATGCGCGTGCGGTATACGGCCTTATTGCCCAGCCATGTGCTGCGGAACTCGCCGGGATCGAGGTACACGACGCACTTCTTTATGCCGCGCTCCACGAAGTCTATGTTGCGCTGCTGAGCCAGCTCAATGGCGTTTTCCAGCACGCTGCGCTTGTCGCCTATGAACAGGCCATGGGTGTGTATATTGCCGCCGGGCGCGGTTGTCACGGTCAGCACGAACATTATCGGCCTGTCTTTAAGGAAGCGCTCCAGCGCGTAGTCGAATATGCGGCGCACGGGCGTAAAGTCCTTGCCCATCATGCGCTCCATGCCGTATACCGCGCCCACCATGTGGCTCTTGTTTATCATGTCCGCGCCGCCCACGCCCACGAACAGGTTCTTGGAGTGGTTGGCCATGCCTATGACCTCGTGCGGCACTACCTGGCCGGGGGAGATTATCAGGTCATACTTCCCGTCCATGACCAGCTTGTTTATCTCCACGTCCACGGGCTCGGTCCACAGGCCGTCGGTTATCGAGCTTATGAAGTCGCCCGGCACCTCGCCTATCTTTACCACATCGTGCCGCCAGTCGTGCGCTATCAGCTTCTCAAACGGCACATCGCCCATCATCTTCTCGCACTGCTCGCGCGTCATGGGCTCGTGCGTGCCAAGCGCGGGCATTATGTCCACGTTCACGCCCATGTCAGTCAGCGCATGGTAGTACACGTTGGTTATATAGCCCGCATTGGAATGGAAGCGGGTAAAGTCGGGCGGCAGTATCAGCACGTTGCTGAGCTTGCGGCCTTCCAGCGACTTGAGCAGCGCCTCGCGTATCTGTTCGGGGCTGAGGCCCGCGCCGTCGGTTTCGCGCAGGAATATCTCCATATTACAACACCTCTGTCTATTTTATAGCCATGTGCGCCGTTTGCCTGTATCGCGGCGCATGTATTCTTGCGATGTATGCAAGCGCGCGGCACAGCTCGCTCACGGCGTGCGTGTGCGGCAGCGTGTGGTACAGTTTGCTCGCGGTATGCGATTATGTCAGCATGTGCGTATGCCATCATATGACATAGCCCAATCGTGGTATGCACTCACGCCAGCGCGTGACACGATTCGCTCGCGATATGTGTGCGCGGCAGCATGTAGCACAGACTGCTCACGATATGCGATTATGCCAACATGTGGCACGGCTCGCTCGCGGTATATGTGCATCAGCATGTGATACAGCTTGTTCGCGATATGAGCTTACGCCTGCGCGTGGCATGGCTTGCTAGTGGTATGTATGTGCGTCAGCATGTCGCACCGTTTGCTCGCGATATGCGCGCACCCCTGCACGTAGCACAGCTCGCTCACAGCGCGCGCACTCATTCAGCCGTACACATCACTCATCCCGCTTATCAGGCATGCTTGTCCGCCCATGCGCCGCCGCTTCGCGCCGTCCTTGCAGCATCGTCAGGCAATCTGCGCGCCCATGCCAAACATTCGCATTAAAACGCCAAAGGTGAATGACCGGCGCGCGGCCATTCACCATATAGCTTGGGCGGGGATCATCCCCCGGGTTGCTCTATCAGACTACGTACTGCGTCGCCGAAACGTCGCCGCCGTGGCCGGTCCAGTTGGTGTGGAAGAACTCGCCGCGCGGCTGATCGATGCGCTCGTAGGTGTGCGCGCCGAAGTAGTCACGCTGCGCCTGCAGCAGGTTCGCGGGCAGGTTGGCGGTGGTGTAGCCGTCGAAGTAGTTGAGCGCCGAGCACATCGCGGGTACGGGCACGCCGCAGCGCAGCGCAGTCGCGGCGACATTGCGCCACGCGGGTACCAGCGTCTTTATGGTCTGCTCGAAGTAGGGATCGAGCAGCAGGTTGCTCAGCTCGGGGTTGTTGTCGAAGGCTTCCTTAATCTTGCCCAGGAATACCGAGCGGATTATGCAGCCGCCGCGCCACATCAGAGCTATGCCGCCGTAGTTGAGCTTCCAGCCGTAGGTCTTGGCAGCCGAACGCATCAGGGTGTAGCCCTGCGCGTAGGAGATTATCTTGGCGGCGTAGAGCGCCTTGCGGATGTCCTCTATGAAGGCCTTCTTGTCGCCCTCAAACACGGGCTTGTCGTGCGGGAACACCTTGGCGGCGTTGACGCGCTCATCCTTCATTGCGGACAGGCAGCGCGCGAACACGGCCTCGCCTATCAGCGTGAGCGGTATGCCCTCGTCCAGCGCGGCGATGCCGGTCCACTTGCCGGTACCCTTCTGACCGGCGGTGTCCAGTATCTTGTCCACTATGGGCGCGCCATCCTCGTCCTTGTAGGCCAGTATGTCGCGGGTTATCTCGATTAGGTAGCTGTCCAGCTCGGTCTTGTTGTACTCGGCGAACACCTCGTGCATCTCGTCGGCGCTCATGCCCAGCACGTCGCGCATCAGCTGATACGCCTCGCAGATGAGCTGCATGTCGCCGTACTCTATGCCGTTGTGTACCATCTTGACGAAGTGGCCGGCGCCGCCCTCGCCCACCCAGTCGCAGCAGGGATCGTCGCCCACATGTGCGCAGATGGACTGCAGTATCGGCTTGACTATCGGCCACGCCGCAGGAGAACCGCCGGGCATCATGCTGGGGCCGTTGAGCGCGCCCTCCTCGCCGCCGGACACGCCGGTGCCTATGTAGAGCAGACCCTTGCTCTCAACATACTTGCAGCGGCGCGCGGTATCCGGGAAGTGGGAGTTGCCGCCGTCGATTATGACGTCGCCTTCCTCCAGATAGGGCAGCAGCTTCTCTATGAAGTCATCCACAGGCTGACCGGCCTTGACCATCAGCATGACCTTGCGGGGCTTGGACAGGCTGGCGCACAGCTCCTCTATCGAGTAAGCGCCGATTATGTTCTTGCCCTTGGCACGGCCTTCGATGAAGTCAGTCACCTTGCTGGTAGTGCGGTTGAATACCGCCACGGTGAAGCCCTTGGACTCCATATTCAGAACCAGGTTCTCGCCCATAACGGCAAGACCTATCAGACCAATATCTGCCTTGTTCATCAGTATCTACCCCTTTCAATATCGCCATAATGGTAGCATTTATGCTCATGCCGCGCGCACGCCCCTGCATGCACGCCCGCAGTCTGCGCATTTCTTGCGCTCAAGCCCGCTAAGTCAGTTAAAGCGTTGCCACCCCTGCGGTAAGACCTGCGCATCAGCTCTGTTCGATGCGCAGCTTATGCGCATCATACGAGCGGCTTGCCCTCCCACTCGCGCGGCGCGTTCACGTTCAAAAGGCGCGTAACGGTGGGCGCTACATCCTTTATGCTGACCTCGCGCTCAAACTCATAGCCCTTCTTGAATTCCGGGCCGAACGCGCATACGGGTATTGTCATGTCCTCGGGCATGTCAGAGCCATGGGAGCGCTCATGTCCGCCATGGTCGGCCAGTATTATCAGGCTGTAACCCTCGGGCATGCTGCTGTATATCCTCTCGATGCAGTCAAGTGCCTTGTATACGCTCTTTTCGTATGTCTCGGTCATCCAGCCCACGTTGTGTCCGCCGACCTCGTCGGTCTCGCCCAGATATACGAACGTAAAGTCCGGCTGCTCGGCACATATGTAGGATATCGCCTCAGCAGTTATCTTTGTGTCGGTGTCCTCGAACTTGTGCTGGTTTATCAGCAGCGCGCGGGCAAGGCTGTCCGGGCGGCTGAGGTCGCGCAGTTCCTCCCATGTATAGAAGAACGCGCACTGCAGCCTGGCATCGCTTATGGCGTCCGCCATGCCCTTTATCGGGCGCACCTGAGGCACGTAAGTGTTGGTCATTATGCCGTGCCTTGCAGGATCGACGCTGTGGAACAGCGACATGTGGCAGGGCAGTGTGACCGACGGCATGACAGTCTGCGCCTTCATGCTGTAAGAGAAGTTCGACTTAATCGTCTCAAGAAAGGGATGGCCCGTCGCCAGCATGCCGTCGGGACGCATGCCATCGACCAGCACGACTATCACCTTGTTCTGACCGCTTTCCATATCAGAAAAAGTCCTTTCTAACACTGTATGCGCGGGCGCAAGCGCATTGCGCTCCGCCCGCGACAAATCAACACATTACCTCTTTACGCGGGCGTTGCCTTCCCAGATGCTCCAGATCTGCTCCTCGTCGGCAGGCTCGGCAAAGTCGGTCTCCAGCGTGGTGACCAGCGCGCCGCTCGCCCAGCCGAACTGCACGCACTTCTCGGGCTCCCAGCCCTGTATGAGGCCGTAGAGCATGCCGGACACGAAGCCGTCGCCGCCGCCTATGCGGTCGTAGACCTGTATCGGGCGCGGCTCTATCACGTGCCACTCGTCGCCGCTGAGGAGTATGGCGCCCCAGAGATGCTCGTTGGCGGAGATGACCTGACGCAGCGTATTGGCAAACACCTTTACGTTGGGATAGGCCTTCTTGACGTTCATTATCATGCCCTTGAAGCTGTCTATCTTGGCAGCTATGTCCTTGCCGCCGGACTCGGGACCCTGTATGCCCAGAGCCAGCTGGAAGTCCTCCTCGTTGCCTATCAGTATGTCGGACGCGGCAGCGATGCGGGAGAATATCTCGCTCAGCTCCTTCTCGCGGCCCTTCCAGAAGGAAGCGCGGAAGTTGAGGTCGAAGGATACGGCCGTGCCGTACTGCTTGGCGGTCTCGGCCAGCTGCAGGCAGAACTCGCCGGTCTCGGGGCTCATGGCCGCGATGAGGCCGGATATATGCAGCACCTTTACGCCGTCCTCGCCGAACAGGCGCTCAAGGTCAAAGTCCTTCACGTTCAGCGTGCGGCCAACCTCACCGGCGCGGTCATTGGTCACGCGCGGGCCGCGCTTGCCGTAGCCGCAGTCGGCTATGTTGAACTGATGGCGATAGCCCCAGGGGCCGCCCTGCTCGACTTCCACGCCCTCGTACTCTATGTGACGGCGGCTCAGGTCATCCTTTATGAAGCGCGCTATCGGGGAATCCTTGACGAAGGTGGTCAGCACCTTGGTCTTGAGGCCCAGAGAAGCGGAAACGCCCAGCACGTTGGACTCGGCGCTGGTGGCCTGCATGCTGAAAAGGTGCGATACATGCACCGGCTGACGATGCAGAGGAGTTATGCGCACGCCCATCGAAGTGGGCACTACCAGCGCGTACTTGGCGTTTTGCTTGAATTCCATATATCTATCCCTCCAATGCGATATTCGACGGTTTGTCATCGCCTACTATGCCTTATAGCAACATCATTCTACCATTTTTTGATCATTAAGTCAATCATTTGCTGAGTAAATGTGGATAAGCAAGCGAAAAGCGCGGGAATGCCCACTTCTGGCACGCCCGCGCTTTCATCGCATTCACTTATCAGTCAAACCTTGCCGCGCTCCAGCGCCTGCACTCAGCTATGCGCGCGCCGGGCGGCGTGTCGCCGTGCTCCGGGTCGCTTGAGTATGCGCTCAGCAGCGCGCACGGCATGTCCGGACATTCGCCGCAGTGCGCATGGCCGCGCTCAATGCAGCACTGAGCGACCGGGCATTCGCCATGAAACGGTCGGCCATGCGTAGCAATGCAGCCGCCGCAGCCATGGCTGGCGATGAACTCGCAGCCGGTACAGTGCAGTCCGCACATAGAATCAATCACGCGCATCGCTCCTTTTCCGATAAACTATTACTTCCGCGTCCGAACCGTTCTCGCCGTATTCGCACACCATGATATGCTCATCGTCAGCCGCCAGCCCATAGCACCTGTCGCTGCCCGCGCGCTCAAGCTGATTGCCCAGATACATCTCGCCGTCGCGCCAGAACTTCACCTTCTGCCCGCTAGGCAGCGTGTACTCAAGGTTTATGAACGCGCCATCCAGCACGTTCAGCTCCGTGACCTCGGGCATATCGGGTATGCCCAGCGCATTGAACTCGTCAATGGCGCGCCGCTTCAGCGCGCACCTGTCCCCGCACTCGGTGCAGGAACTCAGCCCGCGCCGCGCGCAGCACCGCGACATGATGCACTCGCCGCCAAACGGATGCCCGCAGGTCTCTGAGCAGCCGTTGCACCTGCTTTTCCATCCGCACACTTCGCAGTCCAGCCCGCATATCGACTCTCTCATAAGCCCTCCCCACGCAGCGTTCCATGGGCATGTATCAGATTATCAGCCAAACACTTGATAATGTTCAGGAGCATATTGCGATCACATCACACCTTGAGCGCGCCGGTCAGCTCGCGCACGGCGGCAACGCCGGTGCGGTCGCAGTAGTCCTCAAGCTGCTCGATTATGTTGACGCACGCCATGGGATCATGTATGTTGGCGGTGCCTACCATGACCGCGCTCGCGCCGCAGAGCATGAACGCCGCCGCATCCTCGCCGGTCATTATGCCGCCCATGCCCACGACGGGTATCTTGACGGCGCGCGATGCCTGCCACACCATGCGCAGCGCCACCGGGCGCACCGCGGGGCCGGACAGGCCGCCCACTATGTTGGCCAGTATCGGCTTGCGCGTATACACGTCCACGGCCATGCCGGTCAGCGTGTTTATCAGCGATATCGCATCCGCGCCCGCTTCCTCGGCGGCGCGCGCGCACTCGGCGATGTCGGCCACGTTGGGCGAGAGCTTGACCATGAGCGGCTTCTTAGCCTCGGCTCTGGTCAGCTTGACTATGTTGTACACGCTCTCCGGGCGCGTGCCAAACGCCACGCCGCCCTCCTTGACGTTGGGGCAAGATATGTTCATCTCCAGCATGTCCACGCCGTCTATCGACAGGCGGTGCGCCATGTACGCATAGTCATCCTCGCACGCGCCCGCCATGTTGGCGATTACCACCGTACCCTGCTGGCGCAGCCACGGCAATTCCTCCTCTATGAACGCATCCACACCGGGGTTTTGCAGGCCGACCGAGTTCAGCATGCCCGAGGGCGTTTCGGCCACGCGCGCGGGCGGATTGCCCTGACGCTTCATGCGAGTCAGACCCTTGACCGATATGCCGCCCAGCAGCGACACATCATAGAACTTCTGATACTCGCGGCCAAAGCCAAATGTGCCGGACGCGGCTATCACGGGATTGGCAAAGTTTACTCCGCACACGTTCACGCTCATATCAGCCATCGAACATCACCTCCGAACCGTAGAACACGGGACCGTCCACGCACACGCGCTTGTAGTTCCACTCGCCGTTTTCATTGGCGCGTATCTTGCAGTTGCACACCAGACATGCGCCCAGCCCGCAGCCCATGCGCTCCTCCAGCGACAGCTGGCACTTTACACCCCGGCGCGCGCACACCTCCTGCACAGCCTTGAGCATGGGCGTAGGCCCGCAGCACATCACGCAGTCGGGCGTATGCGCGTCCAGCTCACGCTCCAGCGCCGCGGTCACGAAGCCGCGCTCGCCCAGAGAGCCGTCCTCGGTGGCGATTATGGTGTTGGGCTCCTCCGTACCAAAGGCGAACTTTGCGCTTCTGAAGCCCGCTATCAGCTTATTGCGCGCGCGCATGCGGCTGCGCAGGAACAGCACCGGCGCCATGCCTATGCCGCCGCCCACCAGCAGGTATTCGCCCTCATCGTCCCAGTCGAAGCCGTTGCCCATGCATCCGGTCAGGCGCACCTTGTCGCCCACGTTCAGCTCGGACAGCTGGCGGGTGCCTTCGCCCTTCTTCTGTATCGCCAGCACCAGATTCTCGCCTATCACGTCGCGCACGCTTATCGGGCGCGCCAGCAGGCGCGACGGGTCGTTCAGGCTGACCTGCACGAACTGACCCGGCATTACCATCTCCGCGCATATCATCGGAGCGTGCAGCTCCAGTTCGAATATGCCCTCCGCTACGTCGCGCAGGGCCGTTACCTCCGCTATCTCTTGGCGCATATCCGTCTCCTTAAGTATTATGGGGTATTTTGCCCGGTGTTGCGCCGGGCATCACTTGTCATAATTCGCCGTGCAGCCAAAATATCCTGCCATATTTTGCACTCATTGCGCCGCGCGGCAATATTTATTCATGGATTATGTTGATGCACATTCGGCGCGCATGGGCATTTTACCTCGCATGCCTGCTCCCGCTGCCAAAGCCATGCATCATCCTATATTCGCCATGGCCTTGCATGGCGGCATGCCGTCAGGGCATGTCCATCCCGCTCATGCCCGCTCCCGCCATGACAGTTCGCGCCGCCAAGGCCATGCCTCACCCTACGTCCGCCATGGCCTTGCATGGCGGCATGCCTATGTGCCATGAACCGGCGGGACCGCTCCCGCGATGCCTGCGTCTTTCTCCTCTTGCCGCTCTGTGCGCGGATTCATTCGCATCATCCATATTGACACGCGCGCGCAAAGGAATTAGTATAATGATAAACTCACTTTTCAGGAGGTCAGCATGCTTACAGACGACATAGCCGCCGCGCGCGAGTACGACGCGGCCATAGAGGACGCGGTCTATGAGGATGAGGAGCTTACGGGTTTTGACCTCACGCGGCAGGAGTTCACAGGCGTGCGCTTCCTGCGCTGCCGGTTCGACGGCTGCACAATGCACAAGGCCGCGTTCTACGACTGCGCGTTCGAGCAGTGCGACATATCGCGCTGCAACATCAGCGAGAGCTATCTGAGGCGCTGCACGATGAGCGGCGTGACCGGCGTAAATGCCGACTTCAGCCGCAGCATACTGCGCGAAAGCCAGCTTGCCGGCTGCACGCTGCGCTATTTCAACCTCACCGAATGCAAGCTGGAAGCCTGCACGTTCTCGGGCTGCAACCTCGCCGATGCCTTTTTAAGCAATATAAAGCACAAGAAGCTCAAGCTTGACGGCTGCGACCTAACGCGCGCCGACTTCTTCCGCACGCTGCTGCGCGGCATCGACCTGTCCTCATGCCAGATATCCGGCATAGCGCTGTCCGACGACCGCCACGAGATAGCGGGTGCCAAGATAAGCTCCGCTCAGGCGATAGACGTGGCGCTGATGCTGGGCGTGAAGATAGTCTGATGCGCGGGCACGCATGGTCAGTTCATGGTGGGACGCGCGTCTGCATTGCGCTATGAACTTCGGCTCGCGGCGCATGGATGCATCCATATCAAATATTGCCGTGATTCACGCTTAATGCCCGGATATACATTGCGCATATGGCCTCTACGCGTGCCCGGCGCATGCTTAAGCATCGCATATCCGGCTTCAATTCGCGCTAATGCTCTGCCACGCATTGCGCACATGATGCCGGCGCGCTCCACGCACATATGCCTACACCGCGCGGCACGATATGCCCATGTACATATCGCGCCGCGCGTTTAATTTGTGCCGCGCACAAAGCCGCAAGTCTCAGCGCATGCTGGCAGGCTCAGTCAGTCTGCCGCGTAGAGCGTGTCGCCCTCCTCGCGCAGCGCCACTATGTGCGGGCGCTCCATGGGGTTGTTGTTGGGCTGATGGTATATGAAGCGCAGCCCGCCCTCCAGCGTGCGGAATATCATGCCGTGGCCGCCGTTCTCCTCGAACAGCAGTCGCCCGTCATGCTGCCATGTGCCGGTTATGTCGCCGTTGTCGGAATAGGCTATGGCCTCGCAGTAGCCCTTGGCCGCGTGGCTCGACCATATCATCAGCAGCCTGCCCTGCTGCGTCCTGTACATGAACGGGCCGTCGGTCACATAGGTCTCAGCGCCCTTTACCGACCATGCAGGCTCGGAGGCGCGGAACAGCAGTCTGGGCTGGCTGACGGCGCGCCTGAGGTCATCGGACAGCTCTATTGCGCACATCTCGCCATCGCGCACCTGCACCCATTCATGGCAGAACACCATGTACGGCTTGCCCTCCGGGCTGACATACAGCGTACCGTCCAGGCACTCCCAATCGCGCGGCGTGACCGGACCGTCGCTGTGCAACAGGAACGGGCCCATGGGCGACTGTGCGCGCAGTATCTGCGTGCCGCGGCAGGCAGTCTCGCTCTTGAAGCTGACGAACATGTAATAAGCGCCTTTGTGCTCATGCACCTCGGGCGCCCAGAAGTTCCTGTCCGCCCAGAAGCCCTCGGGCGCGGTAAACGCCTCCACCGGCTCGCTCCAGTCCTCAAGGTCGCTGCTCACGTATACGTCCAGACCCGTGCATTTTCCGTCCCATGCGCTCTTGCCGCGCGTGCCGTACATGTAGTACTTGCCGCCGTCCACCAGTATGAACGGATCCCTTATGTGTATATCCTGCTTCTTCATATCGATCTCTCCTTGCCGTGTATTTCGTTTGCCGCCTGCCGAGCGCGGCTGCGCATGGCTTTGCAAATGCGTTTGCCATCGTGCATATGCGTCAAGGCGATGCGCCGGGCCTGCCCCAAGCGCTTAGGGCATCACAACTCCCGTATTTTGCATGGCAATGCGCCGGGCCTATCTTTGCGCATGCACATAACCGGTCAATTCGGCATCGCTTATGCCGCTCCGCGCATGCAAAGACAGCCCTGCCTCACGCCGCGCGGCGCGCAAAGACAGCCACGCCTCACGCCGCGCACTCAAAGACAGCCCTGTCTCACGCCACTCCGCGACAGCCACCCTTAAACCCGCCATGCGCAGCTCCCCGCTTCAAGCGCACGAAGCGCCCCGCGCGCCGCAAGGCGTTCGGGGCGCTCCATGACTTATCAGAGCGCTATGTTGGCGACTATGTCCTCGCGCATGCGTATGGCCTCGTTGCGGGCGGCCTCGTCAAAGGCCACGCCCGGCTGCTTCTTCCATGCGCACAGCAGCGAGCGGGATGCGTTGACTATCGCGCCCAGACCGTTCTTGTCGAAGCAGCCCGCGATGTCCTTGCCGGTCGCGCCCTGCGCGCCGTAGCCCGGCACCAGGAAAAAGGTGTGTCCCAGACGCGCGCGCAGCTCACGCCCCTGCTCGGGATAGGTCGCGCCCACTACCGCGCCCACCTGAGAGTAGCCGTGCCTGCCGATGTTGGTGCTGCCCCATTCGGAGACCAGATCGCCCATCATCTCATACACCTTGCGCCCGTCGGCAAGCTCCATGTCCTGAAGCTGGCCGCTGGAGGGATTGGAGGTCTTGACCAGCGCGAATATGCCGCCGCCCAGCTCCTCGCAGTGCTTGACGAAGGGCTTTATGCCGTCCGCGCCCAGATAGGCGTTCACGGTCACAAAGTCGCCCTCGAAGGCGCGCGCCTCGCCCGCAGGCAGCGCCGTGCGTCCCAGATACGCCGTGGAGTACGCCTCGGCGGTCGCGCCAATGTCGTTGCGCTTGGCATCCACCATGACCGACATGCCAGCCGCGCGCGCCGCCTTGAGCGTGTCGGCAAAGGCATGCATGCCCGGCACGCCGTACATCTCATAGTAGGCTATCTGCACCTTGACCGCAGGCACTATGTCGCGCAGCGCGTTTATCAGCTTCATGTTGTAGGCCAGCACAGCATCGGCGGCCTTCTCGAACGTATCTATCTCGCCCATGCCCAGGCTCTTTACGAACTCCTCGGGCAGGTACTCAACCCTGGTGTCCAGCCCGGCCACGGTGGGATTGCGCTTCTCTATTATGCGGTCTATCAAAAGATCCATCTGATTCATATTTACGCCTCCTGCCATACGCAATTTCCGGCAACGTAGGTGCGCTTTATCGCGCCGGTCACTACCTTGCCCGCAAAGGGAGTGTTCTTGCCCTTGCTTAAGAACTTATCGGGGTCTATCGCCCAGACAGCATTGGGGTCTATAACTACCACATCGGCATCCGCGCCCGGAGTGAGCGTGCCGGCCTTGAGGTTCAGCGCGCGCGCGGGCTCGCAGGTCATCTTGCTTATGAGCTTGTTTATGTCCATGCGCCCGGTCAGCACCATGGAGGTGTAGCACAGCGCAAACGCCGTCTCAAAGCCCGATATGCCGCTGGCGGCCAGCGCGTATTCCACGCGCTTCTCGTCCACATGGTGCGGCGCATGGTCGGTGGCTATGCAGTCCAGCGTGCCGTCGCACAGACCCTCTATGCAGGCCAGGCGATCCTTCTCGGTGCGCATGGGCGGGTTGACGCGCGTGCTGGCATCGTAATCCAGCTCGTCCACCAGCTCATCGGTGCCGTATACGTAGTGCGGCGCGGTCTCGGCGGTCACGTTCACGCCGCGCTGCTTGAAGTGGCGTATCAGCGCCACGCCGCCCTCGGTGGACACGTGCGCGATATGCACATGCGTATTAAGCTCCTCGGCCAGCAGGCACTCGCGCGCTATCATGGTCTCCTCGGCGGCGCGCGGTATGCCCTTGAGCCCCAGACGGGTGCATACCGTACCCTCGTTCATCTGACCTTCGGCGACTATGTTTATGTCCTCGCAGTGAGATATGACCGGCATGTTGAACGCCTTTGCGTACTGAAGCGCCAGATACATCTTGCGGCCGTTCATGACCGGCTTGCCGTCGTCGGACACGGCCACCGCGCCCGCCTCCTGCATCTGACCCATCTCGGCCAGCTCCTCGCCCTTGAGGCCCTTGGTTATCGCGCCTATGGGATAGACGTTGACCACGCCCTCGCGGCGCGCCTTGGCGACTATCGAGGCGGTGACTGCGGCGTTGTCGTTTACCGGCATGGTATTGGCCATGCAGCACACGCTGGTGAAGCCGCCGTGCGCCGCCGCGCGCGTGCCGGTGTATATGTCCTCCTTGTACTCATAGCCGGGATCGCGCAGGTGACAATGCACATCGACGAAGCCGGGTGCGACTATCATGCCGCTGGCATCCACTACCTCGCCCTCGTAATCCTCCACCTTGCCGGCCTTTACTATGCAGCCGTCCTCTATGAGCAGATCGTTTACCTCATCTATGCCGTTTGCCGGATCTATAATGCGTCCATTCTTGATAAGCATATTACGCCCTCCTGGTCATCATGTAAAGCAGCGCCATGCGCACCGCCACGCCGTTGGTAACCTGCTCGTCTATGAAGGAATTATCCGCGTCTATCACGTCGGAGTTCAGCTCCACGCCGCGGTTTACAGGGCCGGGATGCATGACTATGGCATCCTTGGTGGCCAGCTCCAGCCTGCGCGTGGACACGCCGAAGAACTGGCTGTACTCGCTGACCGACGGGAACAGGCCGCTCTGCTGGCGCTCGCGCTGTATGCGCAGACCCATGACAACGTCTGCGTCCTTTATGGCCTCGTCCACATTGGTGGTGGCACGCACGCCCATAGCCTCAAGGTCAAAGGGCATTAGCGTGGGCGGGCCTGCCAGTATCACGTCCGCGCCCATGGTCTTGAGTCCCCAGATGTTGGAGCGCGCCACGCGGCTGTGCATAACGTCGCCCACTATCGCGACCTTTAGCCCGCGTATCTCGCCCTTCTTCTCGCGCATGGTGAACATGTCCAGCAGCGCCTGAGTGGGGTGTTCGTTCATGCCGTCGCCCGCGTTTATGACCGCCGCCTTTACGTGCTTGGCCAGCAGGTGCGGCGCGCCCGACATGGGGTGGCGTATGATTATCACGTCCGTACCCATGTGATCCAGCGTGCGGCCGGTGTCCAGCAGCGTCTCGCCCTTGGCGACCGACGATGCGGAGGCCGATATGTTGGCGGCAGCCGCGGACATGTACTTGCTCGCCAGCTCAAAGCTCATGCGAGTGCGGGTAGAGTTCTCATAAAACAGCGTCACTATGCTCTTGCCCTGCAAATGCGGGGTCTTTTTGCTGGTCGTGAACAGCACGGGTTTGAGCTGCGCGGCCGTATCCAGAATTTCCTTTATCTGAGCGGCGGATACCCCGCGCAGCCCCAGCAGATCCTTCGTTGCAAGCGCCATATCTTTTCCTCCTGTTTTCTTCAGCAAAAGGGGAACGGTATCCCGCCGTTCCCCCAACGGCTACTGTGGATATAGCCGGATTAGAACTTGTAGTCTTCCTTCTTGGCGGGCTGCGCCTGAGGATTTTCGGACGCGGGCGTATCATCGGGGCGCTCCGGCACTATCTTGTTTAGCACTATGCCCACTATGGCCGCCAGCGCCGAACCCGAGAACTCTATCGCGCCGCTCGCGCCCAGCGATATGCGTATCGCCGCGCCGCCCAGACCCAGCACCAGCATGACCGCGATTATCATAAGATTGCGGCTGGACTTGAAGTCCACCTGATTCTCGACCAGCGTGCGCAGGCCGACCGCCGCTATCATGCCGAACAGTATTATCGATATGCCGCCCATGACCGCCGCGGGCAGGGTCTGCAGGAACGCGGATATCTTGCCGCAGAAGGCAATCACCATGGCGAACACCGCCGCTATGCGCAACGTGGTGGGGTTGTAGTTGCGGGTAGCCGCCAGCACGCCGGTGTTCTCGGAGTAGGTGGTGTTGGCCGGACCGCCTATCGCGCCCGCCACCATGGTGGCAAGGCCGTCGCCCATCAGCGTGCGGTGCAGGCCGGGGTCATTTATGAAGTCGCGGCCCACTACCGCGCCGTTGGCCTGCATGTCGCCCACGTGCTCGACGAATGTAACTATGGCAAGCGGCGCTATGGTCAGCACGGCCTTCCAGCTGAACAGCGGCATCTGGAATCTGGGCAGCTGCACCCAGCTGCTGGAAGCCAGCGCGGTAAAGTCGATGAGGGGCTTGCCGAATACGTTGGCACCGCAGAGCTGGCAGATGAGCGCCGTGCAGTAGCCCACCGCTATGCCGATCAGTATCGGCACCAGCTTAAAGAAGCCCTTGCCGCATATGGATACCAGGAACATAGTGCCTATCGTGACTATAGCTATCAGCCAGTTGACCCACAGCGCGCCGCCTGTCAGCGCTTCGGTCGCGCCGGTTGCGGGGTTGGTGGCGGTGGTTATGTTGTTTATGGCCGTGGGCGCGAGCATGAGGCCGATTATGATTATGATAGCGCCCGTTACCAGCGGCGGGAAGAAGGAGCGTATCTTGTCCGCGCCGAACACCATGACCAGACCCGACAGCACCAGATACAGCGCGCCGGCCACGATTATGCCGCCGCAGGCATAGCGCAGACCCTCTATGTACTCGGGCGTGCCTATCGCCGCCCCGCCCGAAGCGTCCGCCGCCACGGCGCATATCGCCGTTATGAACGCGAACGACGAGCCCAGAAACGCCGGCACCTTGCCGCCGGTCACCAGATGGAATATCAGCGTGCCTATGCCGGCGCACAGAAGCGCCATGGCCGGATCCATGCCCGTAAGTATTGGCACCAGCACGGTCGAACCGAACATGGCGAACACATGCTGTATGCCCAGTATTATCATCTTGCCCGCAGTCTGTTTATTTGCCTTTGCAACATTGCCCTGCATTGGAATTTACCCCCATGCCTTTTGTTTTATTTACATGTCAAACAGTGCCACGCGATTCACGCCGTCGAATTCCTCCACCATTACGGCGATTAGCTCGCTCTTGCTGGTAGGCACGTTCTTGCCCACATAGTCCGCGCGCACGGGCAGCTCGCGATGGCCCCTGTCAACTAGCGCCACGAACTGCAGCGTGTTCACCCTGCCCATGTCCATTATGGCATCCATGGCGGCGCGCGCCGTGCGGCCGGTAAACAGCACGTCGTCCACCATTATCACGTCGCGCCCGGTTATCGTGAACGGCACGTCGGTGGACTTGACCTGCGGATGCTCGCTCAGCATGGACAGATCGTCGCGGTAGTAGGTTATGTCCAGCACGCCCAGCGGCAGCTCCACGCCCTCTATCTGCTTTATGCAGTCGCGCAGCTGCTTGGCCAGCGGCACGCCGCGGCGGTGTATGCCCATGAGCGCCACGTTCTCCACGCCCTTGTTGTGCTCGATTATCTCGTGCGCTATGCGCATGAGCGCGCGCTGCATGGCCTGCGAGTCCATTATCTGTGCCTTTTCCCGCATGTTCCCCCATCCTTTCCATTCGCCCTTTCGCCTTAAAGTCACAAGCGCACAAAAAAATGCCTGCCCGCAGGCAAGCAAAGCACACCGAACCACGGTAGACCTTACCAGCCTCACAGGACCGATTTAAAGGCGACCCGAAAACTTCGTCGGAGAAAAAAGCGTATTTTGTTACCCATGATTATAGCACCGGCGCTCAAGTTTGTAAACCGCGCCCCGGCACTTTTTACAAGGAGGCAATCAAAGGTTAGCGCGAAACGTATGCACTGCCCGCACACATTATTGCGCGATATTCATGTGCAGAATATGTTCGGCACGGCATATATGCCGTTTGCGCGCATGAGCAAGAATAAAATGTATCCGGCATTGTCCGCAGGCCGCTTGCACGCACATGCGTGTCTTGCGCAGCTCTAATCGAGCGCCTTGCACACGTCCGCCTTGCCCCGCATGCCGCTATGATTGCCCACCATATATGGCGGGCTTTGCACTGCATGCCGTCTAGCGCCCGTAAAAGAGTCCTCCCGGCATCGCGCCGCCTGCATTGCCCGCCGCAGCCCTCATCATGCCGCACTTGCCTTCAGCGCTTTGCGCGCGCGCCCGCCCATCGCGCCACCCGCAATGGCCTGCGCCAAAAAATATCGACGGGAGCATGGGCATAAAGCCCACACTCCCGCCGCCCAACCGAGGGGCAGTCCCGGGAACGCATCCTTGGGACTCAAGCAAGCGGTGCAACACACCGGACGCCTCGCGCTCCTCGCGATACAGGTATATTCAGCGCGCGCACAGCTATATATTGCGCGCATGGAACTTGCATTATTCGTCGTCCTCGTCCAGATTGAGCTTGGCGTTCTCGATGATCTTCTTGGCATCGGTCGCCGGAACTTCCTCATAGCGCTCGAACTTCATGGTGAAGGAGCCGCGCGCCTGAGTCATGGAGCGCAGGTCGGTCGCATACTTGAACATCTCGGCCAGAGGCGCTTCGGCCACCAGCTTCTGCAGGCCTTCCTCCTGCTCCATGCCCATTATGCGGCCACGGCGCTTGTTCATGTCGCCCATGATGTCGCCGGTGTACTCCTCGGGCACCAGTATCTCCACATGATATACCGGCTCAAGCAGCACGGGGCTGGCATCGACCAGCTTCTTAAAGGCTATACGGGCCGCCGTCTTGAACGCCATTTCAGAGGAATCGACCGGGTGATACGAGCCATCCACCAGAGACGCGCGCAGATTGACCATGGGATAACCGGCCAGCACGCCCTTGGGCAGGTTCTCGCGCAGACCCTTTTCGACCGCAGGTATGAAGTTGCGCGGAACAGCGCCGCCAACTACCTTATCCACGAACTCGAACTCCTCGTTGCCGTCGAATATCGGCTCGAACTCGACCCACACATCGCCAAACTGGCCGTGACCGCCGGTCTGCTTCTTGTGGCGGCCCTGCACCTTGATGGCCTTGCGTATGGTCTCGCGGTAGGGTATCTTGGGATCCTGCAGCACGGCTTCGGCGCCAAACTTGGCCTGCAGCTTGCGGCTGGTCACTTCCAGATGCAATTCGCCCATGCCGGAGAGCAGCGTCTCGGTGGTGTACTCGCTCTTGGCTATGCGCAGCGTGGGATCTTCCTCGGCCAGATGCGCAAGGCCCGAGAACACCTTATCTTCACCGCCGGCCTTCTTGGCGTATACCGCCATGGAGATGCACGGCTCGGGGAACTCTATCATCGGGTACTTGATGGGCTTGCCGGCCTCGCAGAGAGTGTGGCCGGTAAAGGTGTACTGGAGCTTGGCCAGCGCGCCTATGTCGCCCGCAGTCAGGCTGTTTACGGCGGTCTGCTTCTTGCCGCGCAGCACGTATATCGTGCCTGCCTTTTCGGCCTTTTCGGCATTGGCGTTGTACAGAGAGGTGTCGGCGGTCAGTTCGCCCGACATCACCTTGAATATGGACAGCTTGCCCACGAAGGGGTCAGCCAGCGTCTTGAACACATGCGCCGAGAAGGGCTGCGCCTTGTCGCACACGCGGGTCTCAGTCTCGCCGGTCTTGGGATTGACGCCCTCATGCTCCTCGCCCGCAGGAGAGGGGAGCAGGCCTATGAAGTTGTCTATCAGCGCCACTACGCCAAAGCCCGTGGTCGCCGAGCAGCACAGCACGGGAGTTATCGAGCCGTCCTTTACGCCCGCGTGCAGGCCGTGTACGGTCTCCTCGTCGCTCAGCTCGCCTTCCTCGAAGAACTTTTCCATCAGCGCCTCGTCGGTACCAGCGGCAGCCTCCATAAGCGACTCGCGCATCAGCTGCAGCTCGTCCTTCAGCGAATCGGGAACCGGTATCTCCTTGCGGGTCTTGCCCGAGCCGGTAAACGCCTTGCCGGACAGCACGTCCACTATGCCCTTGAACTGGCCGCCTTCCATTACGGGTATCTGTATGGCGACTACGCCCGAGCCAAAGCGCTCGTTCAGCGCCTTGAGTTCCTTTTCAAAATTGGCATTTTCGCGATCCATCTGGTTTACAACGAACATCTTGCTTATGCCGCGCTTTTCGCAGGCAGCCCAAGCCTTCTCCGCGCCCACAGGAGCGCCGGAGAGCGCGCCCACAACTATTACGCAGCCGTCAGCCGCGCTCAGCGCACCGGAAGCTTCACCAGCAAAGTCAAAATAGCCGGGAACATCTATAAGATTTATCTTTACGTCCTTATATTCAAACGGCGCTATCGCCGCGCTTATAGATATGTGACGCTTGGTCTCTTCGGGGTCGAAATCGGTGACGGTGGTGCCGTCCTCTACACGGCCCTGCCTGTCGGTGACTCCGGTAAGATAGAGGAGCGCCTCAACCAGTGTCGTTTTGCCTTCGCTACCATGGCCAAGCACCGCGATGTTGCGGATGTTGGCCGCTACATAGTCCTTCATAACACCTTACCCCCTTGAATGTGACTTGCTCAATGCCTAAAGCCGACGCGCCTGCCGAAAGCGGCCGGGTAAGCTTCGTCCTTCTGCGGAGCGATAGCTTCCCGCGCGTCCGCCGTCGCGTTTTCGCTGATAGAGCATCCATGTACTCTATATTAACAGAAAACGAAGAAAAAGAAAAGAGCTAATTTTCATTTTTAGGCTCGTCAAGGCACTTTTTCATACACTTTTTTGATATTAGCCGCATTTTTGGTGAATTATTGGCGCACTTTAAGTCCTTTGCGGTGCTGCCGCTTAACTTGAGCTTGAATTTTCAGCGCCGCGCGCACCTTCTCAGCGGCATATGCAGCTAATTGTTCAAGTCATATTATATGTTTAAGACTTCCGAACATTCCTGTACCACCTATGTAATTGCCATTTTTTTCAAGAGTCATCGCGTGGCGCAGTCGCATGGAGATATGGGCCGCGCCATTTCTCCTGACGGCAATATCATAAAGCGATATATGCCAGCCCTATCCCGGCATGCGCGCATACGCGATGTCCGTAAGCCGCGCTTTTATGTTCGCTGGCATTCTGTTAGCTGTATTAGGACATTGCCGTTCATCGCAAAACATAGGCCATACGTTCTGCCCACACTGCTCATTACACGCGCGCCCTAAGCTTATACCTGCACACGGGGTGTGAAATAAGCATTGAGGTGATAACAGGCATGAATAAGGGATTCAGGTTTTTCGGACTGGTAGCAGCGGCCGCGATAGGCTGCATGTCCATGTTCTCCCCCGCTCTGGCCGAGTCCGAGGAGACCATGCTGAAGTTCAGCGAGGAAGGCAAGTTCAAGATAATGCAGATGTCGGACTTTCAGGACTACATAAACGACGAAAAGACCAGCGTGAACGAAAAGAGCATAGCGCTCATGGATGCCGCCCTCGATGCCGAGAAGCCCGACCTCGTGGTCATGACCGGCGACCAGATAGGCGGCGACATGAACGGAAAGCAGTTTCAGGACTATGTGGCCCAGATGGTTCAGCCCCTTGAGGAGCGCAGCATACCGTGGATGGTGACCTTCGGCAACCACGACGAGGATGCCACCACCGCGCTATCCGAAGGATGGGACAAGATACGCCAGCTCGAGTACTACATGACCTTCCCCAACAACGTAAACAAGACCGGCATGGACGGCGCTGCCGCCTATGATGCCAACGGCGTAAACACCCATGCGGTAGGCGACATGTATCAGCTCATATACGATGCCGACGGCGAGAAGCCGCTGTACAACGTATGGCTGCTGGACTCCAACCGCTATGCCGAGATAGGCGGCTATGACTGGATACGCACCAATCAAATCAACTGGTACTACACCGCCTCACAGCAGCTCGAGGCGCAGTACGGCAAGCTCAACTCGCTGATGTTCTTCCACATACCCACTCCCGAGTGGAGCGCGATGTACGCAGACGGCGAGGCCAACGGCGTGACTGGCAACAAGAACGAGGACGAGTGTCCCTCCAACATCAACAGCGGCCTGTTCGCGGCGGCGCTGGAGCGCGGCGATGTGCGCGGCATGTTCGTAGGCCATGACCACGTGAACGACTATGTGGGCGACTACTACGGCATCAAGCTGGGCTACGACGCCAACGTTGGCTTCCAGACCTACGGTCTGGGCGGCGAGGAGAATGACAAGCTGCGCGGCGTGCGCGTGTTCGAGCTGGATGCAAACGACCTGACCACCTTCAACACCCGCATGGTATACGCTTCCGACCTAGGCATAAAGTAAGCCCATACCGTGCGCAAGAGTTCCGGCTCACAGCGCAAACCGTCAAGCGACATAAGCAAACGGCACCGCCACAGAATGTATCATCTGCGGCAGCGCCGTGCTTTGTGTTATCGATATATAGCCCGCGTTCGGCCGTGCGGGTTGCACATAAGGCGATGCGTGTCAGATTCGCTTGCGCTGTCTGCGCATAACGCGATGCGTGTCAGATTCGCTTGCGCTGTATGCACCTAACGCGATGCGTATCAGCTTCATCCACGCAGTCTGCGCCTAACATGCTTCAATCACTTGCGCTCATCATACAAACGCGCAACATACCTGCACGCCCAGCGCACGCACTCGTTGCACACCCTGTGATGCCCGCCGCCGGGCGCGCGGAACGCCTCCATCTGCGCCGGGTCGCTCATGTCTATGCCGGTAAGCGTCGCGCAGTCCTTTGCGCCGTGCGCGGCGTTAAACTCGCTTATGAATCGCGCCGCCTCCTTGCGCGCGGGCATCTGGTCACCGCCCTGCTCGCGCCCCATGATTATGCCTATGGCCATGAGGCCGCCCGTCACCGCGCCGCACACCGACTGCGTGCCGCCCATGCCGCCGCCGAAGGTCGTGGCGATGCGCGGCACAAGCGCATCTTCCACGCCCATATAGCGGCACATGCTGACCAGCACGGTCTCGGCGCAGTTCAACTTGCGCTCGTTGTACAGCTCTATCGTCTCGTTCAGTATGCTGTCTATGCTCTGCATATTCTTCATCCTCCGCTCAGCGCTTCATGCATCAGCCGCAGCGCGAGTAGCCGCACTTGCGGCATATCACGCAGCCGCCCTCATGCTCCATGGGATTGCCGCACTCAGGGCAGAGCGCATCGCCGCCCTCGCCCTTGCCGGCATCGGACGCGGTACGCTTGACGCTGCACACCGGCGCGCGGCTGCATGCCTTTGCACCCGCATCGCTGCTTGCGTCTATCAGGTGCGCGCCGTCCAGACCCTGCTCGCGGCGCATGCGCAGCACCTTCTCCAGCACCTGACCTATCGCATCCGGGCAGGACAGCACCTTCAGCCCCTTCTGGCGCAGCGTAGCGTGGCAGCGTATGCCGCGCAGCTGCTCTATCAGCGTCTCAGGCTGCATGCCCGCGCGCAGCGCCGTGGACACGAGGCGGCTGGTGGCCTCGCTCTGCGACGGACATCCGCCCGCGCGGCCGAGGTTTGTGAACACCTCGCATATGCCCTGCTCGTCGTAGTTGACAGTCACGTACAGGTTGCCGCAGCCTATGCGCACCTTCTCGGTTATGCCCATGGTCACCTCGGGACGCGGGCGCGGCATGGGCGGCGTGGCGGGCGCGGCAGGCGCGGCCTGTGCGGCAGGCGCGGCCTGTGCGGCGGGCGCGGCCTGCTCAGCGGGCTTTTTGCCTATGTTCAGCACCTGACTGTCGCGGCTGCCGTCGCGGTATATGGTTATGCCCTTTAGTCCCAGTTTCCACGCCAGCATGTAAGTCTGGCGCACGTCGTCCTGCGTGGCATCATGGGTGAAGTTGACGGTCTTGCTGACGGCGTTGTCTGTATGGCGCTGGAACGCGGCCTGCATGCGCACGTGCGCCTCGGGCGATATGTCATGCGCGGTCACGAACACGCGGCGAACATCCTCGGGCAGCTCGTCAATGCCATGCACGGTGCCGTGTTCGGCCACGCGGCGCATGAGTGCGGGCGTGTACAGGCCGCGCTTCTTGAGTTCCTGCTCGAACACGGGATTGGCCTCGGGCAGCGCGTCGTTGTCCATCACGTTGCGCACGAACGCCAGCGCAAACAGCGGCTCTACGCCCGAGGACGCACCCGCGAATATCGATATCGTGCCGGTGGGCGCGATGGTGGTCACGGTGGCGTTGCGCGGCGGCTGCTCGTCCTCGCTGAATATGCTCTGCTGCCATGCCGGGAACGGCCCGCGCACGCGCGCCAGTTCGCGCGACGCCGCCCAGGCGCGGTCATGTATGAAGCCCATGACCTCCTCAGCCAGCGCCACGCCCTCGTCGCTTGCGTAGGATATGCCCATCTCAAACAGCAGATCGGCCCAGCCCATTACGCCCAGACCCACCTTGCGCGTCCTGAGCGTGGTGTCGCGTATCTGCGTGAGCGGATAGGAGTTTACCTCTATCACGTTGTCAAGGAAGTGTACGGCCAGATCCACCACGCGCCCCAGCTCGTCGTAGTCTATCTGCACGCGGCCATCGCCGTCCTTGCGCGTCATGCGGCTCAGGTTTATGGAGCCGAGGTTGCAGCTCTCATAGGGCATCAGCGGCTGCTCGCCGCAGGGATTGGTGCTCTCGATAGCGCCCAGCGCAGGCACGGGGTTGTCGCGGTTCATGCGGTCTATGAACACTATGCCCGGCTCGCCGTTGAGCCACGCCATCTCGACTATGCTGTCGAACACCTTGCGCGCGCTGACGGAAGCCGTGACCCTGCCGTCGTGAGGATCGACGAGGTCGTAGTTACTGTCGCTCTCCACGGCGCGCATGAACTCCTCGGTCAGCGCAACCGATATGTTGAAGTTGGTTATCTCGCTGGTATCGCGCTTGCAGGTGATGAAGTCCATTATGTCGGGATGATCCACGCGCAGTATGCCCATGTTGGCGCCGCGGCGCGTGCCGCCCTGCTTGACCGCTTCCGTCGCAGCATTGAACACCTTCATGAAACTGATGGGGCCGGACGCTACGCCGCCGGTCGAGCGCACCGCCGCGCCCGCAGGGCGCAGCCGCGAGAAGGCAAAGCCCGTGCCGCCGCCCGACTTGTGTATGAGCGCGGCGTTCTTGACCGCGTCGAATATCTGCTCCATGGAGTCCTCCACGGGCAGCACGAAGCACGCCGACAGCTGACCCAAAGGCCTGCCGGCGTTCATGAGCGTGGGCGAATTGGGCATGAACTTGAGTTCGGCCATCATGTCAAAGAACTGACCCGCCACGGCCTCCACATCGGCATTGGCATCGTAGTTTTTGTCGGCAGCGGCTATGGTGCGCGCCACGCGCTCGAACATGCCGCGCGGCGTCTCGGTGAGCTGACCCTGCTCATCCCTGGCCAGATAGCGGCGCTCAAGCACGCGCACCGCGTTTTCATTCAGCTTTACTTCCTTCATATCGTCATTTCTCCTTATATTGGCTCGTATATCCTCTGCAGCTCAGTTTGCCCTCGCGCAGCGCTCATACCCGCAAGCACAGATTGCGCCGATTGGGGCGCGGTTTGCGTTTGCTCATTGCTCTTGGCTGGGCAAAGATTGCTCTTATCGCTCCGCATGGAACGCGGTTTGCGCGCAAACATTGCTCAATGGTGGCACGTATTGAGCCTGTTCCCGACACACCTTGCGCGTAAACATTGCTACATAATAAGCAAGTATTGTGCACGCCCATTGTGCCGTTCCCAGCTCACCTTGCGCGCAATTATTACTATCGCATTGGCATATATTGTACCCGCTCATTGTGCCGTTCCCGACACGCCCTGCGCACAACCTCGGCTACCGCAGCAGCAAACATTGCGCCCACTCGTCGCCATGCGCTTGTGGCACATCGCATGCTCCGTCAGTCATGCCCACATCTCTTAATGCGAATACGCCAGTCAGCCTTCGCCCAGCAGCCTGCGCATCAGCGCTATGTCCTCCTCGCCGCCGCTGCTCATAAGCTGTATGCCGCCGCGCCTGCCATCTGCCGCGCGCTTAAGTCCGCGCTGCTCAAGCAGCCGCACCAGCTGACGCGCCGTGCCTTCGTTGCCGTCCACCACCTGCGCCTGCGGGAAGGCGCGCTCTATTGCCGCGCGCAGGAACACATAGTGCGTGCAGCCCAGCACCACCGCGTCCACATGCTCGCCGCCTATGCGTGCGCGCATGTCTGCGATGTACTCGTCCAGCTCGCTTCCGTCCACTATGCCGCGCTCCACCAGTTCCATCAGCCCCGGGCAGGGCATGGGCAGCGCGTCCTTGCCGTATCGCTCCATCAGCGACTGAAACTTGTCCAGGCTCAGCGTGAGCGGCGTGGCCATGACCAGCACCTTGCCGCCGTGGGCGCACTTGCTGGCCGGCTTTAGCGCCGGTTCCATGGCGACCACCGGCATGTCCAACCGCTCGCGTATCAGGGGAGCAGCCGCAGCCGTAGCCGTATTGCAGGCTATGACCAGCGCCTTTATGCCGCTTTTGAGCAGCGTCTCGACCACATGCCATGCCAGGGCGCGTATCTCATCGCCGCTCTTTTCGCCGTAGGGCGCGTTGGCGCTGTCGCCGAAATATATGAAATCCTCCTCCGGCAGCATCGCGCGCAGCTCCCGCAGCACGGATATGCCGCCCACACCGCTGTCAAACACGCCTATGGGCGCGTCTCGCCTTGGCGACACGCGCTGTGGCTCAGTATTTACACTCAATCCTATTACCGCCTTTGCTTGCCCGCACATCGCAACGGATGCCGTGCATACGTGTAAATGCTATTTTACGCGCACACGGGGCGCATGTCAATCGCGTTGCCCGCCATTTTGTGTAAGCTGTACATGTCCGCGCCGCGTTCATGTGCATGCTTTCCGCGCCTTAGGCACATGTGCGGTGCCGGGGCTTTGCGCAGTGCCTGCGCAGTATGTGCGCCGTATGACCGCAGTTGACATGCGCCTGCGGTCCTTAGATGCCTGCGCGCTCGTGCGCAGGCAAGTATGTGCATTTGCGACAGCATCGCAATGCGCCATCGTGCGCATTCCATGCACGCGCACACGAGCGCGTAAGCCCTATGCGCCGCGCGCCCATGAGCGCCTGCACCGCATTCCATGAACGTGTATACGAGCGCGTAAGCCGATGCGCTCACAATCGCCCTGTGCTGCTGCATGCCGCCATGCTTTGCGCCGCACGGCCTTGCGCATTTGCCCGATGCCGGGCTTGCGCCATGGGCATCGTTACTGCGCGCACGCCTTCCCTGCACAATTCCATATAGCTTGATACCCCGCGCGCCCTCGTTTGAATCACGCCCCATCTTTATCGAGCGTGGCGGCGATGGCGCGCGCCAGAGTGGGCATGGCGTTTAGCGCCTGGCCGAGCGTGTTTCGGTTGTGGCCCACCTCTATGAGCATGCTGCGCTCGGATATGTGCTGATTGTACCTGCCGGTCTTGACAAGAAGCGGCCGGCATATGCCGGGCGCTATGGCGTTCAGCTCATCGGTCAGGCGCTGCCCCCACACCCTGTTGCGCTCGAAGTCGGGCTTCTGGTCAAACGGCTCGCCGCCCGACTTGCCCTCGCCCGTGCCGAGCAGCACCATCAGCCGCGCCGCCTCCAGCCCGCCCGCGTCCACGCACTTGGGTTCGCCGCTGGCGGGCGCATACGCATCCCTGTGCAGGTCTATCCACAGATCGAATGTGCGCCCCTCGTCGCGCAGCCGCTCAAGCGTCTTAAGAGAGCGCTCATACGAAGTCCCCAGCGCGTCCTGCTCGTAGTCGGTCACGTCGTGGTACACGCTTGCGCCCATGTCCTCCAGCAGCCGCTTCAGCTCCGCGCCCACGCGCACCACCGAGTGCTGCGTGTCTCCGGTGCGGTATGCGCTTATCTCGACGTAATCGTCCTGCGCCTGCTTCTCATACGACTCATGGGTGTGGGTATGGTATATGAGTATGCTCCTGCCCGCCAAGGGCGCGCCCGCGTCGCCCGACAGCCCCGCCGCCAGTATCGCGCTGAGCGGCGCGGCGGAAGCGACGGGCGTGCCGCTTCCGCCGGACAGCGCTATCGTCAGGCCGCCGTCCGCATGAGCATCCGCCGCGCCAGTCGCGCCCGGCTGAACCTCGGGCATGCCGCCATCCTCTGACAGCGCGTCGGGCGAGGGCGTAAGCTCCGGCTCATAGCTTAGGTCCATGTTGACCACGTATACATGTGCCTCATCCCCGTCATACGCGCCGGACGACGCGCGCACGGCCAGTGCCTGCGCATCCGGCAGGCCGCTTGCCGCGCCGCTCATCACGCTCAGCCTGTCCAGCTCAGCGCGCGACGCAAAAGCGCCGGCGTTCGAGGACGGGATATCCCCCGCCCCGCCCGCCGGCGCGTCCGCGCTGAGCGACTGCCCTGTCGAATGACCGCCCGACGCGCCACCCGCTGCCGCGCCAAACGCGCCCTGCCGCCATGCCGCCCATGCGCCCGCCAGCAGCGCCAGTATCACCAGCACCGCCATGAGCCACGCCAGCAGCTGCGACTTCTTTATCACCTTTATCCTCACCATGCGCCTCATCTCCCGTCGCCATTTCTGATTCAGCATATGACGCGCACGAGCGCGATATGCAAAGCGTCCCATCCGCACGCCCATGAGCAATGCATTCGCACTCATTTGCCGCATGCGCCCGCCCAAAGCAAAATGCACCCGCACACCGGCAGGCGCATATGGCATGCCGTATCGGCGCAGCCGCGCGGATTTGCCCGGCCGCGCGCGGACATACTTATAGCAAAGCGCGATGCGCATGTGCCGCTTGTACAGCCATCGCGTCTAATATAGCGACCGGAGGATGAGCATATGAACATATACCACACCGATCTTGCCATGGAATGCGGGCGCGTGAGCGCGGGCGGCGAGTTGCCCGGCGTGCATGTGGAGCGCAGCGAGCGCGGCAGCGTGTCGCGCGTGCGCGTGGACGTGCTGGACGAAGAAGGCGAGCGCGAGACCGGCAAGCCGCGCGGCGCATACACCACGCTGTATTCGGACAGTATGGAGCAGGGCAGCGACGGCTGGGAGGCACTTTGCGCCATGCTAGCCGAAGAGATAGCGGCCATGGCGGGGCTGGGCAGCGAATGCGGTGACGACAGCGTGCTGGTGCTGGGGCTGGGCAATCGCCTCGTCACGCCCGACTCGATAGGCCCGCGCGCCGCCGACATGGTGCTTAGCACGCGGGCGCTGCGCGAGCAGGCGGGCATGGGCATGCTAAGGCGCGTCATGACCGCCTCGCCGGGCGTATACGGTGCCACCGGCATAGACGCGGGCGAGCTGCTGCGCGGTCTGGTGCGCGAAGTGCATCCCACGCTTATAATCGCGCTGGACGCGCTGTGTGCGCGCGACCCCGCTCGCATAGCCACAACCGTGCAGCTGAGCGACTCGGGCATACAGCCCGGCTCGGGCGTGGGCAACCATCGCGCCGCGCTAAACCGTCAATCGCTGGGCGTGCCGGTGATAGCCATAGGCGTGCCGACCGTCGTGCATGCGCGCGCGATAGTCGAGGGCGCATTGAGTTCCATGGCGATAAGCGCACGCCCCGAACTGATTGGCGCCGCCTCGGGCGACATGATAGTCGCGCCGCGCGACATAGACTCGCTGGTCAGCCATGCTTCGCGGCTCATATCCGCCTCCCTCAACCGCGCGCTCCAGCCTGCGCTCAGCGACGCGGAGCTTAGGTGGTTGACAATTTAGCCCTGTGCGTCTATAATTTTGATATGAAATACATGGCATTCAGCTGGGGCGACGCGCTGCGTCGCCATTTTAAGGTACTTTTTAGCACATGCGCACAGTATGTGCCTGCACTCGACACCGCGCCTGCGCCCGCATATCCCGGACGCGCATCAGGCGCACGGCACACAAGATATGACGGGAGGAGCGGCATATGATAGCAAGGCACATAACAACCCACGACGAGACCGGCATGCGCCTGCTCGCCACGCTGCGCGACATATATCACACGCCCACCCAGACCGTGCTTAACGATATGGCGATGGAGCTGGCCTCGCGCGGCAATCAGGTGATGTACTCGCAAAGGCGCTGCCTGGACGGCGTGGTCATAAGCAAGGCCTATCCCTGCGAAGGCCGCATGATAGTGGACAGCGTGTACTTTTCCACAGCCGACGAGCTGCACAGGCTGTATGCGCGCAGTCCTCTGGGCGACGGGCTGTTCTTCGCCAACGCGCCGCGCCTGACCAACACCGTGGCCGTGCCTTCGCCCGCCTCCGAGCGGCTCACGGCTTCGGCGACGTTTGACGAATACGTGCATACGCTGACCTCGCTCTTTCCTGAGGAGGACATGCTGGCCGAGACGCTGTGCGCGCTGCGCACCGGCAGGTTCCCGCTGGCGCTGATAGGCAAATCGCCCGCAGGCGAGTTCTCACGCAAGCTGTACATGGCGCTGGAGCTTATGCTGCGCGCACTGCCTTCGCAAGCCGCGGCAAAGCTTGAGTTCGTGACGCTGTGCGGCACCGAAGCGCCCTGCCCCGGTGCCACAGGATACACGCTTGAGGACGGCAGTCCCGACTGCCGCGCCTTCATATACCTGCCCGACGGCACGCGCGAGCTGCACGCGCAACCCTCGCAGGGCGACTATGAGCGCGCCGACGCACTGCTTGCCGGCACGCTGGACGACATCATAGATTCGGCCATGGCCGACGATTCCCGCGTGCATTCCTCCGCCCCCGCCCAGCCAAGTGCGCAGGGCAATGCCCAGCCCGAGCCGGAGGGCGGCATGGACATAGAAGCTCCCGCATCGAGCGAGCTGGAGCGCGCCCAGCAGATGCTGTCGGCCTCGCTAAGGTATGCAAACTCTCACGAGTTCCGGCAGTTCACGGCGGGCTTTATGAAGCTGCGCACCGGCATGGAGCCCTCGCTGTACTTCCGCTACTGCCTTATGTACAGCGACTTTCTGCACAGGCTGGATCATCCCATGTGCGAGGTATACGACGCCGAGCTGGCCGCGCTGTACCGCCAGCCGCCCACTGGACTGCTCAGCGCACAGGTGGCGCTCACGCTCACCGGGTATCCGGGAGCGCTGAGCGGCGCAATACGCCATCTGGAGCGCTCAGGCACGCTGGAGAGCTTCATAAACGACGCCATGCCCCGCATGAGCGCAGGCGATAAGCCCGAAGAATACGCCCTGTCGCTGATATCGCTGCGCAATACGCTGGCAGGCTGCATATCGGAATCAAGCATGGACGCGCTCGCCGCCGCACTGACGCGCGCGGTCAACGAGAGCATGCCCGGCGCGATACGCCGCGTCACTGCGGGCGCGCTGTGCTCGGTGCGCGATGCGCTGGAGATGCTCGCCGCCGAGGACGCGCAGCTGGGCGAAGGCGCGTTCGATCAGGCCGTGAGCATGCTAATAGACCGCATCGAGTTCAAGCGCCTGGACGAGTTTGCCGACGACACATACGCTGCGCTCAACTTCGCGTATTCCTACGTGCGCCAGTGGGACGGTCAGGTCACCGACAAGCAGCGCGCCATATGCCTGTGGGGCCGCCTGATGAGCGGATGCAGCGACTGGCACGGCTGCGTAATGGAGGGCATGCTGCGCCTGCTCGCGCCCATGAGCCCGGTCAACCGCGTGGACTTCATGGGCTTTGTGCGCCGGTACTTCGCGGCGCTGTGCGACGGCGGGCTGGAGCGCGCTCAGATGAGCGAATCGGTGGTAATGGTCACCATGCTCACGGCGCTGCGCTTTGACTCCCAGAACAACTGGCGCATAGACGAGCTGGATGACGTGCTGGACAAGCTGAGCAGTGCGGGCGACGGGCTGGAGCGCGAGTTCTGGCAGCAGATAAACACGCGCGTCGATCTCCTGCCCGTGGACATGCTAAACGCCGCCCACCGCATAGCGGGCGACCGCGAGGAGCGCGCCCTGAGCGGCGGTATGCGCGGCGAGCGAGCCCGCAGCGCCGACAGGTACCAGCGCGAATACGACGAGTACGATGACGGCGCACGCAGGCGCGAAGGCCGAGCTTCCCGCTCCTTCGATGAGGAACAGGACGGCATGGACTCACCCCGCAGGCGCGAAGGCCGGGCTTCCCGCTCTTTCGATGAGGAACAGGACGGCATGGACTCACCTCGCAGGCGCGAAGGCCG
>JBMNUB010000031.1:0-33937 GCA_050946055.1 Candidatus Fimadaptatus sp. | reverse complement strand
GTACCAGCATGTCTGTGCACAGCAGCTCGATTGCCTGCCGCTGTTCGTTCTCTCGGTTCATCATTTTCATCACCTGTGCCTATTATATCAGAAAAGGCCGCTTATAGCGACCTTTTTTGACAGGCTGTGACCAGTCAGAAATGACTGGTCTTTTTCATGTTTAAACCGGCATGCCGCGTGCGATGCGGCACAGCTGTAAGCTAAATGCGCCGCGCAAAGTCTGCACGGCGCATTTGCTCATTTATACGGGCGATTGAATGCGGAGCGACGCGGCAAGGGAGCATGCCGCATTTCTACAGGCCGGAGGATGATGCTATGTAAAGCAGGGCCGGATGGGCGTGCGGCACATAATGTGCAAGGTTATGCCTTGCGGTCACGCAGATCGCATCGATGAATGCAAGCGGAGCATACTAAGGCCATTTCGCGCCGCAATGTGCATGGGTGCATATGGCGGCGTGCGGCAGGATGCGTGGGCGCATTGTGATCTGCGGCATAGTTCATATATCGACGCTAGGATACAACAAAACATGCGCAGCCCCGATAACGCTATCGAGACTGCGCAGTATATATGAAAAATCTATGCGGCGTTCAAATGCATGGATGCACAATGCCTATCACACGGGCGCGCTATCCTCGTCGGTCTCACTGATGGAATCGTCTGCGGACGCATCGCCTGCACCATTCGGCGCTGCATACCCCATAGTCGCGGACGCATCCTCTGCCGGCTCTGCCGCGGCGGGCTGGAAAGCGGGCTGCGCGGGCGCGGTGTAGAGCGGCTTGCTGTCCAGCACGTGCGCGGGCGCTTCCAGACGTGTGCCGCATTCGCCGCAGAACTTTGTGCCTTGAGCGTTCTCATAGCCGCATACCGGGCATATCAGCCGCGAGGGCTGTATGAGCCTTGCGCCGCATTCGCCGCAGAACTTCATGCCGGGGGTATTCTCATAGCCGCACACCGGACATGTCGAAGCACCGGCAGGCGCGGTGGGGGCGGCAGGCGCGGTGGGGGCGGCAGGCGCGGTGGGGGCGGCAGGCGCGGCGGGGGCCGCAGCAGCGCTGCGGGCTTCTTCGGCCTTGCGCGCTTCTTCGGCAAGGCGGGCGGCTTCCTCGGCCTTGCGCGCTTCTTCGGCAAGGCGGGCGGCTTCCTCGGCCTTGCGCGCTTCTTCGGCAAGGCGGGCGGCTTCCTCGGCGGCCTTGCGCGCCTCCTCAGCCTGACGCTCGGCCTCCTCCTTGGCGCGTATCAGTTCGGCCTTCTTGCCGGCTACGGCGCGCAGCTGCTCCTGAAGTTGCTCGAAGCTGGCACCCAGCTCGCCGAAATCGTCCGTGCCGTATTTATCTATCGCCAGCACGCCTATGTCGGCGTACAGCTCATGCTCGCGCTCCTTGAGCGCGGCCGTCTCGCGGTCGCATTCCTCGCATTGCAGCGTGAACTCATCCTTGGCTTCACCGGTTTCCTCGCCGCTGAACAGCGAGGACAGCGTCTTTACCACAGTGTTCAGCTTATCCTTGAAGGGATTTGCCATGTATATTACCTCCGTTTCCGGCCCGCACATCGGGCGGTATGCATTTCTGCGAACGGCAGCTTCACCGCTGTCATGCAATAATACCATATCCGCGCGCTGCCTTCCACCGCATATGCAAAAAATCGCGCTCAATATGCGACTTTTTGCGGGCAAGCCTGTGAAAAAGTGTGCATGTATATGCGCAGGCGGAGTATCGGGGTTTTCATGCGCAAGGCAAAGCACAGGGCTCGGAGAGAATGCTGTGATGCGCACAGCCGTATGGGAGGTGCAGAGCGCGGAATACCCGCAATCCAACTCCGCACATACAAAGCAACGCGCAAGCACCAAGCCTACAATACCACATGCAATCCAACTCCGCACATGCAAAGCAATACGCGAGTGTCAATCCCGCAATACCGCCCGCAATCCAACTCAGAACATGCGAAGCAACGCGCAAGCGCCAATCCTACAATACCACCCGCAAGCGCTACACATAAATGCAAGCCCAAACAAACCCTCTGCGCACATGCGTCCATATTACCGGCGCGCCACACTGAGCATAGCGCCATCCCGCCTGCGCGCCTTGTCCAACGCACAGCGCCCGCACCGCTCATCGCGGCACGGGCGCGGCATGTCTGCCTATCGTATGACAGTGATTACGGTACGGCCAGTCACCGCGATTCAAGCTCGGCGCTCATAGGCGCAAAGCCCTCGGCCATGGCCGTGACGCGGATGCGCCCGGGCTGAGTGCGGCTGCGCAGTATGGCCAGCGCCTGGCCGTGGAACAGGGTGCGCTTTTCGGCGGTGAACACCTCGTCCGTGGTCAGAAAGTCGCCGTTGTCCACGCGCACTACGTCGGCGGGGCCTTCCACGCGGAAGCTGACCGGCACGCGCAGCTGCTCAAAGCGCTGGCCGTACTTGTCCAGCAGGCGCACTTCGACATGCGCTATGTCGCGGCCATCGGCGCGCATATCGTCCTCGCACACGTTTATCTCCAGCCGCTCGGCGAACCTTGCCGTGCGCAGCACCTGCTCGCACACCGGCTTGCCGTCGCGTATGCCCACGGCGCGCAGCGTGCCGGGCGCAAAGCTCAGGTAGAAGTGCGCCAGCCTGTCGTCCGAGTCGGGGCGCGCCACGCGCTTCGCCGAGCCGTTCAGATACAGCTCCACGCTGTCGCAGTTGGTCATGACCGCTACGTGCATCATCTTGCCGGGGCAGTCGTAGTTCCAGTGGCCGCTCATCTGCGGGAAGCTCCACATGTAGTTGGCCATGTCCCAAGGCTCGCTCTCGTCGTATACGCCTATGCGCACCATGGGTTCCTTAGACCACTGTGCCTTGAGGTGATGCGCGCGCAGCTTCAGGAAGCCCGCCGAGTCTATCGGACAGCCCGTCCAGCCATGGCAGGGCCAGCCCGTGGATTCGCCTATGTAGTCCACGCCCGCCCATACGAAGCCGCCGGCCACATAGTCCTTTTCGTCCACATCGCGCCAGGGGGAGCGCGCCAGTATGTTGGTGACCTGAAGATCCTCCTGACGGTAGTAGCTCAGCACCTCAGAGCCTATGAACGCCTTGTGCAGCCCGGCCTCCCGCAGCGCGTCATAGAAGCCCTCCATGTAGTTGCCCATGAACACGTCCACCAGCTCGCCATAGCGCACGCCCACCGCTAGACGCTTGTCCAGCGGGGTGGAGTCGTTGAAGTCTCGCAGGCAGAAGCCTATCAGCGCCGCCGACACCGGGCGATGCGGGTCAAGCTCGCGGCAGCGCGCGCACATCTCGCCAAGTATCGAGTAGAACGCCTCGCTGTACTGTATGTCAACCTCGTTGCCCATGCTCCACAGCACTATCGACGGATGGTTGTAGTCGCGGCGCACCATGCGCTCCAGATCGTCGCGCCAGTCGCGCAGGAACAGCCGCTGGTAGTACAGCCCCGTGCCAGCCCACTTGTCGTACAGCTCGTCTATCACTATCATGCCCAGTTCGTCGCACAGTTCGTACAGCTCCTCGCCGTGCGGGTTGTGGCTGCACCTTATGGCGTTGCAGCCCATGGAGCGCAGCGCCAGCAGGCGGCGCTTGAGAACGCGCATGGGCATGGCCGCGCCGAACGCGCCGCCGTCGTGATGCAGGTCTGCGCCGTACAGCTTCAGCATGCGTCCGTTCAGGAAGAAGCCCTTATCGGCGTCGAAGTGCGCCTCGCGGAAGCCGAAGCGGGAGACTGCCTCGTCGGGCGACTGCCCGCCCGCAAACACGCGCGCATTCATTGTGTACAGCGCGGGCGAATCCACATCCCAGCGCTCGGGCGCGTCCACGTGCAGCGCAAAGCACTGCGCGCTTATGCCGGGCGCTGCCGTGCAGTCGCAGCTGAGCCTGCCCGCAGCACTGCCGTCGGGCGCGGTTATCTCCAGCTCTACGCGCACGTCGGCATAGTCGGCGCCGGTGTTGTCCAGTCTCAGCTCCACGGCAACGTCGCCGCTTATGTCGGGCGATATCATCATGCCGCGCGGGGCAATGCTCACTGCGTCGTCTATCAGCAGCCATACGTTTCGATATATGCCCGCGCCGCTGTACCAGCGGTCGCCGCCGCAGCTGTACTCGCGCAGCAGCGCATCCTCGGCAAGGCCGTGGCTCAGCGCATAGTCGCGCGCGTCTTTCTCAGCATCCTCGCGGGATATAATTGCGCAGGTGGGGGCGGGATCGGGCGAGTTGTCCACCTTGACCATGAGGGTATTCATGCGGCCAAACTCCAGCGCATCGGTCAACTCCACCTCGAACGGCACGTAGCCGTACATGTGACCGCCCAGCTCGCGCCCGTTCAGATATACCGTGCAGAAGCGCTGCACTCCGTCAAAGCGCAGCCGCACGTGCCTGCCGCGCCAGCCGTCCTCGGGCAGTATGTCGCGCGCATACCAGCCCACGCCTTCGCGCGGATAGAAACCCTGCGCGCCGCCGCCGGGCATCTCCCTGTCGCGGTGCGACTCTATCTGCCAGTCGTGGGGCAGCTCAACAGGGCGCATGTTTGCCGCAGAGGGCATATTGTGCGCCGAGTCAACATCCAGAAAGAACTTCCAGCCGTCTAAAAAAAGCATCTTGTCGGGCTCCATAAGTTCGCCTCCCCATCATGTGTATCATGCCGTTTGCAAAAAAGTTACCTATATACATAAAGCGCCTTGACAGGTCCGCGCGTTTGTATATACTATGAAGTGTTGCCGTTTTGCCATGCGCGAAACGTATGTATTTTGTCTAAGTATACACTGGCAGGGAGCAAAAAGCAAGCATGCGGCGCAGCGCGCTGTGCAAAACCATGGGCGCTAAGGCGGGCATTGCGCCTGCTGAATCTGCAGATTGTCCGGCGGCAGCGGGCGCAGGATTGCCCGGTATAATGCCCAAAGGGGAGCCGGAATGCCAGCATGCCCGGCTGAGGCATACGGGCGCTTAGGCGGTAACTCATGGGCGAAAGCGGCGGGGGATAGGGCTTGTTCGTCTTGCGGCCTGCCCGGATGCATTTTGGCGGGCTGAAGCGGGGCGGCGAGCCGTACAATACAACTTGTGAGGTGCAAAATGGCGCACGTAAAGGACATGACTCATGGCAAACCGTGGAAACTCATACTCATGTTCGCGCTGCCGCTGATGGCGGGCAACGTGTTCCAGCAGCTGTATACGCTGGTGGACACCGCTGTCGTGGGGCAGTTTGTGGGCGTGGAGGCGTTGGCATCGCTGGGCGCTGCGGACTGGCTCAACTGGCTGGTGCTGGGCATACCGACCGGCTTTGCGCAGGGCTTTTCGATACTGATGAGCCAGAACTTCGGCGCAGGCGAGCCGGAAGAACTGAAAAAGAGCGTGGCGGCTTCGATAATACTCTCGGCCATAATCGCCGTTATGACTCTGGTAATCAGCCAGGCGTTCATGCTGCCCACGCTGAGGCTGCTCAATACGCCGGAAAACGTTCTGCCCGGCTCGGTGCTGTATCTCAGGATATATTTTTCCGGCATACCGGTATCCATGGCGTATAACCTGCTGTCCAGCATGCTGCGCGCGCTGGGCGACAGCCGCACTCCGCTGCGCGCCATGATAATAGCCTCGATAACCAACGTGGCGCTGGATCTGCTGTTCACGGTGGCGTTTGGCTGGGGCATAGCGGGCGTGGCCATAGCCACGGTCATAGCTCAGATAGTGGCCATGCTGTACTGCCTGCGCGCGTCCATGCGCATAAATGAGATAAAGCTCAAGGCCGAACACTTCCGCGCCGGCAGCGCGCTGATGGGCCGGCTGCTCAAGTTGGGCGTGCCGGTCGCCATGCAGAACACGATAATCTCGGTGGGCGGACTGTGCGTGCAGTACGTAGTAAACGGCTTCGGCTTCCGCTTCATAGCGGGCTTTACGGCCACAAACAAGCTATATGGCCTGCTTGAGATGGCGGCGGTGTCGTTCGGCTACGCGATAAGCACGTACACCGGCCAGAATCTGGGCGCGCGCAACTATGAACGCATAAAGCAGGGCGTGCGCTCCTCGTTCTTCATGGCGCTGGCTACATCGATAGCGATAGGAGCGGCAATGATACTCTGTGGCAAGAGCGTGCTGATGCTGTTCATATCGGGCGAGCCCAATGAGGTAGCGGAGGTGCTCAAGATAGCGTATCGCTATCTGGTGGTCATGTCGGGCTGCCTGCCCGTGCTCTATCTTCTGTACGTGTACCGCAGCGCGCAGCAGGGCATGGGCGACACCGTGATGCCCATGATATCGGGCGCGGTGGAGCTGATAATGCGCGTGGGCGCGGCGCTGCTGCTGCCCGGCATAATGGGTCAGGACGGCATATATCTGGCCGAGGTCGCTGCGTGGGCGGGCGCGGCGCTGCTGCTGATAGTCACATATTATAAGAAGGAGCGCGCCTTCCCGACGCTCCATGGACAGGAGGAAGCAGGAACATGAGGCCTATCATAGCCATGGTTGTATCCTATATACCCGACAGGCGCACGCTTATGGTGCGCGAGAACTACATAGAACTGGTGCGCGACGCGGGCGGCGATCCCTTCCTGCTGCCCATGGGTACGCACGGCGAGGCGCTGGAGCGCATGCTGGACAGGTGCGACGGGCTGCTGCTCACCGGCGGCGATGATGTGGAACCCGCGCGCTACGGCGAGGAGACGCTGCCCTGCTGCGGCGACATCGCATACGCGCGCGATGGATTCGAGATAGAGCTGATTCGCGCCGCGATAAAGCGCTCCATGCCCATATTCGGCATATGCCGCGGCATACAGATACTCAACGTGGCGCTGGGCGGCAGCCTGTATCAGGATCTGGCCGGGCAGCTTGTACCCGAGGCCAAGGCGCATCAGCAGCCGGAGCCGTATGGCCAGCCCTCTCACGTCGTAAAGGTAGCGCCCGGCACACCGCTGCGCGAGCTGTGGCAGGTGGATGAGATGCCCGTAAACAGCATGCACCATCAGGGAATACGCCGCATAGCGGAAGGGCTTGCACCTATGGCGTGGTCGCCGGATGGCCTGATCGAGGCCGTGTACATGCCGGGCGAGCGCTTCGTGCGCGCGGTGCAGTGGCATCCCGAGTACATGTGCGAGCATGACATGGCCGAAGGCATACGCGCGCCGCAGATGGACATGCTGCGCCAGTTTGTTACGGCATCGGAAGAATACGCGCGCCGCTGACTGGCAGATGAGGGCATAATCGCGGTAATATGAATGTCCATGCTGCGCGGCGGCTGTGTGTGGCCTTGCGGCAGAGCGGTGGCCGCGCAAAGCAGGCCGTTCCGGGCATGAGCCGTGCTGGCACGCGGAACTGCTGCGCGCCATACATGCGCATGCTGGCTGCGCGGCGCAAAGCAGGCCATGAAAGGGCAAATTGGGGGAGCTGATCGCGCGCAATGCGCGGCGGTAATATGAGCATGATACGGAGGTATACCAATGCACAAGTTGAAGCGCGCACTTATGAGCAATCCGCTCATGCGCACGCTGATAACACTCAAGGGGAATGAGCGCGCCTGTCTGTGGCTGGAGCCGCTGTGGGGAATACCTTACAACCTTTATGTGCCGTTTGCGTCGGTGTACATGGCGGCGCTGGGCATGTCGCCGGTCGAGATAGGCACGGTATCGACCGTGTTCTTCGCCTCGCAGATGGTGTGGGCGCTGCTGAGCGGCCCGCTGACCGACAAGTTGGGGCGCAGGCTGTGTACGGTGATATTCGATGTGCTGTCGTGGAGCGTGCCTTCACTCTTGTGGATGTGCGCGCAGAACTACTGGTGGTTCTTCGTGGCGGCGCTGTTCAACGGCATGTGGCGCGTGACCGAGAACTCGTGGGGGCTGCTGCTGATAGAGGAGGCGCCCGAGGAAAAGCTGGTACACATGTATTCGATATCGCATGTGGCCGGGCTTGTGGCGGGCTTTATAGCGCCGCTTGCGTACTTCTTCGTTCAGGAGTATTCGGTGGTGCCGACCATGCGCGTGCTGTATGGCATAACCTTCGTCATGATGACCGCCAAGTTCCTGATACTCTACAAGATGTCCCACGAGACGGCTATAGGCAAGCGCCGCCGCGAGGAGTTCCGCGACCGCAGCATATGGGCGCATCTGCTGGACAGCCGCCATGTGCTGACAAAAATGCTGCGCGACAAGAAGATAATGCTGACGATAGGCCTGCTGGCCTGTTTTGCGACCATGAAGAACATAAACGACAGCTTCTGGGCGCTGCTGGTTCAGGATAAGCTGGGCATAGCCGCCGAGAACCTGTCGATATTCTCTACGATTCGCGCATTGCTCATGCTGCTGTGCTACTTCGTGGTGGTGCCGCGCGTAAGCCTTACGCGCTTTAAGCAGCCGCTCATGGCCAGCCTTGCGGTGTACCTGATTGCGCAGCTGATGATGGTGTTCATGCCGGCGGGACAGTACTGGATGGTAGTGCTGGCCGTGGCCTGCGAGGCGCTGGCGCTGTCGGTGCTGAACCCGGTCACGTCCTCCTTGCAGGTGCTGAACGTGGATGTCGAGGAGCGCGCCCGCATGCTGGGCCTGTTCTACGCCATGACCATGCTGGTGACTTCGCCCTCGGGCGTGGTAGCGGGGTATCTGTCCGACATAGACCGCTCGCTGCCCTTCGTGCTGACCGGCGCGCTGTGCGTGCTGGCGCTGGTGCTGGGGCTTAGCATATGGCGCATGCAGGAGCGCGAGAACAGCGGCGTGAGTGCGGCTGGCTGAGGTCGGGCGCGCACTGACGTTGGCTCAAAAGGCGCGGCCTGCCGGATGCGCTGTGTGCGGGTGCGCCTGCCGGAATCAAGCTAAATGATATGCGTTCAATTATGAATACGGCTGCTGCGGCTGAAGGCTGCATCGGCCGCTTTCTTTTTGCCATTCACGCCTTTGGGGGATTGACGCGCCAAAGCATGCCGCGCTCACTAAGGGAACGGCGGCAAATGGACTGTCCGCGCTATCAGCGCAACCATGTCGCTGCACGGCTGCGCGGTGCCTTGCCAGCACAAATCCACCGGCCTGCCGTTAGCGCATTTCTCCTGCCCGCGCGTGAATGGGCATATCAGATTTGGCCCGAGGCGGCAGAACTCATTTGATGTTATCGCCTTATACATTGTTTGGCGCTGCATGTCGCAAAAAATATTTGAAAATACTGCTTGACTGATACGGTGACGGGGTATATAATAAACGCATCAAATACCGGATGGGGGTATATGAATGATTGAATATGAGCGCGGCGAGGCAGCTGCGTGCGAGACCGGGCAATGCCCGCACTGCCGCAACAAGGCCACGCCCCGCGACGCCGAGCTGCAGCGGCAGATGCAGAACAGGCTCAGCCGCATAATAGGTCAGCTGGGCGGCATAAAGAAGATGATAGACGAGAACAGGTACTGCGGCGATCTGCTGGTGCAGATAGCGGCGGCGGAGAGTGCGCTTCAGGCGCTTGCCTATGTGGTGCTGCGCGACCACATGGAGACATGCATGGTGGATGAGATACGCGCGGGCAATACCGAGATAATCGACGAAGCGCTGGAGCTCATGAAGAAGCTCAAGTAAGGGGGGACATAACGCGATATGAAGACGGAGAGGTTCAAGGTGACGGGCATGACCTGCGCGGCATGTCAGGCCAATGTGACGCGCACGGTCAAAAGGCTCAAGGGAGTGAGCGAGGTGGACGTGAGTCTGCTTGCCGGGCGCATGACCGTGACATATGATGAAGCGGTCATAGATGCGGGCAGCATAGTCAAGGCCGTGACCGGTGTTGGCTATGGCGCGGAGCCGGAGGAGGCGCAGGCCGGAGTCGGCGGTGAGAGCGCAAAGCCCGCGCGCGACTTCCGCACGCAGTGGCACGAGCGCCAGCAGGATGCGCAGCGCGAGCGCAAGGAGATGTTAAAGCGCCTTGTGCTGTCGCTGGTGCTGCTGATACCGCTGATGTACATCGCCATGGGCGGCATGATGGGCCTGCCCATGCCGGAGATATTCAGCGGCATGGAGAACGTGCTGGTGTCGGCATTTACGCAGCTGATACTGTCGTCGGCAATAGTGTACATAAACCGCAAGTTCTACGAGGTGGGCTTCAAGGCGCTTGCCAGGTTTGCGCCCAACATGGATTCGCTGGTGGCGGTGGGCTCGGGCGCGTCGCTGCTGTATGGCGTGTTTGCGCTGTACATGATGATGTACGGCTTGGGTCATGGCGACATAGCGCGCGTGCATCAGTATGCGCATGAGCTGTACTTTGAGTCGGCGGCAATGATACTGACGCTGGTAACGGTGGGCAAGTACATAGAGGCGCGCTCCAAGGCCAAGACCTCGTCGGCGCTGGACAAGCTGGTAGACCTCGCGCCCAAGACCGCGCTGGTGCTGCGCGGCGGTGCGGAGATAGAAACCCCGGTCGAGCAGCTCAATGCGGGCGACATAATCGTGATAAAGCCCGGCATGAGCATACCCGCCGACGGCGAGATAATATCGGGCGGCGGCTTCATAGATCAGGCCGCCATAACCGGCGAGAGCATGCCCGTGGAAAAGGGCGTGGGCGACAAGGTGATGTCGGCTACGATAAACAACAACGGCTCGTTCCACATGCGCGCCTCGCGCGTGGGCGAGGACACGACGCTGTCCCAGATAATCCGCCTGGTGGACGACGCGGGCAATTCCAAGGCGCCGATTGCGCGCCTTGCCGACAAGGTGAGCGGCGTGTTCGTGCCGGTCGTGATAGCGATAGCCATAATCACCGCAGCGGCTTGGTTGTGGATGGGTCAGACCTTTGAGTTTGCGCTGTCCTGCGCTATATCGGTGTTGGTGATATCCTGCCCCTGTGCGCTGGGACTGGCCACTCCCGTGGCGATAATGGTAGGCACGGGCAAGGCCGCCGAGATGGGCATACTGGTGAAGTCGGCGGAGAGTCTGGAGCGGCTGCACAAGGTGGACACGGTCGTGCTGGACAAGACCGGCACGATAACCTCGGGACATCCTTCGGTGACGGATGTGGTGCTGCTGCGCCCCGGCATGGACGAGCGCACGCTGATAGAGCGCGCCGCCGCGCTGGAGGCGGGCAGCGAGCATCCGTTGGCCATAGCCATAATGGAGCGCGCACAGAGCATGGGCATATCGCATGCGCAGGCGCAGTCGTTTGAGGCCGTGGCGGGTCTGGGCGTGCGCGCGGGCGTGAACGGCGAGATGTGGATGGCCGGAAGCGCGGCCTTTATGGAGCGCGAAGGCGTGCTTGAGGGTGAGCAGGGCAATGTGGCGCGCGCAAGGCTGGATGAACTGGCGCGTCAGGGAAAAACTCCTCTGTTGTTTGCTTCAAACGGCGAGCTTGCGGGTATAATAGCCGTAGCGGACACCGTGCGCGACACCAGCCGCGCCGCGATAGACGCATTCCGCGCCCGTGGACTGCATGTGGTCATGCTGACCGGCGACAACGCCGTGACTGCCGAGGCCATACGCGCTCAGCTGGGCATAGAGGAAGTCATATCTGACGTTATGCCCGCCGACAAGGAGCGCCACATACGCGCGCTTCAGGAGCGTGGCCGCAAGGTCGCCATGGTTGGCGACGGCATAAACGATGCCCCTGCGCTGGCGCGCGCCGACATAGGCATAGCCATAGGCGCGGGTACGGATATTGCGATAGACTCCGCCGACGTAGTGCTGATGAAGAGCTCGCTGATGGACGTGCTGCGCGCGATAGAGCTGAGCGAGGCCGTGGTGCGCAACATACACATGAACCTGTTCTGGGCGTTCTTCTACAATGTGCTGGGCATACCGCTGGCGGCGGGCGTGCTGTTCCCGTGGTTCGGCATACGCCTAAGCCCGATGATAGGCTCGGCGGCAATGAGCCTGAGCTCGGTATGCGTGGTGGGCAACGCGCTGCGCCTGCGCCTGTTCAAGGGCAGCGAGCCGGATGCCGAATCGCGCGAGGCCGTGCGCGAGGCGATAGAGGGCCGCGCGCCCGTGGACAAGAGCGTGCTGGCCATACCCGAGGCCGGCTGCAATGGCGCATGCCCTGTGGCTGCCAAGGCTGAGGAAGAAGCGTGTGCCTGCCCGGTAGCGGAAAGCTGTGCTTCGACCGATATGACTAAAACCGACATTGATAACGGCGGCGCAGAGCCTGCCGGTGGGAAGGATGATATGAATATGACTAAGGTACTGAACGTGGAAGGCATGATGTGCGCGCATTGTCAGGCGCATGTTACCAAGGCGCTGGCGGCGCTGGACGGCGTGAGCAGCGTGGACGTGAGCCTAGAGAACAAGCAGGCCACCGTGGTGCTGAGCAAGCCGGTCGATGACAAGGTGCTGACCGATGCCGTGACCGAAGCGGGCTACACCGTGACCGGCATAGCGGGCAAGTGATTATGGCGGCGCGCACCCAAACTGAGCAGGCGCGCGCCGTTTACAGTTTGGCGCTGGCGGCGGGTGCAGCGAGCCGCGCCGCCAGCGCGTGACCGATGTATTATGTGGAGGGGATTTTAATGCTGCCGGTAGGAACTCTGGCGCCTGATTTCACACTGCCCGACAAAAACGGCGATATGGTCAGCCTGTCGTCGCTGCGCGGGCGCAAGGTAGTGCTGTACTTCTATCCGCGCGACAACACGTCCGGCTGCACCAAGCAGGCATGTGCGTTCGCGCGCGAGTATCCCGCGTTTGAGGAGGCGGGCGCGGTGGTCGTGGGCATAAGCAAGGACAGCGTGAAGTCGCACGCGGGCTTTGCCGCCAAGTACGAGCTGCCCTTCATACTGCTTGCGGACACGGAGCTGACTGCGATACAGGCATACGATGTCTGGAAGGAAAAGAAGATGTGCGGCAAGGTGTCCATGGGCGTTGTGCGCACCACCTATCTTATAGACGAGCAGGGCATGATAGTGCGCGCATACGAGAAGGTGAAGCCCGAGGAAAACGCCGCTCAGATGCTGGGCGACATAGCGGCGCTCAAGGGCGAATGACAGGCGCGCAAAAGCGCTGCGCAGGGCATAGAAAAGCGCCGCGCATATGGCTAAGCATATTGGAACGACAGCGCAAAGCTCCGGTTGGGGCGCGCTGTCGCTTTTTTTGCGCGGCATCGAATGTTGCCTGCGCGCGCTTAGACCGCGCATAAGCTGAAAGAAGTGCTGCCGTATGGCCTGCGCGCTTAGAACGTGTGTTGCTGGCGAGCGGCAGCGGGCATCGTACAAAGATTATCCGCATATGCAATGAACATACAAACATCGGGCAAAGGGTATCCGCGCGTTTATATGAACATGATGGCCAACATCCCGCCCGGACAAGGCTGGCTGCCTTGTTTGGGCGGGATGTGCTTGTCATGCCGGTAGCGCCGCGCGTCAGCTCAATTCAGGCAAACATGGACATGTGCGTTTCCCCAAGTCTGAATCGTGCGCCATGAACATGTCCATCTGCCAAAGGGCGTTTTTATCGGCACTGGCGTGCGTGAAGTGTGAGGTTCACTTGCGCCGATGCCTATGCCGCCTGCAAATGCCTTTGCGTGCAGGTGAAAGACACATTTCACGCATTATGATACCTATTCGCGAAACATCATTTCCTGTTCCACAACTCAAAAGACAGCATCAAACGCGGTGCTGCCTCAGACTGTCAAAAACACCCGGAGAGTTCGGCGAACCTCGCAGCCCGCCGACTTCAATCGCGTCCAGCGGCATGTGCGGTGTGCGCGGGATATTTTTGCGGCGGGAAATCTCATTTTCCGGAGCGGCATATCAACCTTGCAGTTTCCACGCCCGGAAATCCGCAGGATTTCAATGAAAACTGAGTAGGGGTGGCGGTGGCGAGGGAGGTTCTTCCCCGTCCACGCTTGTCAAAAAGAATTTTTTGACAAGCAAAGGCAGCATCAAACGCGATGCTGCCTTACCCATGACAAGAGTTCTTCGTACTTCATTTTGCCCGAAGCCACACCCAATCCTGCCTCTACGACCGCTTCATTGGTGCAGTCCATGTGGATGCCGTTGACTTCCAGAAATGTGAGCATGACATACATGCCGATGCGCTTGTTGCCGTCCACAAAGGCATGGTTGGAAATCAGCGAATAGCCAAGCCATGCGCCCTTTTCTTCTTTGGTGGGATACAGCTCCTGTCCGCTAAATGTCTGGAATGCGCCTTCCAGCGCACTGTCCAGAAGCGCAATGTCCCGAAGCTCCTGACTGCCGCCTGTTTCTGCTACGACCAGCTGGTGAAGAAGCAGAACCTTTGCCCGTGAGAATCGGATCATTTTGCAAGCTCCTCAAAGGCCGACTTGTACCGCTTCAGAACGCGAGCGGCGATAATGTCAATTTTTTCGTCATCCGTCACATCAAAGTACGACGAATTCTCCATATCAACCAGCAGATACTTCGGTCGATTATTCTTGAATATAACTACCTCGCCCATGGCATCCGCCATGCGTGTGGCGCGTGAAAAGTTCTGGTTTGCTTCTGTGACGGACAGAATTGCATTGGTATCAATGGTCATATTCATCCCTCCCGCTCATATTATATCACAATCAATAGGATAAATTCAACCTAGCATTTAGCGGCAACAATGGCATAAGCAGTCTGCCAGCGTGCTATAAAAAATCATGGCCGAGGCATTGCCCCGGCCATCTTTATCTGAACCACCGGTAAAATCTCTTATCTATGCATATGCATCGCTTTGAATCTTGGCTTCTATTGGATTAGTAATCTCGCCAGTCATATTCCTCTACGCCTGAAGTTCACTTGCGCCGATGCAATGCCGCCTGCAAATGCCTTTGCGTGCAGGTGAAATAAACCTTCGATTCCTGCACGCATAACCTCATGTACATGCCTTGAGCATCACGGCAGATACGGCGTGTCGGGCTGCGGCTCGCGGCGTATCCACTTGCCGTTGGTGAAGTCGGGGAAGGCCTGCGGCATGCCGCCCATGGCGATGGAGTTCTCCGAGAGTATGGTTATCGCCATCCAGCAGGCTGCGTCGTATACGTCCAGCGGGAAGTCTATGCCGTGCATGACCGAGTAGGCGAACGCCTTCATCTCCAGATAGTCCATGCCGTCGTGACCGCCCTGCACGCCGTTGTTCAGGAAGTCCTTCCAGATGGGATGGTCGTACTCTTCAAGGTAGGGCGCGATGTCCTCCCACTTCTCCTCAGGGCTGCGCCCCTCTATGTATATGGACTTGTTTACCTCCATCCATGTGCCGCGCGTGCCATGTACCACGTTGCCGCGGCTGTACGGGCGGGGCAGAGAGGTGTCGTGCGCTATCATGACGGTCTCGCCGCCCGCGCACTTGAGTATCGTGGTCACGAAGTCGCCCAGCTGGAACGGCTCATGCCCTGCGCCCAGCGAATCATTGGCCAGACTGTTCAGCGACACGGCCTTGGACGCAAACGACGAGAGCGTCAGGAAGCGATTGCCGCGGTTTATGTTCAGATACTTGCCTATCGGCCCTATCTCATGGGTGGGATACAGCTCGGCATTGCGGTGCATGTGATGGAACGTGCGCTGATGGCCGCTGGCGATGGAGCCTTCGTTTACGAGGTACTTGCCCAGGAAGTGCTGATAGCCGCCCTCGCAGTGTACGACCTCGCCGAACAGCCCGTCTCGTATCATGCGCAGCACGGCCATCTCGTATCGACCGAAGCAGCAGTTCTCCAGCATCATGCAGGGCGTGCGCGTGCGCTCATAGGCCTTGACCAGCTCCCAGCACTGATCCAGCGAGGACGCGCCGCCCACCTCAAAGCCCACGGGTATGCCCGCTTCCATGGCGGCGATGCTCAGCTCCACATGCTCGTTCCACGATGTGACCACTATCACGGCATCGACCAGCTCGCGCGTAAGCACCTTGCGATAGTCCGTACAGGTAAACGGCACTGTGGGATAGTCGTGCTCGCTCAGCCACTTGAGTCCGCGCTCGCAGCACTCGGGGCGTATGTCGCAAAGAGCGGTTATCTCAAGCTCGTCTATTGCGATTATGGAATCCATAAGACCTATCGCGCGGCCGCCCACGCCTATAATGCCCAAACGTACCTTGTCCATTTTTGTACCGCCTTTCGTATCTGCGCCGCGCTTGTCTGCGCATGCGCATATCATGCAGCCGCATATGCTGCATTACAGGCATATGCCCGCTTGCATCGATTGTCGTGTAGCGCACGACTCCAGTTGGGGTAAAGCCATGTGGTATGCCGCAGCTATGTTGGGAAAGAAAGCGCCGCCCCTGTGCCTAGGTGCATGGCCATAAAGGCGTCCTGTAAGCGCGGCGGCGAAAGTTCTCTGCGGCGCAATGTCGCCCGGTCATGTGTTGGCCGCGGCATGTATGCTGTCGAACAGGCGCGCGCACTCTATCGTGTCCTCATGGGACTGCACGCGGCTCTCTATTTCGCCCGCGCTCACGCAGCGCACTACCTCCTCTATCTCGTATATGAAGCCGTTGCTGGTGCCGTCCGCGAAATGCTCCAGCAGCTTGCCCTCGTTGTCGTAGAGGAAGGCTTCGTTTGCGTAGTGCGGATGCGGCACGACTATGCGCCCGGTTTCGCCGAGTATGGTCAGCCCCTCGTTTACCGCACACACGAAGCTGGTGCGCAGCGTGCAGAGGCAATCGCCCGCGCGCATGGAAACTTGCTCCGATGCGTCCACGCCTGTGTGATAGCGCGTGGCCTGCACGTCGGTTATCTCGGGGCGCATGCCCATCATGTATGCGGATATCTCATATGCGTATACGGTTATGTCCAGCGCCGCGCCGCCGCCCAGCGCAGCGGAGAAGTAGCGGTTGTCATCGCCCTTGGGCGCGGTAAAGCCTATCTGCATGTCCAGAAACACCGGCGCGCCTATGCGCCCCTCGTCCAGCCAGCACTTGGCTTTGCGGTTGGCGGGCAGAAACTTGGACCAAAGCGCTTCCATCATGAATGTGTGCTGCTCTCTGGCGCGCGCAAAGGCGGTCTGTGCCTCGCTCAGGCTGCGGAACATGGCCTTTTCGCATATCACCGGCATGCGATGCTCCATGCACAGCATGGCCAGCTCAAAGTGGGAGAACGGCACGGTCGCTATGTACACGCAGTCCAGCTGCTCGCTGCGCAGCATGTCCTCGTAGCTGCCGTAATGGTGGGCTATGCCGTTTGCCTGAGCAAAGGCCTGAGCGCGCTCGGCGCTGCGGCTGGCAACGGCGGCGACCTCACAGCCCGCCATGCGCGCCGCCTCTGTGAACTTTACCGCGATCTTGCCCGCGCCCATTATGCCAAATTTGAACATATGCGTTTCCTCCAGAGCAAATTTTAACTTCCGGCTAAGTGGATTTTACATGCTCATGAGCATGTTGTCAATGGAATTGGGCGATGTTTTCGCGCAAAGTGCGATATAAATTTGTGCGGGTGAAAAATATGCGGGCGTAAACGCGCGCGGGCATTGTCTCTGCGGGCGCGCTAAAAGCGTATGTGAGGATGCGCGCAAGTGGCGGGCGCGGGTGCGCATGCAAGGCAAGCGGGCGGGCATGCCGCGCAGGGCGGCGACAACTGCGGCCGGGGATGGCAAGTCTGTGGCGATATGGTGAGCAAGGCGGCGCAAGATTGAAAAGCGGCGCGCGGCATGATATAATCGGAAGTAATGAGAAATGATGGGAGATGGATATATGCGGAATGGATTCGGGCGCGGGCTGCGCATGATGCTGGCGGCTGCGCTGGCATGCATCGTGATGTGCGGGCAGGCGGCGCTTGCGCAACCCGAACAGGATGCGCAGGCAAGCGCCGCGCTGGGCGGGACGCTCGCAATAGCTGCGCAGCTGCCGGAGGGAACGGAGCGCACAGTGCAAAGCCATAAGGCCGGGCATCGCCTGCTGGGCGTCAGCAGCCGCGACCACGGCGCAATGATAGAGATAAACGGCGATTACTGCGGCTGGCTGGAACAGCAGGGTACGCCGATAGATTACCCGGTAGCGCAGGGCGAGGACAACGACCTGTACATGGATCACTCGTTTGAGCTGGAGAAGCGGCGCGCGGGCTGCCTGTTTCTGGACTGGCGCAATGGCGAGTTCTATCGCGATGCCAACAGCATAGTGTACGGTCATCACATGAAGGACGATTCCATGCTGGCCACGATAGTGGGCTATGAGGAGCAGAAGTATTACGACGAACACCCCACGATGAATCTGTACACGCCCTATGGCGACTACACAATAGAGGTGTTTTCCGGCACCATAGTCAGCGGCGAGCGCGACTTCCTGGAGCGCAACTTTGACAGCGACGAGGCCTTTGACGAGTACTTTGACATATTCCTCAATGACTCCACATTCGAGTGCGGCGTAGACATAGCGCGCGGCGATCACATAATATCGCTGGTCACCTGCACTTATGAGTACAACAACGCCCGCTACATAGTGTGCGGCAAGCTCACGCCCATGGACGTTTGGGAGGAATAACCGGCAAAGCCGCGCACCATGCCCAAGCGGGTACTGGCGCGGGTCGGCTGCGCAGCGCCGGGCGGCGTGGACATGAAGCGCGGCAGCTCCCCGGCCATATCTGCCGCCTTAAGAAGCGCATGACAGAGATGGATGTGACGGCAGGCTTGCCGTGCGGCGCTGTGCGCAATGCGGCGGGCTGGCTTGGCAGAATCCGGATGGCGCACATCGCGCGCCTCATGCTATCGAAAAACACAAGATGGATAGAGATGACTGGTAGCCTTCTCGATTTCAATTGCGCCCATCGACATGTGCGGTGGGCGCAATTGATTTTTGCTCCGGGAAAGGGAATTTCACAGAGCAAAATGTCGGCCTTACAGTTTCCACGCCCGGAAATCTTCGGGATTTCAGCATAAACTGATGGGACGGAGGCAACAGGGGAGGTTCCTCACTACCTTCACGCTTGTCAAAAGAATTTTGTGACAAGCAGTGGCGCGCATCGCGCAGAGCATGGCGAGCGCGCAGGCTCATATCGCTGAGCTGTGCGGGGAAGGCGGGCGCGGCGGGTGTGTATGACGGTTAGCATATGAAGGCGACGCCGTCGCGCGCAGACGGTACGGCGGGAGCATGTACCTCGCTGTGCAGATGCGGGGCGCGGATAAAAAAGCAGCTCCGTCTGGGCAATCTGATGCCCGGGCAGAGCTGCTTTGCCATATGTGTTGATAGCTTTACACCGCACGGCGGCGCTGTCATGCGGGCTGCGGAACATGAGCGCGCTATCCTGTTGAAGCAGGATTAGCCATGCGCCATGCAGGCTGCGCTTACGCCGCGTGCCGAGGGCATTGCGCCGTTGGGCGGCGCTTACTTTACGCTAAACAGCATCTCGCCATAGCTGGGGTAGGGCCAGTACTTGGCGGCGGTGCGCGTCTCCAGCGTGTCGCCGGTCTGGCGCAGCGCTTCCATGGCCTTGAACACCACGTCGTGCGCGTACTGCGCGCAACTTAGCTCGCTGCCGCAGCGGTTTAGACCGGATTCGGCCTTGTCCAGCACGTCGGTGCGGCGGGCAAACTCGGTGGCCAGCTCGCTCAGTTCGGATATCATTTCGGTCTGCGCCGATACGTCCAGCCCCAGCTGCTTTACGCTTACCGCCGTCTCGGCCAGATCCTTTATGTAGCTGTACACGGCGGGCAGTATGTCGCGCCGCGCCATCTCCACCATGGTCAGCGCCTCGATGTTGATGGTCTTGGAGTAGTTGTCCAGCAGTATCTCGGTGCGCGCATGCAACTCGTCGGCGGACAGCACGCGGTGGCGCTCGAACAGCTCTATGTTGGCGGGCGTCTCCAGCAGCGGCAGCGCGTCGGGCGTGGAGGGCAGATTGAGCAGCCCGCGGCGCTCGGCCTCGGCCACCCATTCGCCGGAGTAGTTGTTGCCGTTGAAGATGATGCGCTTGTGATGCATTATCGTGCGGCGTATCAGCGCATTGAGGTCGCGCATGAAGTCGGTGCTGTTCTCAAGCTCGTCGGCGAACTGGCGGAACGACTCGGCCACTATCGTGTTCAGCACTATGTTGGGGTCGGCTATGGAACTGGACGAGCCCAGCGAGCGGAACTCGAACTTGTTGCCGGTGAAGGCAAACGGCGAAGTCCTGTTGCGGTCGGTGGTGTCGCGCGGGAAGCGGGGCAGCGTATGCACGCCTATCTTCATTATGGTCTGATCCTTGTGGTCGTAGAGCGTGTCGTTCTCTATCGATTCGAGTATCTCGGTCAGCTCATCGCCCAGGAACATCGATATTATCGCGGGCGGGGCTTCGTGCGCGCCCAGACGGTGGTCGTTGCCCGCGCTGGCGACCGATATGCGCAGCAGATCCTGATGCTCGTCCACGGCCTTTATAACGGCAGCCAGCACCAGCAGGAACTGAGCGTTCTCGCGCGGAGAGTCGCCGGGATCGAGCATGTTCACGCCCGTGCTGGTTATCAGCGACCAGTTGTTGTGCTTGCCCGAGCCGTTTACGCCCTCAAAGGGCTTCTCGTGCAGCAGGCAGGTAAGCCCGTGACGCGCCGCCACGCGCTTCATCATCTCCATGGTGAGCTGATTGTCGTCGCAGGCGATGTTGGTGGTGGTGAATATGGGGGCAAGCTCGTGCTGAGCGGGCGCGGTCTCGTTGTGGCGCGTCTTGGCAAGTATGCCCAGCTTCCACAGCGTCTCGTCCAGATCGCTCATGTACTCTATTATCTTGGGCTTTATTGCGCCGAAGTAGTGATCTTCCATCTCCTGACCCTTGGGCGGCTTGGCGCCAAACAGCGTGCGCCCGCAGTATATGAGGTCGGGGCGGCGCCGGTACATCTCATCGCTTATTATGAAGTATTCCTGCTCAGGGCCGGCAGTGGTGCGCACATTGGTAACGTCGGAGGAGCCAAACAGCTTTATCAGGCGCATGCCCTGACGGTTTATGGCCTCCATGGAGCGCAGCAGCGGCGTCTTTTTGTCCAGCGCATGGCCGCCGTAGGAGCAAAACGCGGTGGGTATGCACAGCGTGCCGTCCTTTATGAAGGCATATGAAGTGGGGTCCCACGCTGTGTAGCCGCGCGCCTCGAACGTGCTGCGCAGTCCGCCCGAGGGGAAACTGGAAGCATCCGGCTCGCCCTTTATCAGTTCCTTGCCAGAAAACTCCATTATGACGTGGCCATCCGGGGTGGGGGATATGAAGCTGTCGTGCTTTTCGGCGGTTATGCCGTTTAGCGGCTGGAACCAATGGGTATAGTGAGTGGCCCCGTGTTCTATGGCCCAGTCCTTCATGGCGTTTGCGACTATGTTGGCGACCGTGGGGTCAAGGCTCTTGCCGTCCTGCATGGTCTTGCGCAGCGCCCGGTAGGTATCCTTGGGCAGACGCTCGCGCATCATCGCGTCGTTAAACAGAAGTGATCCAAACATCTCAGGGACCTTGCTCATAGCATTACACCTCTTGCAGCATTAGTAGCTCCTAATTCACGCGCTCCTATACGCAAAAAGCGCGGCGGATATGAATCCACAGCGCCATCTTGCCGATGCGCCAAAGTATATTCTATTTTGAGGCGTTTGTCAATAGGCGGCACGTTAACAGATTGCAAGAAAATCGCGCAGATATTGCAATGCGGCGCGGCAATGCGCACATGCACGCCCAAAGCATGCGCGCATATGCAAGAGGACTGTCCCTTGCATGCGTGCGCGGACACATTTGCGCCGCATGATGCGCAGCGTATGCACGCGGTAAGAGGCGCATGCCTTATGCGTTTATCCCTGCCGCGCATGGACAGTGCTTAACAGTGATAGCTAATATTCCGATAAGGTTAAGCGCGCGCTAATATCTGGAAATGAGCCTCGGATTAACCGTGCGCCGCCTTGACACGGCATTGACGTAAAGCTATACTATAGGGTAGTGCAAATGGATGAGTTGCGCACGCCTATGCATGAATATTCTGATAACTGTGTATATCATGAATAAAGCATGCGGCCGGGAGCGCCTTGCCGATGAGCTTACGCGCACGGCGGGACGTGGCGCGCGGGCATCATGCCCTGCGCGCGGCGCACAGCTCGTTCAGGACGGACTTGCCCGCTGGGCGAATCTGCTTACGGAGGTATAGCATGGAAAACAAGATTTATCTGCTGCTGGAGAACGGCCGTGTCTTTGAAGGCAAGTCGTTTGGCGCACAGGGACGCGCGACCGGCGAAGCTGTTTTCACGACCGGAATGACGGGATATCTTGAGACGCTCACCGATCCCAGCTATTGCGGCCAGATAGTGACGCAGACCTTTCCGCTGATGGGCAACTATGGCGACATATCCGCCGACTATGAGAGCGGCAAGGTGTGGCCGAGTGCCTATATAGTTCGCGACTTTGCGCAGATACCTTCCAACTTCCGCTGCGAAGGCACGCTGGATGAGTTGCTCAAGCGCCATGGCGTGATAGGCATGTATGATGTCGATACCCGCCAGCTGACCAAGACGCTGCGCGAGAGCGGCACTATGAACGCTGTTATACTCACTTCTCTGGCCGATGTCGCGTCCGAGATAGAGGCGCTCAAGAGCTATAAGAACGAGCGTCCTGTGATGAAGGTGACGTGCCGCGAGCCCATATTCCGCGAGGAGCACGAGGGCGGCAAGCGCGTGGTAGTATGGGACTTCGGCGTTAAAAAATCCATGATAGATAAGTTGCACACCAGAGGGCTGAACACGGTGCAGGTTCCGGCTGATTACAGCTGCGAGCAGGTGCTTTCGTTTAAGCCTGACGGCGTGCTTTTGTCAAATGGCCCCGGAGACCCCGCCGACAACCCCGACATAATAGAGCAGATAGGCAAGCTGTTCGAGAGCGGCGTGCCGATAATGGGCATATGTCTGGGTCACCAGATGCTGGCCATGAGTCAGGGCGCTAGGTCTGAGCGCCTGCCCTATGGTCATCGCGGCGCCAACCAGCCCGCCATGGACCTTCAGACCGGTCGCGCCTACGCCACCAGCCAGAACCATGGCTATGCGATAGTCACGTCCTCGCTGCCGCGCCATGCAAGGCTGCTCTTTACCAACCTCAATGACGATTCCTGCGAGGGCATAAGCTATCCCTGGCACAACGCCTTCTCGGTGCAGTTCCACCCGGAGGCTTCCTCCGGTCCTCTGGACACCGGGTATCTATTCGATCGCTTTGTAGACATGATGGGAGGTGCGCGCAATGCCTAAGAATCCTCAACTGCACAAGGTGCTGGTAATAGGCTCCGGCCCCATAGTAATAGGTCAGGCCGCCGAGTTCGACTACGCCGGCACTCAGGCCTGCCGCGCGCTGCGCGAGGAAGGTCTGGAGGTTGTTCTGGTAAACTCCAACCCCGCCACCATAATGACCGATACGGCCATGGCGGACGAGATATACATGGAGCCGCTCAAGATAGAGACTCTGGAGCGCATAATTATAGAAGCCAAGCCCGACAGCCTGCTGCCCACGCTGGGCGGTCAGACCGGTCTTACGCTGGCAATGCAGCTGGCGCGCAGCGGCTTCCTTAAGGAGCACAACGTGCGCCTGCTGGGCGCTGATCCCGAGACCATAGACAAGGCCGAGGACAGGCAGATGTTCAAGGACACCATGCTGTCCATCAACCAGCCCTGCGTGCCCTCCAAGGTCGTGACCACCACTCAGGACGCGCTGGATTACGCCAAGGAGATAGGCTATCCCGTGATAGTGCGTCCCGCATTCACGCTGGGCGGCACCGGCGGCGGCATAGCCAACGACGAGGCCGAGCTTAACGAGATAGCCACCGGCGGCCTGCGCCTGTCCCCGATAACTCAGGTGCTGATTGAAAAGTGCATAGCGGGCTGGAAGGAGATAGAGTTCGAGGTCATGCGCGATTCCAAGGGGAACGCCATAGCCATCTGCTCTATGGAGAACTTCGACCCCGTGGGCGTTCACACCGGCGACAGCATAGTCATAGCCCCTTGCGTGACGCTGGCCGAAAAGGAATATCAGATGCTGCGCTCGGCGGCGCTGAGCATAATAGAGGCGCTGGGCGTGGAGGGCGGCTGCAACGTGCAGTTCGCGCTCAAGCCCGATTCCTTTGAGTACGCCGTAATAGAGGTCAACCCCCGCGTCAGCCGCTCCTCGGCGCTGGCCTCCAAGGCCACCGGCTATCCTATAGCCAAGGTCGCCGCCAAGATAGCCATAGGCTATACTCTGGACGAGCTGCGCAACGCCATCACCCACAAGACCAGCGCCCTGTGCGAGCCGTCGATAGACTACGTGGCGGTCAAGTTCCCCAAGTGGCCCTTTGACAAGTTCGTATACGCCAAGCGCACCCTCGGTACTCAGATGAAGGCCACGGGCGAGGTCATGGCGCTGGGCTCCCGCTTTGAGGAGGCCATAATGAAGGCCGTGCGCGGCGCGGAGATATCCCAGAACACGCTGCGCATGGACAAGCTCAAGCCCCTCAGCGACGATGAGATAGTCGAAAAGCTCCACGAATGCACCGATGAGCGCGTGTTTAGCGTATATGAAGCGCTGCATCGCGGCATATCCATGGACGTAATCCACGAAATCACCATGATAGACAAGTGGTTCCTGGGCAAGCTCCAGCGCCTTGTGGACATGGAGCGCGAGCTGGCCAGTCACCCCGTGGACAACGACCTGTACATGCGCGCCAAGAAGCTGGGCTTCCTCGACGCCACCATAGAGCAGATTTCCGGCCAGAAGCTGCAGAAGAAGCAGGGCGCGGGCTACGCCATGGTCGATACCTGTGCGGCCGAGTTCGCGGCGCAGACCCCGTACTTCTACGCCACCTATGACGGCGTGAACGAGGCCAGCGACTTCATACGCTCGCATCCCACCGACAAAAAGACCGTAATAGTGCTGGGCAGCGGCCCGATACGCATAGGTCAGGGCATAGAGTTCGACTACGCCTCGGTACACTGCGTGTGGGCACTCAAGCGCGCGGGCTTTGAGACGGTCATAATAAACAACAACCCCGAGACCGTATCCACCGACTTTGACACCGCCGACCGCCTGTACTTCGAGCCGCTCACGCCCGAAGACGTGATGAACGTAATAAACACCGAGCATCCATACGGCGTGGTCGTGGCCTTTGGCGGCGGCACGGCGATAAAGCTGACCAAGTTCTTGGAGAGTCAGGGCGTGCGCATACTCGGCACCAGCGCGGACGCGATAGATCGCGCCGAGGACCGCGAGCGCTTCGACGAGCTGCTCGAGGAGCTGCACATACGCCGTCCCAAGGGCGCGGGCGTTATGACCGAGGATGAGGCCATAGAGGTCGCGCACAGGCTGGATTACCCGGTGCTGCTGCGTCCCAGCTATGTTCTGGGCGGCCAGAACATGATAATCGCCTTCTCCGATGAGGACGTACATGAGTACATGAAGATAATCCTGGCGCACAAGCAGGATAATCCCGTGCTCATAGACAAGTACCTCATGGGCATAGAGGTCGAGGTAGACGCCATATCCGACGGCAAGGACATACTGATACCCGGCATAATGGAGCATATAGAGCGCGCGGGCATACACTCGGGCGACTCCATAGCCGTATATCCGCCCCGCAGCCTGAACGGCGACATAACCGACCGCATAATCGAGCACAGCCGTCAGCTGGCGCTGGCGCTGGACACTCACGGCCTGATAAACATACAGTACGTGATATACGATCACGAGATATACGTGATAGAGGTCAACCCGCGCTCCTCGCGCACCGTGCCGTATCTGAGCAAGGTGACTGGCGTACCCATGGTCGATCTGGCCACGCGCTGCATGCTGGGCGAGAATCTGGCCGACATGGGCTATGGCACCGGCCTTTACAAGGCGCCGCCGTATGTGGCCGTAAAGGTGCCTGTGTTCTCGTTTGAGAAGCTGATGGATCTGGACACCCAGCTGGGGCCGGAGATGAAGTCCACCGGCGAAGTGCTGGGCGTGGGCAAGTCGCTGGAGGAGGCGCTGTACAAGGGCCTGACCGCGGCGGGCTACAACATGCAAAAGAACGGCGGCGTGTTCGTATCGGTGCGCGATACCGACAAGTTCGAGATACCCGACATCGCCCGCAAGTACGCCGAGCTGGGCTTTGAGCTGTACGCCACCTCCGGCACGGCGCGCGCGCTGGCCGAGGCCGGCATACGCTCCACCGTCATAGGCAAGATACACGAGAGCGACTTCAACACCATGACACTGCTGGAGAGCGGCAAGGTGCAGTACGTGATCTCCACCTCCGCCAAGGGCCGCCTGCCCAACCGCGACTCGGTCAAGATACGCCGCAAGGCGGTCGAGCGCGCCATACCCTGCCTGACCTCGCTGGATACGGCTTCGGCACTGGCCAACTCGCTGCGCTCGCGCTACTCGCTGATATCCACCGAGCTTGTGGACATCGGCCATCTGCGCAGCGAAAAGACCCGCTTGGCCTTCACCAAGATGCAGGGCTGCGGCAATGACTACATATACTTCGACGGCTTCAAGCAGGACATAATCAGCCCCGAGTCGCTGGCCGTGCTGCTGTCCGACCGTCACTTTGGCATAGGCGGCGACGGCGTGGTGGCCATGCTGCCCTCGCGCGTGGCCGATGCCAAGATGCGCATGTTCAATCTGGATGGCTCTGAGGGCATGATGTGCGGCAACGCCATACGCTGCATGGCAAAGTACCTCTATGAGACCGGCACGGTGCGCAAGACCGCCATGGACATAGAGACTCGCAGCGGAATCCGGCACATAAAGCTGTTCCTGCCCGCAGGCAAGGTGACGGCGGCGCGCGTGGACATGGGCAAAGCCATACTCAAGGACGAGCTGATACCCACCAGACTCGAAGGCAACCCTGTGCTGGATGCGCCGCTCACCGTGGACGGCAATGAGTACAAGGTGACCTGCGTGTCCATGGGCAATCCGCACTGCGTGATATTCGTGCCGCAGATAAACGCCGTGGACATAGAGAACATAGGGCCTAAGCTGGAGTACAGCGACGCCTTCCCGGAGCGCGCCAACATAGAGTTTGTGACCGTGATGAGCCGCACGCACATAAAGATGCGCGTGTGGGAGCGCGGCTCGGGCGAGACTTGGGCATGCGGCACGGGCGCGTGCGCGGCGGCTGTGGCGGCGGTGCTGCATGGCTACTGCCCGATGAACGAGGACATCCGCGTGGACGTAAAGGGCGGCAGGCTGGAAGTCAGGTACACCGAGGACACCGTGTATCTCACCGGCGATTGCGAGAAGGTATTTGAAGGAGTTGTGGAGATATGATGCTCAACGCGGACTATTCCGCGCTCAAGCCCAGCTATCTGTTCCGCGATGTGGCGCAGCGGCGCAAGGCATACGAGCAGGCGCATCCTCAGGCGCGCGTGATAAGCCTGGGCATAGGGGACGTAACCCGTCCCCTGCCCGCGGCGGTGGTCGAGGCCGCTAAGCGCGCCGCCGAGGAGATGGCGCATGCCAAGACCTTCCGCGGATACAGCCCCGATCAGGGCTACGACTTCCTGCGCGAGGCCATACGCGGCTACTATGCCGGACATGGCGTTGAGCTTGCGCTGGAGGAGATATTCGTATCGGACGGCGCCAAGTCGGACGTGGGCAACCTGAGCGAGATATTCGATAGCGGCATAACCGCGCTTGTACCCGACCCCGTATACCCCGTGTACGTCGATTCCAACATAATGGCTGGACGCAGGGTGATATATGCGCCCGCCAATGCCGAAAACGGCTTCCTGCCCGCGCCGCCCGAAGGCGTGCATGCCGGCCTCATATACATGTGTTCGCCCAACAACCCAACGGGCGCGGCATACGACAGGGCGGGGCTGAAGGCATGGGTGGACTATGCCAATCGCGAAAGCGCCATCATAATATATGACGCGGCGTATGAGGCGTTCATAGCCGAGGACGGTATTCCGCACTCGATATTCGAGATAGAGGGCGCGCGCACCTGCGCGATAGAGGTGTGTTCGCTGTCCAAGACGGCGGGCTTTACCGGCGTGCGCTGCGGATATACCATAGTTCCCATGGAACTGGAGCGCGACGGCGTGCGCCTTAACGCCATGTGGCTGCGCCGCCAGTCCACCAAGTTCAACGGAGTGAGCTACATAGTGCAGCGCATGGCCGAGGCGGCGCTGTCGCCCGAAGGCTATGCTCAGGCCATGGCCAATCTTGATTACTACCGCGAGAACGCCCGCACGCTGGCTGGCGTGCTGGAGCGCCACGGCATAGAGTACTTTGGCGGCAAGAACTCTCCCTATCTGTGGCTGCGCTGCCCCAACGGCATGGGCAGCTGGGAGTTCTTCGACGCGCTGCTGGAGAACTGCCAGATAGTCGGCACGCCGGGCGCAGGCTTCGGCGAGCAGGGCGAGGGCTGGTTCCGCCTGACCGCGTTTGGCGAGCATGACAGCGTCGGCGAGGCGGCGCGCCGCATGGAGGCGTGGCTGAGCCAGCTTATCTGACATGCGCACGCGCGCATTAAAGCGCCTGCGTCCGGGCTTTGCCTGCGGCGCGGGCGCTTTTGCCTGTGTATGCGGAAGTGATGGCGCTTCACGTGTGCCTGTGGGGGATTAACGCGATAAAGCATATCATGGCTTGCGCGCATTATAAGAATGCCGATGAAGGGCGTGCTTGCTGTTTCAGCATTACCTTCTCGCTGAAACAGCGGCGGTAGCCTTTGCCTTCAAAGTCCTATGGATTTCCGTTAACGCATGCCTTTTCAGCCGCTTTAGCCTAACTTTCTATGAAAGGCAAAGGCGATGCGCATGGGCAGATGCATAGCTAGCGCGGGACGGCATCCCGCAAGCTGCATAGTGAGCGCGATGTTCCATCTAACGCCGCACAGCTAGCGCGGGACGGCATCACGCCATCCGCATAGTGAACGCGATATGGCATCTCACGCCGCACAGCTAGCGCGGGACGGCATCACGCCAGCTTCATAGTGAACGCGATGTTGCATCTAACGCCGCACAGTTAGCGCGGGACGGTATCCCGCCAGCCGCCAATCCATATGTTCGCGAAAAATACGAACGTAACATTGCGTTTGTTTGACATGGATGTGCGGACGTGTTATACTTGAGGAAGTTGATATGCGAGGTGGTAGCTATGCCGCGCGGCGAGACGCAAAATAAGATATATGAATATATCAAACAGACGATAGAGATAAAGGGATATCCGCCCAGCGTGCGCGAAATCTGCGATGCAATGCATCTGAGGTCCACGTCCACGGTGCATGGCCATCTGGACAGGCTGGAGAAGCGCGGGCTGATACGCCGCGATCCCACCAAGCCGCGCGCCATAGAGGTGATAGAGCAGACCGGCGCGCGGGGCAAGGTGGTGCCGGTAGTGGGGCGCGTGCCTGCGGGACAGCCTGCACTGGCCGTGGAGGACATAGAGGACTACATAATGGTGCCGCGCGAGATAGCCGACGGCGGCGACTTCTTTGCGCTGCGCGTGCGCGGCGAGAGCATGATAAACGCGGGCATACTGTCGGGCGACTACGTGATAATACGCCGCCAGCCCACAGTGGAGAACGGCGAGATAGGCGTAGCGCTGGTGGCGGGCGAGGAAGCCACGCTCAAACGCATATATGTGGAGGACGAAGGCCGCGTGCGCCTGCAGCCCGAGAACGACTGCATGGAACCGATATACCCGGATGAGGTTCAGGTGGTCGGCAAGGCCGTGGGACTGTTCCGCAAGCTGTGAGGCGGGCGGATGCGCATGCCCATGGCTGAGCGGACATGGCTATGTGGAGCAATGGATGCATAGCGACTAAATATGATGACATAACAAAGCGGCGCTGTCGCACAGGCAAATGACCTGCGACAGCGCCGCTTTGCGCTTTGCAGCGATAGGCGCGGGGCTACGAGCGCCGCACATGGCATGCGTGCAGATGAGCGTCAGGAGTGCCATGCCTCTATCCGGGCCTTGCCATGCCGGATGCCGCGACACCGCATGGCCCAGCGTGGCCAAGTCCTGCGCTTAGCAGAGCCTTGCTCAGAGCCCGCAGCAGTTCTTGTACTTCTTGCCGCTGCCGCAGGGACAGGGATCGTTTCTGCCCACGCGCCTATTCTGCTGCGTAGCGGATGAATTGCGCTCGGCCATGAGCTTGAGCATGTTGAATTTAATGCTGTCGTCCATCTCATCTATAGCTGCAAGTATACTTAACATCTTGCCCGCGTCGGTGCCTGCGTACAAGTCAGAGCTTTTCGACGGCTGCTTAATGTGGGAAGGCTTGGGCGTGACGCACTTTTGCGGCTGCATCCGTATCAGCTCATTGGGGGAGTAGCCCCTGTTGCATTGCATTCTGGCGGCATTGCGCAGCTTGTTGTATAGCTCGACGAAACTGTCAAAGTCAGCCTTGCAACTGAAAGTTATATCAAGCTCTTTAAAGGCATCCCCCAATAACTCTGGACCATCCTCCATATATCGGATGTTGAAGGCAATCTTATTAAGCGCGGATCCCATGCTATCGGGCGGCAGCTTTATGCGCAATCCCAGAAAATCGCGCATGGCGGCCAGCTCGGGCGTTTCCTCAATGTAAACCGGGTCGCTGTATTTGAGCAGATGCGTCTTTTGGGGGATATAGTAGGGCTTGTACCTTTGGCTGTCCCTGATTTTGGCATAGAAGTCCAGGCTGTCGTATTGGTTGATGAGCGTGACGTCGATTATCTCGCAATCCCATATCGTGCCGGCGCGCTCGCCTGCAAACAGCTCGTCGCGGCCCAGAATGTAGTAGCACTCAGTTTCGTGGCGGGCGACTTCGGCAAAGGCGGCAAACTCGTCGCTTGTAACCAGCGAGGGGCTTTGCTCGGAGATTATCTCATGCGCCTTTTTGACAGGTATCACGCCGTAGAGATTGGCCATGGCACTAAAGTACTTGCGAAGTGTGCGGAAGGTGCTGTCACTTAGCGGTATCTCGCGATACAGCGCATTTATCTTGCGTCGGGAGTAGCGTTCAGGAAGTTTTAGCTGATTTGAGGTATCGTCTTTGTAGGCCATTCTATCCTCCATGAGTTTTGGTATATGTCAGTACCCTGACAGTATGATCGGGCGCAGCTGTCGTAGATGCGGCATTTGCGCCCGATATATCACGTGTTGTATTGTATTGCCGGTGTGCAGGCATTGAGCCCGCCGGGCCTCACTCATCCATGCCCAGACCTATAGCGTCCGCGACTTCGCGCATGCCCATAAGCGTCTCGGTCATAACGTCGTCCAGCGCCGCGCCCATGCGCGCACAGCCGTCCTCTATTATGCCGCGATTTACTCCCGCGGCGAAGCTGGGCTGCTTGAACTTCTTCTTGATGCTCTTGAGCTCCATGTCCATTACCGAGTGGGAGGGGCGCATCAGCGCGCAGGCGTTTATCAGTCCTGTCAGCTCGTCTATCGTGTACAGCACCTTTTCCATATAGCGCTCAGGCTCTACGTCGCTGCACAGGCCGTAGCCATGCGAGCATATGGCGCGTATCATGTCCTCGTCCACATTGCGCTCGGACAGTATCTCGCGCACCTTGGTGCAGTGCTCATCGGGATACATCTCGTAGTCCAGATCGTGCAGAAGCCCCACCGCGCCCCAGTATTCCACGTCTTCGCCCTTGAGCGCCGCATAGTGGCGCATCACGCCCTCTACAGCGTGGGCATGGTTAAGCAGCGCTTCGGACTTGGTGAACTCATGGAGCAGCTTTTCGGCTTCGTCCCTTGAAGGTATCATGATGCATTTCTCCCTTGCAATATTTAATCATTCCACTTCATATACGTATCGGGCTATCAGGTAGGGATAGCCGTCCTTTAGCCCGGCTACGTCGGCAAACATCTTGTACTCCTTGCCGGATTCGGCATTGACGCTGGAGTAATTCTCTATGTATACCAGCTGTTCGCGCTCGCCGCCCACGTCCAGCAGCAGCTGCTGGTTGCTCACAGTGGCTTCGGTGGCGTTGGGATCGACTGTGGGCGCGGGCTTTATCTCCTTTACCGTGCCTCGGCAGAGGAATATGCGGCCCACCCAGCTCTCGTAATAGGTGGACAACGCGCTGTAATCCATCTTCCACGCCTTTGAGGAGTATTCCGCCTCGGTGGGTAGGTAGTATATGTTGTGGGTTATGACCGAGCTTTCCTTGCCCGGCGCGGAGGCGGTTATCGTTATGGTATTGTCGCCTATGCGCGTCAGGTTCATCTCGAACTTGAACGTGCCGGCGCTGCTGTCTATGTGAGAGCTGGCGGCCTGCGGCGATATGGTGAGCGTTGCGCCCGGCTCAAATGTGCCGCTTATGCTCACCTTGCTGGTGCTGGTCGTGTCTATCGTATTCAGGTCAAGCTCCAAGGGTATGTCAAATACCGGGCGGAATATGTTCACCTGGGCGCGCGTCTCCTTGTGGGAGGGAGTCAGCACGCTTATTGTGACGATGTTGTCGCCTATGGGCTCGATGGCCTGATTGACGCTCAGATTGCCGCGCTTGTCCACGAAGTCGGACATGTCGTTGCCGTTGACGGTCACGCGCGAGCCGGGAGTTACGCGCATCTGTATGGTGTACAGCGATATCAGCACTTCCTCATAGCCGCCCTCGGGCTGGGTTATCTCCAAGGGCGATGCAGGCACATCCACGTCGTACTCTATCGTGTCCAGCACATCCACCTCACCGTTTAGCCGCGTAAGCACGGGCTTGAGCGCCACATGCGCGGTTGCGTCGTTGGCAGGCTCGCTTTCAAACCATTCGGAATCGTCTATGGTTATCACGGCCTTGCCATCGACAACGGGGAAGGACTCGTTGAGCGTGTCTATGAATATGTTGCCGTCGGCGGCGCTGAAGTAAATCACATGCGCCTCCGAACCGTCCACGACCTGTGAGTACACCTCGGCCTGCCCGGTCACGACCAGCGGCGCGTTGGGATCGCGCGTGGCATTGGGGTCGGGTGTGGCGTTGGGATCGGGCGTAGGCGTGGGAGTGGCGTTGGGGTCGGGCGTGGCATCGGGGTCGGGGGTAGCGTTGGGATCGGGCGTGGGTGTGGGTGTGGCGTTGGGGTCGGGGGTAGGCGTGGGCGTGGCGTTGGGATCGGACGTAACGTCGGGCGTGGCGGCAACCTGCGCATCCTCGCTGAACGCGCTCACGCCCAGCATGGGCAGCAGTGCGCGCACGCCTATAAACAGCCCGCCCGCCATGCACACGCACAGCACGGCCAGCAGCGCCGTCTTTATAAACGGCGGCAGCTCTATCGTGACCATGCGCTCGCGCTTGGGCTCGGGTCTGTGGCCGCGGCGCTGCGGGGCGCGATTGCGCTGCGATTCGCCATTGCGCGCATCATGCCCGGCATCGTCCTGAGCCTGCCCGCCCTCAGATGCATCAGCTTCTGACTGGGCGGCGCGGCGGGCGCGGTATTCGTCATCCTTATCGGGCTTGCGCTGCTGCGGCTTGGCAGGGCGCGGCTCTATGTGTACCGGCGCGCCTGAAGCGGGCTTTTCGCCCGCGCGCCACTTTTCCAGCTCGCGCTGAGTGCGGCGTTCACGCTCGGACAGATTGCCATTGTTCTGGCCATTTGGCTCCATAGTATCCTCCATGCTCCGTGCGCAAGCGCGCCGGTATGTTCAATCTTAAAAATATTCTATATGGCGGCGCGCCATTCCTGCCGAATGCAGCCGCATGCGGCAATAAACCAATGAATTTCCATCAATGTTAACGCATGAGAGCGGATTTTCGGATATAAGGTGCATGGGGCATGCTGTTGTGCCGCCGTTCGTTTTGTCTGATTTGCCGATGGATTGCGCAGGGTCATTTGTAGGCGGCGATTACTTCATGGCATTAGGATGGTATATCTCGGGGAAAATCTGGTGATTGCTGCCTTGACATTATGTGTTGTATATGTTATTCTTATATCGGCGGTGGGATAGATGTAAGTTGTTCTGGTCTGCTCCGAAGACGTTCGGGTCAGCGAGCCTTCGATTCCTGCCGCGCTTTTTGCGCCTTTATCACTCTATCGACATTATATATAACTTTGTTTGACACCTATCGTATTGACTTTGCCTGCCTAAGATGCTATAATAGTGTCAGCGGTGGGATAGATGTAATTAATCCCGGAGACGCCCGAGCGCGCTCGGACGATCTGGTCTTCGATTCCTGCCGCGTTTTTTTTGTGCCTTTATCGCCGTTGTCATTTGAAGATATAGTCTG
>JBMNUB010000030.1:0-34830 GCA_050946055.1 Candidatus Fimadaptatus sp. | reverse complement strand
CGTTATGCGCGCGCAGAACATATCCGCGCCGCCGCTGCGCTCGCGCCCGCGCAACACGGATGCCAGATAGCTCATGCCGCTCTGCATGCATCTCACCCCTCACTCAGATTTCGTTGTACAAATACAGCCCTATATAATAGGAAGAAACTCCGACAAAATTGCCTTGAACGTATACGCACATCTGCGCTGTAAACCCGGCTTTGTGCTTTGCCAATCCCCGGCAACGCGCTGTGGCTTGGATTGCAGACAGCGCACAAACAGCTCTATATAATAGGAAGAAACTCCGACAAAACCCGCCGCCATTCATCGCCCGCACGCCTTGTGCTGAAAGAGCCTGCACAAGTGCCGTTTGGTTAATCACAATACACATCGCAGTGTACAAAGCCATTCGCCAAATGCTGCTGTATAATAGGAAGAAACTCCGACAAAACCTTGCCGCGCATCGGCGCGCCACACTCTCTTACTCATTCGGACGCGATGTCCGTGCTTGATGTCGCGCAGTTTAAGCGATGAAGCATCGACTTTACCAGCAAAGCTTTGCCGGATATTGCCTTATACAATAGGAAGAAACTCCGACAAAACCCGCCTTTCCCAAGCGCGGTTAGCGCCTATGCGCCGCCGCGCTGCGACGCTCATCGCCGCTGGACGTGCTTCGCCAGCTCCAGCCTCATTGTCAGCGCGCGGTCGTGCGATATGCCCAGTATGTCGTGCGTGCCGCTTATGCCGCCTGCGTTCACCTCTATGGCATCGCCGCGGCGCAGCCATGGCATGTCTATGCACTGCATCGATATCGTCTCGGTGGGCGCACCTCGCTCGGCCAGCAGCAGACGCGCCTGTTCGCGCGCCTCCTTGAGCGATGCGCCCGCGCCATCGACCACCTCCTGCAATATGCCCACCGAAGTGTCGCCATCCAGCGTGGCGTATGTGCGCACTGGCGAATCGCCGTCGGCCGCTATTACCCTGACGCGCGTGACCATGCCGTTCATGTCTCGGCGATGCATGCTGTCCAGCAGCATGTCCTCGCCTATGCGCGCCGATATGCCGCCCGCACCGCGCTCACCCACTCGCAGCACCCCTGCCTCCATGCGCAGCATGTAATCCCGGCCGCACACCGCCCGCGCCGCATCCAGCGTGCGCGTTATCTGTTCGGCCACGGTCAGCGCGCGGTAGTTCAGCCGCCCATGGGTGCAGCCCGGATATGTGCATATCAGTGGCATGTCCCAGCGCCTGCATATGCTGTCCAGCACGCGCGCCGTACTCATACCGGCGGGAAAATAGGCGCTGTCGCGGCTGCCGGTCAGAAATATCAGCCTGTCATAGCAGACAAGGCGCATCTGCCGACCATCGGTGAGCGCGCAGTCCCATATCAGCCCCTCGAACGCACACTTGCCATCCACCAGCACGCTTATGTCAGCATTGATCCGCACCAATTCGGCAATATCCATATCGCCTGCGCGCACATCCAGCGTTATGACCGCGCGCGCAGCAAGCTCGCCGCTCAGATCGCCCCATTCCAGCGCGCTTACATACCCGGTCAGCTCGCGCGGCAATGCGTCATTGTCGTTTACAAACACCTGCATGCTGTGCGCAGTCATGGCTTCACCTGCCCCGGCAGTATAAGCGTCATGCCCGGCTTAAGCCCGCCCGCCGCAGCTATCGCGTCGGCATTGGCCTCGTATATCGCATCGTAGGCCGCACCATTGCCCAGCATGCGGCGAGCTATGCTCCAGAGCGTATCGCCCTGACGCACCACGCAAGTATGCACATCGGGCGCGGCCTGAGCGCCCGCACGCCCCGCGCGCAGGAACGATATGTCATAATCACAATCGCCAAACCCGCCCGCGAACGACAGGCGGAAGTTCTCCAGATACACATGCTCGTCTATGGGCGTGCCGCCCACTATTATGCGCAACCTGCGCTTGTCCTCCAGCCACAGTGCCCAGAGCTTCTGCACCTCTCCGGGCGCGCGGTAGCTCTCTATGTAAGCGCCGCTTCGCCTTGCACCGGGCAGCTTGCCCGAGAACGATATCCTGCCCGCGCTCTCGCCGGTGGGCAGACCCATATCGCCGTCCAGCAGCCTGAGCTGCTCAAAGCGCCCGGCGCGGCTGTACTCCAGGCGCTCGGGCAGCATCGGGAACGTGAAGCGCTCCCCCGTCTTTATGTCAATCACGTTTATCGACATATATCCTCCTCCGCGCTACGCCATGTTGCGCAGCGCGCGCTCCAGTTCGGACGCTATGGCGCGCGCCACATCGTCGGCAAGCTTCTCCCCACCCGCGCGCAGTTCGCGTGCAGGCTCGCTGCCCGCCGATATGCTCACGCTCACGCCGCCCATGTTTATCGTAGTGCCATAGCCGCGCGCGGACACGCACGGCACACCGCCATCGGCATATTCGCGCACGCCCAATGCCCTGCCCGCGCGCCTGAGCAGCTCTACGCCGCGCGCACGCCGCTGCGGGCTGAGCGGTATTATGGCCTCCGGGCCTTGTTCGGCTACTATGCCCATGTGCGGCGTGGACAATATGCCGCCGCTGGCATGCGCGGCCACGCTGGGCAGGCGAAACGCCGCGAACCGTGCGCGCAGAGTCGCTGCCGCCGAGCCCAATGCCCCCAGCTGCGCCGATGCGCCCCGCGCCGCCTGTGCGCCCTGAGCAAACCCGCCAGAGGACGAGCGCGCCGCCTCTGCCGCAGCCTGTACGCCCGACGAAAACGCATGCGCACCCGACGCGCCTTTGCCCAGCGCGCCCTCAAGCGCGCCCAGCGCCGCCGCGCTTCGCAACGCACCCGATTCAAGCGACGCAGTCAATGAATTAAGCGCTGTCTGTGCGCCCGATGTGTCCAACACCACCTGCCCGGGAGCGTTCGATGCCCCGGACGCACCCGCATGCGCATTTGAGCCATGTGAAGGTGATGCGCTCAGCGCATTCACTTGCTCCAAAGTGCGTGCAAGCGGCTGTGCCTCCGCGCTTACCGTGCGCAGATGCTCGCGCATGGCTTCCAGCGATGCGTTCAGCCTATCGCTCAGCGCCAGCAGCGACTTAAACCCCGGCGATGCCTGGTCGTTGAATCTCGCCGAGATATCCAGCGTCACTTCGTTCATGATTCATGCTCCTCCCTTCCGCGCGCGTCCGCTTCCAGCGCCAGCTCCTCGCTGGCCAGCAGGAACTCGGCGTGGACGCGCGCATTCAGCCTGTCCGGCGCTATGCCCAGCACCTGTGCCGGGGTTATGCCGCAGCGCTGGAACATGCTGTGCAGCATACGAGCCGCGCCGCCGGCTCGTATCAGTTTTTTATGCGCTCTCCCACCTGCGCGCCATAGCCCGACAGCGCATCTATGCGCTCTATGACCGCATCCTTCTCGCCAGCCATCAGCACGCAGTCCACCATGTCCTCGCCGCGCATCACGCCCAGCTTGCGCATGGCCTCGGCATTGTCCCACAGCTGCGCGCGATCCTCAGCGACAGTGGCACGGTATATCTTGAGCGAGCGCAGATGCACCAAATCCACCTCGCCCTCTATGCGCGGATACTGCCTGCCCGCCGGGTTCATGACAAAGCGCGTGCATTCGCGGCGCATGTCGGCCACCTCCTGCTCGTCCAGCGGCCTTATGCGGAACGCCAGCAATTCCCTGCCGCGCCGCGCTATCGTTATGCGCTCCCAGCAGTCCGGGTCATCGCGAAACCCCGCCGCCGTGAGCATGCGCTCAATGTCGCCGAGCTGGTTGCCGCCATCTATGACGTTTTCCATATCTTCCATGCCCATTCTCCCTTCGCGCCCGAATATCCGGGCGACCGATAGTCGCGCTGCTTCGCGCCGCGCATGTCTTGACGCTGCGCGGCGCGCACAGCATTTTGTCTCAATATGTGCCGTTAAGTCCGTAAGCCGATCTCATCAGTGCAATAAATTGCATATCGCAACTCACTGCATGCTGCCCTCCTGCCAGACAATGGCTGCACATTCAAATTCCCTCGCGATGTCATTCACATCCCAATCATATGCAAATAATCCCCTGCGCGCATCCTTTGCACCTGTATCCGCCCTCGTGTCGCGCTCGCTTCTGAGCGCCTGAAGCCGCTCCTTAGCTGGCTCCGATACCGCTGGGTCGGGGTCTTGCGACATTCGGCCTTCGCGGGCAATCTCGCTCGTCAGCTCTGCTTCGTCCATCCCGGCAAACAGCGGGCTGCCGTTGCGGTATATGCGAGGGGCCGTTTGTGTTAAATCGTCAGAGGCCGCGTTGACCGCTGTTGAGGAATCGGGTATAATGTTCGCAGTGGAGTTTGCGTAAGCTGCTTCACTATCAGACAGCTGAGACCGTGTGTGCGCTTCGGGCGTGCGAACTTGGGGCGGGTAATCCTGCATCGGGTACTCACGATTAGGCTGTCTGTTTTTTATGCCTGAATTGTCAAGGTATGCAGACATAACCTACATGATACGTCGCTTGCTATCCTGAACTGCGCTGGCAACGTAGCATGTTCCATCCAGTTGCTTTTTAAAAAGCACTATCGGAGCCTGCGAATTATCGCGGTTTTTGAACTCATATGACGTTACAGGCTTGCCATTTCTCTTGAGCAGTTCTATGCTGTCATAGTTTGCCAACACATACCCTATTCTTGCAACGTCCTCACTGTGGGTCATGGTTTGGTTGCCTTTTCCTTTGGCGCCATGTCTTTTGTCCACATGATTAAGCGCACTTTCATTCAGACGATGTTCGAACCCGGATATATCGATACCCGTTAAATTCCGGATGTCTTGGACTTCCTATCGCTCACATCAGAAATCCTATAGCGAGCATCCCGCGTTATATGCAACATCTTGCATATAGTATGCAGATCTATTGCCCCAAATTCGTTAATCTATGCCGCATCAGCCCGATATGTACTCCTGAAGCTGCGGTGCAGAATTGACCCTGAACGACCACTGGCGCTTTACTATGTCGCCGGGGCTGAGGTTCATGAGATCCACCGAGCCATCGGGTATGCACTCGCGGAACACCTGCCTGTCATAGCGCCCGTCCGCCGTGCGGAAGCGCCCGCAGAACTCAAACGTGGGCGTGATTCCCATGCGCAGCGCATCATACACGGGCTTTAGCACCACGTCGTCGCGTATTACCGCCTCCGAAAAGGTCAGCGTGACGCTGTACGACACCGGCACTGCGTATCCCAGATACGAGCCGACCGGCTGAAAGTCCGCGTTGGAAAAGTTCACCTGCGCCTGAAACGCATCCACCTCGGCCAGGAATATCTGCTCGCGTCCCGCGCCGGTCACGAATAGCTGGCCATCCTTGCCGGTCATCAGCCGGCGCGCGTCCAATATGTTCTCGCTCATAGCCCCTCCTTACGCCTGTACAAAGCTGAATCGATACGTGAAGTACAGCTTTTCCAGTGCGTCAACGTCGTTTGCCTCTATTATGAATGCCGCGCTGTCGCCGCCGAGCGGTGTGGCTGCATCCACGCTGACGCGGGCATCGCCTAGCAGCTTGCCCTCGTTCGCCATGGCGCGCATCAGCCCCTGCAGCGCCTGCACCACGGCGGCGCGGCCATCGTCGTCGTTTGAGACATTGCCCACCATCGGCGATATCGTGGCGCAAGCCCTGTCCATAAGCTCGAAGCGTATGCGGGCGCGCTTTATCTTCATCCAACCCCTGTCATCGTCCGCAGCGGGCGCATTCAGCGTGGTTATGGCGTTTTCTATCCACACAAGGCCGGTGGGTGTGGGGGAAAACGTGAGCATGCCCGCCTGAGTGCAGGCCACGTAGCGCGCGTTGGTCAGCGCCTCGGCGCAGCGCGTGCCGCCCTCTATCTGGCGATGAGTCAGCGAACGGTTGCATGGCACGCAGGCTATCATGCCCGCCACCCTCGCCGCCGCGCGCCAGCCGTCCACCAGCGCGTCCGCGCCTTCATACCAGCCGCCGCCCACGTACACCACGCGGCGATCGTTTATGGCGCGCGCATGCGCTATGCGCTCGTCCAGCGCCACATCCACGCCTTCGCCAATTACGGCAAAGCCTGTATGGCCATCCCCGGAGGCCGACTTGACATACGCGCAAAGTTCCTGACGCACATCGTCGCTGGCGCTATCCACGCATACGCAATTCCATGCGTATCCGGTGAGCAGCTTCAGTGCGCTCGCGTAATCAGCCGCCGCCACCGTAGGCTGCTGGCCGCCCGACAGCGCCGTCTCGGTCGCGATCATCAGCGCGCCGCCTTCGCTGTATTCCGGCACGGCCTCGAGCCTGAGATAGCGCGAACCCGCCGCAGCCTTGATAAGCGCCGCCGCTTCATCGCCGCCCGCGGCAAACGAGAAGCGCTCGCGCAGCACGCCATCCTCCAGCACGCTGAACGTGCGCGCGCCCTCGCTGCCATCGGCCAGCGCATACTTGAGCGCGCGCGTGCCGGGACAGCGTGCCGATATCGATATGGCGCTTGCGCCGCCCGCACCCTTGAGCATACTCGTCGCCAGCTTGCCGCCGCTGCCCGCGCGCACGGCGTATACGACCTGAGCGCCGCCCGAAAGCAGCTGGCGTATGACCTCCGTGCCATTGCCAAACGCCTCCTGCGCCTGACTCAGCTCGGTTATCTCCTCGACCTTGCCCACCTCGCCCCAGTCCGAGGCAAGCGCGCAGGCGGCTATGCCATCGCTCGCGCCCGCGAACAGTGGATCCGCCCTCTGCTCATAGCGATTGTACACGCCGGGTCGCGTCATGTTCTGCCCCAATGTAAACGATATTCCCGCCAATGCAATCCCTCCATACTATTTATTGGATGGCGATAAGCCGGCGCTGACCACCGTACGCTGACAGCCTGCAATCTGTTGATATGTGCAGGTCAAGGCCATGAAGGACCGCATGTCAACCGGTGAGCAGTGGTCGATGACAAATGGCAGAAAGCCATCGCCAGCCGCTCGCATGCCATTAAACAATGCAGCCAGCTATCGCCAAACTCCCGCAAACTACCGGCCAATGCGGCCAGCCGCTTACCGCTTGCCGCTATCCCTTATCGCCGCCCGCTGCCAGCGCGGCGCTCAGTTCCCCGGCGCGCAGCTCCACGCGCGACAGCAGCGGTGCCGCTGTCTCCTGCTCGTTCGGCGCATTGCAGCGCCCGCTCAGCCTTATCTGCGCGCGGCTGCATCCGTCCGCATCCAGCGACAGCCGCGTCTGTTCCAGCAGCAGCGCATACGTCTCCGATGCAATATGCCCGCTCGATGCAATGCTTTCGTATACCGCGCGCGCCGAACTTGCGTCCGCGCAAGGCAGATACAGCGAAGCCTCGCAGCTTTGCCATGCAAAGCCCGCCGTTCCCAGCCCGCCGCGCAGTTCGGTCAGGCGGCAGGCGTACATCTGCGCGCCGCCCGGCTCGCCCTCGGGCGAAGCGTCGTGTACCGAGCGCATGCCCAGCAGACTGCCCAGCGCCTGTTCCAGTGCGGCTTCCACGCCGCCGCTGCGCACGAACTCATGTGCGCTGAACTCCAGCTCCACGCCCGATATTCTGGGCGCGTCGCGCTCGCGCAGTCCCGCGCCAAACCCGCGCGTGCCGCGCCAGCACAGCACGCAGGCCGTATCGCCGCCGAATGCCATGCCGTTCAGCTCGCGCCTGAGCATTTCGCCCATGTCCACGGGCGAAGCCGCATTCTCGTCCAGCGCGACTATGTATACCGTCAGCGTACCTGCGCGCGCCGCACCCGATTCCGGCTGCCAGTCGAACATGCAGCGCGGATACAGCGAGCCGCCGCTGTCCACGTCGGCAGGTACATCCCTCAAAAATATGGCGCGCCCCTCGCCAAAGCGCGCCAGCTGTTCAAGCGCCCGCGTGCGCGCCAGCACGGACGCTATCCTGATTTCGTTCATACATCCTCCGTTCCGCGCACGCGGCGCAGTCATGTGTGTCCCATGTTTGCCGTTATACCCGCCGCCTGCCTCGCGCCATGCTCTGCGTCTCAGCCGCCAATGCCGCCAAGCAGCGCCGACGGCGCGTCAGCCACCCATATCGCTCAGCAACGCAGACAGCGCTTCATCCAATATGCGCTGCATGTGCGGGCGCGCCGCCATGCCCGCACCGCCATGTTCCAGACGCAGCGCGCGCTCGGGCAGGCCGGTCCTGAGCGATGCCGTGAGCAGCATGCCGCCGTCCATGCCCTGCTCCCTAAGCGGCAGTGCGCGCCAGCTCGCCATGTACTCGCCCGTGCGCTGCGCAGGCGGCTCGCCGGGCGCGGAAGCGCGTGTGCCGTCCGGGGCAAGTCTGCCGCTGCGCGCACCCGACAGCACCTCCTGCGCGGCGCGCTCCAGATGCATGGGCGCGCGCTCCATAACATCGCGCACCTGATCCCCGGCATCGGCCAGAGCGCCTCTCAAGGCCATGTCCAGCCGCCTTGCAATATCCATGCCTACCTCCTTTCGCACAGCGCCACAGTGAACAGCCCCATCAGTCCCGCGTCGCGCACGCCGTTCACATAGTAGCGCTCTCCCTCGCGGCGCAGTATGTCGCCCGCGCGCAGATCGGGCGTACCGCGCGCCACCAGCCTATGCACCATGGGATGCTCCGTGCCGCCCGCGCGCTCGTGCGCCTGTGGCTCGATGCCCGCGGCCATGGCTTTTAGCCTGCCAGCCGTGCGCTCATGGCGGCTTATCCTGCCCGAAGCGTCCGGCACGGCGGTGGTGCGCAGTATCTCAAACTCATGCCATGGCGCACCCGTCAGCTTTATCATGATATGCCTCCCGTGGCGCGGGGATTGTCGTGCATGCCCCTGTGCATAACGGGCTGCACGGCGCGCAGATGGCTGTACTGCGGCGCGCAGATGCCCTTGAACAGCTCCTCCTTGCTGCGCAGCATCCTCAGCCAGCGGTCGTATCGCTCGTTCATGTGCATCTCCAGGCCATCTATGCGCAGGTCTATCATCATGGCCATGCGCGACACTATCACCTGAAGGCAGCGATACTGCGCCTGCTTCCATGTCTTGCCCGCGCCGTAAGTCTCGTCTATCAGCACGGCATACTCCTCGTCGCTGAGCGCGCAGGTGGAAGCGCCGCCCTCCACCTCTGCGTCGCCCAGTTCCAGCCTCATCCTGTCCACGCCATGATCTACTATCTTCTTCACGTCATATGTATAGGTCATAGCCGCCTCCCGCGCTTACACGCAGTCCGTAAGGTATACCGCCAGCTCATCGCTGGTCTTTTTCATGTCGCAGGCCATCAGCGCCTCGACGTACTCGCTGTGAGTGCCGTTTTCGCCCTCCCACTGGCTCATGGCTATGTACTGGCCACCGCCCAGCATGTCCCACGCAAACGTATAGCCCGCAGAAGGCTCGTCTATGGCCGGGTGATCGGGCGCGTAGCATATCAGCATGCCCTTGGGATCGCACACGAATTCCATGCTGGCATCCTCGCCCAGTGCCGCGCTGTTGTAGCTGGAAGCCAGCACTACCACCCTGTCCACGCCGAACAGCTGTGCCAGCGCGCCTTCGTTCACAGTGGCCGGGCGCATTGCCTCGCCCGAGTACTTCACGCGGTCGAGTATGGCCGGGCTGTGCTTGAGCGCTATGAAGGTCTCCATGCCCAGTGCTATCTTGTTGGGCTTGCGGCGGCCATTCCTGCGTATATCCATAATCAGCTTGTCCACCAGCATCACGGGGTCAGCATCCTGCTCGCTGAACTTCTTGAACTGCTTGCCCGAGGGCGCGCCGCTCACGCCGGAGTAGACATTGCTCCATGCCGAGGCGTTGAAGAAGCTCTGCGCAAAGCGCGCATCCAGATGCAGCTTGGCCTGTTCCATGGCGGCGCGCACCTTGCCCACGCGGGGGTCGGCAGCGCCGGGCGCGCCTATGCGGGAATACGGCAGCGCGCCTATTTGGTCTATGCCGATGATGAGCTGCTCGACGCGGCAGTCGTATGTATCCTCGCTCAAGCCCATCTGAGAGGGCTGCACGCGCCCGAACGCGGGCTTGAGCTGCACGCCATCGCGCGCCAGGTCGGCGGAGGAGAACCTGAAGTACTTGCCCGAGGGCAGCGCCACAGGCACTATCGGGAACAGCTTGGTGGCGGCATAGTCATCCTCTGCCTGAAACGCCGCCAGCGACAGGTTGGTAAGATAGGTGTTGGGGGTGAAAGTGCCGCCAGCTATGCTCTTGCTTATCTCTACCGGAGTCATTGCGTACCTCCTAATGTCGGGCGAATGCGCCCGAGTATTCGTCATGATAACCGTCTTTCACGCGCATCGGATCGCGCCCGGCAAGCCGCAAGCATGCAACGAATTGCGTCACGCAGGCATGATTACGCCCTGTAACCGCATTTGGCATAATCATTAGCGCCTGCCGTGCGCGCCATGCGCAAGCTCATGCGCCTTATTCCCTGTAAACGCACTTGGCATGCTCATTAGCGCCTGCCATGCGCGCCATGCGCAAGCTCATGCGCCTTATGCCTTGTAGCCACACTTGGCAAGCTGCACGGGAACGAGCTGACCGGCTGCGCCGCTCGCGCCCAGCGCCATGCCCATTATGAAGTTGCCCGCGCCCGCCGTGACCGCGCAGCCCTTGGCGTCGCTCGCAAGCAGCGCGCCCTTGGCAAAGGCCGCGCCGCTCTTCCACAGCGCCACGTCCTTTATCTGCACGCAAACTGCATCGCCCTTGGCCGCGCTGCCGGTCTGGGCTATAAGCACGCCCAGCGCCGCCTCACCCGCCGTGGAGCATGCGATCACGTCGCCATTGCCGTCGTACTTTACGGCTATGCCCGCGCCCGACTCTATGTTCGCACCCGCGTGCTCGGCAACCGTTGCAGAGGTGTTTATGGAATCTCCAAAGTAATTCATGCTCATGCCTCCCTGTCATGTGTTAGCGCCCGGCATAGCGCCGGGATAGTCCGACCATGGTCACAGCACTTCCGGCATGTCCGGATATGCCTGATACGCGCGCACCACTGCCTCGGCGCGCGATATGCCGGGCTGCGCGCGCATCATCTCGGCGACGCGCCTTTCCAGCACATTGCCCGCGCTGCGTGCCGAACCGTACTCCTTCATCAGCGGGGCCACGCGCCTTGCCTCCGCGAGTTCATCCAGCAGCGCCTCGTAATCATCGCAGGCTGCCTCGTCCAGTGCGCGCAGATTCTCCAGGCGCTGCGCCAGCGCATTCGTGTCCATGCCCAGCGCCTCGTATCTGCGGGCAGTGGCCAATGCGCGCTCGTGCGCCAACAGCCTGAGCGCATCCGCCTTCGCCGAACCAGCACCGCCATTCGCTTCACCGGCGGTTTCCAGCGCGGAAGCAGCTTGCGCATCAGCGCTCGGCGCATACGACCCGCTGCCCGCCTGACCCTCTGCGCCATCGTCCGAAACGGCCCGGCCACATGCATCGCCTTCTGCCCCCATGGCTTGACCGCGCGCGGGCGTGCCGCCGATGTGTCCGCTGTCCGGCGCATGTTCGCCCTGTCCGCCCGCCATGCCGGCCACTATCAGCTTCAGCTCGCGCATCGCCTGTGCTTCGTCCACGTCGCCGTCCAGCAGCGCCTCCAGCCGCGCGCGCCAGTCAGCGCCCGCACCGGACTTGCTCATGGCTATGCGCGCCAGCGGATTCGCGCCGCGCCTGCACAAATCCACGCTGGATATCCTGAGTTTCTTAAGTAGATTGGGCAATGTATTCCCTCCTTTTGCTCTGCACGCAGGCTATGCGCCCGCGCCTTCCTCGCGATACGCCTCGCCCTCTATCGAGAACATGGCGTATTCGCCGCTGACTATGCGCTCCCAAGTGGCTTCGTCACGGATGAGGTAACCCACCCACCAGCCGTCGGGCGCGGCCTGACCTATGCCCATGGCGGCGCGCTTCTCCGGTGTAAACACCACCGACTCTATCAGCACGCCCACGCCGCGCAGGCCGGGATCATGACCCTCGCCCGCGCTGCGAAACTCCAGCACATGGCGATACGCCGCGCGCTCCAGCTCCTGCGGCTCTATGGCGTCGCCCTGGCTGTCCACTACCGCGCCGCCCTGAGGCGTGTGCGCCACCCATGCCCAGCCGAACACCATGTGCTCATCCCCGCCAGTCTTGGCTATGCTAAAGTACACTTGCTTCACCTCCCTTCGCGGCATGCGCCCAAGCGCCTTCCCCTGTACCGCGCGACCGGCCATCGGCCGCATCCAACCCGCTTTATGCGCGTCCCATGCATCTGCCAAACGGACTTTGGCGTAGCGCCCGTTCCCGATTGCGTGCTGCATCCCGCGCTTACCGCCGTTCGCCTCCGCCTTAATGCGCCTATGCAAGCATTCCCGCCTGTACTGAGCGCAGCCCGCATTCACCTCCCTTCGTCGCGCTCAGGCAGCTCAGCCAGACGGCGCACGTACTTCTCGGTGCGCGCGTCCGGCACTATTAAGCCTATACCGGCCATGCGCTCTATGAAGCCGCCCAGCTTGTTTAGGTCGGGCTTCTCTATGTCGCCATGCCTGAGCCGTGGAAGCTCGCGCAAGTCGCTGAACGCGCGGCGGTTTATGTCGAACAGGCGCGGTATGGCCTGCGAGTTGAACGCATCGCAGATGATGTCCAGATAAGTCCCCAGCGCCAGCGAGAACAGCTCGGTCTTGTCGGAGGACAGCGCATAGCTGCCCGCGGCGTTTGAGCCCAGCATTATGAAGTCGGCCAGCACCGACATGGCGATGCGGCGATCATAGCGCTCTATCATCGCGCCCAGATCGGCACCCTTGCCGCTGCCGCCCAGCATCTCCAGCTTCCAGCCGTATGGTATGACCACTCCGTCCACATTGTCGCGGCGTATGTTGCGCACCAGCGACTCGGCCTGAGCCAGCAGCGCGCGGCAGTCGGGGTCGTCCTCCCATATGTTTACGCCCTCGGGCGGCGTCAGCACCGGCATGCCCACCGCGCCGCGCTCCGCGCCTATGCCCTCTATCTCCTGCAGGTTCTTCTTGAAGAAGTAGTCGCGATAGCAGCTGCGCAGTATCGACACGCCCTCGGGATTGGCCTTGCGCGACTTGGTACGCAGCAGCAGCGCCTTGTCCATGGGTATGAAGCGCTCCTGATAGTCGGGCGGCGCGGCCTGAACCATGCCCAGCAGCTCGTCGCCCTCGTCGTACTCCCAGCGCAGCAGGCTGTCCTGCGCGCGAATGGCAAAGTCCTTCCAGCCTATCAGCCCATCGTCGTAGCGGCTGGAATCGCTGCCGCGCCCCCGACCCATGCGGCGCTTGTACACTATCTCGTGAAAGCTGAACCCGAAGGTCAGAAACGACAGCATTTCGCTCAGCACATCCTGCCACGACGCGCTCATGTCGTGCATGCACTGCTCGACAAAGCGCGCCGCCGCCATGTCGCGCGCATCGTCCGAACAGGGTTCTACGTCGAACCTGACCTGACGCACCAGCATCTCCACCGCGAACAGTATCGCGCCTATAACCGAATCGTTCTCGGCCATCTGCTTGTACATCTCTATGCCCTGCCGCCCGTTGAGTGCGGGCAGGAACTCCTCGAAGAAGCGCCCGCCATACCGTCGCTGACCCACGCGCCCGCGCTGCGCCAGCACGCTGCCTCCGTCCTTTATGCCCATGTGCCTTACCACCTTTCGCGATGCCTATGCGCTATATGCAATTAATTGCGCCCTTGTGATATGGTTAACCCAGGATATGATTGTGAATGCGCCGCCATGCGCTTGATTAAATGTGCAGAGTATGCCTGATATTGTTCCGATATTGACTATCCACAGGAAATAATCCAGAAATGACTTGTCGAATTGCCCATCGAGTGCCGCTGTTCGGCTCATGTGGATAGAATGCCCGTCTCAGCGGGTTTTAGTTGATATGCAATACATTACGTGTAATATTTTGCATATGCATGTCAGATTGGTCCATTGCCGCGCAGCCGCGTCCATTCGCACCGCTGCGTTGACTTGCATGCAACTCGCTGCGTATGTATGATACAGTTTCACGCCCGCACACGCCAGCACAGGAACAGTTTCGCGCGTTAATCAACGCCTGCCGTCGCCATAAGCCTACCGCCTATGTGCGCCAGCGCGACGCCGCATTCAGCACCAAACCGCCCAGCGGCAGGGGCTGTTTGGCTCCCGCCAATTCGTTAAACGCCGTAGCGCTTGCATCCACCATGTCCTTGTAGCGCGAGTCGGGAAAGCTCTCCAGCTGCGCCAGATACGCCTCGTTCCACTCGCCCGCCACTATGTCCACATTGCCCTTCTCCGAGCCTGCCAATCCCTGCCACTGCGCGGAGAACGGCTCGGCACGCGCGGTCTTGGAGCCCGATTCGCGCACTATACTCACCGGATATCCGCTCAGCAGCTTGAGATACTGCTCGGCCTGATCCTTTCCCGCCTGACCGGGGTCCTGATTCATGCGTATGCGCACATTGTGCCAGCGCGCCCGATCGGCGGCGGCGGTGGCCGCTATGCAGGCACGCACATCGCCCGCGCTCATGCGCCGGTTTATCACGTCCAGCACCGCGTACCTGCCGCCCTTGCGCAAGCCCAACAGCACGCCCGCCGTGTATGCCGCGCCGCTTCCCGCGCGCTCCTCGCCCGCCGCCAGATCCCACGCGCGCACGCAGTGCAGCACATCGTCGGGCGCGCGCTCCAGCATGTTAACGCGCGCCCTGCCAAAGTATGCGCCCGCCGCCGGGCGTATCTTCCAGTTGCCGCCCAGCAGCCGCTCGCGCTCCACAGTGGGCAGCGCCATGAGATTGGCCATATAGCCGGGATCGCGCTCCATCAGTATGCGGTTGTCGCTGAGCGTTGCCGCTATGAAGGCCACGCTCTTGGGCTGTATATCGGCATATGGCGTGCCGGCAAACCTCGCGCGCAGTTCGTCTGCGGAATCCGCCCAGCAAAGCTCGTCGCCCTCGCGCAGCATATAGCGCTTGCGGCCCGAGCGTTCGGGTATGGGATAGCCCGTGCCGCCGTCTATCCACCAGCTTATCAGGCTCGCCACCCAGCTCTCGCTGTCCGGGTTGCAGGTGGCGCGCACGTATGGGCGCACGCCGCAGGTGGAGCGATTGCGGCTGAGCATGTAGAAGAACTGCGCGCGGCTGAAGTGGGTTAGCTCGTCGAAGCATATCAGCGCTATCTGGCTACCCTGCCACTTTAGCACCGCCGCCTCGTCCTCCAGACAGGCAAACGATATGCGCGCGCCCGAGGGAAACTCCCAGCGCGGCGTGGGCGTAAGGCGCATGCGCCCCAGCCCTGAGTATATGTCCCGCGAGGTGTCCCACAGCCCGCCCTGCGCCAGCACCTGATTGGCGTTCCTGCGGAATATCACCGCGCCAAACCCCGGCACGTCCACATTGCGCAGCGCCTCCAGCAGCAGCGCATATGTCTTGCCGCCGCCCGCCGCACCGCCGTATATCACTATATCGGCATCCGAGGACAGGAAGTCGCTCTGCGGGCCGGGCTGCGGCGCTATGCACGCAGCTTCATCCGCGCTGCGTGCCAGCCTGCCTGTACTGCGTGCGGCTTCATTCGCCATGACCGCCGCCCCCTTCCCCGATGCGCGCGCGGCCATTGTCGGGTATGACTATGCAGGGCGCGGCTGCGCTCATGTCGTTGCCGCCGCGCTCCTCAAGCCCGCCCAGCATCTCCAGCGCCTTGAGCTTCTGCTCGCCCAGCCGCGTGAGCAGCGACTGTATATCCTGCCTGGCGTCGAATATGGCGCGGCGTCTGGTGGTGACTTCGTCGGTATCCTGACTGCTGTCCGCACCGGCCTTGCCCGACACGCAGGCGGTCTTGTGAACGCATTCCTCCAGCACATCCCCGCGCCGCATATCCAGCGCGCGCATATCCTGCATGGCTCGCGCCTCGCGCAGCGATATCAGGCGTATCTGATAGAGCAGCAATCCGCGCGCGTCGCAGGGCAGGCCGCTGAGCGCGCCACGCTCGCGCTTGTTGGCCGCAGCCAGCGTCCACAGGCCATCCGCGCCAAAGTCAGGTGTATCCGCGATGTTCTCGTCAAGCTCTGCGCTCTCCGCGCCCGGCCTATGTGTCGCACGCAATCCGTTAGGCGCGCGTGCCGCATGCGCGCCGACCTGCGAAATGCCGCGCGCTTCTGCGCTGTGCATATGTTTGACCTCGTCCCTCGCGCGGTCGGATGCGTCCGGCATCCCGTTTGTGTCATCCGCCATTCGGCTTTCCCCATCGGTATCCAGCATGCACATAACAGCCGTCAATGCTTTCCTCCTTTCCCGCAGTTCAGTCAAGCCTTATATGCAACGTATTGCATATGGCCTGCAAAATGCAGCGGACAGGGCTGTATCAAAACCTCCGTCCGTCACTTAGTGCAACTCATTGCATATATTATACCACTTTATCCGGCGCTTGTCAAGGCATTATGCGAATATATGTTCGTTTTATTTGCGTATGCGCCCAAATCACATGCCTACAGCAGTGCAGTGTATTGCACATCCATGTTCGGCTTTCCATTCACGCAAGCACATGCGCATGTCAAAAGCACATGTCAAAACAAACGCGGCGCATTCCCCATTCAGGGAACGCGCCGCGTCGCTCAAAAGCAGCTTACCCGCACAGCTCTGCGCGCTCAAGCATGCCTGTCCGCATCGCTCTCGCCGTTTGCGTCTTCCTTCTTGTCCTCTATCTCGTCCTCAAGCTTGCGCCGCTTGACTATGGACTGCCAGAGCCATGCGCCAAAGCACAGCAGCATGAACCCCAGCGTTATGAACAGCACTATCTCATGTCCCGCCATATGTATCTCCTGTCATATGTATTTGTCCCTGTAATGTGCTTCAGCCCGCGCGCCCCATGCCCTGAAGCGTCTCGGCCAGCCATGCGCTCCAGTTGCCGCCATCCGCCTGATTAAGCGCATCCAGCAGCGACTCGCGCGTTATGAAGCCATACGCATGCTCGCCCGCCATCAGGCGCAGCGCCTCGTCCAGCGCGCCCTCCGATGCCTCATTCAGCAGCTCCAGCACCGCCGCGCCCCGATAGCGCAGCACATTGTCATAGTCGTTTTGCGAGTTAAACGCCGAAGCCTGTGACTCCACGTTCAGCCCGCCCGGCATGGTTATGCCCAGCGCTGCGTCTATGTCGCGCCGCATGGCAGCATAGCAGCTCAGCCCCGCGCCTTGGGCGGCGCGCAGCGCGCTGTACTGCGCCAGCGCCTCGCTCAGCCAAGGCTCCTCCATGGGATCGCAGCCCACTATGCCGCCCCATATCTGCCGCGCCATCAGATAGCAAACCCTCGCGGACAGATCGGGCGCTCGCGTGTCGGCCAGTATCAGCCCCGCTTCGCTCGCGTCCTGCCCTTCGTATTCGCCCAGCACTATGTCCAGCGCGGGATACGGATACTCGTACAACCCGTTCAGCGCATCCAGCATGCTCGCGGCCTCGTCCAGCATGCGCCGCGCCTGCAACCTGTCGCGCGAATACACGCGCAGGCTCACGCCGCCTGCGTCGCGCTGATACACATGCCCGCCCCGCCGCATGACTATCGCCGGGCTGCGCGCGTCGCACAGCTGTATGCGCCACGTGTTCCAGCCGCCCTCCGACTCGCCGGCCACGGCGCTGCCGCCGGTCATGACCGAGCAGTCGCTTATCGCATGCAGCGTTATGTCGAAGTCGCTGACCGACGCATACAGGTATTGACCCACATACGCGGGCGCATACGCCGTCCATGTACCATCCTGCACACGTCCCAGCAGCGGGCAAAAGCCGCTCATGCGCCACTCAGCGTCGTCAAACCCGCCCGCGCCGCTGAACTCGGGCAGCAGCGCATGGTATTCCATATCCACGCGCACGCTCTGACCGGGCGCAATGTCGCACAGCAGCGTCAGCAGCGCCTCGCGCGTGCCGGACACGCCCCATTCCACCTCATTGCCGTCCAGCGTGAGCGAGGTGAACTCAATGCCGCCGGGCGCATAGCCCTGCTCAAACGCCGCGTTGTACGCATCCGCATCCAGCGGCGCAGTGGTCGAGCGGCGGTATGCGTTGAGCGGCAGGCTGAACACCAGCCTGTCCAGCCCGGTATCGCCGTTTGTAAAGTACACGCTCTGGCGCACCAGCAGCGCGCCCTCATCGTAGTATGGCGTTATGTCCAGCTCATAGCGCGCGTCGCCCGCATGCCTGTCATGGGCGGGCGCGGCTGCGCTCCAGCCCGAATGCCCGAACAGATATACGGCGAACGCCGCCGCTCCCGCAAGCAGCATTGCCGCCAGCACCATCAGCGCGGCCAGCCTTCGCCTGGTAAACAATCGCTTCATCGGCCACCTCCGTCTGCATTATACCCCATATGCGCGGCGGAACTGTGAGCCGTGCGGCATTCATATGTAAACAATCGCGCAAATGCCCGGCATGTGCAGGGCTTAAATGCGCCGTCTGGCAGGGTATGCAGGCAAAGCGCCATCTGTCGCAATCTATCAGGCACATTCTCCATAAGCCGAGTTGCTCAAGCATCGCCATTTGTCGCAGGCCCTCAGGCATTGCAAAAGCCGATACATGCTTGCGGCAATCCAAGCATTAACCGCGTTAAGCTGAGCATATCACAATACTCCGCTGCCGCAATCATGCGCGTACATTATGCGCAAGCCTATGCCAACTTATACAACCAGTACCATTTCAGCCATGCATGCAGCTCAGCGCCAATCCGCCAGCAGCTACGCAGACTGCTCAGCGCCAATCCACCAGCAGCCGCGCAGGCTGCTCAGCGGCAATCCGCCAGCAGCCGCGCAGGCTGCTCAGCGACAATCCACCGAGCAGCAATGCAGGCTGCTCAGCGCCAATACGCCATGCACAGCTATGCGCAACCCAGCGGCAATCCGCCTAGCCCATACTGCACAACGCAATGCCGGTCTTGCAGCAGCGCAAGACCGGCTCATCTCTCATGCCATCACAGCTTGCGCGGCGCAAGGCCCACCTTGCGGTACACCTTGTCCAGCGTCCTTTGCGCTATGCGGGCGGCGCGCTCGGCACCGCCGGACAGCACCTTCTCCAGATACGCCTTATCGGCCAGTATGCGGCGATACTCGGCCTGCAGCGGGCTGAGAGCGTCGACCACAACGTCGGCAACGCCGTTCTTGAGGTCGCCGTAGCCCTTGCCCTCGAAGTCGCGCTCGGCCTGCTCTATGCTCACGTTCTTTAGCACGCTGTATATGGTCAGCAGATTGGACACGCCGGGCTGGTTTTCGGGGTCGTAGTGTATCTGACCCAGCGAGTCGGTAACGGCGCGGCGCAGCTTGCGGCGTATCACGTCCGGCTCGTCCAGTATGGCTATGTAGGTTTCCTCGGGATCGGACTTGCTCATCTTGCTGGCGGGATCCTGCAGGCTCATTATCTTGGCGCCCATCTTGGGTATGTATCCCTCCGGCACGGTGAAGGTCGGCGAGTACAGGTTGTTGAAGCGTATGGCGATATCGCGCGCCAGCTCCAGATGCTGCCTCTGATCCACGCCCACCGGCACGAGGTCGGCCTGATACAGCAGTATGTCAGCCGCCATAAGCACGGGATAGTCAAACAGACCGGCGTTTATGTTGTCGGCATGCTTGGCGGACTTGTCCTTGAACTGAGTCATGCGGCTCAGCTCGCCCATGTAGGTGAAGCAGTTCAGCACCCATGCCAGCTGGCAGTGCGCCGGCACATGGCTCTGGCAGTATATGATGCTCTTTTCCGGGTCAAGGCCCAGCGCCAGCAGTATGGACGCCACCTCCAGGCAGTGGCGGCGCAGCTGCGCAGGGTCCTGACGCACGGTTATCGAGTGCAGATCGACCACGCTGTACAGGCAGTCGTAATCGTCCTCCAGCAGCTTCCAGTTGCGCAGCGCGCCTATGTAGTTGCCCAGAGTTATGTTGCCCGTAGGCTGTATGCCGCTGAATATTACCTTGCGCTTAGCCGCTTGATTTTCCATAGTGTACATCCTCCCCAAAAAATTGCAAAAAATAAGCGACCCGCCCATCAAGGGACAGATCAGCTGCGGTGCCACCCTTATTCGGCGCAAGTGCGCCATCTCTGCGAAAGGCCATGCCTTCCCGCCCCAATAACGGTGAGCCACCGTCCGCCCATACTCGCTTGCGCTTTCAGAGCGGCCCTCCGGAAACCATGCTCTCCGCGCCCATCCATCGGCCTCCCACCGCCGCCGACTCGCTTGAGATGCGCCTATGCAGATTGCTTTTTCCATCTCAGGTTTTATTATACTGGCTATTATACCCCGCCCGCGCAAATTTTGCAATATGCCCGCGCCCGCGCCGCGCTTCTTTTACCTTCCCTTTACACTAAAGGTGTATACTTCATTGACAGGCAGCGCCGCGCGGCCAAGCGTTCAACGCACAATGCACGGCGCACCTGATATAGTCAAAAGGAGCATGCCCTTGAACAACAAACTTTTGCGCGCCGCGCTGATTTCGGCGGCGCTGGCACTTATGGCGCTGTCATGTTATGGCAGCGCGCCCGGCTTTGACCTTCATGCCCATGCGCGCGCCGATGCCGCGCCGGCTGCGGACATGACGAACGGCGATGCTTTGCCCGATGCGGATGACGGTAGCGATGATAACGCTGCGCCAGCGGGCAGCAGTTCGTCGGTCGATGCGGCCACCGCGAGCGATGATGCTTTGCCAGATGCAGATAACGGTAACTATGATAACGCTGCGCCAACAGACAGCGCGGGAAGCAGCAACGTGCTGGGCAACACGGCCACCGCGGGAGGCGCCGCCCTACCCGATGCAAGCGACGACGCTTCACCCTCCGCAAGCGCCGCGAACACAGATTCCTCCCCCTCCAGCGATGTCCAGCGCGTGTATGCCTCGGTCGCGCCGGTCTATGCGCTGGCCGAGGGGCTGCTGCGCGGCGTGGACGGCTTCGATCTGCGCCAGCTCACTCAGCCGCAGCTGGACTGTGCGCGGCTGTATGAGCTGTCCGACTGGGACATGGTGCAGCTCAGCACCTCGCAGCTATGCATCATATGGGGGCAAGGGCTGGAGAGCTACTCCGGCACGCTGACCAGCGCCCAGACAGGCCCCGCCGTGATAACGCTGGAGGACGATGCGCGCGACTTTGCGGCGCTGGACGAGGAGCTTGCTGACTACGATCAGTACGGCCACTTTTCGGGCATCGATCCGCACTCCTACCTGAGCTTTGGCGGCATGCGTGATGCGCTGGACGCGCTGTGCGAATCCATGCAGGCGCTGTATCCCGCACACGCGGACGAGTTCGCCCAGAACGCCGCCCGCATGCGCGCACAGCTGGACCGGGCGCTGGCCGAAGTCCGGCCCAACGCCGCGCCGGATGAGCGCATAGCCGTGCTGACGGAGGGCGCACCCTACATGCTGGAGGAGCTGGGCATGAGCTGGACATATGTGTATCCGCGCGAGCCAGCTTCCGACGTAACGCACGCCGACCTCGACGAGCTGCTTGCGCGCCTGAATGCATCTGACGTAAGCGCCGTGCTGATAGAGCGGCAAGCGCCCGCCGCGCTCAGGCAGGCGCTTGAGCAGGCAGGCCATTCCGTGCGGCAGGTATCCACGCTGATGACGCTCAACGCGCCCACGTTCGAGGAATATCTGGCCGCGCTCCAAGCCAACGCGCGCGCGGCCCTGGGCGCGTGAGCATGCTGCGGAAGGGCGCAGGCGCGCGTGCTTATTGCCCCGCTTCGGCAGAATTTGGCACTATGCCGGCATCAGGGCAAGCGGCTATGGCTTGCAATCACACGCGCGGATGACATGGACGCAGCGCCATGCGCCTGCCTCGCTGTACAGCAGTCGGTGTCGCCCGTTCTAAGGGCTTGTAAACCCGCGCATTTAGATTATGTTGACAGTTTCTCTACATTGTGATATAATGATATCAGCAAAAGGCGATGTTGCGTCAATAGGCTGTGGACGGCTTTCTAGAGACCGGACCTGTCTACCAGCAACTCGCCTTTTGCTTTTGCCGGTTGGAGCTATGATGATACCGGCGGCAATGCCGCAAATCGACTGCGGAATGCTTTTCGGAAAGCGAATCTGCCGCCGCTGTGCGCCGCCGCAATTTTATGCAGTCTGTCCACAGGCTCAAAGCAAAAACTCCGCCGCGCTTTTTCCCATGCTCATCGGGCGCATATTCCCCTCAGCCGCTTCATATATTGCAGCGACTGGGGGTATTTTTATGCTCATACCATGGGAACTGCTGCTCGCCTACGGACTGGGGCTGGTGATACTGTACATGCTGGGCAAGCTGCTGCTCGTGCCGGGGCGCTGGCTGTGGCGGCTGGCGCTCAACTCGCTGGTGGGCGCGCTGCTTATGTGGATAATCAATCTGTTTTCGGGGCTGACGGGCTTTGCCGTGGCCGTGAACCCGCTGACGCTGATGCTGGCGGGACTGCTGGGCGTGCCGGGCGTGGGGCTTAGCATAGCGCTGACGCTGATGCTGTGATGCCGCGCAGAGCGTGATTCACAATGCCTCGCACCTTACCGCGTTTGGATGCGCTTGTGCTGCGGATTGTTTGCTTCCCCGCGATGCGTCTGGACGTGCGCGAGACAACAGAGCTGAGTTTGAACTTTCGCGCAGGATACTCAAGGTGCGCTTGACCGTTCGAGCAGGACATCCAACGTGCGCCTGACCGTTCGCGCAGGATACCCAAGGTGCGTCCGACCGTTTGCGCGACATACTCAAGCCGCGCCTGACCGTTCATGCTGGATACCCAAGGTGCACTTGACTGTTCATGTGGCATACCCAAGCTGCGCCCGACCATTCGCGCGGGATACCCACGCCACACCCGGCCATTCACGCATTCGTCCTGCGACGGGCAAAGGCATGCGTTTCCATTGCAATCATCGGGAACGCATGCCTTTGCGCATGAACTGTAAGGTCTGCACGGCAAGAGCCGGTTCACAGCTGATGACAGCATACCGGCGTGTATGGTTGCGTGCATCGATAGCCGCACCTTAGAAAACGGATTGTGATTTTGCATTGCGGGTGATATAATCATAGAGCGCCACCGCTGTACATCGCGCGCACTTCATTTATGCACATGCAGACATGCGCTTCAAGGAGGTAATTATGTCCTTTGATTTTAAGAAGGAATTCAAAGAGTTATACATGCCCAGCAGCAAGCCCATGATTATAACCGTCCCCAAGGCCAACTATATCGCGGTCAGAGGTCAAGGCGATCCCAACGAGGCAGGCGGCGCGTATCAGCAAGCCATCGGCGTACTGTACGCCGTTGCATATGCGCTCAAGATGAGCCGCAAGGCAGGCCATGAGATTGCCGGTTTCTTTGAGTACGTAGTTCCGCCGCTGGAGGGATTCTGGTGGCAGGATGATGTGGATGGCGTGGATTATGCCAACAAATCAGCATTCAACTGGATTGCGGTTATTCGCCTGCCCGACTTTGTGTCCCAAGGGGATTTTGACTGGGCGGTAAAGGCAGCGGAAAAGAAGAAAAAGCTCGACTGCTCATCGGCGGAATATCTCACACTCGACGAGGGTCTATGCGTTCAGATCATGCATGTAGGAGCGTTTGACAACGAACCTGCAACCGTCGCCATAATGGATGCATATTTGGAACAGAACGGATATGCAAGTGACTTTAGCAGGGACAGACTGCACCATGAGATATACCTGTCCGACGCAAGAAGGGCCGCTCCGGAAAATTGGAAAACCGTAATCAGGCATCCTATAAGAAAGCTGTGACAGTGCATTTGATATAGCCCAATATCCCAAATCCAGATTTTATGAGGTGCAATATGACAAAGGTAATAAAGCGCGCATTTGCCGTAATCGGAAAGCAGGGCCGGACATCGGACGGCGAAGGGTTTATTCAGAGACTGTGGGACGACGCAAACGGCCATTTTGGCGAGGTTGCCCATCTGGCAAAGCGAGATGCAAGCGGCAACCTTGCGGGCATATGGGGCGCAATGTCCGACCTCTCACGCTCGTTTAAGCCTTGGGAGGATGGCTTTAGCGTGGGGCTGTATCTGGCAGGAGTGGAATGCGTGGATGATGCCCAAGCGCCTAATGGCTGGACAAAGTGGGAAATACCGGGCTATGAGTACATAGTCGCAGAAAGCCATGCGGGAGCGTTTGAAGAAACCCTTGCCCAAATGAAGGCGGAAGGCATGACGCTCGCCGGTGCGGTTCACGACTACACCGACCCGGCAACGGGAATCGGCTATATGTATTTCCCGATAAGGAAGATTTGATTGACCCCTGCTCAGGCACGCTCAGTGCGGCGCTCTGGCGCAGGCTGCATGCAGCGCGGGATTGCCGCTCAACATGCGGGCGCATACAGGGCAGCTTATGCGCGGCAATATTCAAACCGCTTTCCAATCTGCAATTCATGGCGCAAATTGCCGCAGAGCGTCAGCGCTGTCATTTCCATTTCCGGTCATGGAGGTAAAAGCTTATGAACATCGGTGTTATCGGCAAAAAGGACGGCTTTATAATGCGGCCCGCCTAGGCAGAGGATTGGGCTGGCTACTATGAGAACTATTGCCCGCTGGATGCGGAGTTGGCGCGGCTGGCCGGCTGCAAGGCATCATTCACAAGAGAAGAAGTTGAATCCTTTTTCCTAAAATCCATTGCCGATGCTGACAGGTATTTCTTTCTGATTGTCTCGCCCGATGGGGATATCGTTGGCGAAAGCGTGCTAAACGAAATCGATTGGGACTTGCGGTGCGCCAATTTCCGCATTTGCCTATATCGCAATGCCGAAAGATCGAAAGGCATAGGCACATGGGCAACGGAGATTACCCGCGACTTTGCCTTTGAAGCGCTAAAGCTGCATCGTCTGGAACTGGATGTGTATTCATTTAATGTCCGGGCTGAAAGGGCATATCTGAAGGCGGGCTTCAAAAGAGAGGGCGTATTGCGGGATGCCATCAAGGATGGCGACGGATATGCCGATGACATATTGATGTCGATTCTGGAGGACGAGTGGAGGGCGCTAAAGCAGCCGGACAGCAAACCGTAATCGTAAGTTTCACCCATATGGCATAACGCAAGACCGCCGCCGCGATGGATATAGCCTATCCACGCGGCGGCGGTCTTGCGCCCATATCATAACAAGCGGGCGCCGCTCGCAGATACTCCTGCAGGCAGCGCCCGGCGGCTCATGGCCGCACTTATCAGTTGTTGTCGTCCTTGTGCGCCAGCATCTTCTTGCGGTTGGCCGCGGACAGCTCGCGCTTGCGCATGCGGAAGGACCTGGGGGTTATCTCGACCAGCTCATCGTCGGCGATGAACTCCATGGCCTCCTCAAGCGTCAGCTCGCGCAGATTGGTTATCTTGAGCGCTTCTTCAGCACCGGCGGCGTTTCGTATCGAGGTCAGGTGCTTCTTCTTGCACACGTTGACGTCTATGTCGCCGGGGCGCGAGGAGCGGCCCACTATCATGCCCGAATACACCTGTACGCCCGGGCCTATGAACAGCTCGCCGCGATCCTGTATGTAGAACAGGGCGTAGCTGGTGGTCTCGCCGCTCTCAAAGGCGACCAGCGAGCCGGACACGCGCGTGGGTATGTCGCCGCGATAGGGCGCATAGCCGTCGAATATGGCGTTCATAACGCCCTCGCCGCGCGTATCGGTCATGAACTCGGAGCGATAGCCGAACAGTCCGCGCGAAGGTATAGAGAACTCCAGCCTCTGGCGGTCGCCGCCCGACATGTTCATGAGCGTGCCGCGCCTTCTGCCTATCTTCTCTATTACGTTGCCCACGTACTCGCTGGGCACGTCGCAGACCAGCATCTCCATGGGCTCCATGCGCTGGCCGTTCTCCTCCTTGAATATGACCGTGGGCTTGGACACCTGGAACTCGTAGCCCTGACGGCGCATGTTCTCTATCAGTATCGACAGGTGCAGCTCGCCCCTGCCCGATACCTTGAATGCCTCGGTGGTCTCGGTGTCCTCCACGCGCAGCGACACGTCGGTCTGCATCTCCTTAAACAGGCGCGCGCGCAGGTGGCGGCTGGTCACGAACTGACCCTCGCGGCCCGCCATGGGCGAGTTGTTGACCGAGAAGGTCATGGTCACGGTGGGGTCCTCTATCTTGACGAAGGGCAGCGGCTCGGGGCACTCCACATCGCAGAGCGTGTCGCCTATGGCTATGTCGTCAAAGCCGCGCACGGCCACTATGTCGCCCACCTTCGCCTCGGCACAGTCCACGCGCCTGAGCCCGTCGAACTCGAACAGGCCGCCCAGACGGGTGGGCGCGCTCACCTGCTGCTCGTCGTGGTGGCAGCGCACGGCCATCTGACCGGCGCGTATGGAGCCGCGCTCTATGCGGCCTATGCCTATGCGGCCCACGTAGTCGTTGTAGTCTATCGAGGACACCAGCATCTGCAGCGGCTCGTCGGGATCGCCCTTGGGGCCGGGTACATGCTCCAGTATGCAGTCAAACAGCGGCTTCATGTCGGTGCCGGGGGTGTGCCAGTCGGTAGTGGCCGTGCCGTCGCGGCCGGAGGCGAATATGACGGGGCTGTTGAACTGCTCGTCGGTGGCATCCAGCTCCAGCAGCAGCATGCGCGTCTCGTCCACCACCTCGTCGGGGCGGGCATCGGGTCGGTCTATCTTGTTCACCACTATTATGACCGGCAGCTCCAGCTCCAGCGCCTTCTTGAGTACAAAGCGCGTCTGAGGCATCGGGCCTTCAAACGAGTCCACCAGCAGCAGCACGCCGCCCACCATCTTCAGCACGCGCTCGACCTCGCCCGAGAAGTCGGCGTGGCCGGGGGTATCGACTATGTTTATCTTAACGTCCTTGTATTGTACGGCGGTGTTCTTGGACAGTATGGTGATCCCGCGCTCGCGCTCAAGGTCATTTGAGTCCATAACGCGATCGGCCACCTGCTGATTGTCGCGGAACACGCCCGCCTGCTTGAGCATCTTATCGACCAGCGTGGTCTTGCCGTGATCGACGTGAGCTATTATGGCGATGTTACGCAGATCATCGCGGGTAATCATCAATTTCAAGGACCCCTTTCATATCTTCAGCAGAATGTATTTGTTCATATATGCGCAGGGTGCGTATTAAGCATAGGCACCCTGCCGTTCGGCGCATCCGCGCCTAAGTTCATCATTCCATGTCGTCGGCAGTGCCGCGGTCGGCGGTCTCTGCCAGCGCCAGACCCTCGTTGTTGTCCAGCGCCCACTGCACCGACCAGTCGTTCTCGAACAGCAGCACGTCGCGACCCACCCTGTCCAGCGCGCGGCGCGTGGTCGAGGTCAGGCGCAGCCGGTCTATGCCCTGCGGACACTCGTTTACCCAGCGCACGCAGCGGAAGGACAGCTGCTCCATGCGTATGTCCACGCCGTACTCGTGCTTTAGGCGATGCTCAAGCACTTCGAACTGAAGCACGCCCACGACACCCACTATTATCTCCTCGCGGCCTATGTCGGCGCGCTTGAAGGTCTGTATGGCGCCCTCCTGCGAGAGCTGGGTTATGCCCTTTACGAACTGCTTGCGCTTCATAGAGTCCATGGCGGCCACGCGCGCGAAGTGCTCCGGGGCAAACAGCGGTATGCCCGCAAAGTGTACATGCTTGCCCGTCGCCAGCGTATCGCCCAAGCGGAATATGCCCGGATCGAACAGGCCGATTATGTCGCCGGGATAGGCCTTTTCGACCGTCTCATGCTCCTGCGCCATGAACTGCTGCGGCTGGGTCAGCTTTATCTGCTTGTCCTGACCCGAGTGCCATACCTCCATGCCCTTGGTGAAAGTGCCGGAGCATACGCGCATGAAGGCCAGCCTGTCGCGGTGCGCCGGGTTCATGTTGGCCTGTATCTTGAATACGAAGCCGGTGAACTGGTCGCTGAGCGGATCTATCTCGCCCTCGTCGGCCATGCGCGGGCTGGGCGGGAAGGTAAAGCGCAAAAAGCGCTTGAGGAAGGGCTCCACGCCGAAGTTGTTTATGGCGCTGCCAAAGAACATTGGCGTAAGCTCGCCCCTGGTTATGCGCTTTATGTCGAAGTCATCGCCCGCGCCTTCGAGCAGCTCTATCTCGTCCATGAGCTGATCGTAATAGGACTGGCCTATGACGCTGGGCAGCGAGGGATCGTCTATCGCTATCTCGGTTACGCTTACCTTGCTCTGGCCGTGATTGCCGCCCGAATACAGCTCGACCATGCGGGTGTCCCTGTGGTACACGCCCTTGAAGTCGCCGTTAGTGCCTATGGGCCAATCCACGGCGCAGGCGCGTATGCCCAGCACGTTTTCCAGCTCGTCCATCAGGTCAAAGGGATCGCGGCCCGCGTGGTCGAGCTTGTTTACGAATGTGAATATCGGTATATTGCGCAGGCGGCAGACCTTGAACAGCTTTATGGTCTGCGCCTCGACGCCCTTGGCGCAGTCTATGAGCATGACGGCGCTGTCGGCGGCGACAAGGGTTCGGTAGGTGTCCTCGGAGAAGTCCTGATGTCCGGGGGTATCCAGTATGTTTATGCGATAGCCGTCGTAATCGAACTGCATGACGGAGGACGTAACCGATATGCCGCGCTGCTTTTCTATCTCCATCCAGTCGCTGGTGGCGTGCTTGTCGGCCTTGCGCGCCTTGACAGAACCGGCCTGACGTATCGCTCCACCGTATAGCAGCAGCTTTTCGGTGAGCGTGGTCTTGCCAGCGTCGGGGTGAGAGATTATCGCAAACGTGCGCCGCCTTGCGACTTCGCGCTCGAACGGAGAGCCGCCGGCGCTCTGCAAGTCAGTATAGTTATAAGATATTGATTCCATATTACCATGCCCTTCCCGGCCGCGTTCAGCGCGCAGCCGCGTCTCAATATTTCAATGCTCATGCTCGGGTATGGCGGACTCTGCCCGCAATATAGCGCGGGCGGTCAGCTGCACCAATATCGTTTTTATCAAATCTCTTTCAAGCTAAATGCCTCCCGCTTGACTCAAGTTCCAAAATACCACGCCTTTCATAATACTAAATGAGGAGCGCGGCTGTCAACCGCGCCCCTTCATGAAACCGTTGCATGCTAGTTAATTTTGAAAGCGGCGCTGGCTCAGCCGCACAGCAGCCCGCGCCTGAGCGCCATGACAGTTTGCCAGCGGCATGCCGCAGCGCGCGCTCTGCACGCATATCTCAATCGCCCGCCTGACGCACCTGCGCAAATCCATGGCTGCAACGATACGTGCATCATGCATCACGCGAACGCCGATATACCCTGCCCTTGCTCGACATACATAGTTTGCTATGCATCCACATATCGCCCATCAGTACACGAATGCCGGCGCGGCACAGCCTTTCGCCGCACACATGCCAAGACATTCGCGTAGCGCTCATCAGCCCACGAGCGCCGGCGCGGCACAGCCTTTCGCCGCACACATGCAAGGACATGCGTGTAGCGCCCATCAGTACACAAACGCCGACGCGCCCTGTCCCTGTGTGGCGTCATCCGTATCTCCGATCGCGCCATAGTCAGGCACATCAGCATCCAGCGCGCGCGATGCCCCCGGGCTTGCCGACGCGCCATCGTCATATCCCACCGGCGCATCTTCTGCCAAGTCATCATTTGTATTATATAACCCGCCGGGCGCGTATGTGGTCATGGGCGCAACCGTAGCCGCAGGCGCGTATGTCCATTCGGGCGCGGGTGGCAGGGTGCCGTACGCATCTCCCTGCGCGCGCCTGCCGCCGCCCAGCCAGCGCCCCAGCTCATCCCAGAGCGAGCGCTCCAGCATCACGCTTGCCGCCGCGCCCTCCTCATCCTGCGCGGGCGCGTATGGCACTGCGTCGTAGCGTATGCTCTGCGCGTCGGGCGCGTCCACGTCGGTCAGCGCAAGGCGCTGCCCTTCCTCGCCCTGCAATGTGCCTATCAGCACGCGGCCCTCGCCCGCGTCGCGATAGATGCGATACTGCGCCATGGCCTGCGGGCAGGTAAACTCCACGCGCGGCAGACCCGCACCGTCGCGCGTCACGCTCAGGTCGTACACAGGCAGCGGCGCGTCGAACAGCGTGGATACGCGCGTGGGCAGCGTGCCGGGCGTGAACACCTCACGCATGAGCTTGTCGGCGGGCGTATCCTCGCCGGCAAGCAGCACCGAGTGCATCTCCTCCAGCGCCCAGCCGTCTATCATTACCTCGCGCAGTCCCTCGGGCAGCTCAAACGCGCCGCGCGCATAGCCCGCCGCCGCATCGCTCTCCAGTATCGTCCGTATCAGCAGCGCGGGGTGATTTGAGCCGCCTGCGCTCTCGGGCATGTGGTGCGCATTGTCGGTGCGGTCAAAGCCCATCCATGCCGTAAGCGTTATTCCGGGCGTGTATGCGGCCATCCAGATGTCGCGATTGCCGCTTATGCCGGTTTCGCGCTCGCTTATGGCAGCCGTGCCGGTCTTGGCGGCCACGTCCATGTCCAGCCCGTTCAGCCGCCATGCCGTGCCTCCGTCCACGGCGCTGCGCAGCATGCTGGTCAGCATGTAGGCGCTCTTTTCGCTCATCACGCGGCGCGGCGGCTGGTCGCGCACATACACCGTCTCGCCCGACGCATCCTCTATGCGGCGCACGGCGTAAGGCTCGCGATACACGCCGCCCGCCGCCACCGCAGCATACGCGCCGCACAGGTCAAGCGGCGACACGCCATACGTCATCGCGCCCAGCGCCAGCGGCAGCACCTCGTCGCGCGCGTCCGTCTCTATGCCCACGCTGTGCAAAAAGTCTACGCCGGCGCGCACGCCCATGCGGCTTAGCAGCTCCACGGTGGGTACGTTTATGGACGATGCCGCCGTCTGCCTTAGCGTGACTATGCCGCGATACTTATCGCCCGCATTGCGCGGCGACCAGCCGCCGAAGTCCGTGCGCACGTCGCTCAGGAAGCTGGTCGGCAGATAGCCGAACCTGTCCAGCGCCGGGGCATATACCGCCAGCGGCTTTATCGCCGAGCCGGGCTGACGGCGCACGTCGGCGGCACGGTTCAGCCCGCGCCTTACCTCATACTCGCGCCCTCCCACTATGGCGTGCAGCGCGCCCGAGGCATTGTCCACCGCGCACAGTGCGCCCTGACAGCGCGTGCCGTCGGCGCTGTCGGCGGGAAAGCCGGCCTTGGCCATGGCGAGCTGGGCCTCGCGCTGAAGCTGCGCGTCCATCTCGGTGTATATCCTGTAACCGCCCGTGAGCAGTTCGCCGGTCTCCAGTTCCAGCAGGCGCTCGGCCTCGCCCAGCGCATAGTCTATGTACCAGCCGCAGTCGGGCATATCGCCCGCGCGCTCATTTAGCACTATTGGGCTTGCGACAGCTTCGTCGTGCTGCTCCTCCGATATGAAGCCCAGCTCCAGCATCTCGCCCAGCACCCAGTCGCGGCGCTGCTTTGCGCGCTCCGGCGCTATGTGCGGCGCGTATCCCGAGGGCGACTTGATGATTGCCGCCATCAGCGCGCTCTGGGCTATGTCCAAATCGGACGCGCTCTTGCTGAAGTAGGCGCGCGCCGCCGCCTCTATGCCGTATGCACCGTGGCCGAAGTACACCGTGTTCATGTACATGCCCAATATCTCGTCCTTGGAATGGCGCATCTCCAGCACAAGCGCCAGCACGGCTTCGTTTGCCTTGCGCGACAGCGTCTTTCTGGGCGACAGGTGGGTCAGCTTTATCAGCTGCTGGGTTATGGTGCTTGCGCCCTGCGAATAGCCACCGCTGCGCAGGTTGTTGATTATCGCGCCGCCTATGCGCCTCATGTCTATGCCGTGATGCGAGAAGAAGCGCGCGTCCTCCGCCGCCACGAACGCCATGCGCACATGCTCGGGCAGCTCACTCGCATCCACGGGTATGCGGTCCTCGCCCATATTCAGCCCGGCGACCTCCGCGCCGCCGCTGTCATACATGAAAGTTGTCCTATCCAGCCCGTAGAGCCTGCCCTCGTCCAGCCACGTCCACGAGCCTATATCCAGCGCAAACGCCAGCGCCACGGCCATGACCGCCGCTATGCCCAGCGCCCACAGCCCGGCGCGCTTCCATTTGCGCTTGCGCCTGAGTGCGCGCTGCACGGGCGTGAGTGCGGCGAGTTCCGCACGCTTGCGGCGCTTGCGTTCGGCGCGGCGGGCGCGCCTGTCCTTGCGCCGCTTGGCATGCTTGCGCCATGAATCGCGCATGCGCGCAAGCATTGCCTTTGCGCGGGTGCGAAGCGCGGATGCTGTACTTGGCCCCGGTTGTGCAGTGCTATCATCGGTTGCATATTGCCCGGCATTGCCATTTTCATGCGTGTCATCATTATGTAATACATCGTTGCCATATGGAGCTTTGTGCATTTCATCAAGTTCGCTTTGCGATGCATCACCTTTTGCCGATGTGACATCATCGCCGCTTTGCATGCCATTGCCGTGCAGAGCTTTGCTCACATCATTCGGCGCGCTTTGCGGCATAACACTGTCTGCCGATACGCCATCACCATTGTGCGATGCACCGCTGCCGCGGGTCGCACTCGTCCTCAAGCCGCGCATAAACCCGCGCAGTCTGCTCAGCAATGTCTCCGCCCCATACTGCGGCTCATGTTTTTCTGATGCATAATCAGCCTTGTCCAGCGCGTGCATGCGCTCGCTCTCCAGCGCATCGGCGCGCTCCGGCTCAAGAAATTTTTTCCAATACCGGCGCAGGTACATATGTCTCACCTCAGCGATATTATGCCGCCATGCCGCCGCTCTGATACGCGCATGTGCCGATTTGCGCGCAAACATCCGCGTTCAAGCTCCAGCGCACAGGCATATGCTGACTGGCCTTCCATATATTAAGCGTTTACTTATGGCCGCACTTGATATATCATGTCACCGTAAGGCGCGGACGGCATGCCGTGCGCGCGGAACGCCATGAGGAGGATGTCCATTGCTAAGACGCATCACAATATTGCTCGCGGCGCTGCTCTGCGGCGCATTGCTGCTGGTAATACCCGGAGTGCGCGGCTATTTTGCCGCCATGGATGCCACCACACAGGTGCTGCTATGCGCATTCACGGCTGTGCTTGCGCTGGTGCTGATATTCAGGCCGCGCGCCGGCGCCGCTGAAAAGGCGGGCGCGTTTCGCGGCGCAAAGCCGATAACCGATGCGCCCGCGCTCACGCTGGAGGACGTGGCCGCCTGCGAAGATGCCAAGGACGCGCTGGGCGAGATCTGCGACTATCTGCGCAATCCCGAGCGCTTTGCAAGATACGGCGCGCGCATGCCGCGCGGAGTGCTGCTGTACGGCCCTCCCGGCACGGGCAAGACGCTGCTGGCGCGCGCATGTGCGGGCGAAGCGGGCGTGCCGTTCTTTGCGCTGTCGGGTTCTGACTTTGTGCAGATGTACGTGGGCGTGGGCGCGTCGCGCGTGCGCGAGCTGTTCCGCAAGGCGCGTTCCTGCGGGCGCAGCGTGATATTCATAGACGAGATAGACGCGATAGGCGCGCGCAGGCACGAGGGCGGTGCCGACGAGCGCGATCAGACCATAAACGCGCTGCTGACAGAGATGAGCGGCTTTAGACCCAGCGACGGCGTGATAGTCATAGCCGCCACCAATCGTCTGGACGTGCTCGACCCGGCGCTGACCAGGCCGGGGCGCTTTGACCGCAAGATAGAGGTCGCCCTGCCCGACCGCGCCCAGCGCGAGCAGATACTCAGGCTGCATGCGCGCGGCAAGCCCCTAGATGCCGGCGTATCGCTTGGTGCGCTGGCCATGGACACGGCAATGTTCTCAGGAGCGGCGCTTGAGCATCTGCTGAACGAGGCTGCCGTGCGCGCGGCGCGGCGCAATTCGGGTTGCATAACGCGCGACGACATAGACGCGGCCTTCCTGTGCGTGACAGTGGGCGGCGAGCATGCGCAGCGTCTGGACGCGCGCGAGCTGCGGCAGACCGCCGTACACGAGGCCGGGCATGCGCTGCTGACGCGCCTGCTGGAGCCGGACAGCCGCCTGCGCCGCCTGAGCATACTGCCCACAGGAGGCGCGCTGAACGCCGCCGGCTACTCCATGTCCATACCGCGCGAGCGCAGCCTGCACACACGCCGCGCGCTGGAGAACCGCCTGAGCATACTGCTGGCCGGGCGCGCCGCCGAGGAGCTTGTATTCGGCGCGGACGAGGTATCGACGGGCGCGGCCAACGACATAGCGCGCGCCACCGAGCTGGCTGCGCAGATGGTGCGCGAGCTGGGCATGCGCGGCCAGATAGCCAACATGCCGGCGCTGGGCATATCTGCGGGCGGCGAAGTGACCGCACTGCTGGAGGAGCGCTATCGCGCGGCGCTGGAAGTACTGCGCGCCGGGCTGCCCAAGCTGCTTGAGCTTACGCAGGCGCTCGTGCGCGAGGAAGCGCTGGATGAGCGGCGGCTTGGCGAGCTGCTGGGGGAAGTTGAGATTAGGGAAGCGGTTTGACTCGCACGCCAGGCACATACTACTCCGGCATGCAATCCATGTCATCGTACCCGCGCAATCAGTCTTGATATTCGGTCAACGCAATCCGATGAAGGCTGCTATCCGATGTATATCGCCACAAACCGTTCCGCAGTAGCTGTACAATTACATCACAAATCATCCCCATCACCCTTCTAAAGGCCAAAAAGGGCGCTGTCGCAGCTATATTTCAAGCCGCGGCAGCGCTCCTGTGCATGCAAATTATTGATTTTCGGTCAACTATGTCATTTTGTCCTGTCTGCAACTGCTCATGGATCATCTGCGCCCCTTCGCACCCTATCGATAATCCTCTCCATCTCATCTCTCCCGTACTCAGGGAAGTCCCTCAGAAACTCATCCGCATGCGTGCGCAGAAACAGCGCCACGTCGTGCATCATGCGCCTCTGCCGGCGCGTGGAATCGTCATCTTCTGCCTGAAGCGGGCGCACGGATATGCTGCACGACACGCCCTGCCCGGCCTGCGGCGCGGCGCTTCCACCGCCGCGCATCTGCCGTGCCGTGAGCGCCGGGCGAAGCTCGCCCTCCCACTTCTCCCACTTGCTCGCGTCCAATGCCGGTTCAAACTCGTCGTA
>JBMNUB010000029.1:0-35890 GCA_050946055.1 Candidatus Fimadaptatus sp. | reverse complement strand
ATTGAATGTGATAAAGCGATATCAATCGGATACAGGCACTAAGCGGCCCATGTCTAAGATTATGTTTGATTGCCTGCTTGAGGCTTCTACTATTATGAAGGTCTTGGGGGAAAGTTGATTTCCGTGTTTCGCAAGCGCAAATGCAATATATCGCCGCGTTTGGCTTGCACTGATGCGCGCGCGGGGTTATAATAACCATTAGCATTACCGCGCGCCGCCTGCCTTGCGCATGGCAAAGGTCAGGTCAGGCGCGGAGCAACGGGAGGATTGACATGAGCTTCAACACCTATGAAAACGCGCGCCGTCTCATATCCGAGCTGGGCGCGGATGCCTCCGACCCCCAGACGCGCGACAGCGCACGCTTTGCCGCCGACCGCCTGCGCACAGGCACGCGCGCCGGTGACTGCGACCAGCTCAGGCTAGCCATAGAGAACATGACCGGCGGCGCCAACACCGTGCTGTACGACGATGCAGGGCGGCCGTCGATAATGTGCGCGCTGCCCATGATGACCATGGACGATCTCTACGGCAACGGCGACGATTCGCCGCACCCCGCATGGATAGTCGCGGGCGATGTCAAGAAGGTCATATACGTATCCAAGTACATGAACAGCATCGAAGGCGGGCGCGCCTACTCGCTGCCCATGGTTGCCCCGGCCACGTACAATACATTCGACGACTGCATAGAGGCCTGCCTGCGCAAGGGGCGCGGCTGGCATCTTATGACCAATGTCGAGTGGATGGCCATAGCCCAGTGGTCCAAGCGCAACGGCACCCGTCCGCACGGCAACACCGGCGCGGGCTGCTATCACCGCGCCACGCACGAGCGCGGTGTGCCTGCGACCATGTTCGATGGCCGCGCGCACCTGACCAAGACCGGCTCCGGCCCCGTGACATGGAGCCACAACCACGACGCCTCCGGCATAACCGACCTTGTGGGCAATATGTTTGAGTGGGTGGGCGGACTGCGCCTGATGGACGGCGTATTCCAGATAATACCCAACAACGACGCCGCGCTGTACGACGCAAACCTGCTCAAGGCCGACAGCCGCCGCTGGCGCGCTCTGACCACGGACGGCGTGCTGGCTGCGCACGGCGAGCTGGATACGCTCAAGGTGGACGGCGATGTGCCGGGCGACATGCGCGAGGACGATCATCTAATAGGCTCGCCCATCGTATCCACCGGCATAGCGCACCGCAGCTATCTGGGCATACACACGGACGGCAATCAGGCATATCTGGACTGCGACTTCTGCGATCTGCGCGCCGACAGCAGCACGCCCGTGCCGCGCATAGCGCAGGTGCTGGGCATGCTGCCCGACGAAACCTGCACGCACGAGGACGGCATATTCGTGGCGCGCAACTACGGCGAGCGCATAGCGGTGCGCGGCGGCAAGGCGGGAAGTCTGGACAGGGCCGGTCTCAATGCGCTGCACTTCTACAACCCGCGCACATACGACGGCAGCGCCACGATAGGCTTCCGCTGCGCATACGTCGATCTTGACATGTGATAAGCTCATAGCCATCAATTTGAAAAGCATCTCCCTGCCACAGCGCGTCTGCGGCGGGAGATGCTTCCATATTATATAGCATATTTGTGTGCGGGAGATGGGTTGTGCGGCGGATTCTGAATGCGCTCGATACATCGCACGGCATGCCACCGCATGCGCACTGCGCTTAGGAATATCCGTGCATTTGCGATGTACCGCAAGGCATGCCCACGCTCATGCCCTGCCCATGCAGCCGTCATGAGCCACATGCCCTACCGCGCCGCGAGTATGCGCCCGGCAAGCTCCATGTCGTCGCGCCCCAGACCTATGCACGCATAGGGCGTGCCATGCAGTTCGGACACTATGTCCAGATAGTCCTGCGCGCCGCCTGCCAGCCACATGCCCTTGCCTGCCGCCTGTATGCGGCGGTACACGTCCTTCCACTGCCTTATGGGCGGCTGACCGTCGCCCGGCATCCACTGCACGGCGTTAAGCTCGTCCAGCGCCAGCACATCGTCCAGATGATTCAGCTCGCCCACGCCATCCAGATGGTATATGGTGTTGGTCAGCCTGTGCGTATCCTCGCGCAGCCCCTCCAGCACGAACCTGCGGAACATGGGATTGCCTATCATATAGCAGAAGTCACACTGCAATATATAGGAAGGCTTGCTGCTCATGAGTCCCGACCAGTCGGTATAGCCCTGCTGCGGCGCAAGCACCTGCGCCAGATCGTCATATGCCTCGTACCACGCCCTGCGTATCTCGCCGTCCAAGCGAAGCACTTCTTCAGGCGCGTCGTACATGTCCATGAGCAGTTCCTCGCTGCCGCGGAAGGTGGCGGCTACGTCCAGCACGCCGCCCAGATCGGGCATGCCCATAAGCACGCTGCCCTGCCAGCGCTCAAGTCCTGCGCGGTATATGGCCTTTATGCGCTTCACGTATTCATTCTGAGGATCATATTTTACATGTATATCGGATATATCCTTCTTCTCGCGCGGGAAGAACCACACCCTGCCTGTGCTGTTGTCCAGCTGTGCGCCGCAAAACGCCGCCAGCACGCCCGGCCCGAACGATGCAAAGTTCACAAACGGGAAGGCGTCGCCCAGATATTCATTGGCGCTCATGCTCTCGTCCAGCGCGTCTATCACCTGCTCGGGCGACCACGAGAAGTCCGCGCAGTTGTCCTGTGCCAGCTCAGGCGCGGGCGCTTTGCGCTCCACGTCGTGCGCGCCGCTTATCACCACGCCTATCAGCGGCCTGTCCAGCTCGCCGCGCCACCAAAGGTCATGCGCTGCGCGCACCTCTGCCATGCGTTCTCTATCAAAGCGTATCATATGCGACCTCCATATTGCAGGCGGCCCAGCGCAAGCACCGCGCCGCCGTATTGCCATAACGATATCGATGCGCCCCATGTGGCTCTATGCGCATATTATAGCCGAGGCCGGGCGGCATTGCAAGGAGGAAATTGGCACTAATATCCTTGCGCTATTCAGGCAGTTTGGGCAGGAAGGCATGCGCCTGGCTCAGGCATCTGCTCAGCCGGCAGCGCGGCTATCCCCATTACATCACAATCACATCAAACACATCCTGCGGCGCGGCGCAGCCCATATCGCGCAGCGCGCGGGCAGCATATCTGTCGAAGCTCGTGTGGTCTATCAGGCGAAAGGCAGAGGCCACCATGTCCACAAGGCCGGTTTCACACTCGCGCTGCGCCAGATATCCTATGCTCAGGAAGCGCAAAAGCGCATACACCGCGCTTATCGCCACAAACTCGTCCCACATGCTGTCCGGGCGATCCTGAAACGGAAACTGCTCGAAAAACATGTGGTTGACCAGCACATGCTCAAACCATATCTCCCACTTGGGCAGACTGTTCTCAAAGCGTATGCGGGCAACCATGTACTTCTCAAGCGGCCGCTCGCCCTGCTCAAAGTAGTCCAGCGCCTCCTGACCATACTGCCTGAGCCCGTCGCTGCGCGCGTCCAGCAGTGCTACCAGCGCCCGCGCCTTGTCAAGACCAAACTCCAGATGCCGCTGCGTTATGTCGAACGCGGGCAAAGTGACCTGCCAGCGCTGCCCTATAAGCGCAGTGAGCCTGCCTTCGTCCTTGTCATTTAGCACCTGCTCCAGCCGCTCAAGCGCTAGACCCAGCAATATTATCCGCTGCGGCAGCGGCAGCGTGCGCTCCTGTATTATGCCTATAAGCCACAGCCTTATCCGCTGCTCATGCCCCATCGTGTCAAAGAACACGGTGCGCATCGGCACATTCGGAATGTCAAAGCTCATCTTGCGCGTTATGAACCGCAGCGGCGCGTCCCGCTTAAACATCAGCTCCAGCACCGCCTCGCAGCTGTTTGCGCAGCTGCACTCATATCCGCCCTGCGCGCGGATGCCTCGCGGATAGAGCCTGCATACCGTGGCCAGCTTGTCCTCGCCCAGCTCTGCATGCACCGCGCAGCGCCCATCGCTCAGGCGCATGGGACATTGCCCATCGTAGCGCGGCGCTATCTGCGCATACCGCTCGGGCGTGGGCGCAAGCTCCAGCCGTATGCCCCTGTCCATGCGCCGTCTAAGCTCTGGGCTGCACTCGCTCGACGTCAGGCGAAAGAAATCGTCTACCGAGAACGTTATCGGCCAGCCCACGCAGCACGCCGCGCGGCACTCGCCCATCTTGCAGGCAAACTCCGGAAAGTACTCCGGCATAAGATAATCGTGAACTTCTTTCATGCGCATGCCCTTCTTTCGCAAGGATTTTACGCCTCGCCATGCGCATTTTCAAGCGAGTATTTGTGGAAAAAGCGTGAATTTGCGCATACAAAAGCGCCGCAAGCTCATCATCGCCTCCGGCGCATGTTTCCACTTATTCAAGCCATACCCTGCCCAGCTTCTTCTTGCCCCGGCTCATCGAGCGTATCAGCGAGAGCGTCAGCTTCCAGAGCATGCGCCCGGACATTAGCAGAAGCACGCCCATTATGCGCGCCGCTATCATAACTTCTGCCGCACCGCCCGTATATGAGCCTATCGTAAGCCCTATCTGATGTATCTCAAACCCGGCCAGATGCGCTATGAACCTCACTAAGCCCATTGTTATCGCCAGCACTCCGCCGCCCATGAACGTCAGAGCGCAAATGCTGGTCATGGGCAAAATAAACATGCCCTCCAGCCCTGCCAGACTGTAAAATGCCGCCACTTCCTTAAACCTTCTCCAGCTCAGCCCTTTGCCCTTTGATATGGCCTCGCCCAGATATGCCTTTGCCATGTCATCAGGCGCGCCCAGCCGTGCAACTATCTGCTCCGGCGAAAAGCCGTCTCTTTCCAGCCCCAGCATCTCGCTCTTTATCTCTTTTACTATGTCTATGCGCTCGGAAGTCTCCAGAGACTTTAGGCGCCTGTCTATCCTTTTCAAATAGTCATTCAGCATCCTGTCCATATTGTCCTCCTATTATGTCCTCTAGCTCGCTTTGCAGCGCCATCCACTCCGCTGCCATGGCCTCAAGATACTCCCGACCTGCGCCCATTATCGAATAGTACTTGCGCGGCGGCAGGCCTTCCACCCCATCCAGCCATACGGATGAAATATATCCATCCTTGAGCATGCGCCTTAGCAGAGGATATATGGTATTCTCCTTGGCGGCCAATATGGGATACTTGTCCATTATGCTGATTATCTCATGCCCATAAGACGGCCTTCGCGCTATTGCCGTCAGCACGCAAAACTCCAGCGCGCCTCTCTTTATCTGAAATCGCCAATCACCTATATTCACTTACTGTGCCTACCGTGTATACGGTGTACCACACAGTATATCATTTGTCAACAGTACGTCTCATTTTCACGTGATTGCCTGGACATCCCTTCGCCTGAATGCTCATGCCGATATGAAACGCGCAAAGTGCCTGCCAATGAGCGTGACCGTTCACACCACTGACATGGCTCATCAAAAAGCAAAAGGCCGCTCATGCTAACGCATAAACGGCTCGCAACATGTCACTTCACCCTTCTAAGCACTCCCGCGTCCATCTCGCACACGGTGTCGCACAGTTCCTCTATGTCCAGCGGGTTGTGGCTGGTCAGCAATATGGTCTTGCCGCGCGCGCGCAGCCCCTTGAACAGCTCGCGCATCTCATGCACGCCCGCGCTGTCCAGTCCGTTCAGCGGCTCATCCAGCAGCAGCGTCTTGGGATCCTCCATTATGGCCTGCGCTATGCCCAGGCGCTGCTTCATGCCCATGGAGTACTTCCTTATCACGCGCCTGTCATTTGGGTCAAGCCCCACCGTGGATATGGCCTCGCATACCTGACTGCGCGATATGCGCCCGCGTATGCTGGCCAGCCGCATCAGGTTCTCGTATCCGCTGCACTCGGGCAGCATGCCGGGCGACTCTATCAGCAGCCCCATGTCGCCGGGGAACTTGTGCATGGCTATGTAGTCCACGCCGTCCAGCGTCACCTTGCCGCGCGACGGGCGTATGAAGCCGCATATCGTCTTGAACATAACGCTCTTGCCCGAGCCATTGTTGCCCACTATGCCGTGTATCAGCCCATCGTCAAACTGCACCGATACATTCTTGAGTATGGCGCGCCGGCTCAGCTCCACGCATACCCCTTCCAGCAGTATCATATCGACTCCTCCTAACGGGTGTGTCCTCATTGTGCCGCGCACGTTCAGCTCCGCGCGCCCTGTCGGTTTCATGCGCGCGTTAGTTCACCACTATCGTGCGCGTGCGCGCCGCGATGCACAGCGTCTCCACCGTAACCACCATCGCCGATGCGCATATCAGGCATACGCCCGCCAGCCCCAGCCCATCCGACACCGTGCCTCCCCGCAGGTACATCGTCAGGTCGCAGGGCAGGAAGCGCTGCACGCCCGCATCCGTCACGAACATCGACACCAGCATCAGCGCCGCAAACGCCGCCAGCCCCCAGCGCTGGCTGTCGGTCAACCACGCCAGCGCCAGCTGTATCATGCCCACCATGGCCATGGTCAGCGCCGCGCGCAGCACTATCTCCAGCATTATCAGCCAGCTATTGGGCAGCGTGCCGCTGTACAGGTTGTAGAACGACAGCGTGGATTCGGATATCTTGAACATGCGGTTGCCCAGCGCGAGCGACATCAGCGCCGATATCACGACCACCGCCATGTAGTACATGAGGCCGGTCACGACCAGCTTAATCGCCTGAAACGTCCAATACCTGCGCATCGAAGCATAGCGCGGCATGTTCATGCGCTGCATGCGCATATCCTGCTCGCCGCACTCGCCTATGTACGCCGACAGCAGCAGGTGCGGCATGAGCCAGTTTATTATACCGGCTATGTCTATATCCCCCAGCGAGAACCTGTCCACGCCCACCAGCAGACCAAACGCGCCATCCAGCACGCCGCCCTGCACATACTGCGTTATGCAGAGCAGTACGCTCACCGTCACATAGAACCAGAAGTTCTTGGCTCGCAGCGTATTGCTGAGTTCATAATACAGACCGGGCAGCGCCCGCACTTTCATTCTGCTCATAAGCTCATTCTCCTTTGTATCTGCGCACGCCCATGTAGAACACCGCAAACGTAATCATAAGCATCACCGCGCAGTACAGCATGTGTATGCCGCACCGGGCATAGCCGTATTGCCACTGCTCCGTTGACATCTGAAACGCCCAGTATATCACTGCACGCATATCGCCTATGAACGGCAGCGGCGGTATCATCTCCATCAGGCCAAAGTACACTATCGGTGAAGCCAGCGTCACATAGGTGTTGTTCACGAACGTCGATGTAGCCAGCGCCACGCTCGCCATCACCATCAGGCACGGTATCTGAAGCAGAATCGATATGAACATGTTCAGTTCGGGATTGACATACTCAAGTCTCTGCATGGCGTTTACCTCTCCCAGATAGTGATACGGTATGTCCATCACCGGGTATATGCTGCGCATTATCAAATAGAGCAGCAGCTGTGCCAGAATCACGCCCAGCGCGCCGCATATGGCGTTGGCAAAGAACCTGTCCACGGCAAAGCGCATGCGCCCGCAGCGCATTATCTGATACTTGAGCGCACCCGCATTGCGATCGGTCATGTAAGATGTCGAGTACGCAAACGCCGACGCTATGAACGCCACCGGCGTAACGCCGCTCTTGTACAGCGCGTTCACCATCGCCCCCGACGCTTGCACCCGCTCCGTGTACGCGCTTGGCAAAAGCCCTATCACCGACAGCAGCATGGGAAACATCGTCATCAGTATAGCCGCTATCATGCCTTTGCCCATGCCGCGCCGCATCTCCTCTGCAAAGTTCCTCATGCCGCCACCTCCTCTGTGCCGCCCATCGCGCCCGCCAGGTTCTGTTCGACATGGCCGGTTATGGCGTTGACTATGCTGGAGTTCATTTCGCCGCCCGCGCTCGTGTATATCTCCCACACAGGGTACAGCACCACGTTAAACGGGTCGCCCGGTATCGCCCGCACGTGATATGCCAGCACTATGCGGTTCACATAGTCCTCGCTGCCGGTATCCTCTGCCAGCGCGCGCACCGCGTCCTCGGGCGGTATCACCCGCGCGCTGTCCCATATGACCTCGGCTTCGCCCAGCGCGCGCCCTTCTATGCTCATCATAGAGCCGTCCTTGTCCTGCTCCACTATGAACGTCACGCCATAGTTGGGCTTGCCCGTATATGGGTCAAACGAAAACGTATGGCTCACAGGGAGTTGTTCATATATAGTTCGTATTATGATTAATTCGCCGTCATTGAGTGAATACGCCTGCGCATCCCCCGTAATCATGCCGCCTTCGCGCAGCATATTAATCATCTCGTCTGCTGTATACATGCGCCCCGGTTCGTATACAAATGCTTTCATATCGCCATTCTCATGTAATTCCAGCGAAGCATTGTCTAGCCATAGGAGCTGATACTTTGAATGATATTGCAAATAGTTATAGCTAGCGTCACCTTCATCGGCTATTTCTACATTGTCAGCTTGCATGCCTAGTGCCGTTTCTATTCTTTCCGCATCCAGACCGCCTTGCTTTACGCGCAGCACAGGCACTTTATCCAATTTAGGCGCTTCAATACGCGCATTCGCATGCATCATGCCGCCCGCACCACCTATGTCGCAGCGCATCTCGTCAGGCAGTTCGCGCAGCATGCGCGCCGTGTCACTGCCATCCGTCTCATAAAATGTCAGGCTTCGCGCCCGAGACATGGGTGGAAGCCTAAATGGATATGCTATCGCGGCCACTACTATAACTACCAGCACGAGCTTCAGTGCCGCTGGAAGCCTGCGCCTTGGCTTTGACCCGATTCTCATGTCAGTTTCTCGCCTGTGTAGGCATCGTACATATCATGAATAGTTGTAACCGTTTCATCGGAATACAGCTTGCCCCAAGCCAACCTACCATCAAATGTAGGTCCCAGCTTGTAGCACAGCTCTATACTGGTATCGTCCATATAAACAAACTCATCTGGCTGCATGCTCTTAAGCTGCTCGGAAGGCAATATCTCCGCATTGCTCTTTCCTGCGCCGCTTACTTTCATTATGCACCCTTGAAACACAATTACTCCTTCATCAGTAACGCCCACCCGCATGAACGGCGATAAAGACGGCAACTGTTCGGTATAGCCACTGACAGGTATTCCTTCCCAAGCATATGTGAACATTATGTCATATGCGCGCGAGCGCTCCTTTGACGCGTCCTCCGGGTCTACTCTCCAAACCGCCAGACCTTCCTTTGCAATGCCCAGCTTGTCCTGCACAAAACTGCGCGCCAGTTCTATCGCTTCCTCCTGCGTGTATTTACCCTCTATCTTGCTGGGCGGCGGCAAATACATACCCTCACCATCAGAGCGATATTTAAGTGGTATCTTATGGTCGCGAACCATATTAATACTGCATCCATCAAACGAGAATGAATGCTCGTTTTCAGGCAAAGCACCAGTTGTAAGCTCAATTTTCATGCCGCCAACATCAAATACTTCCGTCTTTAGCTTTAGTTCGCTGGCCTGCTCGCCGTAGAACGTCGCTATCATTTCATTCACGTCAAACTCAGGAACAGATGCCGATATTGTTGCATACTCAGGCGACGCAATTTTCCCGCCATCTGCCAGCGCAATAGGCATGAACGCGAGTGTGCATGCCATAAATGCCGCCACCATATTCTTCAAGCACTTACTAATCTTTTTCTCCACTTCGTTCATCTCCTTAAGGCGCATAGGGGGCATTGAATGCCCCCATGCGCGAATAGAATCACTGTGCCTTAATTGGCATTACATGTCAGGACTCCAAGTACCCTCGTAGGTATAAGTCACGCTCGACTTATAGTCCTTAGGCGTGCGCATCCTGAACTTGTATTCCCAGTCAATTCTTCCGAGATTATTTATATAAGGTATATATGCTCGGTCATTTCCAGAACACACCTTATTGTCACTACCCTCTGTAGATGTAGCCTTCTGCGGGAAAACTCTTGTCCAAAGTTCTGCCCAGCCGTACCCAGAAATAGAAGACCCATTGGCTTTCATCGTTTTGCACCTTACAACAGCGTTACCATCAATGTACTTCTTTACCACTTCGCTAGAAAATCCTGAAGCCTCTCCGCCGCCATTGATGCGAAAAGTGTAGTTGCGATAGTTAGTGCTGCTGTCCTCCGCAAAGGCAACGCTTGCAAATCCCAGAGCCATTATTACGACCAAAGCGATAGCCAGTATTTTACGCATAGTTCAAACATCCTCTAATTCTCTGTTGTAGACTAGAGTTGCTCTTGTATCAACTATCTCCCCAGATAGCCGACTATTGTCGCTGTTGGTACAAGGGCGTTTTCTTCATGCGCATACGCCAATCACCTCCTTTCATGTGTTTAGCGTCTATATGTATTTAACAACCGTTGAATACTTGTTACTGCTTTCAAGCACCTTGCCATTGGAATCCTTAATAGTACATCTTGCCTGAAGCTGGTAGTAGTATCCTCGGCTGACGCTTTTGGTCTTATATATGTTGACCGTCATTTTTCCATTCTGCGTGCCACTCCAAGTAGCTATTGTAGTCCAAGTTGATGAACCTTCTTCACGCCGTCTTAGACTAAGTTTAACTTCTGTATCGGTATGAGAATATAGACTCTTACACCTACCAATGCACTCTGCTTCGCCATTATTTATTTCAAGCGTGCAGTCGATTAAACCTATATACGAATAGCGTTCTTGCAAATCACCACTATCCGCAAGCGCAGTCGGCGCAAATAGACAAAGAATCAAAGCCATCACTACTGATATTATCCTGTTCAACAAAAATTACCACCTTACCCTATTATTTTCCCCTTCACTATGTAGATGCCAAAACTCCCAATTTGTTGCAGATTTTATCGTAAATTTCCGGTTAATTATGCCGATTTTGAATACAACATCTGCAATTTACCAATATTTCCCCCCTTCACTATGTAAATGCAGCAAAACCCAATTTGTTGCAGAAATCTATTGTAAAATCTGTATTACGGAAATAGATTCTGCAACAGCCAGCGCAACATCAAAGCTTTCATCGGTGCTGACAACAAAGTAGTACTCGCCCAACTGCCATATTATGTCTGTCATTCCGTATGGCTGTTCCAGCACCGTAGCCATAGCACCATGTAGAGGCATAATGTATCTTTTCGCACCTTCTACATTGATGCTTGTAGATGCATATGCGTTAAATATACGAATACATAGGCATTGTCCAGACGAATTCTTGTACTCTATTAATCCACTTCCAGACGCAGCAATGTAATCCACCATATCATACCCCTCAGGTATATAAGTCGGGAAATAATTCACCTTCCAATCCGCCGGTATGTCCACATCGCCGTGACTGCCTGAGTAGCCGATGTCAACATGCGACTCATTAGAATTCATAAAGAACTTCATAACCCGCGCCTGCATAGTATCGCTAGTTGCCACAGCTATGGTCAGCCCCAGGTTCATAACCAGCACCACCATCGCCGCCAACTTGAGCACCTGCTTGCCGTTTCTGAGCAGCGAATCCCGCCACGACCTGCGGCGCATCTGCCTTTCTATCAGCTTCAGCATGCGCTCGCCGCACTCGTCGGCCAGTGCGGCGGCTTCGCGCCTGGCATCTTCGTCCAGCGCATCCAGCGCGGCGGCATCTTGCCCCAGCAGCTCGTGCATCGCCAGCTCAAGCGCCGCTTCATCGTATCTTTCCTTAGGTGACTTGTCAGCCATCTCGGTTCATCTCCTCCATCATATCCCTCAGCTTCCTATGCACCCGCGTAAAGCGCGAGCGCACCGAGACCTCCTTTATCCCGAACTCCTCCGCTATCTCGCTGTCGGTGTACTTCTGGTAGTATCGCATGCGTATAAGCGTCTGTTCCTCCTCGCTTAAGCGCTGTATGGCGCTCATAAGTTCTGATATCGTGGCGCTCTCCAGCAGCGCGCGGTCGGGCTGCGCGTCCTCGTCGGGTATGTCCTCAAGCGCCATCTCGTCCATAAAACCGTCCTGCTGACTGCGCCGCCTGTACAGCATGTAGGCCGAGTTCTTGACCGCGGCTATCATGTAGCCCTCCAGCTTGACCTCGCCTATCTGCCGCACCGCATGCAGCCGCCGGATTATTCCCAGATATACATCGTTGACTATATCCTCGGCATCGTGCCTGCACTTGACCAGCGTCAGCGCCATGCGGAACATCGTGCCATTGTACAGGTCGTACAACCTCAGCACGAACGCCCTGTCCGCTTCGCTGCCAAGCGCCATTATCGCAATCGGAAAGAACATCATATCCACTCCCCCTTGTGCGCTATCATTATATCATATCTTTACTTTGCTCATCAAGCATTCTTCACCGTTTTCTTGACATGTAAGTCATTTTTGCGCCATTATTTGCTTCTTCAGATGCACATTTCAGGCGTTTTGCAGGCGCAAAAGCCGCGATTGACTTGCATGTACATTTGACGTATAATCGTGCAAAAGAAACATCCCATAGCAGGGATGCGAGGAAGCGAGGCGCATGTAATATGTTTGAAAGGATAACCCCCGAACAGGCCGGGATATCGTCCCGGGCGGTGACGCGCTTTATACGCAAGCTGAATGAGCGCGGGCTGGCGACGCACAGCGTGGTGCTGATGCGCGGCGACAGCATATTTGGCGAGTTCTACTGGAAGCCGTTTGACCGCGACACCGGCCATCGCATGTACTCCGTGACCAAGTCGTTCGTGAGCATAGCAATAGGGCTGCTGTGCGACGACGGCAGGCTGTCGCTGGATGACGAGATTGCCAGCTTCTTCCCCGACAAGGTAGATGGCGAGCTGCCTGTGAATCTCGCCCGCCAGACCATACGCGACATGCTCACCATGTCCACCTGCGGGCATACGCCCTCATGGTTCACCGATCCCGACCCCGACCGCACGCACCTGTACCTGAACCGCAACTCCGCGCACCGGCCAAGCGGCATGTGCTTTGAGTACGACAGTCCCGGCTCGCAGGTGCTGTGTGCGCTGGTGGAGCGGCTGACCGGCAAGGCGCTGTTTGACTTCATGAACGAGCGGCTGTTCTCGCGCATGGGTACGTTCAAGAGCGCGACGCTGCTCAAGACGCGCACCGAGGACAGCTTCGGCGATTCCTCGATGATATGCACCACGCGCGACGTGGCTTCGTTTGCGCGGCTGCTGATGAACGGCGGCAAGTGGAACGGCGAGCAGCTGGTGAGCGCCGACTACGTGCGCGCAGCCACGGCCATGCAGGTGGACTGCGACGAGATAGGCTTCGATGCGTTCTCCACGCACGGCTATGGCTATCAGATATGGCGGCTGCGCGATGGGTTCTTCTTCAATGGCATGGGGTGTCAGTTCGTATTCTGCCTGCCCGCGCGTGACCTGATATTCGCGATAAACTCCGACAATCAGGGCTATGCTGCGGCAGGCGCGCTGATAGAGGCGGCGTTCTACGACTTCATAGTGGACGAGATGCAGGACGTGCCCTTGCCCGCCGATCCGCAGGCGTATGCGGAGTGCGAGGCGCTGGCAGGCAGTCTGGAGCTGACGCACATACCGGGCGCTGCGCACTCCGGCTTCGAGCGCGAGTTGGACGGCAGGCTGTACCTCTGCGACGATAACCCCACAGGCATAACTCAGTTTTCGCTGAGCTTCGCGGGCGATGCGGGCGTGCTGCACTATGTCAATGCGCAGGGCAAAAAGGAGCTGCGCTTTGGGCTGGGCAGGAACGAGTTCGGCAAGTTCCCGCAGCTGGGCTATTCCGACGAGCATGCGGGCGCGGTGACCACGAACGGCTTCATGTACGACTGCGCGTGTTCGGCGGCATGGCGCGAGGAGCGCAAGCTGCTGATAAAGGTGCAGATAATCGACAGGTACCTGGGCAACATGCTGGCGATGTTCTCGTTTAGGGATGACCAAGCGGTGGTGCGCATGGTCAAGACCGCCGAGAACTTCCTCGATGAGTATCAGGGCGAGTTCTGCGCGCGGGCGAAGGCTTAGCATCGCGCGGCAGTGTTCAATATGCGATGCCGGTATGCCAAGCCAGCGGTTCGGGTCAACGCTTAACGCGATGTCTGGCATGCTAGGCATCGGTATGGACTAATAGCGCTATGCATACCGGGCATCGATGCGAACCAAGGTGTAGTCGCGCGCCGCACTCAGCTTTATATTCACAGCAGGCATAGCAAAAGACCTCCCGATGCGCCGCATTGGTTTGCGGTACATCGGGAGGTCTTGTTTATTCCGTTGTTTCCTAATCATAGTGCGCTCAAATGCATGACTTTAGCCATATCAATCAGCCCACTTACCGGCTCATGACTTTGGCCATATCATATGACGCGCTCTTATGCATATGGCTTACTTGTAGCTTCTGCGCAGGCAGCGCCCCGCGTCGCTTTGCAGCAGCACATCGTCGCGCAGCACCTCGCAGCCGTTTATCATAACCATGTCCAGCCCGGTCGCAAGCTGCGCGGGATGCGAGAATGTGGCATGGTCGGTGAAGCGCGCCGGGTCAAACATCAGCACATCTGCAAACGCGCCCCGCTCCAGCGTGCCGCGCCCGACCAGCCCCATGCGCTCTGCGGGCATGCGCGTGAGCTTGTGTATGGCCTGCTGCATGGTAAGCACGCCGCGCTCGCGAACGTATTCGCGCAGTAGCTTGGGCATGGCGCCGAACATGCGCGGGTGCGGCGTGTCGGTGTCGGCGTATATCGCGTCGGATATGGCCGCTGAGTACGGCAGGCGCGCCACGGCATCTATGTCATCCTGACACATGCTCATGTTGATTATGGCGGTGCGTCCGCGCTCGCTGTGCATAAGGTGTGCCGCCAGTGCTTCCGCGTCGTCATAGCCGAAGCGCTCTGCCGCGCTCACCATGTCCATGCCCAGCATGGCGCGATGCTCGGGCAGCGTCACGCCGCTTATGAGTATCCTCTGCCAGCCCAGCGTAAGCGCGAAGTTGTCCCAATCGTCGTACTCGCGCCGTGAAGATGCGCGGAACTCCTCCACGCCCTCGTGCGTACCCAGCCGTGCCAGCGCCGATGCCATATCGCCGCGCACGAAGTCGGGCGGCAGCATGGTGGTCAGCGCGGTCGAGCCGCCCTCGTATGGATAGAAGTCGCAGGATACCTGCTGGCCGCGCGCCCGCGCCTGCTCTATCAGCGCTATGGCCCTGTGTATGTCGCGCCGCCAGTTCTTTACGCCGCAGGACTTGAAGTGGCTTATCTCCAGCGCACAGCCGGCGCGGCGGGCTATCTCGATGACCTCGGCCACGCTGCTGACCATGCTGTCGCCCTCGCCGCGTATGTGCGTGGCTATGATTGCGCCGCGCTCGCCCACGGGCTCCAGCATGCGCGCGTATTCGCCGGTCGTGCCGTAGCACTCTGGCAGGTACATTATGCCCAGCGATACGCCCGGCGCGCCCGCATCCAGCGCCTGCGCTATCATGCGTCGCGCCCTGTCCATCTCGTCCGGCGAAAAGGGCGTGCTGGCAAAGCCCTTTATGCTTATGCGCACCGAGCCTGCGCCTATCATCGCCGCCATGTTTATCGGCAGCGGGCGCTTCTCCAGCGCATCCAGATACTCCGGGAAGGTCGCGGGCGGGTTTGCGCACATGGGGCCAAGCACGGGTTCGTCGAACTCATACTGCTCTTTGGCATGCTCAGCGCTGGCCGGCGTCATCGATATGCCGCAGTTGCCCGCCACGGTGGTGGTTATGCCCTGCCTTAGTTCAACCTCGCCCGTCCAGCCGCAGAACGGCTTCACGTCAGGATGCCTGTGCATGTCCACAAAGCCCGGACACAGCACCCGACCCTGCGCATCTATCACCCTGTCGGCGCTAATCCCATCGGGCGCAGCGCCCACAGCTATTATCCTGTCATCGCTTATCCACAGCTCGCCGCGCACGGGCGCGCCCAAGCCGCCGTCATATATCAGGCCATCCCTTATACACGTTATCATCGCCAGCACCTCGCGGTATATTGTGAGCGCCCTGCCTAAAGGCCCTAAGGCGCGGCTCCCCCACCCCAGCCCCTCGGCACATGCGCCGGGTGCCGGGATATCTGCCCTGCAGCTTACATGCCCGCAAATCCATGGGTGCGTAAGCGCAAACCGGCATGGCGGCAGCGGCGGGAGAGTCCGCTTCCCCGTCCATAAGCTGTGCGCGGCGGGAGATTCCCCCGCCGCGCCGCATGTCATTCAAACTCGAATATGGCCTCTATCTCTACGGGTAGGTTGCCGGGCAGCACGTTCACGCCTATGGCAGAGCGCGCGGGTATGCCTATCTCCTGACCGAACAGCTCGCCCAGCAGCTCGGATGCGCCATTGGCGACCTGCGGCTGCTGATAGAACTCATCGTCGCTGGCCACGAACACCAGCAGCTTGACCACGCTGCGCACGCGCGCCAGATCGCCCAGCTCGCGCTTCAGCACGGCCAGCACGTTCAGCATGCAGTTGCGCGCGAACTGCTGTCCCTGCTCCAGAGTGTAGTCGCGCCCCAGCTTGCCCGCCGCCACGATGTCGCCGATTATGCAGCCGCAGCCCGACACATACGCCATGTTGCCCGATATCTTGCAGGGCGCGTACACGCCGCCCTTGGGCGGCGGCTCGGGCAGGGTGATGTTCTTTTGAGCCATTATCTCGTTCACGTTCATGCTGTTTCCTCCTCATGTTTGCGCGGCCATGCCACTGTCTGCGACATAAGCGCATGCTTTTGCTAGTATTTTACACAGAAAACACCCATCCGTCAAGCCGTGCGCGCCGCCTGTGCAGCGCCGCAATGCGCTCTTGAGCCGCAAAAGGCGAGCCGCCCTTTAGGACGGCTCGCAGCTTTGAAAGGAGAGGTATTTATTCCGCAGCCTCGGCATTGCCGTACTGACGGGTGTAAGCCATCTGACGCAGCTCCATGTACTCGGTCAGATTGAGGTTGTCGAACTCGGCGATGAAGGCATCCCAATCGTTCTCGAAGGACTTCTCACCGGCCAGGAACAGTACGATGTTCTCCTTGACGTAGTCGTTGATCTGAGTGCTCATGAAGTTGAGCTTCTCGGACTCTTCGGCGGTCAGGTTGACAGCGGAGGGATACATCATGCTCTGATCAGCGTAGGGCATGAAGTACTTGTAGGACTCGTTGTACAGGCGAGGCTCCTGCATCCACTGGGTCTCGGGGTTGTTGTAGTCGGCCTCTTCGCCCAGACGGAAGTCGCTGGTGCGGTTGGAGGGGAATACGTTAGCCATAGCAGTGGTGGATTCCTCACCGGTGGTGCCGCCGGTGTTGGTGCTTTCGGGTATCTTGTAGTACAGAGCAGGCTTGCCGTTGATTCCGGGCGCGCCTTCGTGGGGAGCGGTGTAGTCTACGCCCTCTTCACCCTGCTGAGAACGCAGAGTGCCTTCGGGGCTGAGCATGTAGTCAAACATCTTGAACAGCGGGACCGGGTCTTCGCAGGCGGTGGTTATAACGCAGTTGCCCATGTTAAAGCCATTGCCCGACCACGGGGAGATGCGCACGCCCTTGGGACCTTCCAGCGGGCTGAGACCAACGTACTCGCGGCAGCGAGAGCCTTCGCCATTGTCCATGCCCACGCCGGACCACCAGCAAGCGGAGGTGAAGCCGCCCAGCAGAGCCGTATCGATGTTGGAGCCCTTGGTCTTCATCTGCTCCTCAGTCTGAGTCAGGGCTTCCTTCTCTATCAGGCCCTCGGAAACGAGGCCAGCTATCCACTGGAGGCCTTCCTTGAACTCGGGCTGTATGGGGGTGAATATGACGGTGCCGTCCTTCTGCACGGACAGGTTGGAGGTGTCATAGTGCAGGAAGGAGTTCAGCAGGAACGGATATATGGTGGAGTTCCAGCTGGTGGCGTTGCCGCTGAAGGGTATCTCGTCGTTGGGGTCGCCGTTGCCGTTGGCATCCTGCTCCTTGAAGGCGCGCAGCACGTTCACGAACTCATCGACGGTGTTGGGGTACTCAAGGCCCAGATTGGTCAGCCAATTCTGGTTTATCCATGCGCGCATGGAGTAGAAGCAGTGATAGCACTCGTTGATGTCGGGCAGGGTGTAGATGTTGCCGTCCAGCGCGGTGTAAGCGCCGGGCAGGGCAGCCTGCTGATCGAACACCTGCTTGGTGTAGAAGCCATGCTCCTCGATGATGTCGTTCATGGCCATGAACACGCCCTGAGAGCCGAAGTCGGCCAGCTCAGCAGCGGTGAAGCCGCCGTATATGAACGCATCGGGCAGCTCGTCAGCGGCTATAAGCACGTTGACCTTGGTGTCCCACTCGGTGTCGGGGATCTCGTTGAAGTTTATCTTTACGTTGGTCTTCTCCTCGATCCACTTGGTAAGGGTGTTCTCATTCAGGTCATTGATGTAGGTGGTGTCGGGCGCGCACACGGTGTACTCGACTACCTCATCAACAACGGGTATAACGCCCGGTTCAGACGTGGTGTACGCCAGCGCCGTGGAGCTGAACATCATAAGTCCAGCCGCCATTAGTGCCAATGCCTTTTTCATGGTTCGACCTCCTTAAATAATTGAGTTGCGTATATTGAACCCTGCGCGCAAGCACCGTGCGCAGGATGTTCAATCGGTTTAAGGTTAGCCCTTGAGCGCGCCTATCATGACACCCTTTACAAAGTGCTTCTGCACGAAGGGGTAGAGTATCAGCATGGGCAGAGAGCCTATGACTATCAGCGAGTACTTGAGCAGCTCGGCAAGGCCCTGCTTGCGCGCCATGGCCTCAACGTCCACCATCATGCTGGCATCGTCCATGCGGTTCTCTATCAGTATGTTGCGCAGGATTATCTGCAGCGGATACTTGGACTTGTCGTTGAGGTATATCAGCGCATTGAAGTAGCCGTTCCAGTGGCCTACCGCGTAGAACATGACCAGCACCGCGATTATCGGCACGGCCAGCGGCAGGGCTATGCGCAGCATGAACATTATGTCCGAACAGCCGTCCAGCTCGCCCGCCTCGTAGAGTTCCTCGGGTATGTTGGTCTGGAAGAAGGTGCGCGCCACGACCATGTTGTACACGCTGACCGCGCCCGGCAGCCACAGCGCAAAGAACGAATTGTACAGGCCCAGCTGCTTGACAATCAGGAAGGTAGGTATCAGACCGCCGTTAAACAGCATGGTGAAGGCGAACAGGCTGGTTATGAAGCCGCGGCCATACAGCGTCTTGCGCGCCAGCGGGTATGCCGCCATCAGCGTGCAAATCACGTTTATTATCGTGCCGAACACGGTGATTATGACCGCGTTCCAGAAGCTGGGGATTATCTCGCTGTTTTTAAACACCGTCTCATAGCCCACCAGCGAGAAGTCCACCGGGAACAGCCAGACCGCGCCGCCCGTCACCGCCGCCGGCGACGAGAACGAACAGCTGACTATGTATATCAGCGGATACAGAACCAGCAGCAGTATTATCGCCAAGAAGGTATAGTTGAATATAACAAACGCACGGTCGCCCACCGAGAGTTGGATGTGAGTATTTTTTTTGCGGGGTGCGGTATTGCTTTGCGCCATGATTCACTCCTCCTCTTAGAATAGCGAGGTCTCGCCCAGCTTCTTGGTTATGAAGTTGACCGTGACCAGCAGTATGGTGTTTACGACCGAGTTGAACAGACCCACGGCAGCGGAGAAGCTGTACTGCGCCTGCTGCAGACCCACGCGGTACACGTAAGTCGCGATTATATCCGAAGCGGACATGTTCAGGTCGTTTTGCAGCAGCAGCACCTTTTCGTAGCCGATGTTCATAAGAGAGCCGACGTTCAGTATCAGCAGTATGGTTATCGTAGGCATTATGCCGGGCAGGTCTATGTGCCATATGCGGCGCAGCTTGGACGCGCCGTCAACCATGGCGGCCTCATGCAGCGAGGGATCGATGCCCGAGAGCGCGGCTATGTAGATTATCGAGGAATAGCCCATGCTCTGCCACACGCCTGACCACACGTATATGTGTTTAAAGTAGTTTGGTTTTGTTATAAAGTCTATTCTGTCCGGTGCGCCGAATGCCTGACGGAGGTTGTTGATTATGCCGTTCTTAGCGGAGGTCAGCACCAGCAGTATTATCGAGCACATAACGACCGTGGATATGAAGTGCGGGGCGTAGGTTATCATCTGCACGGTCTTTTTGAACTTCAGATTGCCGCAGTCGTTGAGCATCAGCGCCAGCAGTATCGGTATCGGGAAGCCCGCCAGCAGCGAGTATACGCTCAGCGTCAATGTATTGGTTATCAATCGATTGAAGTTATGCGTACCCCAGAAGTTGTTGAAGTGCTTCATGCCCACCCACTTGCTGCCCCAGATGCCCTGACGCACCTTGTAGTCCTTGAAGGCTATCTGCACGCCATACATGGGTCCATAGGAGAATATGATGAGCAGAGCTACCGGTATCAGCAGCACAAGATAAAGCTGCCAGTGCCGGCTTATGCGCTTGAGCGTATATCTGAACGTACCCAAACGCGCGCGGTCGCCGCCAAGCGAGGCTGTGTTGGCGTGTTTCTGGCTCATGGTATCAGCCCTCCATTTGCGATATAGCTCGCGACGATGATAGTGTACATCAACGTTTCGCGTACAAGTTGTTGTTAAGATTATATACCCCCCCCGCACACTTGTCAATAGTTTTTTAACCATATCACGTCAAATACGGCACGGCTTTTTAACCAAGTCGCTTAATTTTTGTCACCGCTGATTTACCAAGTAATGTTCTGTTATACTTTTACTCTGTTAAACACAGTATCGGTGCCGGGCAGATGCCAGTTTAGGATGCATATGGAGAAATGTGCCATGCAAAATTAGTGATTCAGTCGAAAGCGTAATATTGTATTCAAGTCAGACTTTTATTGTGCGATTAGTCTAATTTGATTGCGCAAGACACTCGTCCCGGAAACAAAGCAGCGCCGCCGCACGGCATATGCAGTGCGGCGGCGCCCGGATATTCAGTTTCGGTGCGGACAGTAAGCCTCATTCGAAGCGTTCCGCACCCGGAGGAATCGCGCTCAGCAGCGGCGCGCATGTCCTTAGCGCCGAACGCGCGCGGCATGCGCGGTATGCGGCTCACGGTATGTTGGCTGCTGCGCCGACTTCGCGCGGCATGCGCAGTATGCGGCTCACGGTATGTTGGCTGCTGTGCCGAACGCGCGCGGCATGCGCGGTATGCGGCTCACGGTATGTTGGCCGCTGCGCCGAACGCGCGCGGCATGCGCGGTATGCGGCTCACGGCATGTTGGCCGCTGCGCCGACTTCGCGCGGCACGCGCAGTATGCAGCTCACAGCATGCTGGCCGCTGTGCCGACTTCGCGCGGCATGCGCGGCAGCCCGACCTCACAGCGCATGCACAAAGCTCCAGTTCATTATCGAGTTGCCGCAGCGGGTCAGCTTGCGCTCGGCGAACTCGCTGAAGCCGTTGCGGGCGTAGAAGCGGCGGTTGCCGTCGGTGTTGGTGATCAGGCTCAGGCTCTTGCCGCCGTGCGCGCGCACATAGGGTATCACGCATTCCTGCAGCATGCGGCTACCCAGGCTACGTCCCTTCATGCTGCCGTTCACGACCAGCATGTCCAGATACCATGAGTCGGGACATTGCTTTTCGCAGTCGCTGCGGGCCTCCTCGGTCATGGAGAAGAAGTCCAGTATCCTGCCCAGCCCCACGGGGAATATCAGCTTGCCCGCGCCCGAGCGCAGGTACTGCCATATGCCTATCTTGGGCTTTTGCGGGTCCTGCAGCAGTGCGGCGGAGACTATCTCGCCGTCCACCGTGCCAACAAAGCACTTCTGCCCTCGCATGTTGGCGCGCAGCTCTATCAGGTTCAGCTTCTCCATATACGCCCTGTAATCGCGGTCGCTCCTGAAGCTGTCCTTTAGCGCAAAACTGTAAAACGGATAGTCGCCGAATGACTCCGTGGCCAGCTTTGCCAGACGCTCGTCCTCGGCTATTTTGGCTTCGCGATATTCTATCATTTATGTTCCTTCCTTTGCTCTGCACATTGTCGATACCGGCTTTGCCGCCGATGTTGAAAATTTTGTGACCAAAATGTGACACGTGTTCACTAATGACCACTTGTATAGTATAATACCTCGTAAGTGAATAGCCAATATGCAATGTCTCAGGGCTTGTGCATTAATGGACAGCAATATCCAAATTGTATGACAAAGGAAGGATGATTTAACGATGGAGGACAGGCGCGTACAGCGCTCCAAGGAAGCGATACGGGAATGCTTCCTTGCGCTGCTCAGGGAAAAGCGGCTCAGCAAGATAACTGTGTCGGAGATATGTCGCATGGCCAACATAGGGCGCGGCACGTTCTATCTGCACTATGCGGACGTATACGACCTTTACGACAGCATAGAGGATGAGCTTTATCAGGGGCTTTACCAGCTGTTTGAATCCTGCTACCCCACGACCGAGGCCGAGAACAGCCTGCGCCTGGCCGAGGGGCTGACCTCGTATGTGGAGGCCAACAAGGACATATTCCTGCTGCTGGTGGGTTCGGAGAACTGCCGCTCGCTGCAAAAGCTGCTCCGTGTGTTTCACGACAAGGTGGTTACGGAGACGCGCCGCGTTGACCCGAATGCGAACGTGGACTATGAGCGGATAGAGGCCGTGTTCACGGTGTCGGGCATAGTGGGCGTGCTGGAAGAATGGCTCAAGGGCGGCATGATAATGCCGCGCGGCCGCGTGGCGGCGATGCTCGACCGCGTGATGCGCAAGCTGAACGCAAACAGATGAGCGCAAGCCAAGGCGATACTGCGCATCAAAATGAGCGTAAACATGCCCAACTATACCGCCGTCATGCTCTTTGAACCCGGCGCAAGCTATCGGGCTCACAATGCATCGCCACGCACATGTGCAAAAAAGTATCCCGCAGGCATTGCCTGCGGGATACAAAATATCTACATCGCAGTTTCCACGTCCGGAAACCTTCAGGATTTCAGTGAAAACTGAGTAGGTGTGGCAGTGGCGGAGAAGTTTCTCCACCATACACCGGATTACGCCTCAACAGCGGGAACGACGGAGGTGATGTGGGGGTTGACACCCTCGTACCAGTACAGGAAGCCCTCCATGTCGATCTTGTCGCCAACCTTGAGGTTCTTCACGGCGTTGTAAACGTCGGTGGTGTTGTCGCACAGGTAGGACTCAACGGTGAAGGTGTAGGTCTGGCCGTTCAGCGAAACGTCGAAGTACAGGTCGTTGCCGTCCTCGCCGGAGCCGTCCCAGTTGTACAGGAAGGCTACTTCATTGCCGTCGGCATCCTTCTTGGCCTCAACGGTCATGCCCTTGAAGGCCACGAACTGATTCTGATGCTGTATCAGCTCGTCGCTGCCCAGCAGAGCGGTAACGTCGGTCACGGGAGCTACGTAGCTGCCCTCCTCCAGCTCGAAGGTGGCGTCGATTATCTCGACCTCGCCCGACCACTCGGCCTTGAAGCCGGTGACCTTTATCTTAGCGCCGGGAACCAGCTTGGCGTAGTCCTCTTCGGTGCAGGCCATGTTGTAGATGAAGTACGCGCCGTCCTTGTCCTGCGCATACACGGTGGCCTTGTCCTCCCACCAGGACTGCTTGGCCTGAACATAGGCCTCGATAACTACCTGAGAATCCAGCTCGGCGGCCATGTACTCCTCGTAGGTCATGACGCCCTCGGACTTTACATCCGCAACGTCTTCCGCGGGAGCGGCATCGTCCGCCATGGCGAACACGGGCATGGCCAGAAGCATGGCCATCGCCAGAACTATACCAAGGAACTTCTTCATTTCAGTTTCCTCCCTTTATGCATAGGATGGTCTGTGCGACCACATATAGTATACGCCTTTATTTTGATTTTTCAACGATTTTCCTGTTTATTTGATAGTCTTTTCTTGCGGATGGCGCTGGCAATCGCCCAAGCGCCCAGCAGCACCCACGCCGCTATCAGCGACGCTATCAGCGCCACCGATTCGCCGGGCATTTCGCCCAATTCCTTGCGCCCCGCCGCCGCATCGCCGCTCTGATCCAGCCGGTACAGCGAGGACACATCGTCATACAGCGCCTTAAAGTAAGCATCGTCTATGGTCTGCTTGCGGCGCACCGACTTGGTGACGTTCTCTATCAGCTGACCCGCCGCGTCGCGCAGCGAGGCCGAGCCGTTGAACACGGGCGTTACAAAGGTATCGTCCACATGGTCAAGCAGCAGCTGCGTGGCCTCTATCTTGACGCGGTAGTGTTCGTCATCGTCCTCGCCGCCGCGCGCCAGATAGTCCTTGTAGGCCTCCGAGCGCTGGGCGCTGTGCGTGACCGGCACATAGCCCTCGGTCTTGGCGTAGTCCACCTGTATTCCGTCGCTTACCAGATACTGCACGAACAGCCATGAGGCCAGCACTTCCTGCGGATCGCTCTTGTTGAACACGCACACCGACGGTCCCTGCGATATCATGCGCGGGTTCTCAGTATCGAACTGAGGCACTTCCATTACCGCCGTATCGAACTGCACCAGCTTATCGTCGCTTATGTCCACAAGCGGCGCATCGCTGCCCATCCATGTCGCGCCCGCCGTGGAGTCCACGGCGAATATGCACTGGCCGGCGTTTAAGAAGTTGGCGGGATAGCCCGATATCTTGAACGTGGAGAACGCGCCGGTCGCCGTATGGCGGGCAATCTCCTCAAGCAGCGCGCGCGTGTCATCGCTAAACAGCAGCGCATCGCCCTCGGGCGTGGAGTAGCCCGCGCCGCGCTGAGATAGCATCTGTATCATCATGTTATCGGTGGACTTGTATATGAAGGGTATCATTACCTTCTGGCCGTTTACGATGAAGTTGCCGTCGGCATCCTTGGCCGTGGCCGCTTCCGCCACCTCCCACACGAAGTCCCATGTGAGCTTGTCGGGCAGCGTAAAGCCTAGCGCCTCGACATAGGTCTTGTTTACGTAGCAGGCCTCGGTTGAGCGCATGTAAGGCAGCGCGTACTGATGGCCGTCTATCACGCCTTCGTCCATGAACTTGTCTATCATATCCTCGCGCGCGGGCGCGTCAAAGCGCAGCTCGCTCCCGCCCAGACCGTACTTCTCGTCGGCAATCAGCTCATCCAGCGGCGCGACGGTATTTTCGCCGGTCATGTATGTGGCTATGTGGTCGGGGTAGGTTATGCAGATGTTGGGCGTGGTGCCGGTGGATATGTTGGTTATTACGTCATTGTATATCTTGCCGTAGTCGGTGTACAGGCGCAGCTTTATGGTTATGTTGGGATAAAGCGCCTGAAATTCCTCTATGGCGCGCTCGTATATCATGGTCTGAGCCTTGTTGGTGTCGTTCTTGGCCCAGAAGGTAAGCTCATGCTGGCGGCCCTCGTCAAAGCTCTCCGGCACGGAAAAGCTCTGAAGCCCGCGCGAGCCATGACAGCCGCTCAGCATAAAGCACAGCGCGCATGCGAATGCGAGCAGTAGCGCCCTCTTGCACAGCCTCATCCCTTCGTCCCTCCTCTGGATACGCCCGCCATGACCTTCTTGCGGAATATCAGGAACAGCACTATCAGCGGCACCGATATCACGACCACCGCCGCCATCATGGCCGGCACATTATCGCGGCCAAAGCCGTTCTCGCGTATCTCCTGTATGCCGTTGGACACGAGGAAGTACGCCTGATCGTCGGTTATGAGGCGCGGCCACACGTAGGAGTTCCAGCACTCTATTACCTTGAGTATGGTTATGGTCACTATCGTGGGGCGGCATATGGGTGCCATCACGCGCACGAGGAATTTCATATCGCCCGCTCCATCCACGCGCGCGGCGTAATACAGCTGATCAGGCACCTGCGCGAAGTTCTCCTTGAGCAGGTATATGTAGAACACCGACGTGACCGAGGGCAGTATGAGACCGGCGAATGTGTTGCGCAAATCCATATTGGTAATGGTAATGAAGTTGGTTATCACGACCAGCTCGTTGGGTATCATCATGAGCGACAGAAACAGCGCAAACGCCAGATCGCGCCCCTTGAAGTTCAGCCGCGCAAAGGCGAACGCCGCCAGCACCGTGACCACCAGCATGAGCGCCGTAGTCGCCAGCGTGAACACTATCGTGTTCATGAAGTATCGCCCCAGCGGCACGCTTGTGAATGCGTCCACGTAGTTCTGCCATGTGGGCGAGCTGGTGAAGAAGCGCGGTATGAACTCCGAGTTGTACTCGCCATAGCTCTTAAACGAGGTAAGTATCATCCAGTAAAACGGAAACAGCACCATTATCGCCCACAGCGTGAGCAGGGTATATACGACTATCCGGCGCAAAGTCTCGCGCGTGCGCGCGGCGCGCTCTATGCCGGCATAGCCCGATTGACTTGCCATAAGCTCCCCCTCTTTTCATCCGCATGCGCGGCATGTGCCGCGCCGGGAGTCAGTTCTCGGTGTAATTGACGTGCCGCCTGCTTATCATGAGGTTGAAGCAGGTTATCGTCATGACTATCGCAAACAGTATTATCGCCGCCGCCGAGGCGTAGGAGGGATAGCCGCCGCTGTCGCCATAGAGCATGTCGTACACATAGCCCACAATCGTGTTCATACCAGCGGCGTTGAGGTCAGTGCCAAACAGCGCCACAGCGTCGCTGTACGCCTTGAACGCGCCTATGAAGCCGGTTATGACCAGATAGGACAGCATGGGCGTTATCATGGGCAGGGTTATGCGCGCGAATATGCGCCTGCGCGACGTGCCGTCCACGCGCGCCGCGCGGTAGTAGTCGCCGTTTACCGAGGCAAGGGCGCTGGTCAGCACCAGTATCTTAAACGGCAGCACCACCCATATGGTATAGAAGCACATAACGAACATCTTTGCCCAATACGGCCCGTCTATGAAGTCCACCGACTCGCCGCCGAACCAGTTTATCAGCAGATTGACAAGGCCATCCGAATAGGGCGTCTTTTTAAACAGTATCATGAACACAAGCCCAACCGCCAATGTATTGGTGACGTAGGGCAGGAAGTATATGGTCTGATACAGATTGCGCAGCGGCTTAATCGAGCTTAGGCCAACCGATATGAGCAGAGCCAGCCCGGTTGAGAGCGGCACGGTCACAGCCACCAGTATGAGCGTGTTCTTGAGCGCCTGCAGGAAGTATGGATCGCGCAGCACATACTCATAGTTGTACAGTCCCACGCCCATATACGTCTGCGAGGCCGAGTTATAGCCCTCTTCGAACGAGTATATGAACACGTCTATCAGCGGATACACCATGAAGAATCCCAGAAACAGTATGGCGGGCAGCAGATACAGCCAGCCCTTCCAGCTCTTGTTTTCCATGCGACACCTCCCGCGTTTACTGCGCAGCGGGCGCTATGCGCGCGCCCGTATCCGGGTCGAACAGGAAGGTCTTTTGCGGCTTGAGGTCAAATCGCACCTGTGCGGCGCTGGGATTGATGTGCGTCTCGGCGCTGACTATGGCGCGTATGACGGGATTGGCGGCGGCAGCATGCGCCGCGACCACGCTGACATCGCGCCCCATGACCTCCACGCTCCTGAACTCGCACACGAGCCTGCCATCCTCGCGCGGCACGAATCCCTCAGGGCGCACGCCCACGGTAACGCGGCGATTGCCTATGCCATTTGCGTCCATCACGGCGCTGCCGCCTATCATGAGCTTGCCGCCGCGCACTTCGCCGTCAAACACGTTAATGGGCGGCGTTCCCAGAAAGCGCGCCACGAACAGGTTGGCGGGATCGTCATACACCTGCTGCGGCATGCCCAGCTGCTGCACCACGCCCTCGTTCATGACGATTATCTGGTCGGATATGCTCATGGCCTCGTCCTGATCGTGAGTGACGAACACCGTGGTTATGCCGGTCTCGCGCTGTATGCGGCGTATCTCCTCGCGGGTCTGAAGGCGCAGGCGCGCGTCCAGATTGGACAGCGGCTCGTCCAGCAGCAGCACGCGCGGCATCTTGACCAGCGCGCGCGCAATGGCGACGCGCTGCTGCTGGCCGCCGGACAGCTCGCGGGGCTTGCGGTTCATAAGCGCGCCTATCTGCACAAGGCCGGCCACCTTTTCGGCGCGGCTGAGCATTTCGGGCTTGGAGAGCTTGGCATCGCGCTTGAGGTTTTGCAGCGGAAAGAGTATGTTCTGAAGCACCGTCAGATGCGGATAGAGCGCATAGTTCTGAAAGACCATGCCCACGCCGCGATTCTCGGGAGGCAGGTCGGTGACATCGTCATCGCCAAAGAATATGCGCCCGGCGCTTGGCTTTATCAGGCCGCAGATGAGGTTGAGCGTAGTGCTCTTGCCGCAGCCAGAAGGGCCGAGCAGCGCCACGAGCTTGCCGTCTGGTATCTCAAAGTTAAAGTCATTGACCGCCACGACCTCCTCGCGCGCGCGCCTTAGCGGCCCGGGGAACTTCTTGGTAAGGCCTTTCAGTACTATCTTCATGCTTCACATTCCTTTGCACATAGCTTTAGGCTTATGATCGGCGCACCGCCGTTTGCCCGCGCGCCACTGCGTGCGGCGCGCCGACGCGCCACTTTCTACCTATTGTATTGTAATATCATTCTCCGCTTTTGTCGAGTGCAAATGCGGCATGTCAACGCACATTTGACATATATTCGACATATGCCGATGTGCGGTTATGTGGAGGGAGGGGTTGCAGCCGTTTCCGCCCACGCAATTATGGCAAATCAGTATCACTATTAGGTAATAGCACAAAGCCTTTATACGCTGCGCATGACAAATTGGCAGCGTATTAAACTGCATAGGCGTTTTTCTTGCTAAAGCTATGCATTGTGCAAATCCTTAGTCAAACATTGGGAAGAAAACTTTCAAAAGTGTTTTTTATGTTTGCCGTCTCGCTTCATCAAAGCATTGGCACTTTAAATGGCTTCGATTCTCTGCCTTGACAATGCGCCTGCGGCTTATATCTTTGAGCATTTCCCTCTGCCGCAATGTTAGTGACAGTCTTCCCTGTCTATGCAGCGTCGAATCAATCCGATTTCTTGCTTTTCAAGGTTCATTCTCTGCACATTTCAGTCAACGCCTCCCTAAGCCATTTCGCAGTGCCGATATTAATCTTCAAACTGAAAGCGCCTGCTATTTTGACCACTCTATACCTTTTTGTCCAGTATTTGAAACTGCCCGATGGTTTTCTCTTTCACTGCAACAGCTGCGGTCTGTCTGGCAGCCATGGACATTACAGCGTACATAAAAGCGGTTTCTATATTGCAAGAGTGCGCCTGCGTGTAGCACAGCAGAATTCACAAATTATACAGGCTGTTTGTCGCTGTCCATATTCTTATCAATATCGCGCAGTATATTCCCCTCCCACCAATATGCTCGCATGGCAAGTCATATATATCGCGGCTTATTCCGAATCGATTTTAACGGCATGCGGGATGCTTAAAATCCCGGCGCTTGCAAATACCAAAAAGGAAAACCCGCCGCTGCGTCGAATACTGTATAATATATGGAAGCAAGCGCGCCGCATGCCTTGGCGTTCGCGCCGCTTGAGGCGCATAGAATGCGCGCCGCGATGCCGCATGACAAAGGAGGCTCATACTTTGAACAGAAAAAACGTGCTGATGATATGTACCGATCACTGGCCCGCCGCACTCATGGGCTGCGCAGGCAGGCGCGACATAATGACGCCCACTCTGGACGAGCTGGCGCGCGGCGGCGTTTTGTTCGACAGGTTTTACAGCGAATGCCCCGTGTGCATACCGGCGCGGCGCTCGATTATGACCGGGCTTACGCCGCGCACGCACGGCGACCGCGTGTACTCCGACCGCATGACCATGCCGGATGTGACCACGCTGGCGCGCGCGTTTGGATTGCAGGGATATCAGACCTGCGCCGTGGGCAAGCTGCACGTGTATCCGCAGCGCGACCGCATAGGCTTTGACGATGTTCAGCTCATGGAGGAAGGCCGGTACGAGTTCGGCGTGGTGGACGACTACCAGACATGGCTGGGCGAAAACGGCTATCTGGGTCAGGAATACACTCACGGCATGGGCAACAACACCTACTTCACCCGCACATGGCATCTTGACGAGCGCGCGCATCCCACCACATGGGTCACAATGGAGATGATGCGCCAGATAAAGCGCAAGGACCCCACCCGCCCCGCGTTCTTCTACTGCTCATACTGCTTCCCGCACCCACCGCTCGTGCCGCTCAAGACCTTCTGGGACATGTATGAGGACGTCGAACTTGACGCGCCGCTCACGCACAGCTGGGACGATGGCCGCAAGGTGTTCGAGGCCTTCCGCGAGCCCTCCCGGCGCTACTCCGAGCGCGAGATAGCGCGGGCGCGCCGCGCATTCATGGCGCAATGCACGCACATCGATTACTCAATACGCATGCTGATAGGCACTCTGCGCGAGCAGGGCCTGCTAAACGACACCATAATCGTGTTCACCAGCGATCACGGCGACATGCTGTTCGACCACCAGTTCGCGGGCAAGCGCATGTTCTACGACGGCTCGGCGCGCGTGCCGCTGATAATCTCCGGCGCGCCCATGGCCGAGCGCGCAGGCACGGTATGCCATTCGCTGGGCCAGATGACCGACATAATGCCCACGCTCCTTGAGCTGTGCGGACTTAATGTGCCGGATACAGTGGAGGGCCGGGCATTGCTGGGCGATTATCCCGAGCGCGAATACATATTCGGCGAGATAAGCGACGACATCAAGGCCACGCGCATGATACGCGACGCGCGCTATAAGCTGATATACTACCCCTGCGGCAACATCACGCAGCTGTTTGACATGGAATCCGACCCCGGTGAGACCACGGACATATCGGGCGAGCCGGGCATGCGCGCCGTGCTTGATCGCCTCAGTCAGGCGCTGATTAGCGAGCTGTATGGCGCTGACCGCGAGTGGATACAGGACGGAAGGCTCAGGGGCTTCCCCGAACCCGAGCGGCTTAACGAGCGCGTCAACTACGGCCTGTACAACCAGCGCGGCTCCCACTGGCCACCGCCGCCGCGCATGTAAGTCAGCGGCATGCTCATGTGAGTCGCGCGCTTGACGCAGCGGCACGCTCATGTGAGCCGCGCGCTTGACGCAGTGGCACGCTCATGTGAGCTGCGCGCTTGACGCAGCGGCACGCTCATGTGAGCCGCGCGCTTGACGCAGCGGCACGCTCATGTGAGCCGCGCGCTTGACGCAGCGGCACGCTCATGTGAGCCGCGCGTCGAATCATCAGCATGCGCATAGCTTTGGGCATCGCGCGTCAAGCGGCTAAATCGCAAAATGTCATACGCCTTTGCAACGACATTGCGCATACATCTGCATATCAAAGCGCACCTCTCTGAGCTTCCTCATGCTCAGGGAGGTGCGTCCTATCGCCTATTTGCTTTCACGCCGCCCGCTTGCGCAGCGGCGCGCTGCATCATGTCACTTGTCCGCGCACTTTTTGATGCGCAGGAGCAGCAGTATCATGCTCACGCCCAGCAGCATATGCCCTATGCCGGCCACGCCCGATAGCGATGCATCCATGCCCCTGGACAGAGCCATGCCCAGCACCTGCGTCACGCCGCGCGCGAGCAGCGCCGCGCCGGTTATGTTGAGCCCAACATGATACGTGGCCAGCACGCGCCCCGTCTTTTCGCCTATGAAGGCAAAGTTCTTCTCCAGCAGCAGCACCAGCAGGAAGAACACCATGCCCAGCAGAAAATAGTGCGTATGCACCACCGACAGCGCCGTCTCCCCAGCAAATCCATTGAACTTGGTAAACTCACGATAGAATACGCCGCCCGCCATGGCCATGGCGGCGTATATCAGCGCAGTATTGGCATACTTCTTCACTCCGCAGCCCCCTTTTCATTTGCATAGCATGTGCAACGCCTTGAACAAGGTTCATTTACCTGCACACGCGCTCACGCAATGAATATACCCGCGCAGGGCGTCCGTGAAACAGCGCCCGCGTTTTCCCAAGCGCGGCAACGCCGTGCGCAATATGCAGGCGCCGCGCGGGCGCACGCCGATAGCAGCGGCGCGCATGGGTGCAGTGCCATTGCAACCGATAAGGCCCGCATGTCGTTCCAAAGCCGCCGGTGAAAGCGCGCTTGCGCACAGCCGCCAATGCCCGCCGCCGCTTGCGCTCAGTATATGCGCTCCAGCGGCTGCTTTACGCCGTATTCGCGGCATAAAGTCTCCAGATCGCGCTCATCACGTATGGCCATCACCTCATGAAAGCGCCCCGTCTCCCTGTCGCGAAAGCCAGCAGCCTGTTCGCCGGTGCATATGCTGCACATCAGCACAGGTTCCTGCCTGTCGGGATCGTATGACATCGTCCGCTTCCTTCTGCCAAACATCGCTTGCGCCTCCCTCTGCACGCCGCAATACAGCGCCATGTGCGCAGGAAACATTGCGCACTGCGCAGTCGCGCTCCGCATCGTCGCATATGCCGCGCCGCGTCACAGCACCTTTTCGCCTATCAGGCGCACTATGTCCATTATGTTGTCTGCGCCGCTGAACTCGAACCGCACCAGCCCCAACCCCGAGAAGTACAGCTCCAGCTCCGAGTCCAGATCGAACACGCCCGCCGTCTCCACTGAGAAGGTCTGTATTCTGGCATATGGCAGCGATGTGAAGTCCTTCTTCTTGCCGGTAAATCCCTGCACGTTGACGGCGATTATGCGCCTGTCGGTAAAGACTATGAAGTCGCGCATGGACTTGTACTCGGCGACTATGTCCTCGCCCGGCACCAGTATGCTGTCCACTATGTCCATGTCGGACATGCTGTTCACCTTAGTGAGCTTCAGATATGACGCATTCTTGAAATCTATCATGCCAGTCACCCCGCATATCGTTTTTACCATTATATCGCCTATCCGGCGCACAGGCAAGCGGCTGCATCGCATTGGCACAAGTGTTTGACAGCACCGGCACAAATTCGCCATGCCCGGCCCGCCGCCATGTCCGCATCGCAGGATTAAGCATGACCGGCCATGCGCGCTTATTTCACCGGCAGTTGCTTGCGCGCGCCGCATTCATCTGCTATCCTTATGGCAATAGATGTTCGCGGCGCATCTGCGCCGCACAGCGAGGAGAGATGCGCATGTTAGCTTATACATACGTAGAGCAGGGCCGCTTTGAGCTGGTCAATAAGCCGCGTCCTCAACTGAAGGACGCGCGCGACGCCATAGTGCGCGTGACCATGAGCAGCATATGCTCAAGCGATTTGCACATAAAGCACGGCAGTGTGCCGCGCGCCGTGCCGGGCATAACCGTGGGACACGAGATGGTGGGCGTGGTCGAACAGGTGGGCGCGCAGGTGCGCAAGCTGCGCCCCGGCGACAGAGTAGCCGTGAATGTGGAGACGTTTTGCGGCGAATGCTTCTTCTGCCGCCATGGCTGGGTCAACAACTGCACCGACCCCAACGGCGGCTGGGCGCTGGGCTGCCGCATAGATGGCGGACAGGCCGAATACGTGCGCGTGCCGTATGCCGAGCAGGGGCTTAGCCTGATACCCGAGGGCGTGAGCGACCTTCAGGCGCTGCTTGTGGGCGACGTGCTGGCGACCGGCTACTGGGCAGCGGGCATATCGGAGATAACTTCCGACGACACCGTGCTGATAATAGGCGCAGGCCCGACCGGGCTATGCACGCTGCAATGCGCGCTGCTGCATGCGCCCAGACGCATCATAGTCTGCGACATGGATGAAGCGCGGCTGGAGTTCGTGCGCCGGCATTACAAGGGCGTGCTGACCGCACAGCCCGAGGGCATAGCCGAATTCGTGCGCGATAACAGCGACCACGGCGGTGCGGACGTGGTGCTGGAAGTCGCGGGCAGCGGCAGCACCTTCCGCATGGCATGGGAGTGCGCGCGCCCCAATGCCATAGTCACGATAGTGGCGCTGTACGACCGCCCGCAGACGCTGCCCCTGCCCGACATGTACGGCAAGAACCTGATATTCAAGACCGGCGGCGTGGACGGCTGCAACTGCGACGAGACGCTGCGCCTGATAGCGGAGGGCAAGCTGGACACGACTCCGCTGATAACGCACACCTTCCCGCTCAGCGACATAGAAGCCGCCTATCGCCTGTTCGAGGAGAAGCGCGACGGCGTGATAAAGATTGCCATAGTCAACTGACGGTATACATACATGCCGCACATGGCTCGCGCCTGCGCGGGGATGGCCGCAAGAGGCGGCGCACGTTCGCTCATGCATGAGCGCAGCCGTGGGCAACATGCGGCTGCTCATGAGTTGGCGCGGCTTCAAGGGCATTCTGCTGTTCGCGCGCGGTTATAGCCGCGAGAGGCGGCGCACGTTCGCTCATGCATGAGCGCAGCCGTGGACAACATGCGGCTGCTCATGAGTCGGCGCGGCTTCAAGGGCATTCTGCTGTTCGCGCGCGGTTATAGCCGCGAGAGGCGGCGCGCGTTCGCTCATGCATGAGCGCGCAAACGTGAGATGTCCGTCAACTCGCGCGCAAGCGCGGCTGCTTAAGCCGCATTTTTGCCCGCACACTGTGCGCATGCCAAAGCCGCATTTTGCCTGCGCGCCGCGCGGCCATGTACGGCAGGCGCTTCATATGAGGAGGTGGAGCATGCTAAAGGTAACTCTGCTCGGCACGGGCGGCATGATGCCGCTCAGGGGGCGCGCGCTGGCCAGCGCCATGCTGAGCTGCGATGGCCACAATCTGCTTATAGATTGCGGCGAAGGCACTCAGGTGCAGATACGCGAATGCGGGCTGACATTCAAGCCCATAGACGGCCTTTTGATAACACATTTTCACGGCGACCATGTGAGCGGACTGCCCGGCCTGCTGCTGTCGATGGGCAATCAGGGGCGCGAAGCGCCGCTCACCATAGCGGGGCCAACGGGCGTGCGCCGCGTGGTGGACTCACTGCGCGTGATAGCGCCCGGACTGCCGTTTGCGATAGAGTTCGTCGAGATAGACCCCGCTGCCCCGCGCGAGTTTGAATGCGCGGGACTTAGGATAACGCCTTTTGCGCTGCGCCATGGCATGCCCTGTCTGGGATACCGCGCGCATCTGCCCAGAGCCGGGCGCTTCCTGCCCGAACGCGCGCGCGCTGCGGGCGTGCCGCTAAAGCTGTGGAGCATATTGCAGCGCCAGCCGAGCGCCGAGCTGGACGGGCGCATATACACATCCGACATGGTGCTGACTCCGCCCCGGCGCGGGCTGACCGTGGTATACGCCACCGACACCCGCCCCGTGCCGGCCATAGCCGCCGCCGCGCAGGACTGCGATCTGCTGATATGCGAGGGCATGTTCGGCGACCCGGACAAGCTGCCCCGCGCGCGCGAATCCGGCCACATGATGATGAGCGAAGCCGCGCGCATAGCCGCCAATGCAGGCGCGCAGCGGCTGTGGTTTACGCATTACAGCCCCGCCATGCCCGATCCTGAAAGCTGGCTGAACGACGCGCGCGCCATATTCCCGCAGGCTGAGTTGGGATATGACGGCGCCTGCATAGACCTGCAATTCATAGATGAATGACGCATCGCGCCGCATGACCCAATAATGCCGCCGCGATATATACGCCGCCCGCGCACATATTCTGCGCGGGCGGCGCGCTTTAATCTGCTCTATCCACAGCCTTGTTTGCAGCTTCACTCCCCTTGCACGCTCTGCTTCCGCGAAACGGCTTGCCTAGCCCACTGCACGTCTTGACCGAATAGTGCAGCCCGCGCACCGACCTGTGCGGGCGGCGCGCTTTAATCTGCTCTATCCACAGCCTTGTTTGCAGCTTCACTCCCCCTTGCACGCTCTGCTTACACGAAACGGCTTGCCTAGCCCACTGCACGTCTTGACCGAATAGTGCCGCCCGCGCACCGACCTGTGCGGGCGGCGCGCTTTAATCTGCTCTATCCACAGCCTTGCTTGCGACTCCACCAACCTCACCCATATGCTTGCGCGCATCACGGAAATCAACTTTCCCCCAAGACCTTCATAATAGTAGAAGCCTCAAGCAGGCAATCAAACATAATCTTAGACATGGGCCGCTTAGTGCCTGTATCCGATTGATATCGCTTTATCACATTCAAT
>JBMNUB010000028.1:0-36441 GCA_050946055.1 Candidatus Fimadaptatus sp. | reverse complement strand
TGCGTTCTTCGCCGCCTTTACCAACAAGATTAATCTTCGTCCACGCAAATGCCTTGGCTGGAGATCTCCCTTTGAAGTTTTCTTCAATCTGTTGTTGCACTTGACTTGACAATTCAAGGCACTGAAAAACCGCAGGTCAGGAAATAAGTCCTCCGCTTCCCTCCGGGGCTTTCATACAGGGCTTCCACATATCCACAAATGCGCATGTATATTTTGCACGCCTATGCAAACAAATTACACATAATGTAATCCGCTTGTGCCGGCATAGTATAATAGGCACATTCATGCCATTTCAGTTTTCATCCAATCGACGGCATTTGCTATTTTGGCATGAACATTCGCGCGTTCGGTGCCTTTTTGCGTGCAGCATGTCTTTTCCCTGCACAATAAATTGCATATATGGAGTGCATCATGCTTCTCTCGCGCAGCTTTATCGCTATTTATATCGATATTATGCTGCTCACAGTCGCCTTTGCGCCAGTCTATTGCAGGAAGCAATGTACGAGCCGTCATTATGCGCAGCACGCGCACTTTATTATTTGTCGTATCACAAGTGTTAACATTCAACCCTTGAGAGGGCTTGCTTTTGCTGATTTCCTTAATATCGGGGCTTGGTTTACTGCGCTTTAACCCTTTCGCCCGGCAATCGCGCATAATTTCTTCCCATATGCTTACATTTTCGACTGCATCTTGAAACAAAGAATGTGTATAATACAGTGCGTCGGGAGGAACTGGAGATGCCAAGGTTCCCGACGGAAATGGCCAAAGGCCAATGAGACGAAAGGGAGGAACACATTATGAAGATGCGCGTTAAGCTGAACAATTCGGAGGATATCCGCAAGTTTGTTGAGATAGCCTCCCGCTACGGACAGGACATGGAACTGGTGCTGGGCAGGTACGTCGTAGATGCGAAGTCCATACTCGGCATACTCTCTCTGGATCTGAGCAAGCCGCTTGATCTTGTAGTCAGCGACTATGTGGACGGTCTTGAGTCCGACATGCGCGGTTTCCTGGCTGCGTAAGTCAGGCAAGCCCCACAAAGGCACAGCGGCGTCCCTGAGTCAGGGGCGTGAGGATACACACCATGTCCGAGTAAGCGGACACAAGAGCAGACCCGACGGTACAGTGCCGCCGGGTCAAAGTATTTTTGGCGTGCGCGCAGGCAAAAGCATCCCGCGCTTTTATATAGACATGCGCATGCGGTACAGGCTCATGCCATGATGCGCATATATCGCGCACATATATATTCGGCGCGCACATCCGGGGCAAACACCCAGTGTGCGCGCCGTTTGCGCCATCGGCCGCATTGCCGGATCGCCCGACATGCGCTATGCCTTGGCCAGAGCGCCCTGCGGCGCTTCGTCGAGCGGCGTGAGCTGCTCCAGTGCGCGGCGCTGTTCGGCTTCGCCTGCCGCATCCGCACCGCCGCCCGCCGCCGCCACGAGGTACATAAGCAGGTACAGCGCGCGGCCATCCGCATCGCCCTGCGCGCTGACCAGCCGCTGAGGGTTTCTCGCCATGTATCTGCTCAGCTCGCCCACCGTGCGCGCACCGGTCTCCAGCACGAGCGCATACAGTGACTCTGCCAGCCGCCTCACGCCCGCCTCGGGCAGCGCCGCCAGCAATGCCCGTGCCACCTCGCGCAGGCGCAGGCTGGCGGGCGAAAGCTCGGCCTCGTAGCGCAGTCCGCGCGCATCGGTCAGCCAGCTGAACGGATCGTGCTGCATGATGCCGCGCGCATCCGACTTGACCACGCGCAGCTCGCCATCCTGCCACAGCAGCATGCCCACTATCGAGCGCGGCGGCACTATCACGGTCAGCCTGTCGCGCAGTCTGGCATACGCTGCCGACTCAAAAACCGCGCGCGACAGCCCCGGCCCATCGAACGAATACACCCGCCTTATGCGCGACTGCGCCGCGCCCGCATTCACGCCCGCGTACAGCGCCAGCGCGCCGCCCTTGGAGTGGCCGCCCAGGTACAGCCCGCCCGGAAACCTGCGCGCGGCGCGCTCAACATACAGCGCCGCCTGCGCCTGAGACGGCACAGGCTCCATGTAGGCCAGCTGTATATCCTCAAACCAGCCCGCCAGACTGGAGTCCGTGCCACGGTATGCCACGAATGCGTCATGGCCGTCAAACAGCGTCAGCGCGGCAAACTGCGTGGCCGGTTGAGCGCGGGACAGCCGCTCAAAGTCATACAATTTCAGCCCTGCATAGCGCGGCGAAGCAGCCATATACTGCGCCAGCACACGCGCCTCGTCGCGCTCCTGACCTTCGGGCAAACGCATGAGCGCCCTGTCCAGCGCCAGCCCGCCGCGCCCTGCGGCATCCCAGTCCAGCCAGACCAGCAGCGTAAGCGCCAGCGCATCCGCAGCATCCATGTCCTTAAAGCGCAGCGCCGTCCCCCTTGACACGCGCACGTAGTCGGCTATGTTCGCCAATGGCATCACTCCCCTCTGATATAGCTATGCATGGCTGCATCAGCATATGATAGTGCGCGCCTGAATGCGCTTGCAAGGAGCGCCCACCGCGCGCTTCATCACATATACAAGTTTCAGCGCCCGCTCTGGCATGTTATGCATGACCTCAAGGGCCAGCCGTGTGCCATGCAATGCCTTTACAGGCGGCCATGTCCGCTGTGGCAAGCCATGTACCTTGCGGTCACTCGTTATCCTCGCCGCTTTGCTCCATGCGCTTGCGCACCTTGGGGTCCTCAAATGATCCTTGCGTGGTGGGATGCATGTTGCGCGCCGATTCGTCGCACACCTCGCTGGGTACGTTATCCGGCGTTATGTACATGCCGGTCTGGGTGGGATACTTGTGCATGGACGAATAGTCGGGCATGCCGCTCTTGCTCACGCCCGGCGCGCTCTCATGCTTTTTGCTGCACAGCTTGTTCTTTATGTCGCCCAGGAGTTCGGGCAGCTGCTCTATGACGCGGTCTATGGGAGCCATGTATTGCGCGGGCAGCAGCTTTATCTGCCCCTCGCTGACCACCAGAAAGCCCATGGGGTTGACGCTCACGCCCGTGCCGGTGCCGCCCGCAAACGGCAGCTTGGGCTGCGCCGCGCCGTACTCGCCGCCGCCCGCCACAAAGCCGAACGATACGCGCGATATCGGTATTATGGTCGCGCCCGCGCCGGTCTCGACCGCATCGCCAACCACCACGTTCACGTCTATCATGTCCTTGAGGTTCTCCATAGTCGTGCTCATTATGCTCTCTATCGGATTGCCGTTCTTTGTGTTTTCCATTCAATAAACGCCCCCTTGCAGAATTCGCCTGCGGCCACTATGCCCGCGCCAATAATATGTCCCGCGCGCAGGGAAAACATACCGCGCGCATTCAGGCTAAAGGCGCGCTCTTGAAAGTCCGGCTCAACATCCACCTCGGGCGGCACATCCGCCGAAGCGCACAGCGCCGCCGCGAGTATCAGCGTCGCTCCGCACAAGAGCGCGCTCAGCGCCGCATCGCCCGTGCCAATCCTGAGTCTGAGCGCCAGCTTGTCCACGCGCACATTGCGCCTTATGAGCGCAAGCCCCGCGCGCAGCCCGCTCAGCGCAGGCCGCAGCGGCACGCCGGAACTGCGAAGCTGCGAGAGCGTGCGGCTGTGTCCGCGCCGTGCATGTTCGCGCCTTATGTCAAGCACGTAATCGCCATCGCGCCTTGACACTAAGGCATCGTAATACACCGTGAGCCCCGCCAGCCGCACGCGAAGCCGCGCGCCCGGCGCATCCCGCCACCTGACCTCAGCCGCCACGTCCAGCGGCAGCGCCAGTATACCCGCTATGAATGCTGCAATAATATAAAAAGCCATGCGCCCACCTCGTTCGCATGGCATTATTGCCCATAACGGGCATATCTATGCGCACCCAGCGCATTTGTGATGGTTCAGGTTATCTAGTTATTGGCGCGGATTAAAGGAGTGATTCATGGCCGGCTACGGCACAGCCTTGGCTATCCCTGCAAGGGCGCTGTCACCTAGGCTTGCCGAGAAGCTCATGCCATTGAGGCAGCTTTGCGTATACCAGCAGCCATGCCCTTACTTCTCGCGCCGCATTACTGCGCTCAGTTTAAACCCCTCCGTCGCTCACGCTGCAGCTTACCACCCTTCCGTAGCTTCGCGCCAACTCCCCTTTCAGCGAAGGCGCTGGGCGCATTTGTGGGGGCTACGGCGCAGCCCCGCCACAACATGCTGCCCACTTGTAAATCAATAATCCCCATGCACGCAAATAGGCGCGGCCTGCGGGATATCCTCCCGCGGCCGCGCCTCAGACTGTCAAAAACCCCCGGAGAGTTCGGCGGGTCTCGCAGCCAGCCGGCTTAGGTAGCGCCCAGCGACATGTGCGGTGGGCGCGTGATATTTTTGCGTCGGGAAATCCCATTTCCCAGAGCAGCATATCTTCCTTGCAGTTTCCACGCCCGGAAATCCGCAGGATTTCAGTGGAAACTGTGTAGGGGTGGCAGTGGCGGGGGAGATTCTCCCCCGTCCACGCTTGGCAAAAAGACGCTTTGACAAGCTCAGGCGCGGCCTACGGGATAGCCTTCCGCAGCCGCGCCTTGAAGTCAGCATTACTGGTTCTGTATTCTGGAGTTGAGCGAGGAAACATCGGCGTTCAACGCACTGTTTACCGCCGCCTGATGGTCGGGGTCCACGCGGTTGGTGCCATGCGTGCGGCTGTTGGTAAAGTGTATGCACGAATGGCCCACGAAGCTGTTGTTGGAGATGTTCTCGCCGCCATGGGGCATGCCGTTTATCGAAGCGGCTATGTTCTTGCCGCCCACGGTCACGACCGCCGCGCGGCGCGTCCACGACCAGTTCTTATTGTATATCCTGTACATCTGCCAGGCATCGAACGCGGTCAACGGCTCTACGTCGGCGTGGTTGCTGCCGCCCAGCCTGCGCACCGTGTAGCATATGCCGGTCTTTACGTCGGTAACCACCGCCGTAGCGCCCACCTTAAACGTGCCGCTGGAGCGGTTGAAAAAGCCATCCACGTTCTCAAACCAGTCCATTGACACTATGTCGTTTATGACCGGCTTCTTGGGCGTGCCGGGAACCTGATTCGGATAGTTGGACTCTATGTCGGCGTTGTCGCCCGCCTCATCCTTGGATATGGCATCGTCCGAGAACAGGCGCGTCTGGGTGTTTATGCCCGCCGCACCGTCCACGCTGAGCGAATTTGCCTTCTGGAAGCTCTTGACCGCGCTGGTGGTAGCGGAATCGTACACAGAGCTGATGCTGCCGGTGTAATAGCCCAGCTCCTTGAGTCGCTCCTGAAGCGCCTTTACCTCGGGGCCGGTCGAGCCTTCCTTGAGCAGTATATACTCGGGCGCGGGCGTGGGCGTTACATTGGGATCGGCGGTCGCCGTGGGTATGGGCGTAGCCGTGGGCAGAGGCGTTACCTCACCCGCGTAGTCCTTGGAGGGCGCGTCAGAGCGGTACAGCTCTATCTGCGTCTGCGAATCGGCAATGCCGGTCGCGCTCAGCCCCAGCTTGATCTGGAAGCTCTTGACCGCGCTGGCCGTGCGCGCGCCGTATGCGCCGTCGGCTTTGTCATTGAGATATCCCAGCTCTATCAGCCTGCGCTGCAGCGACTTGACCGCCGCGCCCACGGAGCCGGTCTTGAGCGTAGGATACGCGGTGGGCGCAGGCGTTGCGCTGGGTGCGGGCGTTGCCGCGCCACCCTGCGCTATGGCATCGTTGGAATAGAGGCGCTGCTGCGTCTCCACGGTAGCCACGCCGCTTGCGGTCAGCTTGTTCATGGTCTGAAACGCCTTCACCGCGCTTGTCGTGGACGAGCCGTATACTCCATCCGCGCCGCCGCCCATATAGCCCAGCTCTATCAGGCGCTTCTGCAGGCGCTTTACGTCCTCGCCGCTGTCGCCCTGCTTTAGCTCGGTGTAGTCGTCATCGTCGTAGTCCTTATAGGGCGCGTTGGGCGAATATATCAGCTCATATGTCGCACGGTCCAGCACGCCTGTGCGCGTGAGGTTGGCCGTGAACTGGAAGTCCATCAGGGCCGCCTCGGTCAGTTCGCCAAACGTGCCTTGCAGCGAACCCTTATAGTAGCCCAGCTCCTTCAGGCGCTGCTGAAGCGTCTTTACCGCCTCGCCGCTCATGCCCTTCTTCAGCTCTACGAAGTCGCCGCCGTCGGGCTTGTCCGGGGTCTTGCCGTATATGGCGTTGTGGGTTGTCTCATCCACCTCGCCCGTCACCTTCAGTCCGCGCGCTCCCTGGAAGGCGCGCACGGCATTGCGCGTATCGGAGCCGAACGCCCCGTCCACGCTGCCGGTGAGGTAGCCCAGTTCGACCAGCCTGTTCTGAAGCGCCTTGACCGCCGCGCCCTTGCTGCCGTACTTGAGCAGTCCGGGATACTCGGGAACGGGCGCGCCCGTGGGCACCTCGGTGGGCAGCTCAGTCGGCGCTTCGGTAGGCACAGCCGTGGGCGCGCCGGTGGGTATTATCGTAGGCTCTGCCGTGGGCACCTGAGTTGGAGCCTGCGTGGGAACCTGCGTAATTGCGGGCGTAGCCGTGGGCTTGGAGCCGTTGCCGCTGTGGGGCGCATCGTCTGCGTACAGGCGTATGTGCGTCTCAAAGTTTATCGTGCCGCTGGCGCTTATGCCGCACTTTATCTGGAAGGACTTGACCGCCTTGGCAGTGCCGCTTCCGTATATGCCATCCGCGCCGCTGCTCATATAGCCCAGCGCTATCAGGCGCTTTTGCGCCTTCTTTACGGCATCGCCGCGGCTGCCGGTGCTGAGTACGCCACTAAAGTCGGGTATCTGCCCATTGGTTTCATCTCCGGGCTGTTCGTCCGGCTGCTCGTCCGGCACGGGCGTACTCTGGCTGGTCTGCTCGGTGGGGGCGGGCGAAGTGGTGGGATCGGGATCATCCATGCCGCCGGGGCGCGCTATGGGCGCGTCATCGGCGAACAGGCGCTCGTAAGTCTCCTTGCCCACTATGCCGTCCGCATTCAGACCGCACCTTATCTGGAAGGCGCGCACGGCATCGCGCGTTATCGAACCGTAGTTGCCGGTTATGGAATTATTGAAATATCCCAAATCTGCAAGGCGGCGCTGTATCTCCTTGACATTGCTGCCCGAATCGCCGGGCTTTACCAGCACATAGGCAAACATGTCCACGCCGTATATGCCGCCGTCCTCGCCTTCCTGTGCAATATCCTCTGCAACATTTGAGCCTGCCTGTACGTCTAAATCGCAGTCGGTCGCATTTTCCTCATAAGTCGGAACTTCTTCCGCCAGCGTTTCGGCCGGCACGGCCCAAAGCATAGCAAAAGCGAGCATGCTCGCTATCGCGCTGCGTCCGGCGTCTCGCAATGTCATATGGCCACACCTCTGTATAAAATGCTGCGGGCAGCTTTAGTGCCACGCGGTATATTCCTTGTACATTATATTGCAAAAGTATTACATCTGTCAAGTTCAGCCAGTTTTAGACTGCGACTGTTTGTGTCAAATCTGTGTCCATTCTTGTTCAATATGCGTATCTTATCGTTAATTTGGGCATGCTCATGGCAAGCGTTCGCGCGCAGGCCGAATGCCGCTCCACACCGATATGGTATTTTGCATATTGCCGCAAGCGCGCTCAGGGGGTATAATTAATGTGGAGTGCGGTACCGTTTACAAGCGCACAATGCGCGCACAGTCCGGCCCTGCCATGGCGCAGAACCGGCGCGAGCGGGCGCACGCTGCGCGCATAGGCTGTGCGGCGCAAAATACGCCGCGCATATGCGCGGACACAGCCGGAGGATATATATGAACGAATTCATGACAATGCTGGAACACGGCCTGAGCCAGCTGATAGAGCTGAGCATACATGTGCTGGAGTTCATGGGCGTGGCCACAATACTCCTGGGAGCGTTTCGCGCGGTATATGAGATATGCCGCCGCCATCCCGGGGTCAGGCTAAAGCTGGCTGAGAGCATGGCGCTGGCGCTGGAGTTCAAGCTGGGCGGCGAGATACTGCGCACGGTTCAGGTGCGCGACTGGAGCGAGATAGCGATAGTGGGCGCGATAATACTGCTGCGCGGCGTACTGAATCTGCTCATACATCACGAAATAAAGATAGAAGAAGACCGCGACGAGCGCATGAAGGCGCTCATGACCGGCGAAGTCGCCCACGCATCAGATGCGCCGCAGACTTCCGCCTGCTTGCTGTACTCGCCCGATCCCGCCGGGCTGGCGCGCTGGTACTGCGAGGAGATGGGCATGGGCGCGCGCAAGGCGGACGGAATCTGGCTGCTCAATCGCGACGGGCTGGAGATAGCGCTGCGCGAGGGCGGCGTTCAGGGCGAGGGCTGCTTCATAGTGGACGATCCCGAATCGCTTCAGCGCGAGTTCATGGCCAGGGGCGTGCGCATACCGCGCGCTCTTGAGGGCGGCGCATTCACGGCCCTCGATGCAGACGGACACAGCCTGCGCTTCATGGCGCGCCGCGGCAAGTGAGTTTCGCCGTTCAGGTCGGCTGGATGCACAGCGCAGCCCGTAGGCAGGGGATGCCCTCAGTCCGCCCATTGCGCCGCGGCACGCGCTTGCCGCTTTCGTGACGGCGCAGTTGCATAAAGCCGCTGCGCGCATGATGATTCATGGTGCATGACGGGCGCGCCGCCAATAATGGCGCAGCGCATCATGCACCTGTAATGCCCGCCCTGCGGCATATCGAATCGCCTGCCGGCTCTTGTACATCGACAACAATGCGCCCTGCTCACGCGGCAATGCAGGCAGGGCTTAACACCACACGCGCCGTGCATACCCAGCATGGCCGTGCCTTACCGCGCCCGACATATAAGGGCGCACGACATGCGGAGGAAAATGTCATGGCTGATACAAAGATACTGCTTGTAGATGACGATCCCAACATACGTCAGCTGCTCAACCTGTACCTTACAAAGGAGGGCTATCAGGTGGACATGGCCGAGCGCGGCGACACCGCGCTGCACATGTTCAAGCAGAACCCGCCCAGTCTAATGCTGCTGGACGTTATGCTGCCCGGCATGGACGGCTGGCAGGTGCTGCGCGAGGTGCGCAAGGTGTCCAACATACCGATAATCATGCTGACCGCCAAGGATGAGACATTCGACAAGGTGCTGGGGCTGGAGCTGGGCGCGGACGACTACATAGTCAAGCCATTTGATCCCAAGGAGGTCACGGCGCGCATCAAGGCCGTATGCCGACGCTTCCAGACCGGCGATGCCGCTCCCGCCAAGGAGCTGGTGTTCCCCGGACTCAGCGTCAACCTCACTCAGTACGAGGTGGTGTATCGCGGCCAGCATCTGGAAGTGCCGCCCAAGGAGCTGGAGCTGCTCTACTTCCTGTGCAGCCACCACAATCAGGTGTTCACGCGCGAGCAGCTGCTGGAACAGGTCTGGGGCTACGAGTTCTTCGGCGACAGCCGCACCGTGGACGTACACATAAAGCGCCTGCGCGAAAAGCTGGCGGGCTGCGAGGAGCTGGGCTGGAACATAAAGACCGTCTGGGGCGTGGGCTACAAGTTTGAGGTGAAATAATGCGCAACATGCTATTTTGGCGCGTGCTAAGTTCGATACTGGTCACGGTGCTGGTCACGCTGCTGGTGCTGTCGTTCACGCTGGTGGGCTTTCTGCGCGCCAACGGCATAGAGCAAAAGCAGGAGCTGCTGCGCGAGCAGGCGCGCGACGTAGCCTCGATGATGTCCCAGCGCGACGCGACATACCTGTGGTCGGTCACGACCAACTGGGACAACGTAATCCGCGACAAGATACGCACAATAGGCGAAAGCAACGACCTTAGCATATGGCTGGTGGACCGCAACGGCTTTGTGCTGAGCCTGTCCACCGATTCGGAGACGCTCGCCAAGCGCCTCAAGGACGAAGCCGTACTCGAACAGCTGCACCGCGTAATGTCCGGCGAGGAGATACAGGTGCAGGGGCTGTTTGCCGAGCTGGGCGGGCAGATAGTCACAGTGGGCGTGCCTTGGGAGGACCGCTTTGGCGACGTGGGCGGCGCGGTGCTGCTGCACACCGATGTGAGCAATCTGGACGTAAGCTTTGGCGCGGTGGGCAGACAGGTCATATGGGCGGCGCTGGCAGCGCTGGTGCTGGGCGTGGCGCTGGCCTACTTCATAACGCGCTCGCTCACGCGCCCGATAACCAAGATATCCCGCGCCGTAGGCAAGTTCGCCAAGGGCGAATTGGACAGCCGCGTGGAGATATCAAGGCGCGACGAGCTGGGCGATCTGGCGCGCGCGTTCAACTCCATGGCCGAGGACTTGAGCCAGCTGGAGATGGTGCGGCGCGGCTTTGTCGCCAATGTGTCGCATGAGCTGCGCTCCCCCATGACCAGCATGCAGGGCTATGTTCAGGGCATGCTGGACGGCACCATACCGCCCGAGGAGCATTCAAAGTATCTGAGCGTAGTGCTGTCCGAGACCAAGCGGCTCAACAAGCTCATCAGCGAGCTGCTCGACCTGTCGCGCATAGAGTCGGGCAAGTTCCCGCTCAAGTATCAGAAGTTCGATGCCAACGAGCTTATCGCGCGGATAATGTTCCAGTACGAGGGGCGCATCGAGGAAAAGCACATCAGCGTGGACATAGACTTCCGCCAGCAGCAGTGCATGGTCTGGGCCGATCCCGACCGCATAAGTCAGGTGGTAGTAAACCTGATAGACAATGCCGTAAAGTTCCTGCAGGATGGCGGCAGCCTCACCGTGTGGACGCACATAGACGAGGAGCACGCCATAGTCACAATCAAGGACGATGGCCCCGGCATAGCCGCTGACGATCTGCCCTACATATTCGACCGCTTCTACAAGGCGGACAAGGCGCATTCCGGGCGCGGCACGGGTCTGGGGCTATCCATAGTCAAGAAGATACTGGAGCAGCACGGTCAGGACATACGCTGCAACTCCGCGCCCGGCCACGGCACGGCCTTCATATTCACGCTGGCCAAGTATACTCCCGAGCTGGAGCAGCGCCAGCGCGAAGCCGAGGCGCAGGAGGCGCAAAAGGCCGCTGCGCAGTCGGCCAAGAGCGGCGCGCTGCCCGACGGCGGCGCTCAGGCCAGCACTGCGCAGGGCGCGTCCGCACAGCGTGCATCCGCACGCGATGTCCCCGCACAGGACGGCTCCGACTGTTCCAAGTGACGCGGCTTCCACGCTGCTCATGGCCATAACCGCCATGCTACCACGGCGCAGAGCCATCCGCACCAGCCGGGGCCAGTCCGCATGACTTGCCTTGACAATGGTATTTCTCCGCACCATGACATATACAAAAGAAAGGACGATGCGTAATGACTGACAGGCCGAAAAGGGCGCTGTGTACACTGCTGGCCGCATTGACGCTCATGACCGCCCTTCCCGCCGGAGCGCACGAGGAGGCCGCGTCCGAGGCTACTGCTGCGCCCGGGACAGGCACCGCCTCCAGCGGATATTCGCTTCTGTTCACCGACAACCCCGTGCCGGACATAGCCGAGCGCTGCCGTCAGAGCGTGGTGGGCGTTATGAACATAGTCTCCACCTTTGACATGAACACGCGCGATGTGCGCGACGAGAGCTATTCGTTCGGTTCGGGCGTGGTCATAGACGAGGCGGGCTATGTGCTGACCAACGCCCACGTGATAGAGGGCGCGGACAAGGCGCGCGTGCAGCTGAGCGACTATTCCGAGCTGGATGCCGAGATAGTGGGCTATGATACCGACGCGGATCTGGCGCTTTTGTACGTTGAGGATTTGAACCTGCCCGCCATGCCGCTGGGCGATTCGTCCAAGCTGCGCGTGGGCGAGCTGATGATTGCCATAGGCAATCCGGGCGGATACTACGGCTCGGTATCGGTGGGCGTAGTGAGCGCGCTCAACCGCGACATAGAAGAGCTGGCGCGCCCCATGGAGGTAATACAGACCGATGCCGCCATGAGCCCCGGCATATCGGGCGGCGCGCTGCTCAACAGCCGCGGCGAACTGGTTGGCATAACCACGCTGGGCGTGCTGTTCTACGAGGGGCTGAACTTCGCAATACCGATAAACACAGCGCTTGAGATCGCAGACGAAATAAAGGAATACGGCAAGGTGCGCAAGCCCGGCATAGGCATAATGTACACCGTGCAGATAGGCCCGGACGAGCCGCTGCGCAATCACCTGCCGGCGGGGCTCAAGGTCGCCGAAGTCACGCCCGACATGCCTGCGGACAAGGCCGGCATGCAGGTGGGCGACGTGATATATTCGATAAACGGCGAGCGCGTAACCGATTCGCGCGAACTGGCGCAGGCCACCAAGGACTTCACTGCGGGCGACACCGTGACCTTTACGGTATATCGCAAGACCGATGACAAGCGTCCGGTCTCGGAAAACTTCGTAGACCTCGAGATAACGCTGGAATTCATCAACTGACGCATTGCAGCCTCCATCATCCAGCTCAGCGCCCGCGCACTGGCGGGCATGATGCTGTGTTGAGGATACCTCAGCTTGTATTCATGGCGCAAAGCCTGCGCCGCATCCACCGGATGTGAGCGCCATCAAAGCAGGGGCTGGGCCTTCACAGCCTGCCATCGGCATTGCGCGCGGAGCTTTCTGTTCCGCGCGCATCTTTATGCAGGCATGCCGCCACGTGTAACCAGAAAAAAACTTGACTATCCGCGGCAATGGTCTTAAACTGAAACTAACATGGAAATATGTCGCGCCCCGCAGGGCGCAGTTCAGCTGCAATGCCAAGCGCCGCCACTGCTAATGAGCCTCAGTGCCGCCTTCCGGCATATTTATTCAGGCGCGGCGCACAACATTCATATAGATCACTCGGAGGAATAGAGACATGCCAGTCAGAATACCCAACAGCCTGCCCGCTGCGCAGGTGCTTAAAGACGAGAACATATTCGTTATGACCGAGCGCCGCGCGCGCATACAGGAGATACGCCCGCTCAGGATAGCCATACTAAACCTCATGCCCACCAAGGAAGTAACCGAGACGCAGCTTTTGCGCCTGATAGGCAACACGCCCCTTCAGGTGGACATAACGCTATTGCGCACGGCCAGCTATCAGGCGCGCAACGTATCCAGCGCGCATCTGGACACATTCTACAAGACCTTCGACGAAGTGCGCGACAGCAAGTTCGACGGCCTGATAATCACCGGCGCGCCCGTCGAGATGATGGAGTTTGAGGAGGTTCAGTACTGGAACGAGCTGACCCGCATAATGGACTGGGCGGAGGAGCATGTATTCTCCACGCTGTACATATGCTGGGCGGCGCAGGCCGGCATGTACTATCGCTACGGCGTACCCAAGTACGAGTTGGAGCGCAAGTGTTCGGGCGTATACCGCCACAGGCTGCTGTACCGCAACTGCCCGCTGCTGCGCGGCTTTGACGATTACTTCTTCGCACCGCACTCGCGCCACACCGAGGTGCGCGCCGAGGACATATTCAAGGTGCCTGAGCTGCAGTTGCTCTGCGACAGCGTAAAGGCCGGCGTGTATCTGGTCGCCAGCCGCGACGGCAAGCACGTATTCGTGACCGGTCACGCCGAGTACGATGCCGACACGCTCAAGCTTGAGTATGAGCGCGACATGGCGCGCGGGCTGGAACCCGATGTACCCTACAACTACTTCCCCGAGGACGATCCCACGCGCGAGCCCATGGTGCGCTGGCGCTCCCACGGCAACCTGCTCTTCTCCAACTGGCTCAACTACTACGTATATCAGGAGACGCCTTACGACATAGAGCAGATAGGCCGCAAGTAACCCATATCGGCACGGCATACACCGCGCACGACACTCATATGTGCATACAGTCGATATGGCGAGCCTGTATGCGCCGCTCTGATGATTGCGCGCTCCCGATTGGCAATGTCATTCGGGAGTGCGTTTGCATATACGAGCAAGTTAAGCGCGCATATGCAAACTGCCGAGCAATGCGGAAGTCAGCCTTATAACGGCGGGCTGAGCCGCCATATGCGCATTGCGCATGCACTTTGGCAATGCGCGCGGCATGAACACATATGAGCATATCCGTACACCGCTAATTAAGAGCGGCGCACACAACATACAAGGAGGATATATGGAATACGTAAGCGATTACCGGCACGACAAGGAGCTGTGCGAAAAGTTCTTTGAGCTGGCAAACGAGGCATTTGGGCTGGACCTTGCGGGCTGGGCGGCGCGCGGCGGCTGGGAGGAGGGCTATGTCTGCCACACGCTGATGGACGGAGAGCGCATGGTGGCCAACGTATCGACCACCGGCATGACGCTCATAATTGACGGCCATGCACAGCGCGCCTTCCAGATAGGCACGGTTTACACGCGCCCCGAGTATCGCGGGCGCGGCTGTGCGCGCGAGCTGCTTGAGCGCGTCATAGCGGAGGCCAATGGCTGCGGCATGTTCCTGTTTGCCAACCCTACGGCGCGCGGGCTGTATGAGAAGCTGGGCTTCGTCCCCGCGCCCGGCGAGATATTGCCGCGCGCACGCCTGACTGAAGCAAGCGCCCTGCCCTATGCGCTGCGCCACGCGGGTGTGGATGAGCTGCGCGCGCTGGCTGCGCGCAACCGTGTGTACTCGCACAAGTTTGACGTAAGTACGCGCGCGTGTCTGGCCGAGCTGTATCTGCACGACGAGTACTCCGAGGCGCTGTACGTCTGCGACGAGGCCGATGTGGGCATGGTGCTTGAGCGCGAGGGCGATGTGATGCATGTGTGCGCGCTGTACGGCGAGCGCGCCTGCGACTCCAAGCGGCTCATGGCGGCGCTGGCAGGGAGCGGTGCGCGCGTGGCTGAGTTCGACTTCATGCCCGACGGCTGGGGCATAGACTGCACCGAGCTTGCACAAGGCCCGGACGATACATTCGTCATGAACATGACCTTCCCGCGCGACATAGCCTATCCGGGGCTTATGCGGGCGTAAGGCCATTATGCGCGCATTGCCGCTGCATCCGGGCATGGCGCGCCACGATGCCGCCTGGCGATATGCGCGATGCGCATTGGCGATATCGCGATTCATCCGCAATACTGCGCGGCGATATGATCCCTCAGCCATACGAACTCACATAACGCCATACAGCGCTTGCCAGATAAGCATCCGGCACATGCAAAGCGGCGCGCCCAGAGAGGATTTTCTCCCTGCGGCGCGCCGCTTACTTGTACGTAAATGTGCGGCCAGTATGACCTGCCGCTCTGCTTAATCGGTGTGAGCCTGTGATACCGCATGGCAAGCGTGTCCCATGCGATGCACCTCCGGGCTATGCATCATCTGCACTTTTGCGCGGACGGGGAAGCCTTGCCCTTTGCGGCGCGCCACGCATGCTCATGCGCGCATTAATTGCGTCAACCCTCCCGCCCCAGCGCCTTGCGCGCCATGAAGTACAGCGCACTCACGCGGTATCCCGCGCGGCCATACAGCCGCTCAAGGCCGGAATACGTGTAGCCCAGAAAGCCCTGCTCAAGGCCGCTGTCGCGCAGGCTGCGCGTGCCGGTCAGCACCATGCGCGAGGCTATGCCGCGCCCCTGCCATGCATTGGCCACCGCCGTGCAGCCCACGCTGCCCAGACCCCTGCCCTCAGTCTCGCGGCTGACTATCAGCACCCCGCGCACGCCGCCCTCGCATTCGGCCACCAGCGCGCGCGAAGGGTTGCCCGGTACATACAGCGCCCTGTCGGCATAATAGCGCGTAAAGCCCGGCTCAGCGTCATCCGCACAGGCACAGACGGCAGGCATGTCCGCCTCGCCCGCCCAGCGGCACAATATCCCGGCGCGCTCCTCGCCCACTGCGGGCGCATCGCAGGGCAGCTCTTTTAGCTCCATGCGCATGTCAAAGCAGTTGCACGCGCCCCAGTCATGCACGTATCCGCGCTTCTCAAAGAAGCGCCGCGCACCGTCGTTCAGCCACGCATCCAGCCTGAGCGGCAATGCCTCGTCGTGCGGCGGCGTGCGCACAGGCACGCCCGGCACGAGGTACTCATCGCCCGCGCCCACGCGCACGCTGTCAAAGCCGCGCCCGCGCATCACATTCTCGGACTCGGCCAGCAGCTCAGATCCAATGCCGCGCCCGCGCATGCGCTCGTCCACGCAGAGCATGTATATGACATCGCCGTGCATGACTGACGCGGCGATCAGCGTACCCTCCGCATCGCGGCGCTCCAGCACCGTGTTTTGCTCATCGGCGAGTATGGCGCGCGCGGTATCCTCAGCGCGCACCGCGCCCGGCAGACATCTCCTGAACAGCGAATACAGTTCATCCACCCTAATGCTATCCATGATGCACCTCTAAACTTTCCACACTCATGGCATGCGACACCGTCGCGCCGTGCGCCGGCTTATCCACAGCCGCCGCTCTGTGCGTAGCTCAGGATTCGCAGCGCTCACGCAGCGCGGCACTCGCGCCGCTCATCCGCTCCATATGAACATGCTCAGCAGCAATTCACCTCAGCATGCACACGGCAGCTGCGCCCATGCGCTCTGGCTTATCCACAGCCGCCGCCTTATGCGCACCGCTTACAGCGCTTGCGCTCGCTATAAAATCTATATAGCACCCCATTGACCGCGCAAATACACGCGGCGCACACAGTATGCGCCTAAATTCCACCTCTAACCGTAGCACAGGCAAGGAATACGCGCAAGTTCGCGCCTACATATCCACAGCCGCCGCGCCGATTTGTGCTTATATAGGCGCGCAGTGCCGCTGTACGCTGTCCTGTCGGATATGCCGGCGGGCGCGCCATTTGACAACGGCGCGCCCGCTTGTGGCCAGTACTATGCTTACTTGAGCGTCACCACGGTCACGCCGTCCTCGCCCTCGCCGTACTTGCCCAGGCGATACGACTTGACCAGCGGATGGCGGCGCAGGTGATCCTGTATGCCCGCGCGCAGCACGCCCGTACCCTTGCCATGGATTATGTACACCTCGCCCAGCGACTGCATGGCCGCGTTATCCAGATACAAATCGACGGCCAGTATCGCTTCCTCCAGATTCATGCCGCGCACATCGGTCTCGCTGGACACCGAGCGGTCGCGCACGCTCACGCTGGCGCTCATGCGGCTGGAGTCCTTGCCCAGCGCGGGTGTCCACTTGCTTTTCTCCTTCTTGGGCGGCTTGCCCGAGCGCAGTGACTTGAGCGGCACCTTGAGCTTGAACGCGCCCGCCTGCACCTGCACCTCGCCCTTGGCATCGGGCAGCGCGGCCACCGTGCCGGTGGTGTTGAGGTGCGGTATCTCCACATAGTCGCCTACCTTGACCGAGGTTAGCGGCTTGCCCTCGTCGGGCCTGCTGTCGCTCATGGAGCTTACCGAGTCTATGCCGCTCTGAAGCTTGGTGCGCATGGCGGCCAGCTCATGCTCCTTGAGTCCGCTCGCTCCTGCGGCGCGCTGGCGCTTGAGTTCGGCGATTATCTGCTCGGACTCGCGCTGAGCGCTTTGCAGCACGCGGCGGGCATCCTCGCGCGCCTTGCGCATCATGCTGTCGCGCTGATGCTCCAGCTCCTTGCGCTGGCGGTCGGTCTCGTCGCGCAGGCGCTGCATCTCCTCGCGCGCCTGCTGAGCCAGTTCGCGCTCGCGCTCGGCTATCTGGCGCTGGCTCTCGGCGTTGGATATGACGTCCTCAAAGCGCACCTGATCGTGGCTCAGGCGCTGCGCGGCCTGCTCTATTATCTCCTCGGGCAGGCCCAGCTTGCGCGATATCTCAAAGGCGTTGGACTTGCCCGGTATGCCTATGGACAGGCGATAAGTCGGGCGCAGCGTCTGCACATTGAACTCGACCGAGGCGTTCTCCACGCCCGGATGCGATAGCGCGTATTCCTTAAGCTCGGAATAGTGCGTGGTCGCCATGGTGCGCACGCGCTGCTCAAGCAGCGTGTCCAGTATGGCCATGGCCAGCGCCGCGCCCTCGGTGGGATCGGTGCCGGCGCCCAGCTCGTCAAACATGACCAGCGAACCGGGCGTTACGTCGCCAAGTATCGACACGATGTTGGTCATGTGCGAGGAGAAGGTCGAGAGCGACTGCTCTATCGACTGCTCGTCGCCTATGTCCGCAAACACGTTGTCGAACACGCACAGCTCGGTACCCAAATCGGCAGGCACCTGAAGTCCAGCCTGCGCCATCAGCGTAAACAGACCCACGGTCTTGAGCGTCACGGTCTTGCCGCCGGTGTTGGGGCCGGTTATGACCAGAGTTGTGAACTCCGCACCCAGCCATATGTCGGACGGCACTACCTTCTCGGGGTCGAGCAACGGATGCCGGCCACGGATTATGCGCAGATAGCCGCGATCGTTGAGCTTGGGCTGCACGCCGCGCATATTGCGGCTGAGCTGTGCCTTGGCAAAGGCGAAGTCCAGCTGCGAGAGTATCTCCAGATTGGAGCGCAGCGAATCACACTCGGGCGCTATGCGCTGCGAGAAGTCGTGCAGTATGCGCTCTATCTCCTGGCGCTCCTTGCCCATAAGCTCCTTGAGGTCGTTGTTTATCTCGACTATGGCCATGGGTTCTATGAACAGCGTCGCGCCCGTAGAGCTTTGGTCATGTATCAGGCCGGGAACAGCGCCGCGGCACTCGGCCTTGACCGGTATCACATAGCGCCCGTTGCGCACGGTGATTATCGAATCCTGAAGATACTTCTGGGTATTGGGGTTGTGTATGAGCGAGTTCAGCTTGTCGCGTATCTTGTCGTTGGCCGTGCGTATCTTGCGGCGCAGGTCGTACAGTTCGGGGCTGGCATGGTCGCTCATCTCGTCCTCGGAGATTATCGCGGCCTCTATGTCCTCCTCCAGCTGGCGGAACGTGTTAAGCCCTCCGGCCAGCGAGTTTATGTAGGGCGTGTTCTCCCTGTCGGTAGCCAGCGCCGAGCGCGCCACTCGCCCCGCGCGCATGAACCCCGCCACAGCCAGCAGCGCCTTCATGGACAGCGCCGAACCTATCTCGGCCAGGCGCAGGTAGGGCCGCACATCCTCGAAGCCCGTCATGGGATGCGAGCCTACATAGGTCAATATCACGCTGGCCTCCTCGGTCTCCTGCTGCCACAGCTGCGCCGTGGCCAGATCGCTGGTAGGCTCCAGCTTGTCTATAAGCTCGCGCGCCGATTCGGACAGAGCCAGCGGCTTCATCATATCGCGTATCTTGTTGAACTCCAGCACTCTTAGCGTGCGTTCCAGCATAAATTTCACCTCTGTCTGATAGCCGTTTTATATATTGATTTCCATATGCTCAACGGGCGGCAATGCGCATTGGCGCGCAGCTCATTCGTATATGCTGCGGCGGCGCTCAAAGTGAGCCGCATGCTCGCTCAGCTCCACCAGATTGCCCACCCCGGACATGCTGCCCAGCGGCGGCATGCCCTCAAGTTGAGTCCCCTTGATAAGCTCCCTGAGAGCATTGCACACGCCATCCGAATCCGCGACCAGTATATCGCGCGTGAAGTATGGCGCTATGCGGCTGTCCACGGGCGGCGTAAGCCCTGAAGCGTTATGCAGCTCTATTAGTCGCGACTGCATGCCCGCCAGAGCGCGCTCGCGCACCAGCATATCGCCTGTCTCCAGCGCCTTACGCATCATAGGTGCAATGGCGCGCGCCGACGCAAGCTCTGCAAAGGCCGTACCCATCCACTTTGCATACGGCGCATAGCGGCGCTCATACAAAAAGCACAGGTGCATGGCGCGGTGCGCTATGCGAGCGCATATTATCCGCGAGCCCATGTCGTCGCCACGGCTGGCCGTGCGCTTGACAAACGCGCGTTCCTCGGCGATGCAGGCCCAGTCCGACATGATTAGATACAGCCACACATCGTCGGGGTAATAGTCAAACCCGCAAAGCACCGCGCCCGCGCCGATGTCATCATGAAACAGCTCGCCCGCGCGCAGCGTGAGCAGCTTGTGTTCGGACAGCGCCAGCCAATCCGCTGCGCTTAACCCCTGTGCGCCCGCAACGCCCAGTTCCGACATCAAAAATCCGTCCAGCGTATCTATGCTTATCATGGGACGAAATTGACCCGAATCATCATCCTGCATAGCCGATATGCCGTCTTCGCCGGGCGCACCAAAGCCCACGGGAAAGCCCATGAACCTCCGCGGAAGCTCGCTGCACAGCGCCGCCATGACCATATCCGCCGCCGCCATATCCTCTTTATTCAGGAATATGTACAGCCTTGGCCCCCACATGTGATCGCGCGATACCTCATCGTCATATCCCAGCACGTCTGAGCCGAAGCCCAGCAGCCCGCAGGCATACTCAAGCCCCGGAAAGCGCCGCGCGAGTATGCCCTCCACGCAATCATGATAGAAGCGCCTGCACAGTTCCATGCCCTGCATAGCGTACCTCCCCCGCGCCATCGCCGCGCGCCTTGCTCATCCATACTGCGCCAGCTCACACCGTACTCGCCACGCGCCTCAGGGCCGCTCGCGCGCAGCGAGTCAGGCATCCTCACGCGCGGTCCTGCAAGCGGCAGTAAGCGCCGCCATTGCCCGGTTGCCGGGGACTGCCCGCCTCACTCCACTCCCCGGAAGTAGTGGCCGTTCGTCGCGCCCGTCGCCGCCCTATGCGCGGATGCACCTGCGCCTTCAAGCGCCTGACGCGCATCGCCCGTCAGCATGCGGCGCTCCTGTGCGCTCTCGTCCGTAAATATGAGCCGTATCGCGTCGCACGCGGGCAGCCTGTCCAGCCTGCCAAGCAGATCGTGCGGCGCGGAGTTGAGTATCTGCGCATAGCATCCGCTCTCGCCGCGATAGCGCATGAGCGGAAAGCGCACGTTCTTTCTGTCCACCAGCGCGCAGTCCTTCAGCCCGCGCCCGCTGTCGCACAGATGGCATGCGCCGTGCGGCGCTTTGGAGCGGGCGTTCACCGGGCAATGGCGCATGGTCATCAGCGTCGCCCGGCCGTACGCTATCAGCTCGCGCTCCATGCCCGCGCAGCCCGCCGCCGCTATCTCGGCTGCGGTAAGCTCCAGCGATGCCGCCGCCCGCGATATGCCGCGCACCTTCATAACGCCCAGCGCGCGCGAGTTCCATGCGTTCATGTTGGCATCGGCTATAAGCTTTCCCGGCAAGCCGCATGCCAGCTGCGACGCATTTGTCACCACGCAGCCGCTCAGCTCACCGGCATGCGCGCGCGCAAACCCGGCAAGCTGCGCAAGCTCGCCCTCGGTGAGCATATTGGACAGGCGCAGGTATATGCGCGCATCCTTGGGGCGCTGCGCGAACTCGGCTTCCAACTCCGCTTCGCCTATCAGCTCCGGCTCCCAGTAAAACTCATCGCCCAGAACAGCGTCAGCAATGTCGTGCGACTGCACTATGACCAGCGCGCCGCTTGCTGCATGCGCCGCGCGCCCGCTCCCGCCGCGCTCATCCGTGCGGGGAGCATTCTCCACGCATTCGGCGCACTGCCGCATGTCCTCATATACATCGTCTGCACCGCTCGTGCATTGCATGCCGATGCAAGCCGTTTCATTATGCGCATGCTCTGCATCGCCGCATGGCGCACTCTGCCGCGCATTCTCATCGCAGCCGCATGGTGCATTATGCGCATTCTCCGCGCCGCCGGCATCATAGCCGGCATGCCTGCGCGCCAATACCGCATTTATGTATGCATCCGCCGCAGCGCGCCTGAGTTCGTTTATCGCCGATACCGGCAGGAACACCTGCTCGCCCATGTCCAGCTCTATATCGCCCGCCATCAGCGGCGTGCCGCCCAGCTTGCCCAGCTGCGCGCGCACGTTCGGCGCATCCAGCGGCGCGCGGCGCGCACTGCTCACGCAAGCGCCCTCGACCGCTATGCATATGTCCGCTATGTCGCTCATCTCGCCCGCCGCCGTGCGCAGTTCCAGCCGCGCAGGCTCGTCCACATGCAGGTATGCACGCATGTCCACGCGCGTATGGCGATGCTCGCCTGCGCATTGCTCCCTTGCGCGCATGAGCTGTGCGCTGCTGGCCGCGCGGTACAGCTCCGCGCCGCCCAGCCCTCCGCGCAGACGCAGCCCCGGCACGTGCAGCTCGACTTCGCTCGCACTAAGCTGCTGTTTCAGCTCAAAGCCGGTCTCATCGCCGTCCTTGCGCAGCGATATCTGATCGCCCGCATCCAGCGCAATGTCCAGATGCAGCCTGAGCGCATCGCCGCGCGCGCCCTTTACGCTGCCTACGCGCACGCCCATGTTGTTGGGGCGCGTCGGATCTATTATGTCGCGGTCGCGGAAGTTCACGTCCAGATAGGCGCGCGAAAACCCGCCGCGATTGAATATCTGCTTTAGCGCCGACCTGTCGCGCTCGTCCGGCTCAAAGCGTTCGGGATGCTCGCGCAGCATGTCCAGCGCGCGCCTGTACACGCGCGTGACCTCGGCCACGTACTCGGGGCGCTTGAGCCTGCCCTCTATCTTGAGCGAGCACACGCCTGCGCGCTCCAGTGCGGCGAGGTCGTCCAGCATCATTATATCGCGCGGGGACAGCAGGCAGCCGCTGGCCTCGCACGCGCCCGTCAGGCGATAGTTCAGCCGGCAGGGCTGCGCGCACATGCCGCGATTGCCGCTGCGCCCGCCCACCAGGCTGGACATAAGGCACTGCCCTGAAAAGCACACGCACAGCGCGCCGTGCGCAAACGTCTCTATCTCCGCGCCCTGCTGCACGCAGCGCGCAATCTCCTCCAGCGAGCATTCGCGAGCCAGCACCACGCGGTCATAACCCTGCTGCATGGCAAAGCGCACGCCCGATGCATTTACGCAGGCCGCCTGAGTGCTCATGTGCAGCTTCAAATTCGGACAAAGCTCCTTTATCATGCGCGCGCCGCCCCAGTCCTGCACTATGGCGGCATCCGCGCCCGCGCGTTCGGCCTCGCGTGCCGCGCGCTCAAAGCCGTCCAGCTCGCTCTCCTTGAGCAATGTGTTCAGCGTCACATGCACCTTTACGCCGCGCGCATGGCAGTAGTCAACCGCGCGCTGAAATTCATCTCCGCAGAAGTTGCCCGCGCTGCGCCGCGCGTTGAAATCGCCAAACCCCAGATATACCGCATCCGCGCCGCTCTGCACAGCGGCTATCAGCGCGTCAAAATTGCCCGCGGGCGCTAAAAGTTCCATATACGCTCCTCATAGTCTGTCTATATATTGTGCATCTGCCGATTGCTCAGCCGCATCACGCTGCCCAGCGCAGCGTCTTGGGCGTATGGCCGCTCACTTGCAGGCTGGCTTACCGCTAAGCCGCATCACGCTGCCCAGCGCAGCGTCTTGGGCGTAGGCCGCTCACTTGCAGGCTGGCTTACCGCTAAGCCGCGCCATACCGCTCGGGCGATCAGCCCTTCTCCTGCTCACCGGCTTCTGCGCTGCCCTCGGCTTCGGCCTTGGCGCGCTCCTGCGCCAAACGCAGCATGCTTGATTCGCGGTTCAGCTCGTCGCAGCGGCGCTCCAGCTCAAACTGGCGCTGGCGCAGGCCCAGCATGTCGCGGCGCAGGCGCGTGTTCTCGTCCTGCGCCATGAACAGCTTATCCGCCATGCGCAACAGCGCATACAGCGCGTCCCCGGCTGCGTCCGTGCTGCCCTGCGCTTCGCGCCGCACGCGTGCCTCGCCCAGCGCCAGCCCGGCATGCGCCGCCACGCGCTCCATGCGCGCCAGACTGTCGCCCTCATCCAGCTCAAGCGCATGTCCGTCCAGCATCACGTATCGCGCCCGCGCGTCATCCGCTTGCGCGATGCAAGGCTCGCCGCGCTCAGCGCACGCCTGCCCGCCCCCGGCGTTGACAGGGCGCGGGGCGTTGTCGTTGTCCATCATATCACTTGTCCTCAGCGCCGTCCGCTTCAGGCTCGGCCTTGTCAGCGGGCTGAGCCGCCGCAGGCGCAGCCTTGGGCGCGGAGTCCAGCTCGGCACGATAGCTCTTTAGCATGTCCATATTGACCGTGGCCAGCGCCGAGAAGTGTATCGACATGGCCTTGTCTATCAGCTGCTTTGCGCCCTCTATGTCGCCCTGCTGCTGCTTTATGCGCGCAAGGTAGTACATGCTGTCCACCTGAACAGGGCGTATTTCCAGCGCCTTCTCAAAGTAGCCGCGCGCCTTTTCGATGTCGCCCATGCGCTGATAGTACTGACCCACATTGTCCAGCACCACGGCATCCTCGTCGTCGTAGTCCAGCGCCTCGGCATTGAACTTCTGCGCTTCGCTGTAATCGCCGGTCTTGTCGCCCTTCTCTATCAGCATGTAGCCAAGAGAGCCGTATACGGTGGAGTTCTTGTAGTTCTTCATCAGCTCGCGCATCGCGCCTATGGCGTGATCCAGCTCGCCCAGCTTCCACTGGCAGATGGAGTAGTTGACCATAAGGCGGCGCTTTTGATCCACGCTGAGACCCGGCAGCTTCTCGGTCTTGCGCACTATCTCCATGGCGCGCTCAAACTTGCCCGTGCGCAGCAGCAGTACCGCATATGCCATGAGGAATCCCGGATTGCTCATGCCCTTGGCAAGCGCCTTCTCGTAGCCCTCCATCGCGCGCGCTTCCATATCTATCGCCGTCTTGTAATCCTGCTGATCATTGGCGCGGATCGCCTTTGCATGACTGAGATACGCCTTGCGCGCCAAAAGATTTCCAATAAAAGCCATTTTGTCATTCCTCCTGTTTGGCCAGCTTGCCAATAATCCTATCGCGGCGATGCCGCAGTTCGTCAAGCGCCGCACTGTCGCCCAGCGCGCACGCCATGTTCTGAGCGCGCTCGACTTCACTAAGCGCCGCCCGGTAATCGTGCAGCCTATGTTCATAGGCCTTGCTAAGCTCTATATAGGGCATAAGCCCGCCCAGTCCGCGCGCCTGCATGTCGCGCCAGACCGCCATAGCCTCATCCAGCGCCCGGCGGCGCTTGAGCATCATCGACATCGAAGTGCTGGCGCGCGCCGCCATAAGCCCGTGCGACGAGGCCCTGAAGCACTCCAATGCCCGCTTATCGCTGCCGCGCTTCTCCAGCGCCCGCCCCAGCGAATATATGTCCTGCTGATAGCCCGCCGTGAGCGGCGCGCGGAACAGCTCCGCCATGCGCCCCATCAGCAGCATCAGCGTCACTATGTCCTGCCGGTTGTGCTCTATTACCTCGCGCATGGAGTCAAAGTCGCGCGTCTTGAGATACGCAAAGTAGCGCTCCGGGACTTGCGCGCCCGGTATGTCGCACTCGCGCGCCACGCCCAGCACCCGCTCCTCCAACGCGCCCAGCGAACATCGCTCCAGCCGCAGCTTCCATATGCGCCGCGCCGGGTGCAATAGGTCTATCTGGCCCAGCTCCCTCCACTGCCCGCGCATGCGCGCCAGCGTGAACCGGCTCTCCAGCAGCGGACAGTCGAACGATTTGCCGTTGAACGTGATGAGATGCGTGCGCCCGGCAAGGCGCTGCGCTATGCGCGCCAGCATGAACGGCTCCTCGGAATAGTCGCGCAGGAAGTACTGCTCAACTATGAAGCGCCCATCCTCTATCCAGCCCAGACCCGTAAGGAAGGCCAGCGTACCCGCGCCGCCCGATAGCCCCGTGGTCTCGGTGTCCAAAAACAGGGCGCGCTCCAGCGCAAAGCCCGCGCCATCCTCGCCGCACATGTCGCGCATGTCTGCTTCGGTCACATTGAGTGCGCGTTCGTCTATGGGATAGTCGACGCGCAGCACCAGACAGTCGCCGCTGCTCTCGCGCGGCGCGGGACGCTCGCCCTGCGTGCGCGCCACGGCATTCAGCCTGCCCCTAAGTCCGCTTATCATCGCATAGCTCCCCCAGCAGCTCTATGGCGATGCGCTTGCCGCCCGCACCCACTTCCATGGCCGGGCCTACGCAGCTGGGACAGCCGTCCTCGCAGGGACAGGCCTGTATCAGCCGCTGCGCCTCCGCAAACAGCTCGCCATTCATGTCATATACCCTGTCGCTAAGACCTATGCCGCCCGCGCAGTTGTCGTATACGAACAGCGTGGGCTTGTGAGTGAAGGGATCGCGCACATGATACACCACGCCTATGTCGCGCGGCGAACACATCAGGAATACCGGCGCTATCTGCTCCATGACGTGACTTATGCCCACCATCGCGCCCTGAAGCTGCTCGCGCGTGTAGCGCCCCGCAATCTCGTCGGGCAACGTCCACCAGCAGGCCGTGGTCTGCATCTCCAATTCAGGCAGCGTCACAGGACCCCAGCCCAGATTCTCCTGCGTGTCCAGCTTCATCTTCTTGAATATGGTCACTATGCTGCTGACCAGCACCTCGCCCGCCGCCCGGCTGGGCACGCCCGGCCGCTCCCTGAATACGTCCAGCACCTTCATGCTCACGGTGAGGTCGGCATCCGTGTAATAGTCAACGTCCACCTCGCGCACATACGCCTTCTTGTCGTCAAAGTCCAGCTCCTCGACCTGATATTGCCTGCCCTCGTGCAGGTATATCGCGTATTGATGCAGCAGCATCGGCACGGTAAAGCGATCCATCTCGCCTATCACGCGGCGCTTGCCCGGCACCGATATGTCGATTATGAGGAAGTTCTGGTCGCTGGCGGAGCGCAGGTTTATGCCCGCCTGAGGAAACTCCTCCGCCATCCAATAATAGCGCCCGTCTACATGCCCAAGTATGCTCTGTTCGCATAGGTACTCAAGCAGCTCCGGCGTGGACTCCACATCGCCAAACATGTCCCCGTCCTCAAAAGGCAGCTCGTATGCCGCGCACTTGAAGTGGTTGAGCAGTATGTAGAGGTTGTCCGGATTTATAAGGGCATGCTCGGGCGGCTGGCTGAAGAAGTAGCCGGGATTGCTTATCATGTACTGGTCAAGCGGCGAGGATGTCGCCACCATTATCAGCGCACTCACGCCCTGCCGCCGCCCCGCACGCCCCGCCTGCTGCCATGTGGAGGCGATGGTGCCGGGATAGCCGCATAGCACGCATACGTCCAATCGGCCTATATCTATGCCCAGCTCCAGGGCGTTTGTCGATACAACTACGTCCACCTGACCCGCCCTTAGCTCCTGCTCTATCTGATGCCTGAGCGAGGGCAGATATCCGCCCCTGTACGCGCGCACATTGGGCGCTTCGCCCAACGCATTGCGGCAGGTGTCCTTGAGCCGCCGCGTAAGTACCTCCACCATCAGCCGCGAACGCGCAAACACTATTGAGTGTACGCCGTTGCTGAGCAGCCGCCGGGTTATATTGTAGGTCTGCTTGAGCGCGGAATCGCGTATGTTCAGATGCTTGTTCACAACCGGCGGATTGTAGAATATCACATGCTTCTCGCCCGTGGGCGCGCCTGAACGGTCGATAAGCTCCATCGCGCGCCCAGTCAGCTTCTCGGCCAGCTCGCGCGGATTGGCTATGGTCGCAGAACAGCATATGAACTGTGGATGCGCACCGTAAAACTCGCATATGCGCTTTAGCCGCCTGAGCAGATTGGCAAGGTTGGACCCGAATACGCCGCGATAGGCGTGTATCTCGTCTATCACGATGTACTTGAGGTTCTCAAATAGCTTCACCCACTTGGTGTGGTGCGGAAGTATGCCGGCATGCAGCATGTCGGGATTGGTCACAACGATGTGCCCCGCCTGCCGAATGGCCTTGCGCGCCGATACGGGCGTGTCGCCGTCAAACGTAAACGCCTTGATGGGCGCATCCATGGCCTTTATGACCTCGTATAGCTCGGCCACCTGATCGCTGGAGAGCGCCTTGGTGGGAAATAGGTAGAGCGCACGCGACTCGTCATCGCGCAGTACCTGACTCAGCACGGGCAAGTTGTAACACATGGTCTTGCCCGAAGCCGTGGGCGTGACCACAACAAAGTCCCGGCCCGCCGCCGCCAGATCCAGCGCCCGCCGCTGATGCGAATAAAGCTGCCTGATGCCGCGCGCCTCCAGCACCGCCCTAAGCCGCGAATCGAACCACTCGGGAAAGTCAGCATACTCGGCCTGACGCGCGGGCATGACATCCCAATGCGTCACATTGGCCATAAACGCAGAATCATTCTTGAGATGCGAGAGCAGCTGCTCCGTATTCATGCCCGTTCATCCCCTTCATAATATGTAAGCACAGATATAGCCAGCACAAATGCACGCCTATACGCCGCATAAGAAAGCACCCCGACTACCGCCAGCGCTTCATGCGAAGCATGATGCGCGCCCCGCGCCAGAAAGCGCCCCGCTTGATGTAAGCGCTCCTGCGAAGCAGGCAGCGCCGTCGCGGCAGAACGCGCCCCGACTACCGATAGCGCTTCATGCGGAGCATGATGCGCACCCGCGCCAGAAAGCGCCCCGCTTTAGGTAAGCGTCCCTGCGAAGCAGGCAGCGCCATAACGCCAAAACGCGCCCCGACTACCGCCAGCGCTTCATGCGGAGCATGATGCGCACCCGCGCCAAAAAGCGCCCCGCTTGAGGTAAGCGCTCCTGCGAAGCAGGCAGCGCCATAACGCCAAAACGCACCCCGACTACCGATAGCGCTTCATGCGGAGCATGATGCGCGCCCAGCGCCAGAAAGCGCCCCGCTTGATGTAAGCGCTCCTGCGAAGCAGGCAGCGCCATAACGGCAAAACGCACCCCGACTACCGCCAGCGCTTCATGCGAAGCATGATGCGCGCCCAGCGCCAGAACGCGCCCCGCTTGAGGTAAGCGCTCCTGCGAAGCAGGCAGCGCCGTCGCGGCAGAACGCACCCCGACTACCGATAGCGCTTCATGCGGAGCATGATGCGCACCCGCGCCAGAACGCGCCCCGCTTTAGGTAAGCGTCCCTGCGAAGCAGGCAGCGCCGTCGCGGCAGAACGCGCCCCGACTACCGCCAGCGCTTCATGCGGAGCATGATGCGCGCCCAGCGCCAGAAAGCGCCCCGCTTGATGTAAGCGCTCCTGCGAAGCAGGCAGCGCCATCGCGGCAGAACGCACCCCGCTACAATCAAACGCCGCTTCCCGCGCCGCGCTCAAATATATGGCGCGGCGCGGGCAAGTTCCGCCGACTCTCCACTGAGCCGTCGCGCGGGCGCGGCGGTGAACATGTCGCGGGCGAAGACATCTTCACCCACCATGCTCCATTCGCGGTACTAACCAACGCCGCCAGTTCCGCCGCATCTCATCCCCAAACCCGCATAACCTAACACCCAAAATAATAACCCGTACCCTAAAAAAACCGAAATCAGTATGCTGCCAAAAGAATAGTCAAGCCGCGAGAACAATAGGTTTTTCTTTGCAGCTTTCTTTTTTCCTAAAAAGAAAGCGCGTTCCCCTCGTCTCTCCCGTCCTCTTAAACCTCCGGCTCAAGTATAACCACTTCCGTCCCCTCAACCGCCTCGTCGATAAGCGCATCTACGTCCAGCGCGCTTTCGGCTTCCGCGACCCTGTCAAGACGTGGATGCGTAACAGGACGGCGAGGAGTGAATACGGTGCAGCAGTCCTCGTAGGGTTCGATGGAGGTTTCGTAAGTGCCGATGCGGTTGGCGATGTCGATTATTTCGACCTTGTCCATGCCGATTACGGGACGGAATACGGGCATGTTTACGACGGCATCGGTGCAGATGAGGGAGTCCATGGTCTGCGAGGCTACCTGACCTACACTCTCGCCGGTTATTAACGCCTGACACTTGTTTTTGATGGCAATGCGCTCCGCTATGCGCATCATGAAGCGCCGCATCAGTATCGTACCCATCTCGTCCGGCGTTTTTTCGTGTATCTCCATCTGTATCTTGGTGAATGGCACTACATGTACGCGAAGCGTGCCGCTGTAACGCGCAAGTAGACGGCCTAGCGTGAATACCTTCTCCTTGGCACGCTCAGATGTGTACGGGAATGAGTAGAAGTGTACGCACTCTATCGTCACTCCTCGCTTCATTAGCATGTAGCCCGCAACAGGCGAGTCTATGCCGCCCGATAGCAGGAGCGCCGCACGCCCGCCAGTGCCTAGCGGCATGCCGCCCGCACCGGCATAGCTGTCTATGTAGAGGTACGCCTTGTCGCGTATCTCTATCTGAAGACGATGCTCGGGCTTGTGTACGTCTACCGTTAAACCGGTCAAATGCGTGAGTATCTCATGCCCCGCCTCGCGCGCTAGCTCCATCGAGTCCAAAGGGAATCGCTTGTCGCTGCGGCGCGCCTCTACCTTGAACGTGCCGGTGCGCCCGCGCATAAGCTCTATCGCTTGAGCATATATCGCGGGTAAATCCTTGTCCAGCTCCCACGCCGGTGACGCGGAATGTACCCCGAATACCCGGCAGACCCGCTCTATGCAGTCCTGCGTGTCGCTCGCCCCGGTCACAAATATGCGGCTGTCTACCATGCTCACCGAACCGCCTATCGGCTTTACTACGGCGCGTATGTTGTTGATTAGCGCATTGAAAAAATAGTTGCGGTTGTGTCCCTTCAAAAATACCTCGCCAAAGCGAACCAGTACCAGCTCGCGCATATGTCTATCTCCTCCTGAATGCCTTTAGCATATCGTAACTGCGCCCCGCAGCGGCTGCGGCCAGGTCTATCTCAGCTTCGCTGGTTAAGGGCGATATGCTGAAGCGTATCGCACCCTCTGCCCTGTCCGCATCTATGCCCATGGCCGTAAGCACCGGCGATATGTGCCGCTTCTTAGATGAGCACGCCGATCCCGTCGATACCAGTACGCCCTCGCCTTCCAGCGCATGCAGCATGACCTCGCCCCGCACACCCGGAAACGATATGTTCAGTATGTGCGCCGCCGCATGCCCTATGTCCGGCCCGTTGAGCACGGCCTCCGGTACGGCAGACATTATCCCCTCGTATAGCCGGCGCTTGAGCATCATAAGACGCTCGTGCGGCGCTTCCAGCGCTGAATAGCACGCTATCGCCTCGGCCAAACCCATCAGCCCCGGCGTGTTCTCCGTGCCGGAACGCATCGCGTCCTCCTGCCCGCCGCCTATCTGCCGCGGCTCAAGATGCACGCCCTTCTTGACGTATAGCGCACCTATGCCCTTGGGGCCGTGTATCTTGTGGCCGCTGAGCGTGTACATGTCCACAAAGCGCCCCGGAAACGGCTCGCGCATGAATGCCTGCACACCGTCCACATGTAGCTTGGCCTGCGGCGCACGCTCCGCTATCAGCGCGGCTATCTGCTCAATCGGCTGTATAGCGCCTACCTCGTTGTTCACATGCATGCAGCTCACCAGCTCGACGTCCGGCGTGAGCAGCTCGCGCAACGCGTCCAGCCGCACATATCCCTCCCCATCCACCGGGATGAAGCGCACGTCGTGTCCCATGCCCGCTATGCGCCGCATCGGCTCAAGCACCGACGGATGCTCTATCTCCGAGCAGAGAAAGCGCCGCCTGCCCCGCGCCCGCGCCGCCATGCCCAACAGGGCCAGATTGTTGGCCTCGGTGCCGCCCGAGGTGAAGTACACGTCGCCCGCCGCACCCGGCAGCGCGCGCAGTATGTCCCGGCGCAGCTTCTTCATGGCGTTCTCCACGTCTATCGCCGGACGATACATGCTGGATGGATTGAAATAGCTCTCTCGCATGGCGCGCGCCATGGCCTCGACGACCGCGTCAAAGGGGCGCGTGGTGGCGCTGTTGTCCAAATATGCCCGCATATTTACCCTCACAATGCAAAAAGGTGCATGCAGGTGTCCGCCCGCACTCCGCTGCCCGCAATGGGCGCGAGGCACGCGGGCAGCTGACGCCTCGGCATGCACCTCAGTTATTCATACAGACCGCCTATCCCCCGCTCAGCCGTGCCATACGCCGTAGTTCAGATACGGCTTGGCCATCTCCACCATCTCGTCGCTGGGCTCGATGACTATGACATGCTTCACCGAGTTCTTGACAAAGTAGAAGTAGCACAGATCGCTCTCGCGGTTCAGGAACCAGTTGTGCTTCTTGACATCCTTCATGGTGATGTAGCGCTGAAAGCTTGGGTCGGTCACGCGCCCCGCCGACTCCACGTTCTTCATCGGCAGCGAGGTCAGATACTTGCGGCGCGTGTTGCCCAGCACCTTGCTCACGTCCAGATCGCCGTTTGTAAAGGTGTACTCATACTCGGTGCGATAGTTGTCCTTATAGCGCCATATCAAAAACGTCATGCCGCCAAACAGCAGCGTAGACACTATTACCAGCCAATGAAAGTTTCCGCCCATAAGCGCCGACAGGTTGAAGAACGCATTTATGCCAAAGAGTATCATGAATACCCAGCACAGCACATACATCACCGAGTTGAATGCCTTATTGCGTTTTACGATTACCTCTTCCTTGAAATTGTCAAGCATTGTCGCACCTCTTACGAATTATTGCTCCTATCAGTATATCACATTTTTCTGCGTTTAGGTAGTCTGTTTTCAAATTTATCCTCAAAATAGCATCCGCCGGTCAGGTCAAAAAGCGCTATTAGCTTTTAACGATGCGCGGATTGACGCGCGGGCAATATAGGCTTACAATCAAGGTACAATTCTACAATACAGGAGATGTGCTATGGATACTATACTGGTGCTTGACTTTGGCGGTCAGTACAATCAGCTCATCGCCCGCCGCGTGCGCGAATGCAACGTGTACTGCGAGGTGCGCCCGTATACCATGCCCGTTGAGGAGATACGCGCTATGTCCCCGATAGGCATCATATTCACCGGCGGCCCCAACAGCGTATACGAAAAGGACGCGCCCCACGTGGACGAGGAGATATTCCGTCTGGGCGTGCCGATACTGGGCATATGCTACGGCTGTCAGCTGATAGCGCAGGCGCTGGGCGGAAAGGTAGCGCCCGCGAGCGATGCCGTTGCCCGCGAATACGGCCGCACCGAGACCAACTTCTCGGCCGACTGCGAGCTGTTCCACGGCCTGCCTGAGCAGGGCGTGACCTGGATGAGCCACGGCGACTACATGGAGCGCATACCCGAGGGCTTCAGCCTGACCGCGCACTCCGAGTGCTGCCCCAGCGCCGCCATATGCAACGCGAGCCGCCGCATATACGGCGTGCAGTTCCATCCCGAGGTGAACCACACCGAGAACGGCCTCGCCATGATACGCAACTTCCTCTACCGCGTCTGCGGCGCTGACGGAAGCTGGACCATGGGCGACTACTGCAAGAAGACCATATCCGACCTGCGCGAGAAGATAGGCTCCGGCCGCGTGCTGCTGGCGCTGTCGGGCGGAGTCGATTCCTCCGTGGCCGCGGCGATGCTGGCCGAGGCCGTGGGCAATCAGCTCACATGCGTGTTCGTCGACCACGGCTTTATGCGCCTGAACGAGCCGGACGAGGTCGAGGCGGCGTTCAAGCACTGGGACATCAACTTCGTGCGCGTGGATGCCGAGAGCCGCTTCCTCGCCAAGGTCGCGGGCGTGACCGAGCCTGAGCGCAAGCGCAAGATAATCGGCGAGGAGTTCATCCGCGTGTTCGAGGAGGAGGCCAAGAAGATAGGCAAGGTCGACTTCCTCGCGCAGGGCACGATATACCCCGACGTCATAGAGTCCGGCGTGGGCAACGCTGCCACCATAAAGAGCCACCACAACGTCGGCGGTCTGCCCGACTTCGTGGACTTCAAGGAGATAGTCGAGCCGCTGCGCCTGCTGTTCAAGGACGAGGTGCGCGCGCTGGGCCGCGAACTCAACCTGCCCGACTACCTCGTCACCCGCCAGCCCTTCCCCGGCCCCGGTCTGGCCATCCGCGTGATAGGCGAGATAACCAAGGAGAAGCTGGACATACTGCGCAAGGCCGACTGGGTGTTCCGCGACGAGCTGCACCGCGAGGGCGCGGACGCGGCGCTGAGCCAGTACTTCGCGGTGCTGACCGGCATGCGCTCGGTGGGCGTGATGGGCGACGACCGCACATACGATTACACGCTGGCGCTGCGCGCGGTCAACACCACCGACTTCATGACCGCCGACTGGGCGCGCATACCCTACGATGTGCTGGACCGCGTGTCGGTGCGCATAGTCAACGAGGTCGGCCACATCAACCGCATAGTATACGACATAACCTCCAAGCCCCCGGCAACCATCGAGTGGGAATAACCTCCCGCTGATTACCGCCCCCGGCGCGTCCGCACGGATGCCCGGGGGCGGCTTTTTGCGCGCGCACGGCACAAAAAAAGACCGAAGCATTGCTTCGGTCTTTGTGTTTGGCTCTATGAGCGGCTATTAGCCTACCGCGTCCTCTTCGAACTCGAGGTACTGGGTGGATACGTAGCCGGTCTTGCCGTTGTACTTAACCTTGGTCCACTTCTCGCCCTTCTCGACAACGGTCACGGTGGAGCCGTTGGCGATCTTGGTGATGACCTTCGCGCTGGTGCTGGGGCTCTGACGCATGTTCAGGGCGCTGCCAGCGGTCTTTACGGTCGCGACGCCAGTCTCAGGATCAACGGGCTTGTCCTCGATGATCTCGATGTAGCGGGCCGCAACGTAACCGGTCAGGTCGCCGTCGGTGACCAGCAGCCAGTCGCCGTCCTTACCCAGGATGGTGACGATGGTGCCCTTCTTCAGAGAGCCGATCTTCTCACCATCGGGGGTCTCGCGAACGTTCAGAGAGCTGCTGCTGGTAGCAACCTTGCCCTTCTGAACGGGGGCGGTGGTGGGCTCAGCAGTGGGCTCAGCGGTAGGCTCGGTGGTGGGCTCAGCGGTAGGCTCGGTGGTGGGCTCAACGCTGGGCTCAGCGGTGGGCTTCACATCCTCGCCAACGATTATCAGCTTGACTTCCGTAGTCACGCCATTGCCAGCGATGGAAGCAACCTTCAGAGTAGCATCCTCGATGCTGGCCAGCTTGGGAGTAACAACACCGTTCTGGTCAACAGTAGCGCAAACCTTGGTGTCGCTGTTGCCTTTTATCTGCCATACAACGCGCTGGTCAACAGCGTCGGTGTAGCCGTGGGCATCCTTAACCTTGACATCGAAGTCATACTTCTCGCCAACGTTCAGAACGATGGACTTGTCAGTAACCTGCTTGCCATCCAGATACAGCTCTATGGAATCAGCCTTCTCGGAGGGAGTAGCAACAACTACCTGAACAGGAACGCCAGACCCCAGCGAGTACGCCTTGCCAGCAGCATCCTTGAAGGAAACTTCGATGTCAAAGACTATGTCCTTACCATCAGCCTTAGCCAGCAGCTCCTTCATAACGGTGTTGTTCTCATCAGCCACAGTTACCTTACCATTGGCATCAACGGAAACAGCCTTCTTGGCTATATCCTCAACAGCGACAACATTGCCACCAACTTTAGCGTTAAGAACCTTATAGCTCTTTACAGAGATGCCGAAGTCAGCTATGGGGTGACCATTGGCAGTAATATCGCTATCGTTCATATCGCGGCCAGCAAAGCGGATGCCGCTCAGGTCAAGGCTAGTGCCGGGGGTGGTAACCTTTATGCCGCCCTTAGCATCGCCCGTGCTCCAATCCTTAGCATCGGCGATGTACAGTTCAGCATCAGCCTCAAGAGCCTCGTCCTTAACGGTCAGGGGCTTGGAAGCCATGTAGCTCTCATCGGCGGTCTGAACAGCTATCTTGTACTCGCCAGCCTTGGAAGCAATGAAGGTGAAGTCGGTGTAGTACTTGCCATTCTTCTCAGTGCGGGTAGCAGTCGCTATCTCCTCGCCCAGCGCGTCGGTTATAGTAGCATTCTCACCCTCGAACTTAACCTTGTTGCCGTTAACATACCAGTTAACGTCGGCATAGTCATCGGTAACGTTGCCACCGAAGCCATCGCTCTTCATGACCTTAGCCGCGAATTGAGCAGACTCATTGACCTTAACTTCAGATACATTAGCCGTCATGGACAGGCCAGTGTAAGCGATGTCGTAGTTCTTCTTGACAATGTCAGGCAGATAAACCTTCGCGGTATCCATCTTAACAGAGCCATAAGACGCATCAACCTTTGCAACGAATCCGCCTATGCCAGCAGCGGCATCAGCATCATCCTGCGTTACAACAGAATCAGCAGTGAACACTACCTTCTTGCCAACAACATTGCCATCGTTGTCGGTTATGTCCTTAACATCGTAGCTGAAGAACTTCTTGGCAGCATCATTCAGCTGGACAGTAACCGTATCAGGAGCCTTGGCAGCGCCCTTATCGGTAGCAACAATCTTCATTTCCCAAGAGCTGCCGACCTTGGCATCTGCCTTAGACAGATCAGTCGTACCTTCCATATTAACGGTCGGAGCAGCCGCAGCGGGCTTTACAGTCAGCTGTACGCTGTTCTTGTAAAGGTCATCCTGACCTGCCGCCTTGCTGAAGGTTACAGTAATAGTATACGGATCGCTGATGTCAGCATTGCTCTTTACAGTGAGCTTGCCATCCTTAAAGGTGACAGTCACAATGGACTCTATAGCACTGTCCATCTCGACATTATAATCAGCATTGGGGTTAACATCGTTAACCGCAATTACTTCCTCGCTATCCTTGCTGACATAGACAGTGTCCTTAGCCAGACTGGGAGCGTACACAGCATACTGCTCTACATCACCCATCTCCTCGACGTTCTCGACGGGAGCTTCTTCCGCCAGCGCCATGGGCGCAGTGCAGCCGAAGACCATCGTGAAGGCGAGAACACCAGACAACCATTTCCGAGCCATAGGTATTGCCTCCTCTTTTTTCCCGTGCG
>JBMNUB010000027.1:0-36948 GCA_050946055.1 Candidatus Fimadaptatus sp. | reverse complement strand
ACCAGCATGTCTGTGCACAGCAGCTCGATTGCCTGCCGCTGTTCGTTCTCTCGGTTCATCATTTTCATCACCTGTGCCTATTATATCAGAAAAGGCCGCTTATAGCGACCTTTTTTGACAGGCTGAAACGCTCATCGTTGAGCATTTTTTTATTCCAGTCTTTTGGCGTATATCCGGCGTTAAACAAAAAGCGTGCCGGGGTAATAAGCAATGCCTTGTCAGACAGTCCATATACAGCGTCCATGAAACTATGATAAATTGGAGTTGCTGTATTACTTTCACCTGTCAATTCATTTTGATACGGCGGGTTTCCAATTACAAAATCAAATTTCATCGCCTGTTTCCCCCTTATCGGCAAAGCTGAATATTCAACGCTCCCGCCGCCAAGCCAGTTATAGACCCGGCAACGCGGCTGTTTATTTCCCTCATCGGGTTCGGCCATTCCGTCCAAAAACTCGAACAGGTTAAACTGCCGGAACTCCTCCTCGGCGGCACTGTATGGAATGATCCCATGCAAACCGTCCATCTGCCAGATGTTCCAGACAATGATTGTGATGAGTTTCCCATATTCGGAAAGAGTAGGCTTCCGCCGCCAATGCTCCCACAGGTATTCCTCAAAGGTCATCAGCAGATTGACACGGGCAATCAGAAGGTTGTCCCCCTGGAACTCATAGCCATAGGTAGCATGGAATGCCCTGAAAGCCCATTTTAGCCAATCTTCTTCTGTCTGGGTGTTCTCATTTACCACCCGCAGTTTTCGGTCCAGCAGGCCGATGCGGTCGGGAACAGGGATAGCCTCGCCGGTTTCCACATCGTAACGGCTCACCAGAAAGGGGGCCTCCCCGCAGGTGATCTCCAACACACGGGCATCCACATACTTCTGCCAGCGTGCTTTTCTGTCCCATATCTCGTCAAGGTAGCCGCACATTTTACGACAAACCCACAAGGGAGTGGAAACCTCGCCATGCTGCCGCGTCCGGCTGGACTGTTGTTCCAACTCCTTCCGGGCGCGGGTTTTGATGACGCTGGCATTGGGGCCGGTGATCAGCTCCGGCGTGATCTCCTCGTTCCGGCCATACCGTGAACCGAGGCCAGAATAGGCGTCCGTGGCCCACATGACGCGCTTTCCGGTGGTCTTGTCCAACAGCAGCTTGTCCAGAAGACCCAAGGAGTGGAGCTTCAGAATGTCGTCCTGGATATTGAGTATCACTCCGCCCCTCCTCCTGGGCCTGCGGAATGGTGTAGGTTTCCGTGGCTTTTAAGAGGTTCGGTTTTCGTTTGCCATTCAGCGAAGAAAATCACAAAAAAGCTATAGAAAATTTACTGTTGCCGTGGTATACTTTGAGAAAGCAAGAAAATGGGCGTTTACGGAAACCTACACCTTTCCGCTAAAACGCCCATTTACGGTAATATGGCTTTTTCGTAGACCGCCGCCTTGTCACGAAAGGTGGACAGTGGCAGTCCGCAGGCTTTTGCCGCAGTTGTGCAGGTGATTTCACCGCTTTTCCAGCGTTGATAATTCTCATGAAAGGTTTCCGGCAACGGAAGAGGCGGCCTGCCAAATCGTATCCCCTTAGCCTTTGCTGCCGCGATACCTTCTGCCTGCCGCTGGCGAATGTTGGTGCGCTCGTTCTCCGCCACGAAGGATAGCACTTGCAGGACAATATCGCTGAGAAAGGTTCCCATCAAGTCCTTGCCCCGCCGGGTGTCTAGCAGCGGCATATCCAGCACTACAATATCAATGCCTTTCTCTTTTGTGAGGATGCGCCACTGGTTTTGGATTTCCTCATAATTGCGCCCCAGCCGGTCGATGCTCTTGATATAGAGCAAATCGCCCGGTTTGAGTTTTTTAATCAGCTTCTTGTACTGGGGCCGGTTAAAATCTTTGCCGGACTGCTTGTCCATAAAGATGTTCTTTTCGGGAACAGACATTTCACGCAATGCGATCAACTGGCGATCCTCGTTCTGTTCCCTGGTGCTGACACGGATATATCCGTAGATGTTTGACAATGCTTCACCTCCGTTGATGCTTGCGCTGATGATATGGTGCGGTCATTTTGTGTCCGCACCACTTTGACCCCCATATTGACATCTGCCAAATCAACTGTTCAAATTGAACAGTTGATGCTCGCTCTAACAACACAATGTGGTGCAGGTCAAAATGACCCGCACCACATTGACAAAAATCAACGGATAACATTTGTCCGTTGATTCCATGTTATGAAAGCTGGTGGTGACAAAGTTTGTCACCACCACAAATATCAGTAGCCGCTACCGAAAATCATTGATTGTGCCTTTGTCTGTTATGTAAAGGGGGCTGGACAGAATTTGGCCGCCCCATATTGGCAGTATCAGTGGGCAACCGTTGCCCACTGATTTTTGGTAAGTGATCAATTTGGTCATTTAGCAAATCAACGGTTCAAAATGAACCGTTGATTTGAAACGATGTGGTAACGGGTCATATTGGCCCATTACCAGAATCAGATGACCAGTTTGGTCACCTGATTTCACCGCTCCCGTTTCTTCCAGATGATGTCATAGCCCAGTGCGTCGGCCAGTTCCACAGCCTCGCCATAACGGAGGGAACCGCGCCGCAGTTTGCCGGACAGATTGGGAACACTGGCGCTCCAGCCGTATTCATCCGCCAGATAATCCACCACTTCCGTCATGGTCATACCCGCCCGGACAATATAGGACTTGATTTCGTTTCGATAGATTTCTGCTTTTTTCATGCTCATGTGCAAATTTTCCCTTTCTTTCGGTTTGCTCTGTGGTATAATAGGCATATGAGTGTGCGCTATCTGTTTGCCACAGGGCGATGCTTGTCGGTATTTTGTTGCTAGTTCAGATTTTTGCCTGTAATGTCCTGCTCACATGGGTAGCCATTTGGCTTTGCCAATGGGTGCGCTTTTCCATCAATTAGCAAAGCTGTTTATCGGACGGCATACCACATTCATCATTGAGCGCAGCGCTCTTTGATGCAGATACAGGTACGCAAACAGCCGATTGTTTGCAGATTTCACAAGGCTTGAATCCAAACTGCGATTTTAAGGCGCCGTTCTCCCCGAATGCCGTTCCTGCCCGGAATCTCACCCCGGCGTATTGCTTCCCTTGGTGCGCTCCTATCATGGCGGCACTTCGTCGGAAAGCATATCCCATTCGGACGGTCATACAATTTTCAAGGTTCAGTGGTTCGTGTCAGGTACATTGTAGCGAAAAAATGCGCCCCTTCCCGTATATCCAAGAGGATGGAAAAGGGTGGCAAATCGGCGTGATTTCCACGCTTATGGACGGAGGGTAGAGATGGAAGCAAAATTGACAATACAAGAGCGTTTGAAAGACTTGCGAGTCGTTGATCGGGGCTTGGGCCTGGAACAGCTTGCGGAGCAGACGGGTCTTTCCAAATCCGCTCTCGGCAAATATGAGTCCGAGGATTTTAAGGATATAAGCCCCTTTGCCATTGCGACGCTGGCAAAGTTCTACGGCGTGTCTACGGACTATCTGTTGGGGCTGACAGAGCAAAAAAATCACCCAGATACAACTCTTGCCGAGTTGCATCTGAGTGATGAAGCGATTGATGTGTTTAGAAATACAAATTTCAATAAACGACTGCTGTCAGAAATGCTTTGCCATTCTGATTTCCAGAGAATGATGCTGGATGCAGAGATTTTTGTTGACCGGATTGCCGATATGCGGATTAACGACATGAATGCGGTGCTGGAGGCTGTCCGGCAAATACTCCTAACAAAGCAGGAAACAGGGGATAACTTGTATCTGCGAACGCTGGAGTTGGCGCAAGTCCAGGAAGAAGAATATTTTAGCCATGTGGTCGCCGAGGATTTGAACCGGATACTCCGTGATATACGGGAAACCCATAGAGTTGATCAAACAACCGCAAATCAATCCTCTGTTGCAGCCGAAACACAGATGCAGCTGCAAGAAGTCATGTCTTTTGAAGGCAGTGCTGAGGAAAAGAAGGTTCGGTTTTTCCTTGCTAATTTGGGGATTGACTATGACGCTATTAGTAAGGAGCAGTTTGTAACTATTATTGAAGTGCTGAGGTTATCGAAACATATGAATAGTCCAATTAGTCAAAGAGGCAAGACAAAACAACATCGCAATATACAAAAGAGTAGAAAACGGTAGAAATCAGGAACTGGATATTATGGTTGGTTAGATATATATATCCTTTCACACATTGGAATATCGTTTGTTGTTGGAAAGTAGGTGATTAAATATGTATTTGAAATATATTCAAATTGTCAATTTTAAAAACTTAAAGTCTGCCCGTTTTGAGTTTTCTAAAGGAGCCAATACGATTATTGGTGAAAACGATTCTGGAAAATCCAATGCATTAACCGCTATGCGGATATTGTTAGATGACAGCTATTACTATAATACAAAGCGGCTTAAGGAAACTGATTTTTCATATGCATTAGGGGATTGGAGAGGCCATTGGATAATAATTTCTGCCTTTTTTGATGAAATATCCAACAACGATAAAAAAAGTGAATTTTGTGCTGAGTTAACTCCAAATGAAGAAAATGCCGACTTTTTAAAATCGTATATTCGGTGTAGCGACACAGGGTATGGAACTGTCACTTTATTTATTCGCCCATGTAAGTCCAAGAGGTTCGAATTAGCGGAGGCTTCTCAAAATGGAAAGCTTGAAGATGTCCGCTCTCAAATAAGATTGAGTGATTATGAATTTTATTATACGTCGAGATCTCAAGCAGATTTTACAGATGAAAATTTGTATCGTTCGATTGTAGGTGACATCTTAGCTGGGGAATATGCTTCTCCCGAAAATGATGATAGTGCTATTCTCGGATCAAAAATTGATATGATGAATGTCTGGCAGCATATTTCGACTGTATTTATCGATGCTCTGCGAGATGTTGAGAGCGAACTTCGAAAGCCTAAAAATCCCATACGACAAATGATTGATACTATTGAAGGTGACATTCCTGAGTCAGATATTATTGACATTAAAAAGAAAATTTCTGCGCTCAACTTAAAGATTTCAAGTATTCCTCAAATTTCTGATATTGGAAACCAAATTAACAAAAAACTTCTTGAAATGATTGGAACGGTATATTCTCCTGATATAAAGTTAGAATCTCGTTTAAAAGAAGATTTTGCGACACTTGCCCGATATTTAGCAATAGCTCCTTCAAAGCAGAACGATATTGATTTGTTGGGCCTAGGTCATCTTAATATTTTGTATATTGCCATGAAGTTGGTTGAGTTTGAAGCTAATAGAAGTCGTGAACTTTTAAACATTATGATTATCGAAGAGCCGGAGGCCCATATCCACACGCACATTCAAAAAACGCTATTTGATAATCTTCAAGTTACACATTCCTATACACAAGTTATAATGTCTACACATTCTACGCATCTTTCAGAAGTATCTGATATTGAAAAAGTAAACATTATGAAAAAAGTTGATGAGCAATGTTCTTGTGTGATGAGGCCCACCAACGGATTAGACAATTTTGGAAAAGACATGCTTAACCACAAAGGATTACCATTTACACAAGTCCTATCCAGATATTTGGATGCCAAGCGAAGCGTTTTACTGTTTTCAAAAGGAATTATCCTTGTTGAAGGAGATGGTGAGGAGATTTTGATCCCAGCTCTAATTAAAAAAATCCTGGGAGTTTCTCTCGATGAAATGGGGATTGGACTTGTTAATGTCGGAAGTGTGGGTTTTGAAAATATCGCCTGTATTTTTGATGAAACCCGCTTGCAAAGACGATGTGCAATTGTGACGGATTTAGATGCAACCATTGATGGTGCAAAAAAATGCAGTGAAGAAGCAAAGAAAAGAGGCATATCAAGGAAAGAGAAACTATTTAATCTTTTTGGTTCAAATCCTTATGTTGAAGCTTTCTATGCTCCCCATACGCTTGAAGTGGATTTCGCTAATATAGAAAATAATAAACAATTTGTATATTCAGTTATAAAGGACACGTATACACAAGCTGATGCGAAAAATAAGCATATCAAAGCAATTAAATCAGGGACACCCGCTGAAAGATATGATTCTATTCTTACCGTTGCAGAGCATCTTCATAAAGGGTGGTACGCCACATTACTTGCTTCAAAAATTGATCCCAGTGCCATTATTCCAATGTATATTCTTGATGCAGTTGCTTATGTTGCAAAGGATGTTGCATCATCAGATTTATTTTGGAAGATGGTGAGGTACTCATTTAGTGCATATAATTTAGGTAATGAATATGATGAGATGAAGCGACAATTTACTAATGCCACTACATTTAAGGAAATCAATAGTCAGATTGAGACTTTTTGCAACGAGTTTCCGGATGATATGGTTACTGTTTTTGTTAAAAAGGTAGGTAAGCTAAATGCCTGATTTATCCGATATTTTAAAAGGCCTTTCATCAGAACAAGAAGTTGCATGTACAGACCCTGGTAATATTTTGCTTACTGCTTGTCCAGGTAGTGGTAAGACCAGAACACTCACCCGCAGGCTGGCATATCAGGCGATCCAAAAACCATTTTCTCAAAAGTGGAATATAGCAATAACATATACCAATAGGGCCGCAGAAGAAATCACCAACCGTCTTGCTGCCATGGATATTGACTTAGTAAATATTTGGACAGGGACGATTCATCAGTTTTGTATGCGATTTATTATTCGTCCCTATTCTATGTATTCCAATAGATTAAGCAGAGGTTATACAATTATAGATGAGTTCGTAAAAAGTGAATACGGAAAAAATATTGCTCAAGAATTAGGGATAAGTTTAAACTATTATGATGATCCTTTCCGATATTCAAGTGTTATTGACAAATATGAACTCACACTTGCGAAGAATAAAGAAATTGATTTTGAAATGATCCTTCGTTTTTCTAATGAACTGTTGGTGCGTTGCCCATTCATTTGTGCAAACATCGCCTCTACGGTAAACAGTATTTTAGTGGATGAATTTCAAGACACTAATGAACTTCAATATGCTATTCTTGCTAAAATTTATAAGTCGAACAAGACAATTAGTATCATGTTTGTCGGTGATACAAATCAGGCAATATACGGTTCGCTTGGAGGTGTTGCTAAACGCAAAGCAGAATTAGATTCGCTTTTTGAAACAACATTTAAAGAAATGGCACTTACGGGGTGCTATCGTTCCACTCAGCGTTTAGTGGATTTGTATAGTAATTTTGAAGTTTCAAAGATTATTGCATATTCAGTTGCGGAAATTAAAAATGTTGCTGGAACAATAAGCTACTGTCAGTCGGTTTCCAAAGAGAATTTAGCTGGTGAAGTTGCAACCATAATCAATTCTGAGTTGAAATCTGGACGGAAAGCAGATGAAATTTGTGTTCTGGCGCCACAGTGGTCTATGCTACTAAATTTGTCTCGGAGTCTTCGCTTGCAGCTTCCAGATGTTTTGTTTGATGCACCTGATATTTCGCCGATAAAATATGACCCTTTGAATCCGTTGTTTTTGTTAGCAAAATTGTTATTTATGCCTTCTGGAGAAAATGTTCCTCTTAGGAAACGAATTGCAAGTGAATTTATTTCATCTGTTCGAGATGATTTTAAAGTAGAAGTACCCAATGATATTCAAAATTATGATATTCTCTTTGCTGTTAATCATTGTAGAGAAATAGATAATGATGGTATTGTATGTTTAAGAGAAGTAATTAACATTATAATTCACTTGCTTAAAATTGATATAAGCAAAGAAGAGACTCTTGTTGCTTTGATAAATCGCTTTTTTAATAAAATTGATGATCGAGTAAAACGGTATTCGCTCTCTACGGATTATGATTCAATTAGCAAATACTTTAGGGAGAAGGAGGGGGTTGTTGTTTCTACAATTCACGGTGTAAAAGGTGAAGAGTATACCACAGTTATTGCAACAGGTTTGCTAAATGGATATTTGCCGCACTGGGATTATATTGTGAAACCTGAGAAGCAATTTCTTCGAAAAGCGGAAACGTTAAAGTTGCTTTATGTGCTTTGCTCAAGAGCGAAGCGAAATTTGTATTTATTTAGTGAAACTGGATACAGAACAAGGAACGGCGCAGAATACACCCCAACAAATGAGCTGTCATTAATTACCCATATGTTAACTTAATTTTATATTGAAAGGCAAGATACCTTTAATTGAAAGGTATCTTGCCTTTTTCCAATCCCGCCTGACAGGTGCTGCAATCATTTTTTCTGTGAATTACTGTTTTACGGACACCCAGCTAATGGGAGGGCGAGCATTTTGTGCAGTTTTTTTGCATGCGGCTAAGCCATGTAGCATGGTTCCGCGCACAGCGCTGTACCGCGCGTCCAAGCGCTTTTACCATTGCGGCGATGCACCGCCTTCCTGCGCACAAGCCTTACGCCCTGCGCACCTTGGCGCCCTGCGGCGTGTCCTCCAGCACGAAGCCGCGCGCGGTTATCTCGTCGCGGATGCGGTCGGACTCGGCCCAGTTCTTCTCGGCGCGCGCCTGCTTGCGCTGCTCTATCAGCGCCTGTATCTCCTCGGGTACGCTGTCGTTCTCGCGCGTGAGTATGCCCAGCACGCCGGTCATCTCCTTGAGCGCGTCCAGCGCGCCGCGTATCGCCGCGCGGGCGGAGTCGGCGTTGAGCGCCAGATTGCCCTCCTTGACCAGTTCGAATATCGCGCCTATGGCATCGGCGGTGTTGAGGTCGTCGTCCATGGCCTCGTCAAAGCGCGCTATGGCGGTGCGGCACTTCTCCATCAGCGCCTGCTCGGCCTCGTTCATGTCGCGCTCGGGCGCATGATCCATCAGGAACATCCAGTTGTCGCGCGCGGTGTAGAGCCTGTCCAGCGCCGACTTGGACTGCTCTATCATCTCCTTGGAGAAGTTGACCGGGCTGCGGTACTGCGCGGATATCATGAACATGCGCACGGCCTCAAGGTCAAACTCCTTGGATATGTCGCGCACGGTAAAGAAGTTGCCCAGCGACTTGGACATCTTCTGATTGTCCACGTTTATGTGGCCGTTGTGCATCCAGTAGTGCGCAAAGGGCTTGCCGGTCGCGCCCTCGGACTGAGCGACTTCGTTCTCATGGTGCGGGAACAGCAGATCCTTGCCGCCGCAGTGTATGTCTATGGTCTCGCCCAGATACTTCATGCTCATGGCCGAGCACTCTATGTGCCAGCCGGGACGGCCCATGCCCCAGGGGCTGCGCCACGCGGGTTCGCCGGGCTTCTGCGCCTTCCAGAGCGCGAAGTCCATGGGATGGCGCTTGGCATCGTCCACGTCTATGCGCGCGCCGGCCTCGAGGTCGTCCATGTTCTGTCCGGAGAGCTTGCCGTACTCCGGGAAGGCCGCCGTGTCAAAGTACACGTCGCCGTTGACCTCATAGGCCAGACCCTTCTTCTCCAGCTTCTTTATCAGGCCGATTATGTCGCCTATGTGCCGCGTGGCGCGCGGCTGCACGCTGGCGCGGTGTATGCCCAGCGCATCGGCATCCTTGAAGTACTCCTCTATGAAGCGGTCGCCCAGTTCCTCCACGGTGGTGCCTTCCTCATTGGCGCGGCGTATCATCTTGTCGTCGATGTCGGTGAAGTTCTGCACGAAGGTCACCTGATAGCCGCGATACTCCAGATAGCGGCGCAGCAGGTCAAACATTATGAACGGGCGCGCATTGCCTATGTGGAAGTAGTTGTATACGGTGGGGCCGCAGGAGTATATCTTCACCTTGCCCGGCTCTATCGGCACGAATTCTTCCTTGCGTCTGGTCTGAGAATTGTAGATTTTCATTATTTATGCTCCTCCATCTGATTCTTTAGCTGTCTTATGGGGCAGTTTTCGTCGTTGCCGCTGCACTTTTCGCAGCCGCTCCTGCCTATTATGCTGGCAATGCACCTGTCGGCGCGATCCAGCGCGCCGCGCAGCGATTGCAGCTGTTCCATGACCGGGTCGGGCAGATGCACCTGATCCATGTCCGCGGGCTTGCGTTCGGTCTTGGAGGCCACCACGCGCCCGGGATTGCCCACGACCGTAGCGCCCGGCGGCACGTCCTTGAGCACAATCGAGCCCGCGCCTATCTTGGCGCCGTCGCCAATGCTCAGCGAACCCAGCACCTTGGCACCCGCGCCCACCATTACGCTGTTGCCCAGCGTGGGATGGCGCTTGCCGGTCTCCTTGCCGGTGCCGCCCAGCGTCACGTCCTGATACAGCGTCACATCGTCGCCTATCTCGGCGGTTTCGCCTATGACCACGCCCATGCCGTGATCTATGAACAGCCGCGCGCCTATGCGTGCGCCGGGGTGTATCTCTATGCCGGTCTTCTTGCGGGTGCGCTGGCTGACAATGCGCGCCAATAGCTTCATGTCGTGCTGCCAGAGCCAGTGCGCGCGCCTGTGCCGCCTTACCGCGCGAAAGCCCGGATAGCAGAGCATGACTTCCAGCGCCGAACGCGCCGCCGGGTCGCGGGTCAGCACCGCGCTTATGTCGCTTTTAAGCTGTGAAAACATATATTCCTCCCCTGCCGCCGCTGCCGGCGTACAAAAAGCGGATCGCTACCTCGTTACAGAGGCGGCGATCCGCGGTTCCACTCTGATTCGGACGCACATGCATCCATCTCACAAAGCGCCTTGACATTTGCGCTTTACACATATAACGGTGTTCACCGTCCGCACCTAAGCAATGCCTCGGCACGGCAGCTCCCGGGCGCACTTGGGCGCGACTTCGCATGCGGCGGCTTTCAGCCGGTGACCACCGCTCTCTGTCAAGACCTGTACGCGCTTACTTTCCCGTTCATTGCCTTTCGCTGCTTATTATATGCCCCGCATGCGCCTTTGTCAACCTCCTGAATGTGCGGGGAGTGTGTTTTAACATAGTGATGCCGCCTGATATGGCGCTCAGCCTGCGCGCTCAGCGGCCGTACATATGCGGGCATCTCCATTGACAGGCGTACATCACCTACGCTTATGCCTGCCAAAAAGTCTCTTTGACAGGCGTGGACGGGGAAGAACCTCCCCCGCCACTGCCACCCCTGCTCAGTTTCCACTGAAATCCTGACGGATTTCAGCAGAAACTGCAATGTAGATATTTTCGCTCCGGGAAATGGGATTTCCAGCCGCACATGCCGCCGGGCGAGATTAAAGCCGGGGGGCTGCGGTACTTTCAAGTTCTTCCGGGTTTTTATTTTAAACCATGCTACCATCCTATAAAAAGCGCAAAATGCCCCTGTTGCACAAATAAAAATCTCAACGGCCGATCATCTGCTGCCAGTAGACCACAGGTTTCACTTTTCGTGATGCCTGACACTATGGCATGGATATTTTGGGGCAGCCTGAAGCGTACATCACATACGCTTATGCCGTTCAACTCTGCCGCTAACCGGCACACATCAGCTGTGGACAAGTTCCGCATATCGCTTTACACGCGCATACGCCAAGCGCGCCCGCCCATGCGCAATATGGCGTGCCAAGCGCCATCGCCGCCTGCCGCATTGCGCTCATTTTGCCTCTGACGCTTTTGGCTGCCGCTGCGTTTGCGAAAATATTGACTTTTTTGTGGCTAAAAATGATTTTTTTTGATTTTGCATGGAACTAATCCCCTGCGTCATGCGTCAAAATGGCAAAGGTCAAAGTTGTTGATGGTATCGGCAGGCCGTTGGCGGCCTACATACCCGTTGCGGAGGCGTTTATCATGAAAAAATTCGTCAGTGTACTTATATTTGCTATGTGCCTAATGCTCGTCATGCCTGCTCTGGCGAGCGGCGTGGATGCTGCTTCGCTCAACCTCACCGTAAACGGCGGCGAGGTGGACGGCAGCGCCTGCAACAACGCCGAGGGCGGACTGTGTCTGGAGATGTTGCCGGTCGCCGAAGCTCTGGGCTATTCCGTGGACAAGAGCGAGCTTGAGGAGGGCGATGCCTACCGCATCGTGTATACGCTCACGCCCTCGCCCGCCGAGGACGGCTCTGTCGGCGCTCAGCTGATGGTCGCTTACTCCATAGAGGACGAAGCGCCCAGCGCCGTGGCCATATCCAAGGATCAGGTGCTGCTGCCGCTCAAGCAGTCCATGACTCTCAAGGACGGCAAGCCCTATCTGCCCACCGAGTTCTTCGAGACCGGCATGTGCGTCACCTTCACTCTGGACGGCGACACGCAGACGCTGGACATCATCTCGGTATCCTGCAATCCGTAATTGCACATGGAATCCGCCCGGCAGGCAGCTGCGCAGATTGCAAGGCACGCCCGCACTCCGCTTCCAACAGAGATGTTGAAAGCGGATTTTTTTGTGCGCTGCTTTCCGGCAAGTCCCGCAAATCATGTCATTGCGCCAGAGCAGCCTGACATAATCACTTGCGCCGCGCCCCTGGCAAAGCCCGCCTGTGGCCATCGCAGTTTACGCCACCCGAATATCCAAAGCGCCGCATGCGTTTGACATAGACTCTTCTACACCCGCCTCATCCGCTGCGTCCCGGCAAAGCCCGCCTGTGGCTGTCGCAGTTTACGCCACCCGAATATCCAAAAGCGCCGCATGCGTTTGACATAGACCCTTCTACACCCGCCTCATCCGCCGCGCCGCGCCCCCGGCAAAGCCCGCCTGTGGCCATCGCACTTTACGCCACCCGAATATCCAAAGCGCCGCATGCGTTTGACATATGTCTTTCTGCGACCGCCTCATCCGCCGCGCCTCTCCTGTGCAGAGCCAATGCCCGTCCAGCCATGCGGCAGCACCATACCGCAAGCGGCCGCCGCGGCGCTTTATTGTGCGGTCTGCACACAGTGGAAGTTGCTCGGGCGGCGCATGATTATGCAGCCTTCATATCATTGCCAGCTCAAATGCCTCCCGCACAGGCCGCATGGCGGCAATGGCGCGCGCGCCGCTCTTGCCGCCCATCCAATGCCCATAGGCCGCATCCGTGATGCGGTTGCCGCGCATGTCCGCGCCGCTATGGCCTTGCCGCGCGCTGCCCATGTCCCGAACAAAATCGCGCGCATATAAAAAGCGCCACGACTGCGCTTGCGGTCATGGCGTATGGCTATCTATCTATCAAAGCCCCGGATTCATCAAAGCCCCGGATTGCGGCCAAAGGGGTTGTTGTTAAAGGGATTGCTGTTTCCGGGGGTATTGTTAAAGGGGTTGCCGTTCACAGGGGCATTGCTAAAGGGATTGTTGTTCAGCGGGTTGTTGTTCAGCGCGTTCTGCTGCTGCTGGCGCTGCTTGCGTATCTGCTGGCAGGCGGGGCAATAGCCGAACAGTTCCAGATTGTGAGAGGTTATCTCGTAACCGGTCTCGCTGATTATGGACTGCTCCAGCTGATTGACCGGGCACATGGGCAGCTGTATGCTCTTTTTGCACTCCATGCATATCAGGTAGTGATGATGCACAGCCTGTACGGCCTCATAGCGCGCAGTGCCGTCCGGATACATTATGCGCTGCACGGACTCCTGTGCCATGAGCTGTTCCAGATTGCGGTACACGGTGGTCAGCGCCATCGTCGGGCAGGCCTGACGGGCGCTCTTGAGCAGCTGCTCGGCGCTCATGGGTGCGTTGGCGCTCACGAGCAGACCCCAGAGTATGCGCTTTTGGCGCGTTTGACGTTGTGCCGGTGCGGGAGTTTTATTCACAGTGGACACTTCCTTTAGTACTTAATAAATTTGTATAAATGACCCTCGGTGGACTATGCCGATGTCTCGGCGCTCCACTCAGCTTGCTGGCTTACTATATTATGCGCGATGAATATTAATTCTTCAACGTCCGCCAAATAGTTCTACAATGAATTAACCACCATGGCAAAACATCCGGGCATATGTGGCATTATATCCCGTTTTTGTCACAAGTCATGCGCGCAACAATCCGGGATATATTCATTGCATGTCTACGGCCCAGCCGCCTGCAGTCACCCTTCCCCGTTATTATACCTTACTGCAAGCTCTATTTTCGCGAACATTAAGTTGCATGTGTTTTAAATATCTTTAGGCACAAATGCGCACGGAGCGCCGTCTCATGCCGCGCTCATTATGCTCATTTGGTGGCGCGCGCCGGACTATGCTCGCCGCATGCAAGTCATCCGCGCGCATTCCGCCACTTCAGGCGCGCCCCATGCACATATCTCCCGCCAATATCGCGCCCATGCATGCGCAGAGCGCGGCGCTCAGCCGCATCGCCGCCCGCCAAGCGCCATATGGCATTAAAAAAAGTCCACCTCCGGCGTCTGCGTCGAAAGTGGACATTTGTGCAGTTTTTTCAGAAGCATCCGCCCAGAGCAATGGGCTTGCGCATCAGTTTGCCGCAGGCGCTTCGGTCGCAGCCTCGGTGGGCGCGGTGCTGGGCGCTTCGGTCGCGGCCTCGGCGGGCGCGGCGCTTGGCGCTTCGGTCGCGGCCTCGGCGGGCGCGGCGCTTGGCGCTTCGGTCGCGGCCTCGGTGGGCGCAGGGGTTACTATCGCGGTGGGACGCGGCGACGCGGAGGGATCAGGCGTGGCCGTGGGCGCATAAGTCGCGCCGGGCTCCAGCGTGGGCGCTTCAAACAGGTACGCCGCGTTGCTCTCAGTGCTTATGGTGCCGTCCTGCTCAAAGAGTATCTGCATATAGCTTCCGTCCCCGTTCGTCCAGCGCATGAGTCTGGTCAGCTTTACGGGCGAGGTGCTGCGGTCTATCATGGCCATAACTTCCAGACCTTCGCAGCCCATGAGTCCGACTATGTCGGCATAGTTCATGTCGCGCTCTATCTTATGCACATTGTCGAAATTGGCTTCGGCAGTGAGCGGCGCAAACATGCGCGGGTCAGAGCATACAACCGCCTTGCCCACGATCTGTCCGTCGGTGGTGGCGACCTGAGTATACACTCCGTTGCGCTCCCAGTTGAGCGTAAGCCCGGTGCTGTTCTCCATGGCAACCTTTTCCGAGCGCACGGCGGGGCCTATCTTGGCCTCTATCTCGGCCACAGTCATGTTGAAATCTATCTGATCGTAGAGCTCATACAGCTCTTCGCGGCTATTCATCTGCGGCTCGTTCAGCGGAGGCAGCGCAGTGGGCGCGGGCATGTCTTCGGATATGCAGCCCGACAGAGGGAGCAGCGCAAGCAGCATCAGCACGAGGATCGCCTTTTTCATATACAGCTAACATCCTTCCTAATACATCATACCTTTTTATTGTACTCCATAATGCCATAACATGCAATACTTATATAATGACAAAACAGTGAAAAATGCTCGCGAAGCGGCGAACCCGTGTTTTTGTCGCGGATATACCCATGGCGGCAGGAAATCGCGCCCCGCCGTTGAATACCTTTAATATAAATTTACTAAGGAGGACCCTTTATATGTCCGCTCCCCGAATACTTCTGTCCGGAATAGGAGGCTATGCCTCCAACTACATAACCGCCCTGCTCGCTCCCCGCGCCGATTCACTGCCATTTGAGTTCGTAGCAGCCGCCGATCCCTGCGCTGAAAAGTGCGCCCTGTATCAGCAGCTCAAGGACGCGGGCGTGCGCGTGTATCACGACATCGCCGAGTTCTTTAACGAGGACACCTGCGACCTGTGCATAATCGCCTCGCCCATACAGTTCCACCTCGAGCAGACCCGCATCGCCATGGAGCACGGCGCGCACGTGCTGTGCGAAAAGCCCATAGGCGCAACGCTGGCTCAGGCAAAAGAGATGCTTGCACTTGAAGAGCGCTTTGGCCGCAAAATAATGATAGGCTTCCAGTGGTCGTATGCCGAGGGCATGCTAAAGCTCAAGCGCGACATAATGGCCGGGCGCTTTGGCAAGCCCCTCGATTTGCGCGTGATGCTGGACTGGCCGCGCGGCTCCAACTACTATGCGCGCCCGTGGGCGGGCAAGATACGCGATGCCAGTGGCCGCGAGGTATACGACAGCATCGCCAACAACGCCTGCGCGCACTACATACACAACATGCTCTTCCTGCTGGGCGACAAGCTGGACTCCAGCGCCATGCCTAAGAGCGTGGAGGCGCAGCTCTACCGCTCCAACGCCATAGAGAACTTCGACACTGCCTTCATGCACATACGCGCAGCGGGCGCGGATCTCACGTTCGCCGCCTCACATGCGGGCAGCAGGAACGCCCAGCCCGCGCTGGACTACCGCTTTGAGAAGGCGCGCATAACCATGGAGGGCGAAAACGAGAACTGCTTCGTGCTGCGCGCGCATACCGGCGAGGGCGACCTGCTCTACCCCATGAACAGCACTCATCAGGACAAGTTCTACGACGCGCTGCGCATGCTCCGGGGCGAGCCGCAGCCCTGCACCGTGTTGACCGCCATACCGCATGCGACGTGCATAGACGCGCTCAGCCGCATGCCCATTCACGACGTGTCCCCCGAGTACATAGACCGCATGGAGCTGCATCCCGGCGACTTCTATAACGTGGCGCGCGGCATGGACGAGCTGCTCCATAGCGCGCTTGAAACCGGCAAGCTGCCCTGCGCAGGCGCTGCGCCCTATATCGCGGAAAGCTCCCGCATAGACATCTGATGCTGCGCAGCGGACAAAGCTCCAAGCCAGTCTGCATAAAGCGCCCGCGCGGCGGCACATCCACTTGCGCGGCGCCGCAGGGGCTGCACAGGCTCCGGCAAGCGCCTGCGCGCGATATCTGCCCGTTTGCGTAAAGCGCGGGCCGCATATGCGCCGCGTGGACAAGGCCAGCATACCGACCGACTTGAGAAAGGAAGGCAACACAATGATAACTGCCAAAGACATCGCCTCAATGATAGACCATTCCATGCTTCAGCCCTACATGACCAACGCCGAAGTGGGCCGCGGCTGCGAGGTGGCGCTGCGCTATCACACTGCTTCCGTATGCGCGCGTCCCGACGACATGGCGACCGTGGTGCGCGAGCTGAAGGGCTCGGGCATACCCGCCTGCACCGTGATAGGCTTCCCGCACGGCTCTGTGCGCGCCGACGTAAAGCTCTACGAAGCTCAGCGCGCGCTGGACGAGGGCGTTGAGGAGCTGGACATGGTGATAAACATCGGCCGCCTGCGCGCCGGCGAGGACGGCTATGTGCGCGACGACATCGCCGCGATAGTTAACGCCGCCCACAGCGCCAACGCCATAGTCAAGGTGATACTGGAGAACTGCTTCCTGACGCGCGAGGAGATAGAGCGCGCCTGCCGCATATGCTGCGATGTGCATGCCGACTTTGTAAAGACCTCCACCGGCTACGGTAAGTACGGTGCCAAGCTGCGCGACCTCATAGTGATGCGCGACTCCATAACCCCGGATGTGCGCATAAAGGCGGCGGGCGGCATACGCACGCTGGACATGGCACTGCTGTGCCGTCACATAGGCTGCTCGCGCTGCGGCGCATCGGCCACCGAGGCCATAATGCAGGAAACACTGCGCCGCGAAGCCGAAGGCACGCTCATCGAAAAGACCGCCGAGGAGCTTCAGGCAGCGCTGGCCGTGGAGACTTACTGACGCACAAATGCGCGCGAATGGCTGTGCGCATATGGACATTTGCGGCGCATGGCAAAGCGGATGGATTTTGTCTTGATATTCCGCACATGTGTGGGCATTTGATTCGGCATCCATTGCCGTTCAAGGCGTACCGTACCATACTCTGGCTGCATTAACCGATAATGCACATGCATAAAAACTCCTCTCAGAACGGCGAATCGCTGCTCCGAGAGGAGTTTATTTGTATATTACTGCCGAGCATAACTTGCAGCATGCGATTGCTTTGCGCAAGCGCCGCCTTGCGGCTTATTGCCAGACCAGTATTGCGTGCTTCTTGCTTCTTGCCGTCAGCATGCAATCGCCCTGTTCGCATCACGCATACCCTTTCGGCTTTGCACGAACATCCCGCGCAATCTCATCCCTTCTAAAGCAAATTGCGCTTGCCGGTGATGCTGTCCAGCGCTATCTCGTATACGGCGGTGTGCGCAGAGCATGCGCCCGCGTCGTATCCCTCAAAGCCGCAATGTCGGACTATCGCCTCCAGCCCATGCCGAGCCGCATCGCCGTCAAGCAGCCGCGCGCTGCCAAAGCCTATCACGCTCTCGTATGCGCAGGTGATGTCGCGCCCCACCTGCCTGTATCCGTGGAATATGTCGGCTTCCACGCACACGCGCGCGTTGCGCTCTATCATGTCGCGCTTCATGCCCGCGCACGCGCCGTGAAAGTACAGCCTTATGCGCCCGTCCTGCACATCCAGCCCAAACGACACCGGCACGACATACGGCTGCCCGTCTCCGCTCATGGCTATGCGCAGCACATCGCATCTTTTAAGTATGTCCAGCATATCGACCGTATCGGTTATCTCCCTGTCCTTCCTGCGCATATGCATCCTCCATATGGATTGCGCCGCTCTCCCCTGCTGTGGAAAGCGGCGCTGTATGTATCATCAAAAGTTCTATGTGGTCACAAGCAGGTAAAGCGCCTGCGTCATGACAGGCTCGCGGCGGGCCTGACGCTGTACTCAGATATCGATATGTGCAATTCCCCGCGCAAATATCGCCCTAGCCCATAGCTTCACCATCACATCGCATGGGGCTAACTGGCGCAGTCACATGCTATGGTGCATTCCCGCTCGCTATCACATCGATTCCGCCCTTATCAGACGCTCACGCCCTCTAGGCTTATGTCGCCCGCACCGGCTATCACGGGATCCACCTGACATGCTATGAACTCCTCCACCTGACTGGGGCAGCGGCCTATGAAGTTGGAGGCGTCCAGCATGCCCTCTATCTCCTCGCGGCTGACCGGTATCTCGGGATCGTCGGCCATGCGCGCTATCAGGTCGTTGTCAAGGCCCTCCTCCTTTACGCGGCGGGCAGCGGCGTGGGAGTGCTGGCGTATGCGCTCATGCACGGCCTGACGGTCGCCGCCGTGCTTCACGGCCTCCATGAGTATGTTCTCGGTTGCCATAAAGGGCAGGTTCTCGTCCACGCGGCGCGCTATCACGCGCGGGTAGACCACCATGCCGTCGGACACGTTGCAGTACAGCTCCAGCACCGCGTCCACCGCCATGAACGCCTCGGGCAGGCATATGCGGCGCACGGCGCTGTCATCCAGCGTGCGCTCAAACCACTGGGTAGACGCGGTCATGGACGCATCGTTTGCCAGCGCCATCACGTGGCGGCTGAGCGAGCACATGCGCTCGGAGCGCATGGGATTGCGCTTGTATGCCATGGCCGAAGAACCGACTTGGCTCTTCTCAAACGGCTCCTCTATCTCGCGATAGCTCTGCAGCAGGCGCAGATCCTGCGCGAACTTGTACGCGCTCTGAGCCACAGCCGACAGCGCGCTCATTATGCGGAAGTCCAGCTTGCGCGGATAGGTCTGGCCGCTCACGGCGAACACCTTGTCCATGCCCATCTTGTGCGCTATGCGCTTCTCCAGCTCGACGACCTTTGCTCCATCGCCCTCCATCAGCTCAAGGAAGCTGGCCTGAGTGCCGGTCGTACCCTTGTTGCCCAGCAGGCGCATGGTGGCAAGAGTGTGGTCGATGTCCTCAAGGTCCATAAGCAAATCCTGCATCCACAGGCAGGCGCGCTTGCCCACGGTCACAAGCTGCGCGGGCTGAAGGTGAGTAAGGCCCAACGTGGGCAGCGACTTGTACTCCAGCGCAAAGGTGCGCAGGCGGCGCAGCACCTCCACCACCTTGGCGCGCACTAGGCGCAGCGCGTCGCGGTATATCAGCACGTCGGCATTGTCGGTAACGTAACAGCTGGTCGCGCCCAGATGGATTATGCCCTTGGCTCCGGGGCAAGCCAGACCGTATGCGTACACATGCGCCATTACGTCGTGGCGTATCTCGTGTTCCTTGCGGGCCACGGCTTCGTAGTCTATATCGTCTATATGCGCGCGCAGCTCATCGACCTGTGCCTGCGTAACCGGCAGACCCAGCTCCATCTCGCTCTCGGCCAGCGCCACCCACAGCTTGCGCCAGGTGCGCGTGCGGGTGTCCTGCGAGAATATCTCCTGCATGGCGCGGCTGGCATAGCGCGTAGTGAGCGGATTTTCATATATCTCGTGCATCGAATCATCCTCCGTCATATTGGTAGGCATGCGCCCGTGCGGGCGGCGATAGCGTAAGTTTACATCACCTGTATTATGTCTGCAACACATTTTCCATTGACTTTATATGCGCCGGGGAAATTGTCCGCAAAAATTCGCACATTTCTGCGCTTATCGGGCATTCAAAGGGGATTAGCGCAAAAATCTTTTGCATATGTCGAACATTATCGTATGCAAATGCGCTTACATACGTGTAAGGTGCGCGCCTGTTCAGGCCCGGCCTTGCGTCGGGCGGCATTATCACATTAACTGTCCGGGCAATGCCAAGGCATGCCGCCCGCATTTGTGCGCAGAAATCATTGCTCATTGCGCAGGCGCGGCGCGGGTGATAAAATGTTCTTATGTAGCACCGGCCAAGCGCCGCTCAAAGGAGGTTCAACTATGGACAGGGACACTTTCAATCTGCTTGAGGGATATATGGCAAAGTGCATGCAGGACAGCGCCCATGACCGCGAGCACGTTTACCGCGTGCTGTACACCGCGCTGGACATCGCCCGCACCGAGCAGGGCGTGGACATGGACGTGCTGATAAGCGCCTGCCTGCTGCACGACATAGGCAGGCAGGAGCAGTTCCAGAACCCTGCGCTGGATCACGCCATGGTGGGCGCGGAGAAGGCGCAGCGCTTTATGGCGGCGCACGGCTTTCCTGCGGACATGGTTGGCCGCGTGGCCGAGTGCATACGCGCGCACCGCTTCCGCAGCGGCGAAGCGCCGCGCCTGATCGAGGCGCGCATACTGTTCGATGCCGACAAGGTGGACGTGTCGGGTGCCATGGGCATAGCGCGCACGCTGATATATCAGGGGCATGAGGGTGAGCCGCTGTACTCGCTGCTGCCCGACGGACGCGTGTCCGACGGTGTTGGCGATAGCGTGCCTTCGTTCATGCATGAGTATCGCTTCAAGCTGGAAAAGCTGTACGGGCGCTTCTACACCGCGCGCGGCGCACAGATAGCGCGCGCAAGGCAGAGTGCCGCCGCCGCGTTCTATGAGGCGCTGCTCAGCGAAGCGCGCGCCGTAAACGACAATGGTCATGAGCTGCTTGCGGATGCATTGAGGTAACGCGCATTCGCCGCGCCTTAAACTGCGGCGCGCTGCCGCCGGTTGTCTGGCGCGCACTGCATTATGCCATCGGCCAAGGCTGCGCGCATGCGACCCATGCGCGCAGCTCTGACCGGCTTTACCCCGCCCTGCGGCGCGCAGCATATGCATCCAGTGAACTCAGGCAGAATACTCTCCTGAATGATGCGCGCATGCCGCCTGCGCCGGCCAGCCGTGCAGGGCTAGGGCCACACGCGCGGAGCTGACGCACGCAGTGTATGTCGCCGGGGCCGGTGATGCTCAGATTCAATGCGCCTGTCCGCTGCAAACGGGCCTGCAGCAAGGGCAAACTGCGCCGCATAGTCCGCTTCATGCGCCATACCTTCGCTCCGTATGCCGTGCGCAGGCGCTCAGTTCGGGCATCCGGCGCCATATTCGCGGAGAAAAGCGAATCATTTCTTTAAATGTCGATGAATCATTCGATTTTTAAGGCACTATTGCTTGACGCGCACAAAAAAACGATGTATGCTCTTTACGTGATCTGAGATGTTTGCCCGCCGGTTTTGGGCGGCGTGAGAATTCATTATATGGAGGAATTGCATTATGGATATCCGCGAGCAGCTGTACGAGGGCAAGGCCAAGCGCGTTTACGCCACCGACGATCCCAAGCTGGTAGTTGTAGCATACAAGGACGATGCTACCGCGTTCAATGGACTCAAGAAGGGTACTATAACCGGCAAGGGCGTGGTCAACAACCGCATGAGCAACCTGCTGTTCAAGTATCTGGCAGACAACGGCATACCCACTCACTTCGTTGAAGAGCTGGACGAGCGCCGCACGGTGGTAAAGCATGTCAGCATAGTGCCGCTGGAGGTCATAGTGCGCAACATAGCCGCCGGCAGCTTCTCCAAGCGCTTTGGCGTAGAGGAAGGCACCGACCTTGCCAATCCCACGATAGAATTCTCCTACAAGAACGACGATCTGGGCGATCCGATGATAAACACCTCTCAGGCGCTGGCGCTGCGTCTGGGTACCGCCGAGCAGATAGAGACCATACGCACCATGGCGCTGCGCGTGAACGAGCTGCTCAAGGATTACTTCCTCAAGCGCGATCTGATACTGGTGGACTACAAGCTGGAGTTCGGCCTGTTCGACGGCGAAGTCATACTGGCCGACGAGATATCCCCCGACACCTGCCGCCTGTGGGATGTGCATACCCGCGAAAAGCTGGATAAGGATCGCTTCCGCCGCGACATGGGCGGTGTGGAGGACGCTTACAGCGAGGTATATCACCGCATGGGTCTGGACAAGTAATATCCACAAACAGTCAGGCTGTAAAGCCCCCCTGAGAGCCTGAGACGGCCCGCAGCCCTCTCAGGCTTCAAGCAAACCCGGCATCGCGCGCGGTGGGTTCGGGGATATTTTGCGGCGGGAAATATCCTTTCCCTAAGCCAAGATATCTGCACTGCAGTTTACGCTGATGTCACTGCGGATTTCAGCGCAAACTCACAGGGTGGCGGCGGCGAGGGATATGCTTCCCCCGCCCAACAGCTTTTCCCACTCGATGACCGATCGGCTTGGGCGGCTATATGCCGGGGCGCTGCGCCCCTGCGCCGCCCGGCGCTTGGTCATCGGCTATTTAAGAAGGAGTTTAATGTATGTCAGACGTATTTGACAATGTACATGAGGAATGCGGCGTATTTGGCGTATACGACACCGAGGGCCGCAACGTTGCGCCCATGGTATACTACGGCCTGTTCGCCCTTCAGCATCGCGGTCAGGAGAGCTGCGGCATAGCGGTGTCCGATCGCGGCGTGGTATCCTATCACAAGGACATGGGTCTGGTGGGCGATGTGTTCGCCAAGGAGGAGCTGCAGAAGCTGACCGGCGATATCGCCATAGGCCATGTGCGCTATTCCACCAGCGGTTCTTCTATACGCAGCAACGCCCAGCCGCTTGTAACTCACTATGTCAAGGGCTGGCTGGCCGTGGCGCACAACGGCAATCTCGTAAACAACGCGCAGATACGCCGCGACATGCAGGCCAAGGGTCTCATATTCCACACCACCGTGGACAGCGAAGTGATATCCTACCTGATTGCGCAGGCGCGCGTACACACTTCCTCCATAGAGGAGGCCATGCAGGAGGTCATTCCGCAGCTTCAGGGCGCGTATTCGCTGGTCATAATGAGCCCGCGCAAGCTGGTCGCCGTGCGCGATCCCTACGGCTTCCGTCCGCTGTGCATAGGCCGCACGGGTTCCACCTACATAGTAGCCAGCGAGAGCTGCGCTCTTGAGAGCGTGGGTGCCGAGTTCATTCGCGACGTAGAGCCTGGCGAGACCATACTCATCGACAAGAACGGCATGCGCACCGTGGCGCGCCATCCCGCGCCTAGGGCCTCGCGCTGCGTGTTCGAGTACATATACTTTGCCCGCCCCGACAGCGTGGTCGATGGTCTGAGCGTATGCGAGTGGCGCGAGAAGGCCGGCCGTGCGCTGGCGCGCCAGCATCCGGTAGAGGCCGACATAGTCTGCGGCGTGCCGGATTCCGGTCTGGATGCGGCGCTGGGCTACGCCATGGAGAGCGGCATACCCTACTCCACCGCCTTCGTAAAGAGCAAGTACATAGGCCGTACCTTTATAGCGCCCGATCAGAGCATGCGCGAGCACGCCGTGCATCTCAAGCTCAACGTGAACAAGTTCCACGTGCAGGGCAAGCGCGTAGTGCTGATAGACGACTCCATAGTCCGCGGCACCACCAGCGTGCCGATAATCAAGATGCTGCGCGATGCCGGCGCCACCGAGGTACACATGCGCGTGTCCGCGCCGCCCTTCCGCTACCCCTGCTTCTTCGGCACGGACATACCCGACTCCGATCATCTGGTGGCCTACAAGTCCTCGGTCGAGGAGATTGCCGAGAAGATAGGCGTGGATTCGCTGGGCTTCCTGTCGCTGGAGAGCCTGCGCGAGATAACCGGTTCGGACGACTACTGTGACGGCTGCTTCACCGGCAAGTACGCCATGCCCATACCCGAGCCCGAGCCCGAAGACAAGACCATGCGCCCCATAGAGTGATATTGACAGATACATTTGCGCGGCAGGATGAGCTATCTCCTGCCGCGCGATTTTTGTATTTATGGCAAGCGCAAATCGATTTGCCTATGTTTCTGCCGGATGGATGTATGCTTAGATTCACGGCCTTTCCGCATGTGCATACCGCGTTGGCTCATAGTATGGCTATGTCAAACCGTGCCGCTGCCTAATCGCACACACATGCGATGCTGAACAAGAATAGCTATGTATGGTCGCTTTGCCGTAAGGAGCGCATGCCCATGCGATGCTGTCCAATCAAACAGCATACACAGCCGTTCCTAATCGCATATCGCGTGTCCATGCGATGCCGAACAAGAACAGCTATGCATGGTCGCTTTGCCGTATGAAACGCATATTCCTGCGATGCTGGCAATCACACCGCATACGCAGCCGTTCCCAATCGCACATAGCACCCCCACGCAATGCCAATCATATCATCATATCGCTATGCCCAGCCGCTTTGCCGCGCTCATCCATGCGCAGGCATAGCGCACGCCCATCATGCGCTGTGAGCGCGCCGAGAAGTGCAGCCTGTCGCCCTTATGCTCAAGGTCGGACGTCAATACGCACTCACAGCGCCCGTCGCGCGCGGCAAGCGCATGCAGCTGCGCGTTTATCACCTCATGAAAGCGGCTATCCGGGAACTCGTCAAGATACGCGCCCAGTTCGCCCACTATCACAGGCAGCGGCTGCACCGCCCGCTCGGGCGCGCCCATGTCCTGCGCGGCATCATATAGCTGCGCGCGCAGGCGCTCCAGCATGGGCTCAAAGCGCTGCATATAAGAATGTGCGTCGCGCGCATGCTCGCTGTCAGCCTCGCCCTGATGCCACAGCACGCCCGCGATGCGCGCGCCCGACTGCATGGCGCTTATGGCCGATTGAAGCGCCGCCTCGTAAAGCTCCTGCCCGGGCAGCCACATGGCGAGCGGCGAGCCGCCCAGCGAGCAGGGTATCAATCCTATGTCCGCGCCGGTCAGCGCGTGCAGCGTCGTGCCAAACGACGTACCCATGCCCTCGCCCGAGAACGGCCGGTCGCGCACCACCGGCTCGACCGCCGCTTCCCACTCGCCATCGCGAAACGCCAGCACGTGGCTGCTTTCAAGCGGCGGCAAATCATCCAGAGCACCGCGCCCGGACATGTTCGACTGTCCCATCATCAAGAATGCGTTTATCATATCACAAGATTCCTTTCCGCAATATACGCGCACACGCGCATGTAATCGTCATGCATATATGATACCACAACCGCGCTTCGCTTTAAAGCCCTGCGCGGCTTTATTCGCGCGCCATGTCATGCGCGTTGCTATATTCACCGGCTTCCGATATCAGCTTGTCAAAGCATCTTTTTGACAAGCGTGGACGGGGGAGAATCTCCCCCGCCACTGCCACCCATACTCAGTTTCCACTGAAATCCTGCGGATTTCCGGGCGTGGAAACTGCAAGAAAGATATTTTTACTCCGGGAAATGAGATTTCCCTGCGTAAAAAATCCTGAGCGCCCACCGCACATGTCGCTGGGCGCTACCCAAGTCGTCGGTCTGCGAGGCCTCTCGATCTCTCCGGAGGTTTTTGACAGTCTTTATATATTCGCTTTATGATGCGCATTCCGTTTTCAGGTATTTGCATACGGCACCACTTTTTGCGGCGCGCTGTGCGGCAAAATTGGACTGCGCGCGCCCATTTCACATAGATTCCACATAGCAGCGCTATATTATATCGGGAGGTGCTGGATATGGCTGCAATAATTGTAATAGAGGACGATGCCGCCACCAACGAGGCCATATGCGAATACATGACCTCGCTGGGTCACAGCGTGCTGTCCGCGCACGACGGCGAACAGGGTGCGCTCCTGGCAGTGCGCGAGGATGTGGATATAGTTATACTGGACATAATGCTCCCTCGGATATCCGGGCTGGACGTGCTAAAGGAACTGCGCACCTATAGCGACGCGCCCGTCATAATGCTGACCGCCCTCGACGACGAAGGCACGCAGGCCGCGAGCTTTGATAAAAGCGCCGACGATTACATGACCAAGCCGTTTTCCCTGCTGATACTGGGCAAGCGGGTAGACGCGCTGCTCAGGCGGCGCGGCAAGAGCGCAGAACCGCGCCTGCTCAAGCTGGGCGACGTGACAATCGACTTCGGCGGATACACCGCGCACCGTGCCGGGCAGCCGATAGACATAACGCCCCGCGAGATAGATGTGCTAAAGCTATTGTTTGTGCACAAGGGGCTGGTGCTGACGCGCGCGCAGATACTCGACCAGCTCTGGGGCTACGACCGCCCCATAATGGACAGAACAATCGACACATACATAAAGAATCTGCGCAAGAAGCTGGGCGCGGACAACATAGTGACCGTAAAGGGCATAGGCTACAAGTACGAGGAGCGCCCATGAGAAAGCTCAGACTGTTTCATAAGACATTCATATACACATTTGCCGTGATGCTGCTCATCACGCTGATTGCGCATGGCGTGATATACCTGCTTGCGCCACACATGACGCTCGAAGCGGATCGCATTGAACATGGCAGCGCCATAATAGAGTACAGCCTGAACTCCGAGCCAATGATTCGCGCGGCCATATCACGCGCCCTTCCCATATCGCTCATATGCTGTGCCGCCGCTGCACTCATATGCTCGCTGATATTCTCGCGCGCCATGACCATACCCATAATGCGGATAGCGAGGTCAACTGAGCGCATGGCGCATCTTGACAGGCAGGCAAGCTGCCCCGTGCATTCCCAAGACGAGCTGGGCATGCTAGCCATGCGCATAAACGCGCTCTACTCCAGCCTGCTATCCACAATAAACCACATGGCCGAGGATAAGCTAAGGGCAAGCAAGGCTGACAAGGCGAAGCTGGATATGCTGCGCGCGGCCTCGCACGAGCTAAAGACGCCCGTTACCGCGCTGAGCGCGATGCTGGAAAACATGATACTGGGCGTGGGCAAGTACAAAGAGCGCGACACCTATCTCGTGCAGTGCCTGTCCATGGTCGAGCGGCTCTCCCACATGATAAAGGAGATACTGGACGCATCCCGCTTTGATGCCGCGAGCGAAAAGAATCGAGCCGAGACCTTCGACCTTGCGCGGCATCTGCCCGCCATATGCGAGCCATACCGGCTCATAGCCCTGTCAAGCGGCTTGGAATTTGCGCTTGACACGGTGCAGGAGTGCATAGTCCATCTGCCGCCGGACAGTCTGGAGAAGATACTGTCCAACCTGCTATCCAACGCGGCATGCTATACATCCCCCGGCGGGCGCATACATGTAAGGCTGAATTCCGACAGCATAGTAATAGAAAACCAATGCACGCCCATACCGCCCGAAAAGCTGGCGCATGTATTCGAGCCGTTCTATCGCCCCGACTTTGCGCGCGACAGGCGGGACGGCGGCAACGGACTGGGGCTATATATAGTGGATACACTGGCAAGCGCGCTGGAGCTTCGCTATTCGTTTGCCGCCATGGACGCGCCGCCCGGCATGCGGTTTACGCTATGGCTGAGCTAAGGCGCGGCATACCGCCCGCTCCCACATGAGCAGATTGTGGGAGCGGGCGCTTTTTGTGCAAAGGTATGCGTTGGCGCGCATGGCTTGCGTGCATCCCGCCGCAGCTAGCGCACTAGGGTGGCAAGGGATTGTGCATGACCTGAGGCGGTTAAGGTCAGCAGAAGCAATGCCGGGTAACGAGCAAGCCACTTGCATGCCATTTGCCGGTCTGTATCAGCAAAACCCATGTCAGTCAGCGGGCAAGCTACTGTGCATGCCTTTGGCTGGCGACATCAACAAAACCCATGCCAGTCGGCGGACAAGCCACCGCGAATGCCTTTGGCGATTGATGGCAGCAGAACATATTCCGGGCAACGTATAAGCCACCGCGCATGCCTTTGCCGGTTGATGTCAGCAGAACATATTCCGGGCAACGGACAAGCCACCGCGCATGTCATTGACAGTCTATATCAGCAGAACCCATGCTGCGCAGCGGACAAGCCACTGCGCATTCCCCTTGCCGGTCTGTATTAGCATAACCTATGCATAGTGGCAAGCAAGCCACCTCTCATCCCCCGCGGCATTGCATACGCATCGCAAATATCTTCTCGCATACGCGGTTCATGTTCCGCGATTCCATACATGCTCCACATGGGCGCGCTATGCTGACATCGCAAAGCCAATTAATACAGGGAGGGAATCTCATGAACTTCATTCAAAGGGCATGGCTGTACGTTACGCGCAAACGGCTAAAGAGCCTGCTTCTGCTTGCGATACTGCTCATAATGGCGGTATTCGTGCTGACTGCGCTGGCGCTGGGGCGCGCTGCGGGCGAGGCGCAGCGCCAGCTTCGCACATCCATGGGCGGCAGCTTCACCATTAGCTTCAATTACGAGGACAGCAATCCCTACTTAAAGGTGGAGAGCGTGGACGGCGGCACGCTCATATATTCCACTCAGCAGATAACTCCTGAGCTGGTCGAACGCATACGCGGCATGGACGGCGTGAAGGGATGCAGCGCCACGGTCGAGACTCTGGCGGCGCTTCCCGCGCTGGATCTCATTCCGGGCAACATACCGATAGATCAAGCCTTTCGCCAGTCCGCAAAGCTGCTGGGCACATGGCGCAGCGAGGAACTGGATCGCTTTACCTCCGGGCAACTATCACTTACGCAGGGCAGGCACATACTGCCCGGCGATAGGCATAAGTGCATGATGAGCCGCGATCTCGCCGACAGGAACGGGCTTTCGCTGGGAGAGCGCATACGCACGGACAAGGGACTGGAGATAGAGATAGTCGGGCTGTTCTCCCCGGCCAGCATCGAGGGCGTAAACGATCAGGTCACGGCCTATGACAGGATACAGAATCTCATAATATGTGACCTTGCCACGCTAATTGCTCAGGAAAACGGCCCCGCGCTGAAGGGCTTTGACGAGTTAATGGTATCCGTGAGCGACCCTATGCTGATGGATGATGTGATAGCCCGCACGCGCGCCATACCGGACGTCGATTGGAACGGCTTTGCGATAGCCCGCGATGGCGACAGCTACTACGCAGCGGCGGGTTCGCTGGAGCGCCTGTCCGGGATATTGTCCGCGCTGCTGCTGGCCGCGTTCATAGTCAGCACTGCCCTGCTCTCGCTGATACTCACCATGTGGGGCAGAGCGCGCGTACACGAGACGGGCGTGCTGCTGGCCATGGGCATGCGCAAGCTGTCCATACTGGGGCAATACATATCCGAGGTAATCATAATAGCCGCGCTGGCGTTTTCGCTGGCCTATTTCCCGGCCAGCGCGCTTGTATGCCGCGCAGAAGCCGCGCTGACATATGACAGCGCCAATACCGAAGAACTGCGGCAGGACGAGATGAGCGCCGGGGTGCGCGACGGCCAGTCCCAATCAGCGGACGGCGCGCAGGCACTGCCATCAATGAGCGTCGCCATAGACGCACAGGACATGGCGCTCATGTTCCTGATGGGCATGGGCATGTCGACGGTCTCCGCGTGCATTGCCGCCATATCAATGATGCGCTCAAGGCCGCGGGAGATACTGGCAAGGATGAGCTGACCCGAACCGGCGCACACCTAGGCACGCCGCGTTCAACGCACAGAACTATAGGTAGAGGTGATTATATGGACACATTGGAGCTTTGCGGGCTGAAATACTCATACGACGGCAAGACCTACGTGCTAAACGGCGCAAGCGCGCGCATGGAGGCCGGGAAGATGTACGCTATACTGGGTCCATCCGGCTGCGGCAAGACCACGCTACTGGCATTGCTGGGCGGGCTGGACAGTCCCGGCGGCGGCAGCATACTCTGGCGTGGAAGCGATATAGCTGGCGCGGGTCTAGCAAGACATCGGCGCGACAACGTATCGTTCATATTCCAGGGCTACAACCTGATAGACTACATGACGCCCATCGAGAACGTGCGCCTGGCCACAAAACGCCCCCCGCTGCCGCTGCTTGAGCGGCTGGGACTTAATCAGGACGAAGCGCACAGGAATGTGCTTAGGCTCTCCGGCGGACAACAGCAGCGCGTGGCCATAGCGCGGGCGCTGGCCGGAGACGCGCCCATAATACTGGCCGACGAGCCGACCGGCAATCTGGACGAAGCCACCGCACAGGACATAACCCGCATACTAAATGAGAGCGCGCACCGTCTGGGCAAGTGCGTGATAGTCTCGACGCATTCCACGCAGCTGGCGAGCCAGGCCGACACTGTGTTCAGGCTCAAGGGCGGCGCGCTGATAGCGCAAACCGTATAGCGCTATAGACAGCGCAGGCATATCCCGGCTCGCGCTCAGGCATTTGCGCAAGTCCCTCCCCTATAAGATTTGCGCGGCATGCCCGCTCCTGCCGCGCATGCATCAAGTGTGCATACAGCGCTATTTTTATCGCCCTGCTGTACCATATCTTACAAAACTGCGCGCAGGCGATTGTCGAGCGCGCGGGGCTGTGATATAATCGCAGTATCCACCAACTTGCAATGGAGGGAATATCAAATGGTAAACATAGCAATGATAGGCGTTGGCGCTATCAGCGGCATATATCTCAAAAACCTCACCGAGACCTTCAGCGAGGTAAAGCTGCTGGGCGTTTGCGACCTGATACGCGAGCGCGCCGAAAAGGCGCAGGCCGAGTACAATGTGCCCAAGATATACGACACCATGCACGACGCCTTCCGCGATCCCGAGGTGGACATAGTCCTCAACCTCACCCGCCCCTATGAGCACTTTGAAGTGACCAAGGCCGCGCTGCTGGCCGGCAAGCACGTCTATTCCGAAAAGCCGCTGGGCGCGGACTTTGAGGAGGGCAAGGAGCTGGTGCGCATCGCCGAGGAGAAGGGGCTGATGCTGGGCGGCGCGCCCGACACCTTCATGGGCGCAGGCATACAGACCTGCCGCAAGCTCATAGACGACGGCGTGATAGGCGATGTGCTGGGCTCTGCGTGCTTTATGATATGCCACGGCCACGAGAGCTGGCATCCCGACCCCGAATTCTACTACAAGCGCGGCGGCGGCCCCATGATGGACATGGGTCCCTACTACATAACCGCTCTTGTCAACCTCATCGGCGGCGTAAAGGGCGTGACCGGCGTGACCCGCAAGTCGTTTGACAAGCGCATGATAACCAGCCAGCCCTTCGCGGGTCAGGTGATAGACGTGGACGTACCCACGCACGTGCTGGGCATGCTGCACTTCGACAACGGCTCTGTCGGCACTATAATCACCACCTTCGACGTACACTATCCCAGTCAGGCGCGCTTTGAGATATACGGCTCCAAGGGTACGCTGTTCGTGCCCGACCCCAACACCTTCGGCGGCCCCGTAAAGGTATACCGCCCCGAGGACGGCGAGGTCAAGGAGATACCGCTGCTGTTTGACTACAAGGAGAACAGCCGCGCGCTGGGTCTGGCCGACATGGCCAAGGCGCTGGAGACCGGCCGTCCCTTCCGCTCCAGCTATCAGCAGACCCGCCATGTGCTGGAGATACTGACCGCGTTTGAGAAGTCCTCCAACGAAGGCGGCTATCACGCGCTGGAGACGCACTACGACCGCTTCCAGCCCATGGTCAACTGCCCGCGCCACGGCGTGCTGGACTAAGGTAGTCAGCCGTCCATAGGCGCATGAGTTGTGCCTAAAGCATGCGGTGATTGCGCCGCGTGAAGCAAATGCATATATGCAAAAGCCACTGCCGATTTACGTTGCTTGCAGCGGCTTTTGCTTTATACATGGCTCGGCGGCATGAGGGCGTGCTTATCATATCGGCATGCGCATGAACAGAACACAGCTTGTGCCTTCCCGCAGCATCGTTGCGCAACGCACAAGATTGCATCGCGCGTCGCGTATATATACAGACGAAAAGCCACTGCCGATTTACGCTTTCGGCAGCGGCTTTTCGTCTATCTGCATATATGGCGCCAGCATGCGCGCCGGTCGCATCATAACGTCACGCGCAGAGCGGCAATGCGTCCGCGCGGCATATCGCATCGTCTGCAATGCCACCGCCCACCACATTTGCTGCGCGTAGCGTTAAGCGCGTCTGTCACTTAAACAGTTCGTTTATGAACGCGCCGAATCCGTTTACCACCTTGCCCACGCCCTCGCCTATGCTGTTTGCGGCGGCGCGCAGCTCATCGTCGTGTTCGTCCAGCCAGCCATCCACGGCCTTGCCCGCTCCCTCCATGCTCTCGTCCACACCGCTGCGCACGTCCTCCAGCCAGTCGCCGATCGACCTGCCAACTTCGGTCAGCTTGTCGCGCATTACATCGCCTGCCTCGCGCAGCACGCTGTCATCGCGGATGCGCTCATATGCATCGCCAAATGCGCCCGCAAATACGTTCCATGCCTCGACGAGCGAGCGCGACACGCTCACTCCCTCCCCGGCGGATTCGGCGGCAGCGTGCGCCGCGCCCTCAACCAACGCCTGCTGCGACTCATCCGACTGCCTGCCTGCATTCTCCGCCTGCGCGCCCGCCGTCATGGGCAATGCCAGCAGCAATATCGCCAGCACCATCGATAGCGCTCTTTTCATGCTTCCATCCTCCCCACGCATCCCGTTTGCATCATGATACCATGAACGCCGGTGCAAATAGATGTCGAACGAATTAGAAAATGCTTAGAAGGTCAATTTCCGGCCAGTTGCAAGCACATTGCGTTTTGCTTTGCGCTCGCCATTTGCCTGCATAGCCTCGCGCCATACAACCCGCTCAGCAACTTTCCGCGTATCCGCACATGCCGCAGCGAAAGCGACAGCACGCCTGCCGCATAGCCCGCTCAGCGACTTCCCGCGTATACTCACATGCCGCAGCGAAAGCGACAGCACGCCTGCCGCATAGCCCGCTCAGCAACTTTCCGCGTATCCGCACATGCCACAGCTAAAGCGACAGCACGCCTGCCGCATAGCCCGCTCAGCAACTTTCCGCGTATCCGCACATGCCACAGCTAAAGCGACAGCACGCCTGCCGCATAGCCCGCTCAGCAACTTTCCGCGTATACTCACATGCCGCAGCGAAAGCGACAGCACGCCTGCCGCATAGCCCGCTCAGCGGCATTGGCCCGGCCGACAGCCCAACCGCAATGTGCCATCGATATACCATATGCAAATCGATATACTCTCGCCCGCGATGCACGCAAATGGCGCACGAGCCTTGCAGCCCATGCGCCCCATGATTGCATATTCAGTTCTGCTTGCGGATACCGCGTCAGCCCATCAGCCCGCGCAGGAAGGCGGCTGCCTTGCGCACGTCGGCGGCGTTGTCGGGTACTTCGCGCTCTATGGTCAGGAAGCCCTTGAAGCCGATGTCCTCCAGCGCCTTGAGGTAGGCAGGGAAGTCCACCTTGCCCTCGCCCAGAGGCATCTCGCGGAACTCCCAGGGCGTAGTCGCGGTGCGCGGACGGATGTTTATGCCGTCCTTGGCATGGGTATGCACTATGTACTTGCGCAAAGTGTACACCGCCTTGACCGGATCGTCCAGCGAGCACATGACCAGATTGGCGGGGTCGAGGTTCACACCCGCGCCGGGATTGTTCAGCTCGTCAAGGAACGCGCACAGCACCTCGGCGGTCTCAGGGCCGGTCTCCACGGCGAAGCGCACGTTTGCCTTGTGAGCATAGTCGCCTATCTCGCGGCAGGCCTCCAGCATGTTGTCGTACTCGGCGCAGTCGCGGCGCTCGGGCACCGAACCTATGTGCGTGGTCACGACGCAGGTGTCAAAGTCCGCAGCTATGTCCACTATGCGCTTGAACTCGTCTATGAGCACGGGATTGCGCTCGGCGTTTTCGTAAGAGCCTACATCGCCGCACAGCGCCGAGACAGTGAGGTTGCGCTCGGCCAGCATCGCCTTGCTGCGGGCCAGCTTTTCGCCCTTCATGTCGCGGGGCGCCTTGCCGTTTTCGGGCATGTACAGCTGCACGCCGTCCAGATGTATCTCGGCGGCCAGATCCAGCTGGGGCTGATTAAGTCCACATATGAAGCCTATCGGGAATTTGAACATATTGAGCATCTCCTTCCGCAATCGGTCGTTTGCAATGCCATTATATACCATATGTGCGGATATTGGAATACCCAAAAACTTTTACCGCTGCACAAGTCCGGTTTTTAGCCGGACTCAGCTTGTCAAAAACGTATTTATGACAAGCGTGGACGTGGGAGAACCTCCGCCGCCACAGCACCCTACTCAGTTTCCACCGAAATCCTAACATATTTCCGGACGTAAAAGCTGCAAGGTAGATATGCTGCTCTGGTAAATTGGATTTCCCGCCGCCAAAATATCTGCGCGCCCACCGCACATGCCGGGCGCGATTAAAGCCGGCGGGCTGCGAGACCCGCCAAGCTCTACGGGGAGGGGGTGACAGTCTGAGTCCGGTTTTTATCCGGACTTTGAGTGCGCATGACAAAATACCCGCTTCCGGCGCAGGCACTGAAAGCGGATATATGCTTATCTTATTATTTAGGCGGACTGCTCAGCCGCCCGCCGGGCGCGCCTGCGCGCTTCTGCCTGCGCCGCACGCCGCCTCTCATGCGCGCCGATACGCTTAGCCGCGCATCGGCCACTGGCATGCATCACTCGCTCATCCGCCCGGTGGCGCGCGCGATCACATGCGTACCCAGATCGACCTCGCCGCCGTCGCGCGTGCGGCTCACATGCGAGTTTGCCTCGACCTTTACGCTTACCTCGCCCAGAGCGCCGCGCCTGCGCGCCTCGGCTATGGCCGCGTCATGCGCCGCCTCGCGCGCCGCGTTAAGCGCGTCTTCATATTCATCGAAGCTACTGTTTATGCCGGGCGCGTGTATTGTGTATCCGCTCAGGCCGCCGAACTCGTAGTCGGCGCGCACCTCGACCGATACAACCGCGCTTATGTCCGCCACTACCGCGCCCAAGGCGTTTGCCACCTCGGAATGCTCAGGTATCACGCAGCGCGCTCCCAGCGCCCGCGCAACGTCGGGCAGGAATATGTGCGTGGGCGCGCCTATGCCTATCAGCGCCGCCTCGGTATGCAGCTCCATGCCGAAGAAGCCCTTGGCGCGCGGCGCGTTGCGCTCATCCCATCGGCTCTCAATCAGCGCTTGTGTCTGAGCGTCTATGCCGCCCTTGAACACTTCCGGGTATGTAGTCTCGACAAGCACGCGGGCTATGTTCACGAACAGCCGCCGCTTGACCAGATCATACACTTCGTCGCAGAATGCGCGCATGCTGCTCTCATCGTCCCTGTACTGCGGCAGCGCGCGCAGGAAGTAGCGCGCCGCAAGCTCCGCAGCCTCAGCATCGAAGCCCGTGAAGTCGCCGCGTATGTGCATTATGTCGGTGGGCGTGAGTCCGCAGCGCATTATGATGCCCTCTCCCTCCAGCCGCTCGCTGCCCAGCGCGTACATGTCTATCTCGCCGCCGCCTATCATGACCGGCCCGCCCGCCAGCTTGTCCACAAGCTCGCGCTCGGAATCGGCATAGCGCGACATGTCATCCGGCCTGCGCACCAGATACAGGAACTCATATATGAGCAGCGTATGCACGCGCTTGGACTCCAGCAGCTCAATTAGCGACTTGCGCACCTTGGGCCAGCGCGCCGCCGCCGCGCACAGCGGTTCTACGCGGCGCGTGTCCAGCATCAACCGCCCGTCGCGCATGTACAGCCGCGTATCGCCGCCCAGCCCGAACGTGTCTATGAACACGCCCTTGACCTGAGTGCGCCAGCCGCCTATGCTTATGCCGCCCGTCATGCGCGGCGCGCCATCGCGCACTATGGATATGTCGGTGGTCGTGCCGCCCATGTCCACTATCAGGCAGTTGTCGCAGCCCGCCAGCGACCTGCCGCCAAGCACGCTGGCCGCAGGGCCGCTGAGTATGGTCTCGACCGGGCGCGTGCGGGATATGCTCTCGCCCATGAGGCTGCCGTCGCTGCGCACTATCATGCGAGGCGCATCCAGCCCGCGCTCGTTCAGCGCCCGCGCCACCGCGTCCATAAAGCTATCCACCACCGGCAGCAGCCGCGCATTGAGCAGCGCCGTAGCGCCGCGCTCCATCACGTTCAGGCCGCTGACCAGTTCGCTGGCCATGACAAACGGCACGCCATAGCGCCGCGTAAGCTCATCGCGCGCCAGCCGCTCGCACACCGCGCCGTTGTGCAGCGCATTGACTTCGGCCACGCTCAGCGCCTGTGCCTCGCGAAAGAACCCGTCGTGCTCGTCCATTACGGCATTCCAGTCGGGCTGATCCACCACCTTGCCGTCGAACGTACCGCCCGTGGGCAGGCACAGCACATCGTCATAGTTAAGGCCATACTTGCGGTCGGCCTCTATGAACTCAAGCGTCTTGCGCGTCGTACCCATCAGCACCAGATGCGCGCGCCCGCCCCGGCCTTCGACGCAGGCGTTGGTGGCCAGAGTTGTGGACAGCGCCGCAACCCCGGCCTGCTCCAGCAGTTCGCGCGGCAATGCGTCCAGCGCGCGGCCTATGCCCAGCGCCAAATCATCCTTGGTCGTGGGCGACTTGCCCTTGGCTAGCACCCTGCCGGTGTCCAGCTCGTATGCGACGGTATCGGTGTACGTGCCGCCCGTGTCTATGCCAATGCCGATAGTCATGTTTCATCCTCCGCATGTGCGTTTTTATATAGCCTGCATACAGTGTATCACGCCCGACGCATCCGCGCCGCAAATTATTTGAGCAATTCGGGCATTTTCTATCGAGCGCGAGGTATATTGCTGCTTGTCCGCACTACTGTTGATGCACATGTCGAACCATCCCTCTGCCGCATGCGCACGGCATTGATACAGCTCATGCCATGTTCACGCAAAAGCGCCGCCGTACCCATGCGGGCAGGCT
>JBMNUB010000026.1:0-37275 GCA_050946055.1 Candidatus Fimadaptatus sp. | reverse complement strand
ATACTTATAGCCCGTATAGCTCTTGGTTGTTTCCACTTCTTCGAAGTACGACATCATATCTCTTTCCATGTCCTACATTATATCACTCTTTTCTTCTCTTGAAAATGTGAAGTTGATTTCCGTGCAGCGCCTACACGCGCGGCAGGCGCGCCTGCGCCACGCCACATGACCTTGCCTGTCCGACTGCACTCATGCGGCATGCTTACAGTCAGGCAGCATAAGCACCCTGCCAACGCGCGCAAAGCCGCGCCCGGATGCCGGGCGCGGCGCATGTATCAGCAGGCGGGCATTATGGGCTGCTCTATCATGCAGATGCAGTCCACTCTCAGCAGGAATATCCTGCCGGTGCAGTAGTCCAGCACCCGTATGAACTCGCCGCACAGATCCAGCACCACCACATCCAGCACACAGGTGAACGTAGTTATCTGTACGCGCGCATTGTACAGCGCGCGCAGCTGCGCGACTATGCTGCCGTTACAGTTGCGGCACGAGCCGCAGGTGTTCTGGCAGGGCTCGCAGCTGCCCGCACAGGGGCTGCATGCGTCATTGCACTGCCCGCAGCTGCCCGCACATGGCTCGCAGGCATTGGGATAAGGCCTGCACACGCCATTGCACTGTCCGCAGGTGGAAGTGCCGCAATGGCACCTGCTGCCGGTTATGCCCAGATTGCCGCAGCGGTTGGAGGTACACATGTTGTTAGCGCTTATCATACTCTCTCCTCCGATCTATGTTGGCCGAAGCTGCCGGTATATCCGACGCCATATCCTCCCGGTATCTCCGGCTCGATATACTCTATGAGAGAGCATGCGTTTTGGTGCGTCATCTCATGGCCGCATCCAGCACTGACTTGACCATCTCCAGCGTGGCCGCGCCCTCATGCAGCTTGCTGCCGTCCACATAGAACGCAGGCACGCTGCCGCAGCCGTAGCTCGCGGCTAGGCCGGGCTGTTCGCTAATCTCTATGCGCTCCAGCGGCACTTCGGCATACCTGGGCTCCAGCCTGCACAGGCTGGCTATATAGTCATCGGCCTTGCGGCAATATGGACTGTCCTTGAGATAAAAGTATTTGACCTGCTTCATATTAAAAACACCTCTTTTTAGCGGTGGTTCGCCGAAAGAGCGAAGGCGCGCTCTATATATTATACCCCGCTGGCGCTCGCGCAATCAACCGGCCTCACATGACATATACATCGCCTTTACGTCATGCAAAGTTCTTTTGTGCGTCAGCCCGCAGGGCATTATAAGCGGCGCTGCCTCGGATGAATTCCATCCAAAGCAGCGCCGCCTGACAGTATATTCACTTTATATCGGCATCATTGCCCGCCCTTGCGCGCTGTGCGTCAGTCTATGGCCAAACTAGTGCGCAGCCTGTCGCAGTACTCATCCAGCAGCCCCAGATCCCAGAGCAGGCGGCTGAGTATGTACTTATCGCGTATCTCCTGCGAGCAGCGCAGCGCCGATATCACCTCGCCGTCGCTCAGGCCCAGCGTGCGCGGCTGCGTCGGCTCCTGCAGCGCCTTCATCAGGCTTACTATCGCGTCATAATCGGGCAGTTCCTCGTCCATGGCGGCGATTATGTCGTCCCAATGCTCGATTATGCGCTCCAGGCGCGCGGCATGCTTTACAGGATCGTGCTTGCCCGCCTCGCGCTCTATCTCTATCACGGTTTCGGCGGTGGGGCCAAAGGACTCGCGCATGGCGCGCTCCCAAGCGGCCATGTCAAACGCCGCCGCATTGGCCAGCGCACGCGCGCGGTCGGGGGTCTCCTTGCGCAGCCACTTGAACATGCGCAGCGTAAGCACCGTGCCTACGCCCACCTGTATGCCGTGCAGCTCGTTGGGGCAGCGTCCCATCAGCGAATGCATCTCCCAGATGTGCGAGAAGTAGTGCTCCAGCCCGCTGGCCGGGCGCGACACCTTGGCAAAGCTCATGGCTATGCCCGAGATTATCAGACCCTCGGTGACCTGCATCACGGCCTGCGGCGAGCGCTGCGTCAGCTGCGGCGCGGCCTCTACTATGCGGCTCACGCAGCGGCGCATCAGCCCGGCCACCTCGTCGCAGTAGTACTCGCCGTTGATTATGTTGGATATGCGCCATTCGCAGACCGATATGTACTTGGCCAGCATGTCGCCCAGACCCGCCTGAAGCATCTTTAGCGGCGCCTGACGTAGCACGTCCACGTCGGCCACTATCGCGTCCGGGCAGACCGAGTATATCGTGGTCTTTACGCCCGCTGATATCATAGAGGAGGAATTGGACGCATAGCCATCCATGGAGGGCGCAGTGGCTACCACCACCTGCCTTGTGCCGGTGGCCTTGGAGACTATCTTGCATATGTCGTTTATGCAGCCCGAGCCGACCGCCAGCATGCAGTCCACGCCCGCCACATAGTTCATTACTACCTGTCCCACGCTGAACTCGTCCGGCTCCACATGCGCCTGCGGGAACACGTAAAGCTCGCACTCTATGCCCGATGCGCGCAGCAGGTCATGCACCTGCTTGCCAGCCACGCGATACGTGTTCTGGTCGGCCACTATCATGGGATGGCTTATGCCCAGCTCGCGCAGCAGGCTGCTCACCTGAAACAGCGCGCCCTGACCCAGTATGACCTTCTTGAGCCGCACGCTGTGATGGCGGCCGCAGTCGCAGTCAAAGCCATTTTCGCGCAACAGCTCGTTCAGCGGCAGATCTCTAAATCCTTCCATGGCTATACCTCCATATAAAGAGCCGTCCGGATGACCATTCATCGGGCGGCTCACGCTTGTATTTTACTTTGCGAAATCGACCGCGCGCGTCTCGCGGATGACGTTCACCTTTATCTGACCCGGATATTCCATTTCGCGCTCTATGCGCTTTACTATATCGCGCGCCAGCATCAGCGTGCCTGCGTCGTCCACATCCTCGGGCTTGACGATTATGCGCACTTCGCGACCCGACTGTATGGCGTAGGTCTTGTCCACGCCCTCAAAGGAGTTGGCTATCTCCTCCAGCTTCTCCAGCCGCTTTATGTAGTTCTCAAGCGACTCGCGGCGCGCGCCGGGACGGGCGGCGGATATGGCATCGGCGGCCTGTACCAGCACGGCCTCGACGGTCTCCGGCTCCACGTCGTTGTGGTGCGCCATTATGCAGTGTACCACTGCGGGCGACTCGTGATACTTCTTGGCCAGATCCGCGCCTATGGTCACGTGAGTACCCTCTATCTCGTGATCCACGGCCTTGCCTATGTCGTGGAGCAGACCCGCGCGCTTGGCCAGCTGCACGTCCGCGCCCAGCTCGGATGCCATGACGCCGGCCAAGTGGCTGACCTCTATGGAGTGCTTGAGCACGTTCTGACCGTAGCTGGTGCGGTAGCGCATGCGGCCCAAGAGCTTTACCAGCTCGTGATGTATGCCATGCAGGTTGGTCTCGAACACGGCCTGTTCACCGGCCTCGCGTATGCTGTTCTCGACCTCCTTGCGCGCCTTTTCCACCATTTCCTCAATGCGCGCGGGGTGTATGCGGCCGTCCATTATCAGCTTTTCCAGCGCTATGCGCGCAATCTCGCGGCGCACGGAGTCAAAGCCCGATATGATTACGGCTTCGGGAGTATCGTCGATTATAAGATCGACGCCCGTCGCAGTCTCCAGCGTGCGTATGTTCCTGCCCTCGCGGCCTATTATGCGGCCCTTCATGTCGTCGTTGGGCAGAGCCACGACCGACACGGTGGTCTCGGCCACGTGGTCGGCGGCGCACTTCTGTATCGCAAGCGACACTATGTTGCGCGCCTTCTTGTCGGCCTCCTCCTTGGCGTGAGACTCTATCTCGCGCACCATTACGGCGGCGTCGTGATACGCTTCCTTCTGCACGCGGCTCATGATTATGTCGCGCGCCTCGTCGCTGGTCATGTTGGATATGCGCTCCAGCTCGCCCTGCTGCTTGTCATGCAGAGCCTGAGCCTCGCTCTCCAGCCTGGTCACGTTGCGCTGCCTGTCCTCCAGCGAGCGCTCGCGCGACTCCAGCGATTCGGTCTTCTTGTCCAGAGCATCCTCGCGCTGCACGAGGCGGCGATCCGCGCGCTGCAATTCATTGCGGCGGTCGCGTATCTCCTTGTCCAGCTCTGCGCGCTCGCGAAGCATGGTTTCCTTCGCGGCCAGCATCATTTCCTTGCGCTGAGCCTCGGCCTTCTGAGAGGCCTTGTCCAGCAGCTCCTGAGCGGTGGCCTCAGCGCGGCCAATCTTCTTCTCGGTGGTATTTTTGCGATAGAAATAGCCAAAAGCAACGCCGATACCGCCGCCCACCAGCAGCGTCAGTATCGAGATCAATGTTACAGCCCATGCCGGCAAGTTGGTCAGTCCCCCCTCTTATTCAAATTTTTGCCGCGCCGTCTGGCGCAATGCGCCCTGCGGCGTCCATACGGAAAGTCGGCAATCCGGGGAGCGCCATGCCGCGCGCGGCAGACCGCATGCACACGCACCCTTACGATATCGATGCAAATACATCGCGACATCTTTACAGGCACGCACGTCCACGACCGCGCCCATTGCGCGGCGACAGCCGATATTTGATTTTTCAGGAGCGCATTCAGGCGGCTGTATGCCGCGCCTGCCATCACCGCATATGCTTGCGGTCCCATAACGTTCAGTCCGATCACGCCGGACAGAAAATATGCGGCCAACGCCACTTGGCAATGCTCAAAAGCGCTCATCGCACGTTCACGAAACGCTCCTTGAATATATCAGACCCGGTATATGCGGGTTATGTCGCTCTTCCGAATTGCGAATCCTTTTCACAGTAACAGATTTATTTTAAACTCTGCCCGCCGCCCTGTCAAGCAAGCCCGTGTTTAGCAATTATACTTTTGAATCAAAAAGCGGCGGATTTGCGCCGCAACCGCTATATTTAATACTTTTGTAACTTAGCAGCAAGTTATGCGTATCATTTAACCTCACCATAAACGGCGCGCACTCCGCGCGGTACAGGCGCAACAGGCTCTTCATGTTTAATCCGCATCCGCGCGGCGCACAGCTTTCCCGTGCGGGTCAAGTGCGGCATGTGTGGTTCGCATGGCGATATGTGCATAGTATGCGTGGTTCGCACAGTGCTATGTACATAGCATGCGGGGTGCGCACGGTGCTATGTGCATAGCATGCGGGGTGCGCACAGCGCTATATACATGGCATGCATAGCTCAACACGGCACAAGGCATGCTTAGCGCCGCGCCGAGCGCAAATCACCCACATGCACTGATACACCTTCGCGCCTCCCCTGCCGCATGCTGGACAAGCCGCAAACGCAATATATCCCGCCCCGGAACATACTCCGCAGGCGGGATATATCATAAACATGCTTTAGCGTGCCTTGCTGTTCATCAGATGAAGCCGAAGCTCTTGAGCGCGAACATGAAGCCAAACACGGTGAACATCGAGAAAGCCGTGGTGAACACCACCAGCTGGCCTGCCAGCTCGCCATCGCCGCCCATCTGCTGCGCCATGGGATAGCTGGACACCGCGCAGGGTGCCATGAACGCCACGCCCATGGCCGCCAGTTCCATGCCCCTGAAGCCGCACAGCACCGTCACGGTTAGCCCGACCAGCGGCACTATGACCAGCTTGCCCAGCGTGCCTATCACCAGCGGACGCAGGTTGCACTGCACGCGCGAGAACTCGAACGCGCCGCCCAGCACGAACAGCGACAGCGGCGTGGCTATCTTGGCGGCATCGTTTATGGCGCTTTGCAGGAACTGCGGCATGGTAAGCCCGGTCAGCATCCACGCAAAACCAAGCGCGCAGCTGATTATAAGGGGATTGGTCACTATGCCGCGCAGTATCTTGCCCACATTTATCTTGCCGCCGCGATATACCTCCAGCGCTATTACGCTCATCACATTGAATATCGGCACGGATATGGCCACCAGTATGGACGCAACCGCCGTATCCTGACCCGGGAACAGCATCTCGACCAGCGGCAGGCCGAAAAGCGCATAGTTGGAGCGCCCCATAGCCTGTATAAGCACTCCTCTGCGGCTGTTCTCCTTTTCGATGAGCGGCACCACCGCAAACAGTATCAGGAACACCGCAGTCTCGGCGATTACCGCATACAGGAACACCCATGACCCGGACAGCGCGTCCATTCGGGAGGTGGATATGTTCTTAAAGAGCAGTATGGGCAGGAACAGCTTGAATATGAGCTTGTTCATCATCTGATGCGTATGCTCGTCCATGAGCGGCGTGCGGCGTATGAAGTAGCCCAGCGCCATTATGAGAAACAGCGGCAATACGGCGTTTGCGGTAGTTATAAAGTTTTCCATAAGTCCTCCTTGCGCGCATAAGCGCGCCTTGACCCGAGTGTTTATATGCCCTGACCGCAGTGCGCGGACTGCACCTTATGCAGACAGCGCACGCGCGCCGAGCGCAGCGCCTGCTCAGAGCATCGTCATACGGACATATCATTTAACCGAACTCACCGGCTTCAATGCATGCGCGCACATCAGCTCCGCGCATGCTGAAGCTATCTTCAGGCGCTCTCGCCCTTCTGCGCGCGGCGTATGCCGGTGCTGGAGCTTCTCCAGCGCCCGCTGAGCAGGAACCATGCGCCCAGGCACAGCGAACACAGCGATGCCGCAGGGGCTGCCGCGCCCACGCCCGCCAGACCCAGCGCGGTCTTGGACACGAAGTACGCCACAGGCACGCGCAGGAGTATCGCCGAGAGCATATTGTTGACCAGCGAAAACATCGAGTGGCCCGCGCCCAGCACCAGTCCGTTTATGCAGAACACGAACGGCACTATCAGATAGTCGAAGCTGAACGCGCGCAGATAGGTCACGCCGTATACCACGACCTCATCCTCGGCGTTGAACATCTTGAGTATCAGCTCAGGGAACATCTGCGTGAACGCAAACACCGCCACGCCTATCACCGCCGATATGCGCATGCCCACTTTGAGCGCATCCTGCGCGCGGTCGTAGTGGCCCGCGCCTATGTTCTGCGCCGCCAGCGAGGACACCGATGACGACATGGCTATCGCCGGCATTATGCCGAAGCTGTTGAACTTGCCGCACACCGCGACAGCGGCGCTGGCAGTTACGCCAAAGCCGTTGACTATCGTGGTCATTATCAAAAACGACAGGTTGGTCACCACGCTCTGCACCGACGATGGCAGCCCTATCTTTATAAGCAGGCGCACCTTGTCCATATGCACGCGCAGGCTGGACAGCTTGAAGTCGAACACGAACTCGTGCGTCTTTAGGTATATCACGCACAGCAGCACGCTTATGCTCTGCGATATCACCGTGGCCAGCGCCGCGCCCGCCGCTCCCATGCCCCATGTGCCTACCATAAGCATGTCCAGCCCCACATTGACCACACAGGCTATGCCCACGAATATCAGCGGGCGCTTGCCGTCGCCCAGACCGCGCTGCATGGCCGCCAGCGCGTTGTACCAGAACACGAACGGCATGCCCGACAGCGATATCATCAGGTAATTGTGCGCCTCCGGGAACGACTCGACGGGCGTGTTGAGCAGCCGCAGCAGAGGATCGCACAGCAGGAGCATTACGGCCGTCAATATAATGCCCATCGCCGTAAGCAGCGTAAGCAGCGTGCCTATGGTGCGCTTGACCTCCTCGTGCTGGCGCGCGCCGTAATACTGTCCCACCAGCACCGTGCCGCCCACGGTGAGGCCGGACACCAGCATCATTATCAGTTGCGTGACCTGACCGCCTATGTTCACGCCTGACATGGAGTTGGTGCCGCATATCCAGCTGACTATCAGCATGTCGGCCACGCTGTACAGCGCCTGAAGCAGGTTGGCCATTAGATATGGCAGCGAGAAGCGTATCAGATGCCCGGATATACTTCCCTGGGTAAAGTCCTCATGCAGTTTACTCATGTACACATCCTCTCTGAACATTTTGACAAACAAATGCCTTATGCGCTTCATCATAGCACAGCATTGTAAAGAATTATATATTCGGGCAACACGCGCACTAAAATTGGTTGCGGCTCATTCAGGATACGCATCCTGCGCCGCATGCCGATGCCTGCGATATGCGTTCTTGCGCGAGCGCCGCCCGTGCAGCTAAGGTACGAGCGGCTCATGACGGCGCTTGCCCTCAGTCAGCCGTAATGCTTCGCAAGCATCATCAGTGTACTTATCATGACGGCGCATATGCCCATGCTGCGAACAGGGGCAACTCCGGCAGTTCGCGGAGGGCAGCCGCGTATGCCCTTGCCCGCGCCGCCGCTGCATAGCGGTACGCAGCATACGCTTGCACGCGCGCCACAGCTGCGCACATGGCCGAGCATTCAGCATGTGCGCAATGTGCGGCCGCGCTCCACATATCACTCAAAAAAATTCTCACTTTTCCTGCGCGGTTTCATTTTTCTTTCATGATGCCGTGCCATAATATGCCCATCGACAGAGGAACAAGGGCTTAACCGACAGCCCGCCGGGTCGAGACAAGCAACGCCGCAGCAAGCGGCATACAAAGTGCGCCGCACAAGCGGCCTGATAATAGAAGGGAGATTTCACTATGAAAAAGACTTTTGCCGTTATACTCGCCATGCTCACCCTGACCGCCTCCGCAGGACTTGCGCAGGCCGAAGACCCCGCGCTCACCGCCGCCAAGGCGCATGTGAGCGAAGCCGCAGTGCTCACCGAGACCGACTCCGACGACATGTTCATCGAATACGAGTTCAGCGACAAGGATGCGGGTGTGCGCTACGACGTGCATGTTGACAAGGCCACTAATGCCGTAGTTCGCGTAGAGACCGACCACAAGCGCCCCGCCGCCGGTGCCTCAGGCGAGGCCATGGACGAGGCCGCCGTGCTTGAGCTGGCCGCGCAGGCGCTGCCCGATGCGACCGTGAACTTCTCGCTGCTGGAGAAGGACGATGGCCGTCTGGAGTGGAACGTGTTCTTCACCGAGACCGACGGCCTGACCGTGTACACCTTCGACGCCTACACCGGCGCCGTACTGGACACCGAGAAGTTCTTTTCCGTACCCGCAGGCACGCTGACCGCCGACAAGGCCGTGGAGGCTCTCAAGGCCGCCAAGGGCGAAGTGACGCTGGAGTCGCTCGACCTTGACCTGGACGATGACACCGGCAAGCTGGACTATGACGGCGAAGTCAGGCTGGACGGCCAGCGCTATGAGTTCTCGCTCAGCGCCGGCGACGGCAGCATGACCGAGTGGGAGTCCGAGGACGACGACTGAGCCTTGAGCGCGGCGCACAATGCGAACCGGACGCATCGACCCGCTTCCCTGAACCGGGGGGAGCGGGTCTTATCGCCGCATGGACTGATAAATATTGTCAAAAAGCAGTGAGCTAGGCTACCCTTGCAAGGGCCTTGCTCACTGCTTTTGGCATTATATGAGTCCGCGGCGCGCCGCGCAACCTTGTATTACTTCACATCAAAGCGCAGCACGTTCCAGCTGTACGCGCCCAGCACGGCGGTGAAGTTGCCGCCGTCCACGGTCGCAGCCGCACCCGCGCCCGGCTTTACCGCGTTGGGGTTGGCCTCGGTGTTCACTGCCTTGAGGTCATCGGCGTGCATCGCGCTGGAATCCTTGAACGATACCTCGCCAAAGGCGCGCAGGTCGGCGCTCAGCTCCACGTCCTCGCCCGAGCGGTTGACGGCAAACACAGTCAGCGTGCGCTCGTCCTCGCTCAGCACGCAGGCGGCATCGATTACCTTTACGCCGTCGCGCGCCTTGCAGTCGTAGGTAGGGGCGCTTATCAGCGGGCGTATGGCCGTGCCGCGGCCAAAGTTGGAGGCCTGCATGAACGGATAGAATATCGTCTGACGCCATGCGCCGCCGCCATTGCTGGTCATTATGGGCGCTATTACGTTCACCAGCTGCGCAAGGCAGGCCACCTTCACGCGGTCGGCGTTGTTTATCAGGGTTATAAGCATGAGGCCGACCAGCAGCGCATCCTCGAAGTTGTACACGTCCTCCAGCAGCGGCAGGGCGATGTCCCACTTGTCGCGCTTGGTAAGCTCCTGATCCTGATCGTGGGAATGGAACCACACGTTCCACTCGTCGAAGGAGAGGTTTATGTACTTCTTCTTGCGCTGGCGCGCGCGCACATAGTCGCACACCGACACGACCTTCTTGATGAACTCATCCATATCGTCCGAGCGCGCCAGGAAGGAAGCGGTGTCGTTCTCGCTGTTGCCATAGTACTGGTGCAGCGACATGTAGTCCACCGTGTCATACGCCTCGCTCAGCACGGTGGCCTCCCACTCGGCGAAGGTGGGCATGTTCAGATTGGACGAGCCGCAGCTGACCAGCTCTATCGTGGGATCGACCCACTTCATTATCTTGCCGGCCTCGTTGGCTATGCGGCCATATTCATAGGCGGTCTTGTGACCCATCTGCCAGGGGCCGTCCATCTCGTTGCCCAGACACCACAGCTTTATGCCGTGCGGCTGCTTCCATCCGTGGCTGATGCGCAGGTCGCTCAGGTACGAGCCCGAGGGATGGTTGCAGTATTCCACTATGTCGCGCGCCTCATCCACGCCGCGCGTGCCAAGGTTGACCGCCATCATGACCTCGGTGTTTGCCATCTTGGCCCAGTCGCAGAACTCGTTTATGCCCACCTGATTGGGTTCGGTCGTGGACCATGCCAAATCAAGGCGCTTGGGACGCTTGTCGCGCGGACCTACTCCGTCCTCCCAGCGATAGCCGGACACGAAGTTACCGCCCGGATAGCGGGTTATCGGCACGTTCAGCTCGCGCACTAGGTCAACTACGTCGCGGCGGAAGCCCTGCTCATCGGCAGTGGGATGACCCGGCTCATATATGCCGCCGTACACTGCGCGCCCCAGATGCTCTATGAACGAGCCGAACACGCGCTTGTCTATCGCGCCTATGCGGAAGTCCTTGTCCATTATCAGCTTTGCCTTCTGCACTTTTCAAACCTCCTTGAATGTTCATCGGATAAGCGTATTATATACTGCCCTTCCCGGCTTGTCAATCGGTATAATACAAGTTTTATTGTAAAGCTCAATGTTTTAGTTTATCTGTTGGCAATGCTCCGTCCATCGGCGGACATGAGCCCTGCGCCGCTCACAGGCGCAGCTGCAGTCGCATACGACCGCGCCGCAGCCTGCCCGGCTCACGCAAGGGCGCACCGCCGCGCGGGCTACGGATGCTACTCCGAGCGAGAGCTTCCGCGCAGGCCGGGATAAGCCGCATGGCGCTGCGCAGCACGCATGTGCAGGGCAATGCCGGTCTACGCTATGCCGGACACATCACCGGCGCATATCGCATGTGCGGTGTGGCAATGCCGCGCCAATCCCACGCGAACTCTGCGCCTCTTAAAGTCGCAATCAGACATTCAATAGGTGAAGCTTTCCGGGCTTTTCGATGCTTTCACCATTGGGGAAGCAGGCGCGTGGACGACTGAGCCCTGCGCCGCTCACAGGCGCAGCTGCAGTCGCATGCGACCGCGCCGCAGCCTGCCCGGCTCACGCAAGGGCGCGCCGCCGCGCGGGCTACGGATGCTACTCCGAGCGAGGGCTTCCGCGCAGGCCGGGATAAGACGCATGGCGCGTTGCCATATCGCCGCATATGGAAAGGATCCGCTTCCAGCATCGAATGCTAAAAGCGGATCCTCATTTCACACTGCAATAGCATGTGTCTGGCACATGGCCTGCCGTATAGCGCCGTCTGCGCTTATCAGAAGCCTATATCGTCCTCCAGATCGTCGTCGGATATCATGGTCTCATCCATTATGCGCTCCACATCGTCGCTGTCCGCGTCCGCATCTTCGTCCTCGCGCGCATTCATGGACGCAGGCGCGCCGCCGTCCACGGCCAGCTCGTCGGCCAGCTCCCTGCGCAGCGCTTCCTCTATCTCGGCGCACACCTCAGGGTTGTCCCTGAGGTACTTCTTGGCGTTCTCGCGGCCCTGACCTATGCGCATGTCGTTGTAGGAGAACCATGCGCCGCTCTTTTTTATCATGTCGCGGTCTATGGCCATGTCCATTATCGAGCCTATCGCCGACATGCCTTCGCCGTACATCATGTCCACTTCGACCTGCTTAAAGGGCGGCGCGACCTTGTTCTTGACTATCTTTATGCGGGTGCGGCTGCCTATGGGCTGGCCGTCCGAACCCTTGAGCGTCTCTATCTTGCGCACGTCTATGCGCACGGAGGCATAGAACTTGAGCGCCTTGCCGCCGGTCGTGGTCTCGGGCGAGCCGTAGCCCATCTGGCCGACCTTCTCGCGCAGCTGGTTTATGAATATGGCTATGGCGCCGGTGCGCGATATGACGCCCGTCAGCTTGCGCAGCGCCTGCGACATCAGGCGCGCCTGCAGGCCCACATGGCTGTCGCCCATGTCGCCCTCTATCTCGGCCTTTGGCACCAGCGCCGCCACCGAGTCGATTACCACTATGTCTATCGCGCCCGAGCGCACCAGCGCCTCGGTTATGTCCAGCGCCTGCTCGCCGCTGTCGGGCTGGCTGACGAACAGCTCGTCTATGTCCACGCCCAGCTTCTGCGCATATGCGGGGTCGAGCGCATGCTCGGCATCTATGTATGCCGCCGTGCCGCCGGTCTTTTGCACTTCGGCCACGCAGTGCAGCGCCAGCGTGGTCTTGCCCGAGGATTCCGGGCCGTATATCTCGGTTATGCGGCCACGCGGCAGTCCACCCACGCCCAGCGCCGTATCCACGGCGATGTTGCCCGTGGACACCACTTCCACGTTCATGCCCTTCTTGTCGCCCAGCTTCATCAGGGCGCTCTCACCAAAGTCCTTGCGAATCTGCTGCAGCGCCATCTCCAGCGCTTTTTCCTTGCCCACCTCGGCGGCGGTCTGCTGCTTGCCCTTGCCGGTAGCTTTCTTTGCCATTCTGCTTCGCGGGCGCGCGGCCCGCACCTCCTTTTCCCATATCGCGCCCATGCCTATGAGCGCGGCGGTAGTCTTTATCTGAACATACTCAATGTATCGTGCATGTCCGCACATCGCTCAGCGCCGTATCGCGCAGCATGGCGCACATCAGCGCATAATCCTTCGCATCGCGGTACGCATCATATTGGCGCGTCCGCCCGCGCATTGCAGCGCGCCAGCCCGCTCAGTACGGCTCACATAAGCGCATCGCGGCACAGCTCATCGCACATTGCTATGCGCATAGCCGCACGGCACGTCACTGCATCAGCGTCACTTCGTCCGCCGACACCAGCGCGCGCCTGAGCATATCCAGCGCCCTGAGCGCGGACAGCGTGCGCACGCGATGCCTGTCGCCGGTCAGGTTGAGCCGCATGACCTCCACGCCCACAGGCGTGCGCAGCCCCACATACACAAGACCCACCGGCTTCTCGGGCGAACCGCCGCCCGGCCCAGCTATGCCGGTTATGGACAGGCAGTAGTCCGCACCCGAGCGCGCATGCAGCCCCTCGGCCATCTCGCGCGCCGTCTGCTCGCTGACCGCGCCGTACTTCTCCAGCGTGTCGGCACTCACGCCCAGCGTGCGGTGCTTGGACACATTGGAATACGTGACATGACCCTCGACCAGCACCTCGGACACGCCCGGCACATCCACCAGCCAGTCGGCGACCTTGCCGCCGGTGCAGCTCTCGGCCAGCGCCAGCGTGCGCCCTGCGCGCTTGAGCAGGCCCACTACCACCTGAGGCATGTCAGTCTCGCCTATGGCATACACCTTGTCGCCCAGCCGCTCGCAGATGCGCGCCTGCACGGGATCGAGCCAGCGCGCCGGGTCTTCGCCCTGAGGACACTTGACCGTAAGCCGCACCTGCGCCTCGCCCATGGAGCAATAAGTGGCTATGGTCACGCTGTCCTGCGCATCTATCATGTCGCGCAGGCGCATCTCGAGGTCGCTCTCACCTATGCCTATGGTGCGTATGAAGCGCGACTCTATGCGATAGCCCAGCCTGCCGTTCAGATACGGCTCCACCTCGCACACGAACATGTTCTCCAGCTCATAGGGCGGTCCGGGCAACACTATCACGATTTTGCCGCCTTCCTCCACCGCGCAGCCGGGCGCGGTGCCGCGCGCGTTTTTGAGTATGTGCGCGCCGCGCGGGAAGTAAGCCTGCTTAATGTTGTTCTCGGGCATGGGACGGCCCCACGCCGCGTACATCTCACGCAGCTTGTCCATGGAGGCCTCGTCCTCGACCAGCTCCAGCCCCAGCTCCTCCGCGACCATCTCCTTGGTCAGGTCATCCTCGGTCGGCCCCAGACCGCCCGTGGTTATCAGCATGTCGCAGCGTTCAAGCGCACTGCGTATGGCCTCGCGCACGCGGCCGGGGTTGTCGCCCACCGTCTCTATGCGGTAAAGCTCTATGCCCATCTCCGACAGCTTGCGCGACAGAAACTGCGCGTCCGTGTTGAGCACCTGTCCCAGCAGAAGCTCAGTACCCACGCAAAGTATCTCAGCAACCATGTATAAACACCTCCCAAGCGCTCTTGCGCTTCCGATGATACTGCATCTTATATTCTGCCTGCGGCCGCGCATATCGGGCTTACACTGCCTGCGCCATACGCATGTGTATGGCGTTCCCGCCGCGATGATGCGGGCGCTTTTGTGCGCAGGGCTTAGGATAGCCTTGCGTATGGCGCACTCACCATGCGCGCAGCTTAAGCCTGCCCTGCCGCCGCGCATGCACGCCGCAGGCTTTGCTCGCCCTGCCTCCGTGCATTCCCGCCGCAGGTTTTGCTCGCCCTGCCGCCGCGCATTCCCGCCGCAGGCTTTACACTGCCCTGCCGCCGCGCATGCACGCTGCAGGCTTTGCTCGCCCTGCCGCTGTGCATTCCCGCCGCAGGCTTTACACTACCCTGATGACACGCATTCCCGCCGCAGGCTTTGCTCGCCCTGACTATAGCTCACCGCTCCGTCCGGCCCTGCGCGCACATCACATCTGCGATATTATCTCGCGATTGCGCCATATATAGTCCGCGCCCGACCACACCGACAGCGCCAGCGCCGCATATATCAGCACCTGCGAAGCGATGTGCCATGCCTGCGCGGGCGCGCCCATTGACAGATAGTACACCGACAGCGACACTATCAGCGCCGCCATCTGGCACACGGTCTTGAGCTTGCCCAGCTTGCCCGCCGCCAGCACCACGCCCTTGCCCGCCGCCACCAGCCGCAGCCCCGACACGATGAACTCGCGCGCAACAAACAGCGTCAGCACCCAGCCCGCCATGAGACTTCGCTCGACCATCATTATCATCACCGCCGTGACCAGCAGCTTGTCGGCTATGGGGTCCATGAACTTGCCAAAGTCGGTCACCAGCCCGCGCGAGCGCGCTATATGCCCATCCAGAAAGTCCGTAAACGATGCCAGTGCAAACAGCACCACCGCCGCCATGCCGCATGCGCGCCCGCCCACCATCATCAGCGCCACTATCGCCGGTATCGCCAGCATGCGCGCCACGGTCAGCTTGTTGGGCAGATTCACTCGCACACCCCCTGAAGATCGTATTCCTCCGCGCCGGTTATGCGCACGCGCACGTACTGGCCCGGCTCAAGTTCGTCCTCGCTTATGAAGTATATGCGTCCGTCTATCTCGGGAGCTTCCAGCATGGAGCGCCCGTAATACGTAAGCCCCTCAAATCCCTCGACCAGCACCTCATACGTATTGCCTATGCGCTGTTTATTGCGCTCAAGCGATATCTCCTGCTGGAGCGTCATGAGCCTGTCCAGGCGGCTCTGCTTCACGTCCTCGGGTATCTGATCGGGCATGTCCGCCGCGGGCGTGCCTTCCTCGGGCGAGAAAGTGAACGCGCCAAGCCTGTCAAAGCGTATCTCCCGCACGAAGTCCATAAGCTCCTCGAACTCCTCCTCGGTCTCGCCGGGGAATCCCACTATGAACGTCGTGCGCAGGAACATGCCCTTGTCGCGGCAGTCGCGCAGCAGCGCGCGTATAGACTGGGGATCGCCGCGCCGGTTCATGCGCTTCAGCAGGCGCGCGTTTATGTGCTGGAGCGGCAGGTCTAGGTAGTTGCACACCTTGTCCTCGTCGCGCAGCGTGGCGGCCAGCTCCTCATCCACCGTGTCGGGATAAGTGTACAGCACGCGCACCCAATGCACGCCATCTATCGCCGCCACATCGCGCAGCAGCTGTGACAGAAGCGTCTTGCCGCCCTCAAAGTCGTTGCCGTAGCGCGAGGTGTCCTGCGCTATCAGCGTTATCTCGGTCACGCCCTGCCCGGCCAGCGCGCGGCACTCGTCCATTATCTCGCCATAGGGGCGCGAATGATAGCCGCCGCGTATCAGCGGTATCGCGCAGTAGGTGCAGCGGTTGTCGCAGCCCTCGGATATGCGCACATAGGCGCTGTACGGCGGCGTGGTCAGCACGCGCTCGCCGCAGCCGGTCGCGCCGCAGCGCCCGCTTATCTCTATGGGGCGCTCGCCCGCCTCGGCACGGCGCAGCGCATCCACCAGCGCGTCGAAGTCGCGCACGCCTATGAACGCATCCACCTCGGGCAGCTCGCCCGCAAGGTCGTCCGCATAGCGCTGCACAAGGCAGCCGGTCGCTATCAGCAGGCGGCAACTGCCTTTGAGCTTGAACTGCGCCATCTCCAGCAGAGTATCTATAGACTCCTCCTTGGCGGGGTCTATAAAGCCGCAGGTGTTCACTATTATGGCCTCGGCATCGCTGGGATCGGGCGTTATCTCAAACCCGGCCTCGCGCAGCCTGCCCAGCATCAACTCGCTGTCCACCCGGTTCTTGGAGCAGCCCAGCGATACCATGCCCACCTTCTTTATCATACGCATCATTCCCTTCCCGCGCCGGGCGGCGCGTGTCCGCTGCGCGCGCACGTATAGGCGCGCTCAATCATCCATCCCTGCGCGGCGAGACCCGGCCTGCCGCGCGCATTTGCTCACACAATCCGTAAAATCCGCATATCCGCCTTACAGGTCTTGCAGTGCGCATATGCCAAGGCCCGCTTGCGCATAGCTTTGCCGGCGGTCTCATACGCACATCGCCATATGACAGCGCCCATTGGTTCGCGCTATCATATATAATAACGCCGTTTGCGCCGCGTCAATCGCCCTGCTTATCGCCATAGAGCCGCTTGAACTCCTCGCGCGATATCAGCAGCATGCGCGGCTTTGCACCGTCGGCCGCGCCGATTATGCCGCGCTGTGTCATCTCGTCCACTATGCGTCCGGCGCGCGCGTAGCCTATGCGCATGCGCCTTTGCAGCATGGATATCGATACCTGCCCCAGCTCCACGGCAATCTCAACGGCCTGAGGCAGCAGCGGATCGCAGTCGTCGTCCTTCTGCTCCTCGCGCTCGGCATCGGACTGCTCGTCGCGCTCCATCTGCTCCAGTATGTCGGGGTTGTATACGGCCTCGTGCTGTTCCTTGATGAAGTCGGTCACGGCGTTCACCTCGTCGTCGGTCACGTTTGCGCCCTGCACGCGCTGGGGCTTGCCCACGCCCTGCGGGAAGAACAGCATATCGCCGCGTCCCAGCAGCTTCTCCGCGCCCGCGCCGTCCAGTATGGTGCGCGAGTCCACCTGCGAAGCCACGGTGAAGGCTATGCGCGAGGGTATGTTGGCCTTTATAACGCCGGTTATGACGTTTACCGAGGGGCGCTGCGTGGCTATTACCAGATGTATGCCCGCCGCGCGCGCCAGCTGTGCCAGACGGCATATCGCGTCCTCGACCTCGCCGGGCGCGACCATCATAAGGTCTGCCAACTCGTCTATTATGACCACTATCTGCGGCAGCGGCTTTTCGCCGTCCTTCAGGCGGTGATTGTAGCCGCGTATGTCGCGCACGCCGCGCTCGGCGAACTTCTGATAGCGCTCAGTCATCTCCAGCACCGCCCAGTTGAGCGCGCTGGCCGCCTTCTTGGGATCGGTCACGACCGGCACCAGCAGGTGCGGCACGCCGTTGTACACGCTCAGCTCGACCACCTTGGGGTCTATCAGTATCAGCCGCACCTCGTCGGGCGTGGCGCGGTAGATTATCGACATTATTATGGTGTTTATGCACACCGACTTACCTGAGCCGGTCGCACCGGCTATCAGCACGTGCGGCATCTTGGCTATGTCGGCTATGACCAGCTTGCCGGCGTTGTCCTTGCCCAGCGCCACAGCCAGCTTGCTCTGTGCCTTGCGCGCCTCGGGACTGTCCAGCACGTCGCGCAGCGTGACCATCTCGCGCTGTTCATTGGGCAGCTCTATGCCCACGGCGGACTTGCCCGGTATGGGCGCTTCTATGCGCACCGTGGTCGCGGCAAGGTTAAGCGCTATGTCGTCGGACAGGTTGGATATCTTGCTCACGCGCACGCCGGGGCCAGGCGTCATCTCAAAGCGCGTAACGGCAGGGCCGCGGCTCACGCCCACAACTTTGGCCTGTATGCCGAAGGATTGCAGCGTCTGCTCCAGCTTGAGCGCCTTTTCCGCATCCAGCTCCTGCTGTTCCTTGAGCGACACGCCGGGCGTCTGCGAGAACTTGAGCAGATCCATGGGCGGATAGTAATAGGGCTTGTCCTGCGGAATTTCCTCCATGGCCGGCTTGGGCATGCGTATGGGCGTGCCGTCGGGGCGCGTGCCGCTGCCGTACTGCCGGTCTAGGTCGGCCTCCGCGGGCGTGTACATGGCCACGCGCGCGGCGGTCTCCGGCACAATCTCGGGCGTATGGCTGACCGCTATCTCCTCGTTCACGCCGCCCTCGCCCGCGTATCCGTCAAACGCTATCCCGCTGTCCTGAGCGGCGGGGTCATACTGCGCGCCCGCAGCGCTCAGGCGCGATTCGTCCTTGCGCGCGGCGTGCGCGGGCTGCATGACGGGCTGCGTGATATCATCGTAGTCATCCAAATCGGGCAGTTCATCGCCCTCAACCGCGTCAATGGGTTCAAGTTCGGGCAGTTCTTCGCTGTCTGGCATGTAGTCTGGCAGTTCGGACTGCGCCTTTGCCGCATGCGCATCGCTCGCCGGCGGCACGTAATCGGGCAGGCTGGCACCCGCGTCCGTGGGCAGCGCACCCGTCACATAGCGCTCATAGGGCATACCATCCTCATATGCCGTACCGGCCGCATATGCGCTGCCCGCCGCAGGCACGGCGCAGTAGCGCGCGCCGCTGAACGCAGGCTCCGCGTCCGGCTGGTCGTAATGCAAATCGGCGTCGTACTGCGCGTCGGCGTCGCACTGCGCGGGCTGATTGTACTGCGAGCCTGCATCGCACTGCACGGGCTGATTGTACTGCGAGCCTGCATCGCACTGCGCGGGCTGATTGTACTGCGAGCCTGCGTCGCACTGCACGGGCTGAGCGCACTGCATGTCCCGCTCCTGCTGCGCATCGGCGCGCCGCCTTGCCCCCGCTATGCGGCGCATAGCCGCACTGCCATGCGCAAGCTCGTCCAGCTCCACGTCCCTTGTGGAGCGCAGCGGGCGCATGGTCACATCGCCCTCCGACGGCATGGGGCGCTCACCGCTCAGCAGCTCGTCCACGCGCGACGTGTCGGGCAGCTTCTGCATGTCGCTGATGTCCAGCACCGACTGGGGCGGCTCTGGCAGCGGTGACACTGCGTATTCCCCGGGCGCATATGAAGCGTCATCCTCACGGGGCGCGCCCGGCTCATCATAGCCCATGAACACCATGCGCGCCGCTTCTGCTGTTGCGGCGGGCGCTTCCGCCGCCTTGAGCGGAGCCAGTCCCGCCGAGGTTATCGCCCTGCCCGGCACTCTCTTGTCAAGAAACATCGGTACACCTTCCTGCGCCATTCGCTTGCGCATATCTTCGTTGTATGCCTGCTGATCGCCGCGCGTGCGCGACTTCACGCTCTCCAGCGCGTCCTCGCCCACCGGTTGCGCAAATGCCGCGCGCTCCTCGGGCGCGTATGCCGCCGCACCGGCAGAGAGCTGCTCCCTTACATCCGCCTCACCGCCCGCGGCAGCCTTTTCACCCGATGGCTGCGCGGCCTGTTCGCAGGGAGCATGCTGTGCATCGGGCGCGCTGTCAGGCTCGTCCCACTCGCGGCGCGGCGGCATGTCCTCGCGGCGCGGCATGTGACGGCGCGCATCGTCGCGCTCAGGCCGGGCCATGGCGCGGCGGCGCTCCTCCAGCTCGTCAACGCGTATGCGCGCGTTCTGATACCGGGCGCGCTCCTCCTCCATGAGCCGCTCGCGTTCCTCACGGCGCTCGCGCTCGCGCTCCTCGCGCGCCACGCGGCGCTCCAGCGCCTGAGCGCGCAACTCAGCCTTCTCGCGGCCACGCACCTGCCGGCGCTCGCGGTACTCGTCCACGCCTCCGGCTATGCGTTCGGACAGGCGCTCGCTCACCTCGCGCACCGATGTGCGGCTAAGGGTGATTGCGATTATCATAAGCACGCCCATCAGCGCCGCCGCCGCGCCCCATTCGCCCAAGAAGCGATATGCATGCCAGCTGGTCAGCGCACCCATGGAGCCTGCGCCATGGCAAGCGCCCATGCCCTCGCTGTAAGACGCGCGTATGAACTCGCGGTATGTATGGGTTATCATCGTCTGAGCTATGCTCTTGGCCGCAAACACATGCCAGATGCCGCCGAATATCAGCACCGCCGCCGCCATCAGCAGCGCGCGCACGGGCTTTATCCTCCCCCTGCCCACGAACATGGTCACGGCACCCAGCCCGCACAGCATTACCGGCATGGCATAGCTGAGCATGCCTGTCACGCCGCGCAGCACATCGCGCAGCCGCGCCAGCAGTTCATTCAGCTCGCGCGCCTCCGACCACATCAGATATCCGGAAAACACCCCCAGCGCCATCAGCAGCACGCCTATCACTTGAGAAGCGCGCCCCGATCCGGGCGGCGCGCCTGTGCTTGCGTTTGTCTTTGGTTTGGCCTTTCCTCCGCGAGGAGCGGCCTGGGTCTTCTTTGTCGCCATTTAAGCCTCCGCAGGGAATAGTTCGCACCCGCGGCGCGCCCGTCGCGGGCAGGCAAGCATGCACGCCCGCGATGAGCCCTCCGCGCCGAAGGCACAAGTCCCCTATTTTGTGTACTAACTATTATAGCGCAAACCGGCGCGCTGTGCAAAGGCGCACGCGCGTTCCCCATGAGTTTTAACACAGTGTTCGCCAAGGCAAGGGCAAAGTTCTGGCAGCTCTGCGCTTCCAGCAGGAAGTTTGCACAAAATGTATGCCATTTTTCGCCCGTTTGCGCGTGGATATTTGTGCAATGCGCATAAACCGCATGTATTGCCGCACATATTGCCGGCATCGCCGCGATGCGGCTGAGTACGCGCGCATCATGGCGCATATTGCAAGCGATTTATCATCGGCATATGACCGGCTGAGAATATGCCCTGCCGCTGTGCCGCCGCATGCATGTGCTATACCATTGCCCTGCTCGGCCATGAGCGCGCATATATTCTGCTCATATGGCGGCGTATCTTGCGTTCGACAGTCAACACACATGACATATGCTTTGCCGCACTTGACAGTCGCATGTATGCGTTGCAATTTCATAATGCGGCAAACGCACTCCTTGCCCGACACTCGCCGCATTCAGCCGCGCACTGCCGTATCGTGCCGCGCACCGCCGCATTATGCCGCTCACCGCACCATGCCGCGCATTACCGCATCATGCCACGCACCTCTGCACCATGCCGCGCATCACCACATCATGCCGCTCACCACCTCACCATACCGCTTACCACCGCATCACTCAGCGCCCAGCAGCAGCGGCTGCAGGCTGCGCCCGTCCAGCGCGGCCAGCGCACCCTCGCGCATCAGCTCCATGCGCGCAACCAGCGAGTTGGGCTTGCTTACGGGATCGTCCTGCTCCATGGGCAGGAAGTGTATGTGCTTGTAGTTCATCAGCTGCCCTATGTTTTTGGCCGCCGCGCCCAGCGCGTCGTTGGTGGCGGCGCACAAAAGCACGGGACGCATGCCGCGCAGATGCGACTTGACCGCCATGGTCACGGGCGTATCCACTATGCCGCAGGCCAGCTTTGCCAGAGTATTGCCGGTGCAGGGCGCGACTATCATGAGGTCGGTCATGCGCCTTGGGCCTATCGGCTCCACCTCCTGTATGGTGCGCATTATGGGCATATCGGTCGCGAGCGATATGCGGTGCTTCACCTCTTGCGCCGTGAAAAAGCGCGTGTCCATGCTGTTCACATTATATGAAAGTATGGGCAGTATCTCCGCGCCCTCGTCCGAAAGCAGTTTCATCTGCCTGAGCGCGCGCTCCAGCGTGCAGAATGACCCGGTCAGGCAAAAGCCTATGCGGCATCCGCGCAGGCTGTCCGGCATCTATATCTCCTCCCTTGCCGATTCTATGGCATCCAGCATCACGGCGGCGGCAGTGCGCGGGCAATACCTGCCGGGTATGCCGCCCTCGCGCAGCGCCCGGACACCCAGCGCGCGCGCACAGTCGAAGTCCACGCCGTATGGCGCGCTGGCCGTCTCCACTATCAGCGCGCCCGCATCCACGCGCAGCAGCACGCGCTCATCCAGTATGCGCGCAGGCACGGTGTTGAATATCACGCCGCAGCTGCCCACGGCCAGCTCCAGCGCATCGGTATCCACCGCCTCGCAGCCCATGCACTGCGCCAATGCGCGGCTCTCCTCGCGCCGCGCCGCCACGCGCACGCGCGCGCCCAGCCCCATAAGCTGCATGGCCAGCATCTGGCCTATGCGCCCAAAGCCCACTATCAGGCACAGGCTGCCCGCCAGCGCCGCGTCGCGCTCGCGCATGGCGGCGTACACTGCGCCCTCCGCCGACAAAAGCGCATTGCGCCGCGCAAACGCCTCGTCGGAATACATGTCTACTATGCGCCAGCCATGCTCACTTGCCAGCGCGCGCAGCTCATCGCACACGCCGCCGCAGTATACGCGCGCGCCCCCGGCCACATGCGGCACAATGTCGTCCAGTCTTAGCGCGCGTTCAACCAGCGGCGCGGGTATGTAGCCCGCCCGCGCGCAGGGCATGGGCAGCACGGCTACCTGCGCCCGTCCCGCGCATGGTGCGCTCCCGGGCAGACCCATGCTCATCACGTGCCAACCGCGTGCGCGCGCCAGCTCGCACAGCAGCTCATGCCTTCTGTCGCCCCCGGCGATAAGCATCTCCATAAGCATCCCCCTCCACAACGTGACATGCCATAGGATATGCCGGCGCGCCGATAATGGTTAATGCATAATGCACATCGCGAGCCTGCACCGCCATGTATGCGGCATAGGCTCGCGATGTGCGTATTGTGTAAGCTGTCACGCGCCGTCTTGCAGCATGCCGCGCCCGGCGCATTCTTGATACCGTCACCCGCCCCATAGCGCCGCATCCGTAAAGCCGGTATCATAGCGTTACCGGCTTCCGGGTGCATCGCCGTCCTGCCCGCCGCTCCGCGAGGCCAGCGGCAGCAGCACTCTGAACTCATTGCCTATCTCCGCGTCGCTTGCCGCGCTTATGCTGCCGCCGTGCAGACGCGCTATGCCCTGCGCTATGGAAAGCCCCAGCCCATAGCCCGACTGCTCGCCGCCGCGCGACTGATCGGCGCGGTAGAACCGGTCGAACAGATGCTCCAGCTGCTTAGGCGGTATCGCATCGCCGGTGTTGGACACGCTCAGGCTCGCGCGCTCCGACTCGGCGGCAAGCGTGACCATAACGCTGCCCCGCCTGCGCGCATACTTGCAGGCGTTGTCCAGCAGTATATTCACCAGCTGGCGCAGCTTCTGCTCGTCGCCGCGCACAATAAGTCCCGGCGATATGCTGCTGTCCAGAGTCAGCCCGCGCTCAAAGGCTACCGGCTCAAACGTGAGCAGGCTGCCCCACACTATGTCGCTCAGGTCGATGTCGGCCATTGCGGGCATGGGTGCGCTCTGTCCGGCCTCGTCCAGCCGCGCCAGCGTCAGCAGATCCTCGACCAGACCCTTCATGCGCTGCGCCTCGGCCTCCGAGCCATCCAGCCACCGGCTCTGCGAAGCTATCGTGTCGCCGCTGTGGCGGCGCATTATGTCCAGATCGGCCAGTATCACCGTCAGTGGCGTTTTAAGCTCGTGCGACGCATCCGATATGAAGCGGCGCTGCTTGTCCCATGCGCGCTCCACCGGCCTAAGCGCCCAGTCGGCCAGATACAGGCATATCGCAAACAGCAGCACCAGCGCGCCCAGCCCCACCATGAGCGAAGTCAGCACCAGATCGCGCAGCGCCCGGCGCAAGCCATGGTCGCTGGCAAAGGCCAGCCTTATCAGCTCCTCATCCTGCGCATAGCCATCCAGCGCCTCATCCAGATTGCTTTCCGGCAGGGGCTCGCCCTTGTACAGCCTGTCCGATAGCATGCCCACGCGCGCCGCGCTCTCAATCATAGCTGGCGTGACCTTGCTGCGCATGTAGTAAAGCCCCAGTTCGCGCAGCCTGCCTTCGTCGCCCTCAGCCGCTATGGCGGCGCTTATCGCCTGAGACAGTTCCTCCTCGCTTATGTCCACCGAGTCGGAATCGGATATTATCACATTGCCCTGCGCGTCCACAAGCAGCGATATTGTCGTCATAACGTCCTCGCGGGCGCGCCTGCCGAACGGCTCCTTGGAGCGGGCTGCGCCCGGCACATGCTCCATGGCCTGTCTGAGCGAAAGCTGTATCGCGACGTGTTGCTGGCCATACGTGCCAATCAGCATCGACACAAACACTACGAGCAGCACCAGCGACACCAGCCCCATGGTCATCATCAGGAATTTGCGCTTTAAGCTTTTAAGCATCGCCCGCCTCCAGCCTGTATCCCACCTTGCGCCGCGTGGCTATGGTCACGCTTGAGCCGAGGAAGAAGAACTTCTTGCGCAAAAACGATATGTACGCCTCGACATTGTTGTCGCCGGCATCGCTGTCCGCGCCCCATACCTTGATTATCAGCTCCTCCTTGGGAACCAGCGCGCGCGGATTGGCCATAAGTATGCGCAGCACTTCAAACTCCTTAAAGCCCAGATGCACCTTTCGCGCGCCCCGCGACAGGTCGTATGTGGCCAGATCCAGCCGGAGATCGCCAAATGTCATCTGCTCCAGCGCCACCTCGCCCTGCCGCCGCGACAGTGCGCGTATGCGCGCCAGCAGCTCCTCGGGCGCGAAGGGCTTGGTCATGTAATCGTCCGCGCCGCAGTCCAGCCCGGCAACCTTGTCGCTCAGTTCGGACTTGGCCGTCAGCATGAGTATCGGCACGGCGCACTTCTCGCGGCGAAGCCTGCGCGCCACCTCCAGCCCGTCCATGCCGGGCAGCATCACGTCCAGCACAACCACGTCGTACTGTCCGCTGAGCGCGTACTCCAGCCCGTCCTCGCCATCGTACACGGCCTCGGCCTGATAACGCGCCTCGACAAGTATCTGTACCAGCGCGTCGCTCAGGCGCGCCTCATCCTCCACGACCAGTATCCTCATATATTTCGCCCCCAGCAAACGGCTGTCTTAGCCTTGTTACATTATATAGCTTGTCAAAAATGTATTTTGACAAGCGCGGACGTGGGAGAACCTCCCCCCTCCACAGCCATCCCTACTCAGTTTCCACTGAAATCCTTAAGGCTTCCGTGCGTGGGAACTGCAAGGTAGATATTTTTACTCCGGGAAATGAGATTTCCCTGCGCAAAAAATCCTGAGCGCCCACCGCACATATCGCGGGCGCGATTAAAGCCGGCGGGCTGCGAGGCCATTCGAGTTCTCCGGGTGTTTTTTGACAGTCTGATTATACTTTATCTCCCTTAAATCAATCTTAAGCGCGCAATATGTCACCGCAAAGCCGCTTGAGCGCGCTTGTTTCCATAACGGACGGAGGGTATAATCACGCTTATATACCCCGTGCACCAATGCACACATGGCGCGCCCATCCACGCATTAGTCCGATGCACGCCATATGGCAAGGCCAAAGCAGCGCCCGGCAGAGCCGCCGCGCTGTCATCATATGAATCGACATGCGCGGACTATGTGCCGCGCGGCAGGAGGTATCATGTTAAAGACGCTGCTGATAGTGCTGCCTCTCATAGCCTTCAGTCTGGCCGCAGCGCTGGCTGCATACATATTCTATATAGGCTTTTCAAGGCCCATTATCAAGCCCAACCATGATGACCTGCGCCAGTTCGCTCCGCATGACGCGGTCATGCGCGCGGGCATGGACTGGTATCGCGCGCAGAAGCGCGAGCAGGTGGAGATAGTGTCGCGCGACGGCCTGCGCCTGCGCGGCGAGGTATTGCCCGGCGGTGACGGCCGGCGCGTGGCTATACTGATGCACGGCTTTCGCGGCGATGGCTGCAAAGACTTTGCCGGCGTGCTGCGCACATGGCACGAGCTGGGCTTCACGCTGCTTATACCCTGCCAGCGCGCGCACGGCAGGAGCGCAGGCCGCGCCATATGCTACGGCCTGCGCGAGAGATACGACTGCGCGGACTGGGCGGCATGGGCGCAGGCGCGCTTTGAGCCGCGCGACATGTATCTGGTCGGAGTATCGATGGGCGCGGCCACGGTGATGTACGCCAGCGCATTGGATCTGCCCGGCAGTGTGCGCGGCATAGTGGCCGACTGCGGCTACACCTCGCCGCGCGCCGAGTTCGAGCATGTGCTGACCTGCGCAGGGCCAATACCGCGCCGCCTGCCGCTTGCTATAATGCGCGTCATGGCCCGCATGGCGCTGGGCATAGACATAAACGAGCGCGTCGGCGATGCGCTTGAGCGCACGCAGCTTCCGATACTGATGATACACGGCGCGGATGACAGCTTCGTACCGGCGCGCATGTCGCTGGAGAACTTCTCGCACTACCAGTCGCACGCGCGCATGGAGCTGTTTCCCGGCGCGGCGCACGGCATGAGCATGAACGCCGACCCCGAGCGCATGCGCGCGCTGATAATTGACTTCACTGGCAGCACAGGCGAGTACGCGCCCGGCATTGCCGCCGAAGGCACCTCCAGCGCGCGCACTGCCCCCGCCACTGCCTCAGCCGGCAAGCGCGCCGCATCCCCGCGGCGCGACAGCGCTCACCGCCGCCATGCCCCGCGCGAGCTTGCGCACAGCTGAGTGCGCGACCCGGACAGGCTCCGCGATGCCCGGCGGCGAGTCACGCCTATGTATGCAAGCAGCCGCGCTTCCCGCAATGTAACGCAGGAAGCGCGGCTGCTTTTCATATCATATAGGCTCAGCCCTTGGCCGAAGCCTTTACCGAGCGCGGCGAAGGCGCTATCTCGCCCGCGCGCGTCAGCACTATCTTGGTAAGCACCGGGCCTACCAGTTCATATATCAGCGTTGCGCAGAGTATTACCGCGCGTATCTGGCTGCCATACTGCGGAAGCTCTACCGCAGCTATCGTGGTCATACCTATGGCGACACCGGCCTGGGGCAGCAGCGCTATGCCCAGATACTTCTGCACGTTCTTGTCCAGCCCCGCTATGCGCGAGCCTATGCGCGCGCCGGCATACTTGCCCGCCGAGCGGAACAGCAGGTATATAACGCCCATCAGCCCCACCTGCGGCAGCACCCTCAGGTCAAGATCCGCGCCCGACAGCACGAAGAACAGCAAAAACAGCGGCGGCGTCCAGTGATCCACCACGTCCAGCAGCTTGTCCAAATCGGCATACAGATTGGCCACGACCGCGCCTATCATCATGCACAGAAGGAGCGAGCTGAGTCCCCATATGTCGGCCAGCGCCGTGCCAAGGAATACCGCGCATATGACAAGCGTAAGCCTGTTGGCGCGGGACTTGAAAAAGCGCAGGCAGAACGTCAGCGCAAAACCTATCGCCGCGCCCAGCAGCACGGAGCCCACTATCTCCACTATGGGCGAAAGTATCATCGAGGCGTAATCCACGCCGCCCTCCGCCTCCAGCGACTTGGCAACCGATACCGATATGGAAAACGTCATTAGGCAAATCGCGTCGTCCATGGCCACGACCGGCAGCAGCGTGCGCGTTACCGGGCCGTCGGCCTTGTACTGGCGCACGACCATAAGCGTGGCCGCAGGCGCAGTAGCGGCGGCTATAGCGCCCAGCGCTATGGCCTCGGCGGGCGGGAAGCCGCATATCAAAAGCGCCGCATCCACCAGCACCACCGCCGTGAGCGCCTCAAAGCAGGTCACGGTTATCATGCGCGTACCCAGGCGGCGTATGTAGCTGAGCTTGAACTCACCGCCTATCGAGAACGCTATGAAACCCAAGGCGACCGTGACTATGCTGTCCAGCTGCTCCACGGCTTCAAAGGGTATTATCTTGAACACGCTGCCGCCTATCAGCAGACCGGCCACCAGGTATCCCGTCACGTTGGGCAGCCCTATGCGCTTGGCTATGCGGTTGAACAGCAGGCCGCAGCCCATGGCGATGGCCAGGCAGAGTATCATATTATCCATTCCTGCGCTTCGCCAGTCCTTCCACATTCGTTATCGGCACGGTGAACATTATGCCCGTGCCGGGGGCGTCTATGTCGCCTATCACGTTGGCTACGGCCTGACGCGCCTTGGGATACATCTCCTCGCTCATAACGGTCAAAACCAGCTTATTGTGCTCCTGATCGGGATTGAGGAACTTGCGCAGCGAGGCGAATATCGGCGGAGCGTCCACCGACGCCTGCCCCAGCACCTGCAGCGCGCCCTCGCAGTCGATGACAGTTGAGCCTTGCAGCCCTGTCCGCGTGAACTCGGCCAGCAGATCGGCCAGCAAATCAATCTGCCTAAGTATCAATACCTGCAACAGCATTATGAAAGCCTTCTTTCATTTTATTAAGCGCGCACTGCCGCCGCGCAGATATCATTTTATTGCCACTCAACACGTTTGTCAATCGCGCGACACAAAAGCAACTGCTCATATTGCGTAAACACGTCGTTACGCGGCATGGGCATATCACTTGTGTCGGCTGACTGCGGGCGATGTTTGACTGCTAAGTTACTTGCACCGCAGGGCGGCACTGACTGACTGCGCACTATGCCTGTCTGCTCAACCTCTTGCATCGCCGCACGACACCGGCTGATTGCTCACCATGTCTGACAGCTCAGCTCATTGCACCGCCGCGCGGCAATAGCTAGCTGCGCTGAAGTTCTGCGCTATGGCAGTTCGCCAATCGACAGCGCAGGGGGCATATTGCGATTGCGCCCAGCATGGCGATACCGCCTAATGCGCATGGCAACAATCCACTAATGACCATCCGCGCCATTTGCTCACAATTCAGAGCGCTGCCGCGCAAAGAAAGCGTCCGGCATATGCCTTGCATATATGCGCGATATATACACCCGTTCAGCGCGTCTGACCGGCAACTATGCCCGCCAGAGTGCGCAGGTCTTCCTCAAACACCGCCTTGAGCGAGGGATTGTATATCATCGATGCGGGATGATACATCGGGAATATGCGCATGCCGCCCTCGACCAGCAGACGCCCATGCTCCTGCCCCACGGTCAGCGCGCGGCCCGTCAGCGCCCTGAGCGGCACATTGCCCAGCGTGGCTATGAGTGCGGGGCGCACTATGTCTATCTCGCGCAGCAGCCACGGTCTGAACAGGCCGATTTCCTCCTGCGTGGGCGGACGGTTGACGGTTCGCCCGGCGCGGCTCTGCTTGACGGGGCGGAACTTGACCGCGTTTCCTATGTATATCTGCGCGCGCGTCAGGCCGCACTTCTCCAGCATCTCGTCCAGATTGCGCCCTGCCTTGCCCACGAATGGCCGCCCGGCCAGCGCTTCCTGCTCGCCCGGCGCTTCGCCTATCAGCATCAGCTCCGGGCGCAGCGGCCCTTCGCCGTATACCAGCACCTTGTTCTCGCCCGTGTACAGTTCATCCACAAACGCGCGCAGCTCCGCACGAAATCTGTCCATGTCCATATTGTCTACCTCCCGACATTCCCGCTTCATATGCTGTCCCGATGCGCAAGAATGATGCATGTCCATCAAAACGGGCATCCGCCTGCGCTCACCGCGCTGACAGATGCCCTGCCATGCACACCAATAATCGTTCTGCACCCAAGCGTCGCTCCTGCCCGCGCTCCGCGCAGGCGCATGTGCGACGCAGCCACTCAACGCGGACGCGCCGCTCACGCTCACATGGCTTGTGTTCCGCGCAGGCCAATGTGCGACGCAGCCACTCAACGCGGACGTGCGCCGCTCACGCTCACACGCCGCGCACATCACTCGCCTGTCTCTGACCCATCGCTCATTATGCCCAATTCTATCGCCTTGTCGCGCACGCTGCGCAGGTCGTCCCACGCGGCGCGCTTGAGCGATGCATCGCGCAACAGTGCCGACGGGTGATATGTCACCATCAGCCATACGCCGTCCTTCTCGTACCATGTGCCGCGGTCGCGCGTTATGCGTATGTCCGTGCTTATGGCGTGTCGCGCCGCAGTCGCGCCAAGCAGCACGATTATGCGCGGACGCACCAGCGCCACCTGTGCGCGCAGATACGGCAGGCACGCCTCGGCCTCGTCGCGCTCAGGCTGACGGTTGCGCGGCGGGCGGCACTTGACCACATTGCCTATGAACACATCGCCGCGCTCCAGCCCTATCGATGCCAGCATGCGCTCCAGCAGCTGACCCGCCGGCCCCACGAACGGCCTGCCGCTTAAGTCCTCCTGCTCGCCCGGGCCTTCGCCTATCAGCATTATGTCCGCGTCGCGCCTGCCCTCGCCCGGCACGGCATTGTGTCTGCCCGAACAGAGGCGGCAGGCCTCACAGCCGCGCACCGCCTCCTCTATCTCATCCCAGTTAAGCATAGCCCGACCCTCCCGGCATCATCTTATGTACATAGCAGCGCGCTCTGTCGATGCTGCGCCGAGCGCACACGCTGCCCGTGTGCCGGGTGCGCACGGCATAAGGCGCGCCCGCGCTATCGTCCCTTGCGGATATGCTCAATCCGCAAGCGGGTGAAGCCCGTCCGTTCTGCCGCCCACTGCGCATAGGCTCACTCCGCCCGCGAGTGAGCTTCCTCCCCGCGCCTGCCGCACAGCGCGCAGCCCTGCTCGTGGTCGTTTACCAGCCCCGCCGCCTGCATGAACGAATACACTATCGTAGGCCCCACAAACCTAAAGCCCCGCGCCTTCAAATCGCGGCTGATGCGCTCGGACAGCCCGGAACTGGACGGGACATTGCCCGGGGCGGGCGCGTTCACCCTCGGGATAAAGTCCACATAGCTCCATATGAAGCGGTCAAAGCTGCCCGCCTCGCGCTGCACGTTGACAAAGGCTCGCGCATTGCCTATGGCGGCGGCTATCTTGCGGCGGTTGCGCACTATGCCCGCGTCGGCTATCAGCCGCGCAAAGTCCTCCTCGCCGAACGCCGCCACGCGCGCAGGGTCAAAGCCGCAGAAGGCACGCCTGAACGCCTCGCGCTTTTTGAGTATGGTTATCCAGCTAAGGCCTGCCTGCATGCCCTCCAGCGTCAGCAGCTCAAACAGCTTAACGTCGTCGTGCTGCGGCCTGCCCCATTCGCAATCGTGATAGGCTATGTACGCCTCATCATCGCTGCACCATGAGCATCGGTTCATGATTCGCCCTCCGCATCCGCCTCGGTGCGCCCGGCGCGCTGCTCGCGCGTTATCACAAACGCGCGCGTCAGCGAGTACAGCATGGACATTACCGGTATGCTCAGCAACAGTCCGCTCAGTCCGAACAGCGTGCCGCCCACGGTGGCCGCCGCCAGCACCCACATGCCCGGCAAGCGTATCGCATTGCCCATAACGCGCGGGTATATCAGGTTGCCTTCAAACTGCTGAAGCACGGTTATGTACACTATGAACCACAGCCCCGTGAATATATCGGTCTGCACGGCGACCAGTATGGCGTTTACCACCACCATTATGAATATACCAAATATCGGTATCAGCGCGCCTATGCCCATCAGCACGCCCGCAAACACGGGCGAGGGAAAGCCGAATATCGCCATGCCCGTGGCGGTGAGCGTGCCAAGTATGCACGCCTCGGTCAGCATGCCGGTGAGGTACCCCCGGAACGTGGTCTGCGCAAGCGAGCATATGCTTATCACGCGCTCTGCCCACTCGCGCTTGAGCGTGGCAAAGCACAGCCTGCGCCCCTGCTTGACTATGCGCTCCTTGCCAAACAGCATGTATGCGCTCAGCACGAAGCCTATGAACGTCTCGAACACGCGGCTGGTTATGTCGCGCGTTGTGGATACAAGCTGCGGTATGGATGCGGTCGCCCACTCCAGCATGTTGAGCGCAATCGAGTTCCAGTCGAATTGCAGGTAGTGCAAAAGCTCCTTGTCCAGGCCATAGCGCTCCACAAACTCCTGCGCGGCGGTGTAAAGCTCCATGCCCAGTACGGGCAGCATGCTGCTCAGCGATTGCAGCGCCATGGTCAGCTGCGGGAACACCACGAACACCAGCGTCAGCACAAATGCCGTCAGCAGCAGATAACACAGCAGCACGCTCAGCCCGCGCCGTATTGAGCGGCGCTTTATCCAGAAGAACACCTGCTGCTCAAACAGTCTGAGCGGCACGTTCAATATAAACGCCAGCACCACGCCCGTAAACACCGGCGTGAGCGCGCGCATTATCACGCCCAGACCGCCCAGCACCGGCCAAAAGTGCTCCAGCAGCACGTACAGCACTATGCCAAACGCCAGCGTGGGCGCTACCCGCCTGAAGAACCGCGCCGCACCCACATCGCGCCCGCCGCGCGACACAGGATGCGAAAACACCTCCACGGCCAGTCTGTCCGGCGAAGGCCTTGACCTGCCGGTGGGTCTTGCCGCGCCCGTCTGCGCGCCGCCCTCTGCCGATGTGTCCTTTGCCGCTGCGTTGCCGTCCGGCCGCACTATTTTGGCGCTCACGCCTGCGCGCCGCTTGCGCTTGCTCATGGCCGCGCACCTCCCGTATATTTGTTTATCCGCGCACATGATGCGCCCAAGCCCCGAAAGCCATCGTCCCATCGCTTTCTTTTTATTGCAATATATTGCCGCATTATGCCTATGCCCGTGCGCTGCATAATGCGCAAGGCATACCGCACAAGCGCCTCTTGCTAATCATTTGCGCGCTAGAACCAGCGCTTGTGGCGAAACATCACAAAGCACAGCGCGCACACCATAAGACTCAGCGCCGCCACATATGCATAGCCAAAGCGCCAGCCGTATTCGGGTATGTCGAAGTTCATGCCGTACCAGCCCGCTATCAGCGTAAGCGGCATGAACACCGCGCTTATCACCGTGAACAGCTTCATTATCTGATTCTGCTCTATGTCTATCTGAGCCTGATACGCCTCGCGCGCCTGTGCCACGCACTCGCTAAGGTGCGCCACCGATTCGGTCAGCCTGTCCACGCGCCGCCCCAGCCCGGCAATGCGCGCCCGTGCGCCGCCCGGCACGCCCTGAGGCAGCGCCATAAGGCTGTCCAGTATCATGTCCAGCTGGTCATAATACCGCTTCATGCGCAACAGCGCGCGGCTGAGCGCCACTATGCGGCTGCCCGCGCCCTTTACAGGAACGCGCGAGGTTATAAGGCCATCCTCCAGCTCTATCACATCGCGCTCCATGCGCTCAAGCACGTCTATGTCGTCGGCAGTCATGCCGTCAAGCAGCGCCGCCAGTGCGTCAAACGGCTGAATAGCACTGTCCATGCCGCGCAGCAGCGCCGCCATGCGCCCGTAGGCGCCCAGTATCAGCATGTCTTCGCCGCCGCAGTATATGCACACGCGCCTATCGCCCTTTTCGCCGCGGCTGAGCCGCTCCACCTCGCAGCAGCGCATGGCTATAAAGCATCCGTCCGCACCCACAGGCACGCAGGCGTGACGGCTGGAGCGCTGCCGCGTAAACAGCTCGTCGCCTATGCGCGCGCGCAGCACATCCTCCCGGCTCGCGTCAAGCAGCTCAATCACGCAAACCGCCTCCCATCACGCGCTTTATGACAACAATTATATGTCATGCCTGCCAAAAGCGCAAGCTTGCAATGCTCCCGGCGCATTATAATGCGCGGCATGCGCTTATGCTCTGTCACGCCGCAAAAGAGCCGCCGACATTTCGCAAGTCAGCGGCTCTTTTATACCATGCAAATCCGTTGCGCTCATACGCCATGCAGCGTCACTTGGGCATAACCGCCGAATCGGCGCGCGCGGGACTGCTGCGTCCCTCAAGATCGGGCTGGCGGCGCTCTATCGCGGCCATGCCTATCTCGATGTCCTCGGCGGCCTCGTCGGGCGTCATGCAGCCCACCGTCACCATGTCGCAGGGGCGTATGGTAGCGTAGGAGAAGTTAAGCCCCACGAACGGGCTGCAGCGTCCCGCCGCCATGGGCTTTATCGTCATGACGGGTTTTTTGGCGTTCCAGATGACCTTGTTTACGTACTCTATCTCGACCTGCATAAGGAACCCCATGCAGTTGTATATCTGTATGTAGGTCTGTATGTCGTATTCGTTGAGGTCGGAATAGACTATCAGCTCCGGCATGTGCGCGGACAATCCGGGGATCATGCCCGCGTCGCGTATCATGGCGGTGTAGTCGGGCAGGCGCACTATCTGGCGCAGGTTCTTGTTGACCAGTTGCTCGGCGGAGGTGTGATGTATCAGGCAGAACTTTGAGCCCAGCGCTGCGGAGCGCTTTATCACGTCCTCAGCCTGTGCGCGCGCCTGAGCGCTGTCGTCCACGTTTATTATGGGCGTGTCTATCAGCGTCATGCCCTGACCCATCATGTCCTCAGCGGCATGTATGCCGTCCACAAGCACGGGATTGTCGGTAAACGGCGCCATGCATGCGTCTATGCCACGGCTCAGGAACGTGCTGGCAATCTCACATATGGCCTCGCGATTGCGGTTGCGGCTGTTTATCATCTTGTCGGCGGCGCTGCTGGTGTGGGAGAAGCCCAGTATCCAGTTCGTACCCATGAGCATTCTGGGAAGCGACACGCCCGCCACCTCGGTGCGCGGAAACTTCTGCATATTTCACCCTCCTTAAGGCGCTGTGCGCTCCGCCTGTGGCGGGGAGCGAAACCGATGGCCGCCACTGCCGCACATGCCGCGCATGTCATGCATGCCGCTTGGCATCATCGGCAACCCGGAGCACCATGAGCGCTGTTTTAAGGTAAAGATAACACGTCCGCATCCGCCTGTCAATGCCCGCGCCTGCAAATGCGCATTCTGCTTAAAAAAGCCTCTACATATTGCATATCGCCCGATGCCCGCCGAACCCCCGGCTGAGCTTTGCCCGAATAAGCCGCCCCACAGGAGACTGCTTGAGCATGTCTAAAGCAATTTGCGCAGGCTCATGCCCCTGTCACACGCGCGGCCTGCGGCTTCGGTTTGTCTACCTTCCCGGCGCGCGCACCTCGTCTATCAGCCAGCCGTCCGCGCCCTTGACCGCGTCGAACTCCAGCGCATGCACGCGCGCATAGCCCGGCGCGACCAGCTTCATCAGCCCCACGGCATCGTCGCGCGCGCCATACTTCAGCGCACAGCAGCCGTCATAGCGCGATATGAGCGCGCGCATGCCGGGATAGCGCGCCTGAGCTCCGTCGCTGAGCAGCGCACGCGCCTCGCCGTCCTCGCCCAGCAGCACCGCCTGACCCAGCATCAGCGCGGCGCTAAGCGGTGATGCGGCGCGCGGCGGCACAGAAGCCGCAACCGACAGCACCTCGCAAGCATAGCCGCGCGGACCCGGCCGCCATATCTCGCTTATCTCATGGCCGGCCTCATCGCCGGCGCGGCGCTCCACGCGCACACAGCCGCGCTCGGCGGGCGTTATCGAGCTGCCCGTGGCCTCCAGCAGTACGCGCCCACGCTCAGGCTCTACCATCCTCATGAACTCGCCCGATGTGCATCTGCCCAGCAGCATCAGCCTGCCCTCGCCCGCAGCCATGGCGCGTATGCCGTGCGCGCCCTCGGGCAGGCGCAGCGACATCAGCGGCGCGCCGCGCATCAAGCAGGCAGTGACCGGCTTGCCCGCGCTTATGCTCACCTCATAGCCGCCCGCGCTCAGGCGCAGGTCGCCGCTCAACACACCCCAGCGCTCGGGAGTTATCTCCACATCTATCACCGCGCCCGGCCACGCCACTATGTACATGTCCTCCAACGGCTCGCTGCCCGGAGCTATGCAGCCGCCCGCCATGTTTATCCGCCGCGATACCGGCATATAGCCCGCCCTGAGCGGATGATACTCTATGTACAGCGCGCCCTGCGGTGCCACCGGCATGACCAGCGGCTGCGCCGCATCGCACTCGCCCGCCAAATGACCGTTTACGTATATGAGTCCCGCCGTGTCCGGCGATATGTACAGCACCGGATGCGCCATGCGCCCGCCTCCCTTTCATATGCATGCTCTCTCAATAGGGATATTCGCGTCCATGGCAAAATAGAACGCGGTGCTGGCCGCATAAAAAGAGCGCGCCGCGCAAGTGCAACGCGGCGCGCCCATGTATGGCTTAAATATATACTATATACGGAAACCCGAAATGCGAATGCCGCATGGCCATAAGCCATATGATTACGCGCATGCGGACACTGCTCTTGCACGCAGCGCTCATGACCATGAGCCACGTGATGCCGCGCTTGCACACTGCTATTGCACGCAGCGCTCATGACCATGAGCCATGTGATGATGTCCTCGTGCGCTTACAGCGGCTTGCGCGCGGCCTCTCCGGGGCGGCGCGGGAAGGAGCGCGGCGTGGGCGCGAGCTTGCGCACCACTACCAGCTGCGCGTCGCGTCCGGGCAGTCCGCAGGGAACTATGCGCGCCGCGCCGCCGCCCAGACGGCGCATGGCGTTTTCGGCTTCAGCGAGTTCCTCAGCCGCCGCCGGGCCCTTATAGGCTATCAGCGCGCCGCCCACCTTCACAAAGGGCAGCGCCAGTTCGCACAGCACGCCCAGCCGCGCCACCGCGCGCGCGGTCACTATGTCGAAGCTCTCGCGCATGTCGCCGCGCGCGGCTTCCTCGGCGCGCGCATGCACCGCCTTAACGCGCAAGTCCACGCGCCGCGCCGCTTCATTTAGGAAGTTGACGCGCTTGCCCAGCGAATCCATGAGCGTTATGTCCATGTCGGGGCGCGCTATCGCAAGCGGCATGCCCGGAAAGCCCGCGCCGCTGCCCAGATCGAGCAGGCGCGCACCAGCGGGCATAAGCCCCTGCGCAACCGGCGTGAGCGAATCGATGAAGTGCCGCTCAACCGCCTCCTCGTCGGAAGTCACTGCGGTCAGGTTCATGCTCTGATTTATCTCCTTGAGGTATGTCCAGAAGCGCTCCATGCGCGCGGCCATGTCCTCATCCACGGGCAGTGCGCACTCGCGCGCCGCCGCAAGTATCATGTCCTTCATATCCATAACAAGCATACCCGCTTTGCAAAGTATTGGTTGCGCGCAGGCCATGGCGCGCCTATCTATTAAGATAGCATTCCCGCGCATGGGGCGCAAGCAGACGTGCGTTAGGTTTGCTGCGGTCAGGCGC
>JBMNUB010000025.1:0-37851 GCA_050946055.1 Candidatus Fimadaptatus sp. | reverse complement strand
GCGCTCGCCGCATCATGTCGATACAATTATCTAAGGGCTATTGCATATAGCCTGCGCATGCCATCGCAGGCAGGCGCACGCATCACGCCTGCGCGATAACGCACTGAGCCTTTATTCCGGAGCGCGTATATGCATGCAGCACTATGTCGCCCGAGGCATGGCCCGCGCGCACATACACTATGGCGCGGCCATTGCGCGTGTTGCGATAATGCTCCGCATAGGGCGTGAGGTCGTCGGGCGCGCCGTTCTCTATGCCCAGTATCTCCGCATCGCCGGTGAGCTGGTAGTACACGCGCTCGTCAGCCGCAACAAAGCGACCCTGCGCATCCACCAGACTTACCTCAACCTGTGCCACGGACTGACCGTCGGCGGTCAGCTCCTTAACGTCGGCATGCAGCTCCAGCGCGGCTGCCGCACCCGGCGTGCTGAGCCTGTCCTCCGCGCCCTCGACAACGGCACGCAGCTCGCCCGGCCTGTAAGCGACCTTCCACTCGCCGCAGTACTCGTTGTCCACGCCCGCTTCGCGCACGCCCAGCGATTCACCGTTCAGGAACAGCTCCACGCGCGCGGCGTTGGTGTAGCAATGCACGGTCTGCTCCTCGCCCTCGGTGCCGCTCCAGCACAGGCGCTCCTGCCAGCGCTCGCCCGTGCCGGCGGCTATGCGCACAAACGGCGCTTCCGTCCACATGGCCTTGCGCTGATAGTAGAGAGGCTTCTCGTAGCCAGCGAGATCCATCATGCCGGCCTGCGATATGCGCACCGGCCAGCCCTTGCACTCGCCCAGGAAGTCCACGCCCGTCCACAGGAACTGGCCGCAGATGTAGTCATGCTCCATAACGGCGCGCCATGCCTCCACGCTGTGGCTGTTCTCGCTGCCGTATATCACGCGGTCGGGATACAGCGCGTGGTCCTCCTCGTAGAACTGCTCCTTGTAGTTGTAGCCCGCCGCGTCCAGCACCTCGGAATAGCCCGTCCTGTTGGATAGCTCCGGGAAGGACAGCGCGCTCGTCACCGGGCGCGTGGTGTCCAGCGCATGCACTATGCCGGTCAGCTCGCGCGCTATCACGGCCAGCCTGCCCGCATCCGGCTTGCGCGGATCGTAGCGGCGCTCGGCGGCGGGCTTGTTGGCATCGTTATTGCCCAGCACCTCGTCAAACAGCGGCGTCACATAGGGGTCATTGGGATAGTCTATCTCGTTGCCTATGCTCCAGAATACTATGCTGGGGTGATTGCGGTCGCGCTTGACCATGGCCTCCAGATCGGCCTTGTGCCAGAGCGGGAAGTCCTCGGCATAGCCAAAGCGCTTGGGCGGGTACACGTTGTGGCCCTGCCACCACTTGTTCTTGGCGCCCTCCCACTCGTCGAACGCCTCGTCCATCACGACAAAGCCCAGCTCGTCGCACAGGTCGAGCAGATGCACATCGGGCGGATTGTGCGCGGTGCGCAGCGCATTGCAGCCCGCAGCCTTGAACTTGCGCAGGCGGCGCTCCCACACAGCGGCAGGCACAGCCGCACCCAGCGCGCCTGCGTCATGGTGTACGCACACGCCCTTCATCTTCATGTTCCTGCCGTTGAGGAAGAAGCCCTCGTTGGCATCAAAGCGTATGGTGCGTATGCCCACGCGCAGCGATACCTCGTCTGTCACCTCGCCGCCGCACACTGTCTGCGCACGCAGCACATACAGCGAGGGGCTATCGGGCGACCACAGCTTGGGGGCAGTCACAGTCAGACGCGCATCGCCGCACTCGCCCTCTGCTTCGGCGCAGGCGACTTCCCTGCCCTCAGCGTCGCACAGCGCAAAGCGCGCGCCCTGAGCGCCCAGAGTCTCATAGCTTACGTTCAGCACGGCTTCGCTTTCGTCCGCGCTCACCGTGGTCACGAACAGGCCGTCGGTCGCAAACGCCGCGCGCTCGCTGACTTCCAGCGTCACATCGCGGTATATACCGCTGCCGGTGAACCAGCGCGAATCGGCCACCTCGTCATGCTCCACGCGCACGCTTATCACGTTCTCGCCCGGGCGCACGAAGTCGCTCACGTCGTAAGTGAAGGTGGAATAGCCATATGCGCGGCTGCCCAGGTAGTTGCTGTTCACCCACACGCGGGCGTGCTTGTACACGCTGCCGAAGGTGATGCGCACGCGCTTGCCGCGCGCCGACTCGGGCAGGTTGAAGTGCTTGCGATACCACGCCGTGCCGCCGGGCAGATAGCCCGTGCCGCTGGCATTGCGCTTGTCAAAGGGATGCTCTACCGACCAGTCGTGCGGCAGGGTGACTTCGCGCCATGCGCTGTCGTCATAGCCCATGAAGTCCGCGCCTATGGCATCGCCCAGATAGAAGCGCCAGTCGAGATTGATATTAGTCTTTGTGCTCATGTTTGCCTCCGGATATTTATGACAAAGGGAGGGCTGTCCGCGAAGCGCCATATGCGCTTCTCACATCGGACAGCCCTCCCATCGTCTATGGGTTCATGCGCCGCCTAAAGCGGCATCAGAATCGCTTCTGAATTACTTCTGCTCGCCGTAAACGGCGTCCAGCTGCCTCTGAACCTCTTCCATGCAGGTCTCTATGCCGGCGTTCTGCAGCTGCTGACGGAACTCAGCAACATAAGCCTCGGGATCGTCCATGAGGCCGAACACTATGCGGGGCATATAGGTGTTGTACACGTTGGAGATGTTGTCCAGATACATCTGGATGCTGGACAGATCGAACACTATCTGGCCATAGGGATAGGTTATCGCCACGCTGTCATACTGAGAGTACAGCTTGTCGATGGCCTCCCAATCGCGGTCAGCGGTGCGCAGGCTCAGATCGTCGTTGCGGCCCCACCAGAAGTTGAAGGTGCAGCCATCGGTCGCGGAGTCGAAGCCCTCGGGACGAACCAGATAGCCGTTCTCATCGATGGTGTACATATCGCCCTCGATGCCGTACATCATCAGACGGTAGATTTCCTCATCGTTGCGCAGCAGGTCGTACAGCATCAGCGCGCGCTCGGGAGCATCGCTCTGGGCGGCAACAGCCATGGCGCCGTGGGTTATGTTGAGGGATACGAGGTTGCCCTGCTCCTGACCGAAGTAGAAGAAGCCGGCGTCAGAACCGGGGATAGCCTTCTCCAGAGTGGTGCGCAGGCCGGTCCAGGTCTCGGTGTGGTGCTGACGGGCAGCGCTGGTGCCTTCCTTCATCAGGCCATCCTGATCGCCGGAGTAGTTCAGCACGTCGGTGCGCCAGTAACCGGCATCGGCCCACTCCTTCATGGTCTTGGCGAAGTTGACGAACTCGTCGCCTTCCAGATAGTAGCGGCTCAGGGTATAGGGATCGTCCTTGGAGTTGCCGTAGAACAGACCTACCGGGAAGCCCTCTATGGCGATGTTGCCGGTGTGGGAGGCCTGCCAGCCGCCGGACAGCTGCGGGCTGTAAGAGGTGCCGTTGCCGTCAGCGTCCCAGGGGTACACGCCTTCCTTGTTGGCCTTTACGTAAGCGAAGTAGGTGCCCAGATCCTCCCAGGAACGGACGCCGTTCTCCAGACCAGCTTCCTTGGCCCAGTCGCCGCGGTATATGAAGCCATGGTTGGTCCACTGGGTGTAGTTGTCCTCGGGAATCATGTAGATTTCGCCGTTAAACTTGCACAGATCCCAGTGCTCAGCGGGAACGCTCTCCCAGGTCTTGGGAGCGTAGGTCTTGAGCATGTCCTCGGTCAGAGCGGCGAAAGCGCCCTTCTGAACGTTGGGCCACGCATCCAGCCAGTCGGTGGCGGTGCCGATCAGGTCAACGGTGCCGTCCTGAACGGCCATGGCCAGGTTGTAGTTGGTCTGCCAGTTGGTCCACTCTATCCACTGGATCTCCAGCTCGGCATTGATCTTCTCGGTCAGCTTCTCATTGATTATCGCCAGCACTTCGTTGGTGCGGTCGGTGGGGATATCACCGGTCACCAGGTAAGTTATCACCTTGTGCTCAGAAGTGTCAACAGTGGGAGCAGCTTCGTCCGCCATGGCAACGACGGGCAGAGCGCAGACCACCATCAGCAGAGCGGTGAGCAGAGCTACCATTTTCTTCATCTTGGTACCCTCCTTATATTGTTAAGCGGCATCCTGCCGCAGGGAAGCATGTCCATGTGCATCAGCCCTTGACCGAGCCTACGGTAAGACCGGCGACGAAGTACTTCTGCACGAAGGGGTAAAGCAGTATGATAGGACCTGTCGCCATGACAGCCGTAGCCATCTTGAGCGTCTCGCTGGGCAGGTCGGTCGTCAGCACGACGTTGGAACCTGCAACGGAGTTCTTGAGGCTGGCCACCTTGTTTATGACATTGTACAGGTGGAACTGCAGCGGGCGGTATACGGTCTTGGAGGTGAGGAACAGCGAGGAATAGTACCACTCGTTCCAGTAGCTCAGCGCCAGGAACAGGCCTATGGTCGCAAGAGCGGGCTTGAGCGAGGGCAGTATCAGGGCGTAGAATATCCTAAAGTCGCCCGCACCGTCTATCTTGCCGGACTCGGTTATCTCGTGCGGTATGGCCTTTACGAAGTTCTTCATAAGGACTATCAGCCACGGGCTCATAAGCAGCGGCAGCAGTATCGCCCAGTAGGAATCGCGCAGGTTGAGCGTCTGCACTATCAGCAGATAGAACGGAACCAGACCAGCCGAGAACAGCGAGGTAAAGTATATATAGAACATTATGCCGTTGCGGTACGGGAAGTCCCTGCGCTGAAGCGCGTAACCGGTCATGGAGATTATGAACAGACCTATGCCCGTGCCTATCACGGCAAGACCAATCGTGACTATGTACGCGCCCACCATCTGGTCGGGAGAGCGCATCAGCAGCTCATACGCATACGTGGAGAACTCGCGCGGCCAGAGCGTGAAGCCCGAAAGACGTATGGCCGACTCAGTAGAGAACGACGAGGCCACTATCATCCAAAAGGGCAGTATGCAGAACAGGCAGAATATCGTAACTATCACATACGTTACGCCGCGGATTATCTTATCCGACGTGTCCAAACGCACATGCATCGGCTTATTATGCTCCTTCGCAGTATTTTGCGACATTGCAAGCACCTTCCTCTCTTATCGTCTTATCGATTAGAACAGCGCGTAATCGGGATCGAGCTTCTTGGCAAAGGCGTTGGCACCTATGACTATGAAGAAGCCGACAACGCTCTGGAACAGACCCACGGCGCTGCTCTGAGAGAAGTTGAAGCTGTTCATCATGGAGCGGTAGACGTAAGTCTCTATTATGTCGGTGGTGTTAAAGAGCATGGAGTTATTGCCGACCAGGTTGTAGAACAGGCCGAAGTTGCCCTTGAGTATGCCGCCGATAGCGAACAGGAACAGTATGACCACGGTGGGCTTAAGCGTGGGCAGGGTTATGTAGCGTATGCGCTGGAAGCCGTTGGCGCCGTCTATCTGCGCCGCCTCCATCATGGACGCATCCATGCCGGTTATGGCCGCAAAGTACACGACCGTGCCGTAGCCGGTGCCCTTCCACAGGTTGACCAGCACGATTATGAACGGCCATGCCGCCGCCATCTGATACACCTTGGGCATCTCGCCGCCCATGGCGCGCACAAGGTTGGATATGAAGCCGTAGTCGTAGTTGAGCAGGTTGTACACCAGCAGCGACACCAGAACATCGGATATGAAGTAAGGAAGGAACATCACCGACTGGCTGGTCTTTTTGAACACCTTGCACTGCACTTCGTTGAGCAGTATCGCAAACACCAGCTGAAGTACATTGCCCAGCACTATGAACGCAACATTATATAGTACGGTGTTGCGCAGCAGCAGCCAGAGCTGGCCGGAGCTGAACAGGAACTTGAAGTTCTGCAGACCCACGAAGGGGCTGTTCCAGATTCCCTTGTTGTACTGGAAGTTGGTAAACGCTATGTACGCGCCCGGCATGGGCATGTACGAAAATATGAAGAAGAATACTATCGCCGGCAGGCACATCAAGATCAGTGCCTTATTCTGAGCAACCGTCCGCCAGAAGCTTGCGCGCTTATACGCATGCTGTGCGGGCTGCTTCGACTGTTTCACCAAGGTCGACCCCACCTTTCGAATCGTTCTCTCTATACAAGCGCCGGCATATATCATGCCGGACGGCAAGAGACGCATTGATAAGCGACATAATAGGCATACGCACTTCAAATGGCGCGCTTGCGGCAACCTTAATGCACTTAATGTACATGGTGTCGCGCGCCATTGCGCGATAACGACTTGGCAAAAGCTTGTCTAAGCAGTGTCGCACATCCTGTATTTATTCGTCATTGCATGCTTTATTATAGTCACTCCCTATCAAATTTGTCAAGTGAGTTGGCTGTTTTTAACAAATCCTCATGTTTTCAAGAAATTGTTAAGCCTTTTCGTTCAACATTCGACGCGCTTCGCACGCGCGCCTTTACACAAAATTTCGTGTCAAGCAATGTACATTGGCCGCATTGTTCGTCATCAAATGTACGCTCGTCCAAAAACGCCGGATATAGTCGCGCGTCCGGGCCGATCTGCGCGTCCATACGTCCGCATTGAGCGGCTCGCATTCCCGTTTGAGCCGCCCGCGCTTCAATAAATGTACAGTATTGTCCATTTGTATGCCGGTATCGAGCCGGCATGCGATATGCGCCGCGCTTCATAGCAAGCTCTCCGAGCCTGCGTGCATCCACATGGCGCTCTCATATCATTGGCGACCCAGCCCATCGTTAATTCTGTGCGCAGCGTCGTTTATGCGCATAACGCATCCGGTTATACATCACCGGTACACCGGCGCGATTGGATGCGGCCTTATGCCGCCTTGCGCGCCTTCAGCCCGGCGCGCGCTCAGCACATCGAGCGCCTCAAATCAAGTGCCATCGATTTGCAGGCCCCATGCCTTTGGCATAGCTGCACAGCGTTTGCGCGCGGGCATGAATATGCCGGGAGAGAGCCATGCTCTCCCCCGGCGCAGTATGCCCTCAGCGGCGGCAGTGATCGTGGCCACAGCCGTATGTATCGCATGAGCAGTTGCAGTTTCCGGAACAGTTGGTAGTGCAGCCGGTGGTGCAGTTGGTAGTGCAGCTGGTGCTGCAGCTGGTCGTACAGCCGGATGAGCATCTGCCGCAGCTGTTGCAGGCGCAGCCGCCGGTCGCGGTATCGCAGCTCGTAGCCGGGAACAGCGGCAGCGAGAAGAACTCGTCGCACACCGACTCGGCGAACTCCTCGCAGGGCGGTATCGCGCACAGGCCATAAGAGGGTATCATCATCTCCACCTCGGAGATAATCTTCAGCACTATGGTCACGCATATGGTTATATCGAAGGTATTGCCGCCGCAGTGCGTGCCGCTTACGCATATGGCCGACACCAGCGTGTCTATGGTGTAAGGCACTATGGACTCGTCAGGCACGCACAAAAGCACGTCCTTGGGTACGGACACGGTGCTGTGACCCATGAACTCGCGGCAGCGCGCGTCGGTGAACAGCACGTCTATCGGTATATCGACCACGCCGCGTATGCGCGCGAAGTTGGGCCTGTCGCACAGGCGCTCTATGGTCAGGTTGCGTATCGCGCCCTGAATGGTCGAGGAGCGGCAGCTCTCGAAGCAGTAGGGCGCAACGGGCTTGGCGCAGGAGTCATTGTTGCAGCAGGTACAGGGATCGCAGCCGCACACCGGACAGCAGCCGCAGCCGTGGTTCTGGCACGGCACGGGCGCTATGCCGCCGATGTTTACGCGCACATCGTCGAGCTGTTCCTGTTGCATGCAGGAATCGTAAACTTTCTTAACCTGCACGCACACCTTTTCGCTTATGCAGTTCTGACCATCAGATGACACTCTGCCGGGGCAGCAGTCGGGGTTGGCGTTTTTGTATGAGTAGAACGACATGTTCATTCCTCCTTGCGGTTACTGGGGTTCCACTGCATACTATGTTGCCGCCGGGAATGTGTGACTGCCCGCTCCGCTCTTTGCGCGCACAGACGCGAACCCGCTGCCCAGCGCAGCCAGCACGCTCCGCTCATGCCGACGCTTGTGTGCGCATCATGTCCATTCATAACCCCGATTTGCCATACCTTATATCGCGCGCCACTCTCCTCTACCTCTTCGCACATCCATGTGCGCATTACCCTGCCGCCATATCATCGCATAAGCGCTTGCCCGCTCATGCCCGCGCGCAGACCTCGTCCGCCGCTTCGCCCAGCACGCGCAGCGCCGCCGCATCGACATCGCCCGCATCTCCATTCGGCGCAAGCGGCGGACAGGGCATGTAATCGATATCCGCAGCGCTGCGCCCGGTGAGCCGCGCGTACCACGAAAGCGCCAGTAGCATGCGCCCGTATACAAGGCTCATATGGAAACCATCGCGGCACAGCGACATGCCGCCCTGCCCGTATATGAACGGCTCGCGCCCGCGCACGGCCTGCACCACATCACCGCAGGGTATGATCTCCATGCCATGCGCCTTGGCCGCCTCCGAGTATGCCGCGCTGAGGCGCTCGTACATCTCGTTCTGGCTATGGTTATAGCGCCCGAATTCGGAATGCGTGCTGTCCATTTCATACGCCCATGTCTGGTGCATGAGCAGCCGGGCATGGGGCGCTCGCTGACGCACGTAGGCTATCAGTTCGCTCAGATACGGCTCATACGTCTCCTTCATGCCGCTGTCGTGACTGGCCTGCTGGAGCGTTATCACGTCCCAATCGCGCTCGCGCAGCGCATTATCTATGGACACATACCTGTCCTGAGACACGCCGTTCAGCTCATACAGGTAATCCTGAGCATCTGCCTGAGCGTTATCCCAATGCCGCTTCAGACTGCAACCGCCTATGTACAGGTTGACCACCGTGCTGTCCACGCCGCCTGCGCGCATGACCTCGTGAAGATAGCGCGTGGCATCCTGCGAGAAGCTGTTTCCTATCGCCAATATGTTCATATTCTCACCATCCGTATCGCATTATCGGGCGCTTTGCCGCCTCACGCAGACATGATAGCACACATTGCTCCCGCGTTCAATGGGCTGCGCGCCCGCCTGAATAAGACTCCTTGCTGCCCGAGAGCGGCTCTGCAGTCTCATGCGATAGCATCCATACCCGTCATCGCGCCAAAGCGCCGCCCCAGCCCTCCGTCTCACCCGAAATAAGCTGTCGCGCGAGGAACCGAGGTGCTGCCCACACTCGCCACATTTCAGCGCTTTAAAGAACAGCTCTGCACTTACAAGCACGGAGCTGCTTTAATCGCATCGTGACCACGCACTAGCCCTCCGTCTCACCCGAAATGGGCTGTCGCGCAAGGAACCGAGGTGCTGCCCGCACTCGCCACATTTCAGCGCTTTAAAGAACAGCTCCGCACTTACAAGCACGGAGCTGCTTTAATCGCATCGTGACCACGCACTTGCCTAAACGCAAAACACGCCCCGCTCACGCTGATATAACAGCGCGCGGGGCGTGTTCTTGCCCATTATTACCTGTGCATCAGCTCGGATATGGCGTCCAGTATCTTGTCATGGCAGCCGCCGCAGCCGGTGGAGCAGTGGGTTATCTTCTGCACTTCGATGAAGGTCTTCTCCACCTCGGGGAAGGTCTTGCAGTTGTGCAGCGCGTCGTCCACATCGAACAGGGTCACGTTCTTGCACTTGCATATAAGGCGATTTTCCATAGTCGTTCCTCCTTGCGCATTCGCCCGCCGCGCGGACGGTATCGTATTTCCTTATCTATTATATAACCCCGCGCGCTCCGGCACAAACCGCTGTCTGTTAATTTTGAGTTTGGCAGAGTGTCGCAGCCATGGCCGCTGCGTCCATGGTTGCCCGTGAGCGCGCCCTCTTTGAGCGTTACGCACGTGAGCAGCTCCATAAGCACTGCCCATAGCGGCGCTCTCCGCCTGTGCATAGCGGCGCAGGCATGTTCCGCTTGCGCCGCATGTCATCTGGCCATGAGCAAAGCGCTCATGCTATTAGCGCCGCTCCCCTGCCGCTCAGCCTCACACGGTCGTGAGCTTCACTATCGCGGCGGGCAGTCCGGGCGCAGTCACAGCCAGCTCTATGTTGCCCGGCGCGCGGCCTGCACGTATGGCCACCAGTGCATGTCCATCGAAGGTATAGCGGCGACCGGTGCCGTAGTCCTCGGTAGTGCGCGGATTGGCAGAGCCCAGGCCCGCCAGCGAGCCCGCGCCCGACACGCTCACGCTTATCTCGACGGGGCTGGCCACTACCGGCACGCCCGCTGCGTCCTGAAGCTCTATCTTGACAAAGCACAGATCCATTCCGTCGGCCTTGAACTCGGGGCGGTCGGGCGTGAGCGCAATACGCGCAGCGCAGCCCGCCGTGACCAGCTCCGTGCGCGCGACCTCGCGGCCATCGCGTATGGCAACTGCCTCCACCTTGCCCGGCTCGTAGTCCACGGTCAGGAAGGCCTTGAGCTTCTCGACCGGCGAGCTGCCGCGCTTTTGCCCGTTGACATAGAAGTCCACACTATCGCAGTCGGCGTATGCCTCCAGCTGCACGGGCTTGCCTATGTACTTGTCGTCAAACGTCCAGTTCTGCTTGACATCGGCCCAGTGCCAGCCCATGCCGTAATACTTGACTCCCGTATGCTCGGGATCGGTGGTGAACAGGTGTATGCCCTTGTCCAAACCCCAGAGTATCTTGCGGTAATAGCTCTGCGGGCGGCGGTTGCCATCCAGATCGAGATCGCCCTGATAGCAGCTCAGCCAGGGATAGCGCCCCATGAGTCCCTCGACCGGCTCGTTCACGTCCCATATGACGCGCCCCGCGCCTGCCTCGCCCAGATTGTCGTAGGCCGTCCATATGAAGTCGCCTATGACATTGCTGTTGGCCTCGACCGCCTTCCAGTAATCGTATGTGGTATAGGAATGCGTCTCGGTGGCATGTATGACGCGACCGGGGAACTTAACTCGGTCGCCCTCATAGCGCTCCCACAGATAGTTGTAGCCCACTATGTCCAGCGCCTCTATCGCGGCTGCGGTCTGCTCCGCCCACAGGTCGCGGCCGTCCACCTCGCGAGGCATCTTGATGCCCTCTATCATGGCCTTCTTGCGGTCTATGTGCAGCAGGTTCATCTTGCTTTCCAGCTCGGGCGGCATGTCGCTGGCGCCGTGTATGGCGGAGGTTATCGGGCGGGTGGGATCGAGCGAGCGCACGAAGTCGGCCTGCACGCGCGCCCAGTATGCGCCGTCTGACTTGCCGGTTATCTCGGGTATCTCGTTGCCTATCGACCAGCAGTATATCGAGGGATGGTTGCGGTCGCGCTTGACCATGGAGGCCGTGTCAAACTGCCACCAGTCCTTGAAGTACAGGTGATAGTCCAGAGTGTTCTTGCCCATGTTCCACATGTCGAAGGACTCGTCCATGACCAGCATACCCAGCCTGTCGCACACGTCCAGCATGGCGGTCGAGGGCGGGTTATGCGCGCAGCGTATGGCGTTGTAGCCCGCCGCCTTGAGCAGCTCTATCTTGCGCTCCTCGGCGCGCGGGAAGGCGCGCGAGCCCAGCAGCGTGTTGTCATGGTGTATGCAGCCGCCGCGCAGCTTTATGGGCCTGCCGTTGAGCCGCATGCCGCTGTCAAAGTCTATCTCTATCTTGCGTATGCCTATGTTGGTCCTGTATACGTCGGTCACTTCGCCGCCCACGCTGACCTCGGCGGTAAGCTCATACAGCTCGGGCGAATCCACGTCCCACAGGCGCGGCTCGTCCACTATCATGCTGGCTTCCACGGGCGTGTCGCCGCGCCCGGCCAGCGCCGCCTGTACTATGGCGTTGGAGGCCCATTCGCCGCTGCTGTCCTTGAGCGACAGCGCTATGCTGGCATCGCAGGCATCGCCGTCGTTGGTCACGTTCATCTGTACGCGCACGGTGGCGCGGCGCTCGCTGACCTCGGGCGTGGTGGCGAACAGCTCCCACGGCGCTATGCGCACGCTGCCGCCTACGTACAGCGACACCTCGCGGAACAGGCCGCCGCCGCTGTACCAGCGCGTGTTGGGCTGGAACGACTCAACCGATATGGACAGCTTGTTCATCAAATCGCCCGAGCGCAGCTTGTCGGTCAAGTCCACCATGAAGGCGGTATAGCCATAGGGATGATGGAACAGCTGATCGCCGTTAAACGTCACCTCGGCATTCATATAGGCGCCATCTATGCCCAGCAGCACGCGCTTGCCCTGCCACTCGGCGGGCGTCTTGAACTGCTTGCGATATGTAGCCTCGCCGCCGGGTATGTAGCCCACGGCTGCGCCGCCCACCACGTCCGGCCCGCGATGCCCATTCAGGCAAAAGTCGTCGGGAAGATCGACCGGCGTAGTATCGTCGTTGGGCGCGAACCAGCGCGGCTTGCCATCAATGCGCTTCCAGTCAAAGTTGAACGGTATGCGTTTCATGTGTTAACCCGCCCCTTTCGATTTACCTTTTCTTAATTGTACGTAGTTTGGCGGCGCATGTCAAGGAGATATTTACTTTATCGAAAAATAGCCGCACGCGAGCCTGTGTATATGGCAGACCTGTGTGCCGCGCGCATGGCTTGCGCAATTTGCAAAGGCCATGCCCGTCAAATCTCATATAAGCAGTCAGCACATCTCCAATAACAGTGGCGCTGCCGCGCAATTATATACGCGGCAGCGCCATGCTGCGATTGCTCAGTTTTGCGCGCGAATATGGCATCTCAAGCCAGAACTTCGCGCCCCATGCCCGCGCTGTCACCAGTCGCGCCATTCCTCGGTTATGTCATCGGATGCGGATTTAAGGCCGCGCTCTATGGCGCTGGACTGTATCAGCTCCCACAGCGCCTCGCGTGCATCGGTCTCTATGAGCGCAAAGTCGGTCTTTTCGTTCAGCCGGTTGAGCGCCAGCACGAGCTTTTTGACCTGCTGCATTATGGCGCTGTCGTCAACCGCTTCCATGGCGCCCAGCGCATCCAGATAGCCGTATATGAGCTTGCGGCACTTCTCCACATCTTTGGCAGTATAGCCGCAGTCGTCGTCACACTCATCGCACTCAAGAAACTCCATCATGGGCGCTATCACCGTCTCGTCCGCATTCGCCCTGTATTTTGCGATATCCATGCATCGTCCCTCCATTTTCGCAAGTTGTGCTTATGCGGCATGTGCGCCGCGATATATTCGCAAAACCGCACATGCCGTCATGCGCCATCAATTTCCGGCATTGCCCCTGCGCATATCCCCGTTTTCCTTGATTAGCTCGTCCAGCGGCCTGTAATTTACGCCCCAGTATTCAAACGCATGCATTCCCCTGTCCTCCAGCACCGGGCCTTCCATCTCCATTTCCACACCCATCTTGCTAAGAAGCGACCGGTAGTCTATCACCTCCGATTCAAACGGCAGCAGCAATCCAAACGACTCATATGACACGCCGCATACTATCTTCCTTATGCCCAGCGACGCTATGGCCATAAGGCAGCGCACGCAGGGCGCGCAGCTGGTGTACAGCACCGCATCCCGCATTATTGCGTCAGAATACCGCGCGGCGCATTTTTGCACGACATTGTACTCGGCGTGGCCAAATATGCCATGCTCATAGTCGGCGGTGTTTTCAGCTTCTTCCAGCACTTTGCCGTCGTGAACTACGAGCGCGCCGAAGGTGTCAAACCCCTTCTTTCCGGCGGATATGGCGAGCTGATAGCAGCGGTCTATATACTTCTCATTATCATCTGAATACATTGGCAGTATTCTCCTTTATCTAACTATGATACCGTCATCCGCGCATTTTTCTATAAAAGCTTCCATAATCTGCCTCCAGCTCTGAAATCAATAATGAATGTGCCATACATATAATATCACTTTATCGCGCAAAATGGAATAACGGCGGACAAATATCCTATACAATATCCTGTCCAATACATATCCAAAAAACAAGCGCGGCGCTCCACATCGCTGTGAAGCGCCGCTGAATCGTGCCGTAGTTTTAGCCCGCGTTGCCGCCTGACTGGGCGGAGGAATTGCTGCCGTCTTCCGCGGCCTGCTTGCGACCTGTGAAGCGGTTGAGCGCGAATATCACCATGTATATTACGAACAGCACTATGAATATGCCCAGCATGCCCTGAAGCATTATGGGCAGAGTGGATACGAACTTCTCGAAATTGCTCATGACAAGCTCCCTTCTTAGTGTACCAGAGCGATTATCAGGCCGCCCGCTATGACCGAGGCGATCTGACCGGCCACGTTAGCGCCAGCGGCATGCATCAGCAGCCAGTTGCCCGGATCTTCCTCGCGACCCAGCTTATGCACGACGCGCGAAGCCATCGGGAAGGCCGATATGCCCGCCGCGCCTATCATCGGGTTTATCTTCTCCTTGGCGAACAGGTTGATGAGCTTGGCAAACAGCACGCCGCCAAAGGTGTCGAACATGAACGCCACCAGACCCAGGCCCAGTATCATCAGCGTCTCCACCTGCAGGAAGGCGTCGGCCTGCATGCGCACGGCCACGGTCAGACCCAGGAACAGCGTTATCAGGTTGGCCAGCACCTTCTGCGCAGTCTCGGACAGCGAGTTCAGCACGCCGCACTCGCGCAGCAGGTTGCCGAACATCAGGAAGCCGACCAGCGCCACCGACGCGGGCGCGGCCAGACCGGCTATCGCGGTGACCAGTATCGGGAAGAGTATGCGCGTGGTCTTGGACACGTTGCTGGGGTTGTACTTCATGCATATGCGGCGCTCGGCCTTGGTGGTGACCAGCTTTATGCAGAAGGGCTGCACTATCGGCACTAGGGCCATGTAGGAGTAGGCCGCAACGACTATCGCGCCCAGATACTTGGTGCCGAAGTGGTTGGCTACGACTATCGAGGTGGGGCCGTCAGCCGCGCCGATTATGGCTATCGAGGCCGCGTCGGTCAGGTCAAAGCCCATCAGCGAGGCCACAGACAGCGTGAAGAATATGCCGAACTGCGCCGCCGCGCCGAACAGAAGCATCTTGGGGTTGGAGAGCAGCGGGCCAAAGTCTATCATCGCGCCTATGCCGATGAACAGCAGCAGCGGGAACAGCTCGTTGCCTATGCCGGCGTTATACAATGTCTCCAGCACTTCGGTCGCGCCCGAGAAGGGCAGATTGACCAGTATCGCGCCAAAGCCCATGGGCAGGAGCAGCGCAGGCTCCATCTCCTTCTTGATGGCCAGATATATGAGCGTCGCGCCCACTATCCACATGACCACCATCTGCCAGGTCAGCGCGGAGAAGTTTTCCAGAAAAGTCAGCATCTTTTAGCCTCCAATATCATCTCTTTGTGTTTATGCCCACCTGCACACGGATGCAAACGGACTTAGCGTATGCACCTTCGTTCATGGCGGCGCCATCTGGGGACGATTGATGTATATATAGTAGAGCAGTCCGCCGGGCGCGCCGGGCATGGCCAGCAGCATGCGCCTGAGTGCCGCGCACCTGCCGTGGAATCCGCAAGGCCGCGACCTGAGAGCGCGCAGCGCGCGCCTGATGAGCGTGCGCAGCTGCGTCCTTAATCGCCTGCCCGCGCGCGAAGAAAGCGGCTTTTGCTCGCCGCGCAGCGCAGACAGCGCCATCGCACTTACAGGCGAGTCCATCTCGCCCGCGCCATACGCCCCGGGTGGTTCCCAGTCCACGCAAAAAAACGCCAGCGATGCCAGCAGCGCCACTATCAGCGCAAGCGCCATATTGCGCAGGCCGTACATCGCTATCCCTCCCCTAAATGGCAGACTCCCCCATTGCCTAATAGATGATAGTATAAAAGCGCGGTACTGTCAAGCACGCTTTGATTTATTAAGGATGAACTTGTACGCCTGCATATCGCGCCGTTTTGTGTGTAAGCTGTGACGCGGGCGTGTGCGCAGTATGGCAGGGCTTGGGTAGATGATATGGCACCGTTTGCCCCGAGCTTTTCACATCGCTAATCAAAATTGCGGCGGCAGCCTCCCAAGCAAGGAAAGCCGTCGCCGCAAGATAAATGAATGGCAACTCTGTTGATATATGCACATAACTTCACAAGAGGTGTTGCCATTCCTCCTGAATCGGTGCTGCGTTAAGCGGGGGAAACCCCTCAGTCGCTCACGCGACAGCTCCCCTTTCATGGGAGTCTTTTGGCTTTATTGCGACGGCGGCTTTCCTCTCCTTGGGAGAGGCAAATTGCGGCGCGGCTTATGGTTTTCCTTGTAAGGCAACTGAATGGTAGCTCTGTTGATATATGCTCAGCGCCTTACAAGAAGGGTGTTGCCATTCCTACTGAACCGGCGCTGCGGTAAGCGGGGAGACTCCTCAGTCGCTCACGCGACAGCTCCCCACCCTTCCGGCGCTTCACGCCACCTTCCCTTTAATGGAAGGCATTAGGGGCGCCTTTGGTCTTTGTTGCGACGGCGGCTTTCCCCTATTTGGGAGAGTTAAATTGCTACGCGGATTATGGCTGTGGCTGCGCGTTACACCCTGTCAAACAGCCACATCTGCGAGAAATCATCGCCGTTGCGCCAGTCTATCGGCAGGCCCATGTTCATAAGCACAGCGCCCGAATACACTCTGCCGTCCGCGCGGCAGCGATAGTGCGCGTCCTCGGAAAGCCCGGCAAGGCGCAGGTTGATGTACGCCTCCTCGGGCGCGGCCTCGGGCTTGTACAGCCACGCCGCGAACTCCTTCCCATCCTGACTTATGGTCATCCACGCGGTGCATTGCCCTTCATATGGGCTGAGCAGGCGCATGAACCTGCCGTGCTGCACCAGCGGGCGTATCTCCTTATAGAGGCTTATCTGCTCCGCGACCCCGGAAAGCTCCTCCTCGGACAGGCGGCACAGATCCAGCTCATAGCCCAGATTGAACGGGAAGGCCACATCGCCGCGGAACGACAGCGGCTCCGTGCGCCCCAGTTGTTCGTTGGGGCATATGGACACGTGCGCCGTGGTCATGACGGGCGCATAGCACAGGCTCGCGCCGTACTGTATCTTAAGGCGCGCCTCGGCATCGCTGTCGTCGCTCGCCCATGTCTGCGGGAAGAACGCCATCATGCCGGGGTCCATGCGCGCGCCGCCCGACGCGCAGTTCTCAAACAGTATGTCGGGGAAGCGCGTTGTGAGCCTGCGCATCACGTCATACAGCCCCAGCACATAGCGATGCATTAGCTCATCCTGACGCTCGGGCGGCAGCAACGGCGTGCCCGGCTCGGTTATGCGGCGGTTGCAGTCCCACTTGACGTACTCGATGTTGGCCGACTCCAGCACGGCGCTCACGCTGTCCACTATGTAGTCGCGCACCTCGGCTCGGCTGAGATCCAGCACCAGCTGATTGCGCCACTCGGAGCGCTTGCAGCCCTCCACATGTATGCACCAGTCGGGATGCGCGCGGTAAAGGTCGCTGTCGGGCGACACCATCTCCGGCTCGAACCACAGTCCGAACTTCATGCCCAGCGCGTTTATCTCGCGCGCCAGTCCATCCAGACCGTGCGGCAGCTTGTAGCGCGCCACCTTCCAGTCGCCCAGCGAGGATGTGGCGTTGTCGCGATGGCCGAACCAGCCGTCGTCCAGCACCAGCAGCTCCACACCCACGCGCGCCGCCCTGCGCGCCATGTCCATTATCTTGTCATGGGTGAATGAGAAATACGCCGCTTCCCATGTGTTGAGCAGCACGGGGCGCTCCCTGTCGCGCCACGGCCCGCGATACAGCCGCGTGCGGTACATTTCGTGCAGTTTGCCCGACATGCCGTTAAGCCCCTGACTGGAATACGCCAGCACCGCCTCGGGCGTGCAGAACGACGCGCCCGGCTCCAGCTGCCATGAGAACATGAACGGATTTATGCCCATCTGCACGCGCGCGCTCATGTACATGTCGGCCTCCACGCGCGCTATGAAGTTGCCGCTGTATATCAGGCTGAAGCCATAAGCGTCGCCGCGTGTCTCGGTGGTGTCCTGCATTACGAGCGCCATGAACGGGTTCTGTTGATGCGATGATATGCCGCGCGTGCTGCTTATGGACATCTCTCCATTGCCTATGCGGCGGCGCACTATGTTGTGCTCGCGCAGCGCCGTGCCTGAGAGCTGTATCATCTCATGGGGCGCATGCTTGAAATCCATGCTCATGGACAGCGCACCCTTGAGCGTGAGCGCGCGCCCGGAGCGGTTTACGAACTCGGTATGGCGCGCGATAAGCCCATTGCGCTCGAACACAGTGTAGTACAGCGCCACCTCCAGCCCCAGCCGCGCATCCGCAAGGTCAATGCGCAGCGTAGTGGCCTCATCGTCGCTCTCGCAGTACAGCGACGGCAGGCCGCTCAACTCCGGCTTGCCCGGCATTATCTCATGCCCGGCATAGCGCAGGTCGCTCACGCAGCTTCCGCCCGCATCGCGCAGTTCGAACGCGGGCGCGCGGAAGTCGCTCGTGCCGTAAACGGGATACTCAAACGGAAAGAACTCCCGCAGGAACATGGGATCGTCGGGCAACTTGCTCTCTATCATCTGCTTGCGGCGGTAGGGCGCTTCCACATACCAGCGCACATCTTCGCCCGGCACGCGCTTACCGTAGTATACGTGCATGGGATAGCAGTCGCGGTATATATGGATAATGTAGCTGACATCGCCCGCTGCGATGTGGAAAAGCTTCTCCTCAGGCATATATGTTATCGGCATACTTTCCTCCTGACCGGGCGAACGCCCGCGCATATTAAATACGATCCCCGTATGCGGACTCCCGCGCAGGCCATGCGCCCGCTGCAAAAGCATGTCCGTCATACTCATGGCATTATATTACCATATAATCGGTGCAAAGTACATAGACGGACTTGCGCGACGCATGGATAAATGCATTGACGCGCATTGTGATGGGGTTGTATAATTGTAATGGCGCATGCCTGCGCGTGTCATGCGATTGCCGTCATGCGCAGCGCGGCATTGGCCGACAATGGCCCACTATGAAAATACAGGCGCGTCCCTTTGCATGGCGCGCAATGGAGGTATATACATGTCTGTGATACTCGCATTCAACATACAGCCCGAGAAGCTGGGCAAGCTGCGCATGCTGTGCGCGCGCGTAAAGGCGCGCCTGCGCCCGGTAAGCGCGGAGGAATACTCGCTGACGCTTTCCGACATAATCGCGGGCAGCGCGCCCGCTCCCGATGCCGCGCCGGTTGATGAGAGCTTTGACGAGGAGATGCTGGTCATGGCCGGCATATCGGGCGCACAGCTCAACCTGTTTTTGCAGGACTTCAAGCGCTTTGGCATAGCGCCGATAGCGCTCAAGGCCATGCTCACCGCCACCAATTCCGGCTGGACGCCCGTGCAGCTGCACAGCGAGCTGAGTGCCGAGCGCGAGGCGTTCGCGCGCGGCATGAGCGCGCATGAGGGCAAGTGAGCGCTGCCATAGCAGACCTTCATGCAGGCTCAGCCATCTCTGGCAGGCGCAAGCAAGGCGGCACATGATGCCGATTGCATCGCTCTGCGCGCCAAAGCATGATAGAGCGAACCGCGTTCTATACGAGTTGAAACCTGACAATCAGCGAGCGATATCCAGAACCCGGAAACATCTGGATGATTGCGAAAGAATATGGGGGCATATGGACAAATGCGCCCCTCTTTATCGGCATTCCGCAAAAATGGTGATTACATGAACAAAGCAGGATTCAAGCTTGCCGCAAGCGAGTATTTCAGAGAACTTGGCTATAAGGAGCATTGAAATTACCGGTTTCTGGCATGTGGTGAAATTGTATACTGTGTTTTCCTTCAGGATTCTCAATGGAGCGCTGATAATTATTGCGTTGAAGTAGGGATTGCATTGCAAAAGGAAGTGAGGCCCAAGCCATGCCTTACCGATTGGTATGTACGTAAGCAGCGTCCATATGAAAACAATTACTATATAAGCGCTTCGCTTGATGATGTAATTAGGTCTATGAATTTTTTAAAGACATCCATTACATCGGCGAATTGAAGAAATACATGGAAAAGGCGCCTCATATTTCTATTGGCCTTCAATACTAGCTGCTGTAAGCCATGGTCATCCATCCCCTGCAAGTTTCCTTCCAAGCAAAGCATCGTGCCGCCAAGGTTGTTGTCCTTGCGGCACGATGCTTTTGTTTATATAGTTAATGCGGCACATGCGGGCTTGCGCGGATTTACCTTTGGGCGACCTGCTCGCGCCACTCGCATTCCAGCGCATGCAGCTGTCTCAGTTCGGACTCAAAGGTAGGATTCCACTGGCTTACGTCCCTGCTGCGCGTGTGTATGCCTATATCCATGCCCAGCATGCGCCTATATGCCTTGGCGTTCACCGGGTAGAGCTGGTTCTCTATCCACGATGCCATGGTCAAAAACGCCTGCAGCTTGTCGGCAAGGGGATCGCCCGCCGCGTGCAGGCGCATGAGCGCCACGTACAAATCGGCATGGAAGTTGGCCATAACGCCGCTGAAACCGCTGATGCCCGCGCGCAGCGAATCCAGAAGCGTGGCGGTATTGGCGTTGAATATCATAAGGGGCGTGCCTTCTGCGGCCTGACGCTTGGCCTTGAGCGCCGCAACGCGGCAGGTGGTGTCCTTTATGAACACTATGCGCCCCGTGCCGGCGCAGAACTTTATAAGTTCTGGCGACGCCACGCGCTTGTATGGATACGGGCTTTCATACATGCCAAAGCGCATGTCGGGCAGCGCATTCAGTATGCGCTCTATGTTGCGCTTGCACACGTCCTCACTCTCGTAGCTGCGCGCGGTGCGGTTGAGTATTATCACGGCGGCATCCGCGCCGCACTCGCCCACCATGGCCAGCTGCTTTATCTGCGTCTGCATGTCCTCGGCGGTATGCGCGGAGGCCACCAGCTGCATGCGGCCGCGATTGGCGGCGCTTATGCGCTTCATCAGCGCGCGCTTCTCATCGTCGGACATGAAGAATATCTCGCTGGACTGGCAAAGCGCAAATACGCCCGCACAGCCGCACTCCGCATAGTACTCGATGAGCGCATCCACCGCGCCCATATCCAGTTCATTGTCATCGGTAAACGGCGTTATCATCGTCGGGTACACGCCCGGCCTTATGCTGTCTGCCATAAGCTAATATCCCTGCTTTCGTATTTCATATTCACATGTATTTGCGCGCACATCACCGCGTGCCGCGCCCGGCTTATGCTAATTGTACAACATGCCGCGCGACTGCGCAAGTCGCTTTACATGTATGCGCGCAACGGTGCGGAGGGAGCGCCCGTTTGCATCGCGCCCATGCCGCGCGGCAAGTTTGCCCAAGTGAAGCACTTCCATGCTGCGCAGCGCTCCCATGCCACGCAGCGAGATTGCCCGCACACGACGCTCCCATGCTACGCGGCAAGTTTGCCCGCACGCAGCGCTCCCATGCCATGCGGCGAGATTGCCCGCACGCAGCACTCCCATGCCACGCGGCGAGATTGCCCGCACGCAGCGCTCCCATGCCACGCGGCGAGATTGCCCGCACGCAGCGCTCCCATGCCGCACGGCGAGTTGCCCGCTTTCATCACTTCCATGCCGCGCGGCAAACTTGTGCCAGCGCCTGCGATTCCATGCAAAAAGCCGCCGCCCCGCGCATAGGCGCGAAGCGGCGGCGCACATACTTGCCCTTATCCTGTCAGCGCAGGAAGCCCTGTATTATCCTTTCCTCGGCCTCCTCCTCGGTAAGCCCCAGCGTCAGCAGCTTCTGTATCTGCTCGCCCGCTATGCGGCCTATGGCGGCCTCGTGTATCAGGCGCGCATCGGTGTGCTCGGCGCTTATGGCGGGTATGGACTTTATGCGCGCGTCATCCATCAGTATGGAGTCGCACTGCACATGGCCAAAGCAATCCGCCTGACCCACCATGCGCGGGTAGAACACCTGAACCGAGGTATCGCGCGCCACGGAGCGCGAGGTTATGCGTCCGGTCGCGCCCTCCTCGGCCAGCACCACGTCCATCTCGGACTCGGCGGTCTGGCGGTCGTGCGTCATAAGCTTTTCGTTTACCACGGCTTCCGCGCCCTTGCCCACCACTATCTTGACATAGCGCTTGGTGGAGTCAACGCCGCGTATCTGGGTGTTGTCCATCTGAAGGAACGCGCCCTCGTCCAGATATGCGTATGTCTGCGGGTTCATCACGCGCTCGCCCGTGCCTTCGCCCTCGCCGTAGTGGCGCTCGACATAGCGCACGCGGGAGCGCTTGCCCACGCGGAAGGTGTGTACGCCGTCATGCTCGGTGGTCTCGCAGCCGCTGTTGTGTATGCCGCAGCCCGCGACTATTGTCACGTCGCAGTCGTCGCCTATGAAGAAGTCGTTGTACACGGTCTCGTTAAGGCCGCTCTCGGTCATTATAACGGGTATATGCACCGATTCGCCGCGCGTGCCGTCCTTTATGTGTATCTCTATGCCCGGCTTGTCGGTCTTGGTGACTATCTCGATATTGGCGCTGGACGAGCGCCCTTCGAGCTGGCCGTTCTTGCGTATGTTGTATGCGCCCTGCGGCACGGTTTCAAGCTCTGCAATCTCTTTAAGCAGTTCCCAATCTATGTTGTTCATTGCGCCTCGTCCTCCTTTGCCATGTACTTGCAGCCCGGCTCAGCGCCGGCGAGTATCTCGGGGAACACTTCGTCGCGCGGGCCATGGCGGGTTATCCTGCCGTCGGAGACTATGGCTATCCTGTCGGCAAGGTCGATTATGCGCTCCTGATGCGATATCACGATTATCGTGGAATCGGTGCGCTCATGCAGCGCGCGGAAGGTGTCGGTGAGCCGCGCAAACGACCACAGGTCTATGCCCGCTTCCGGCTCATCAAATATCATGAGCTTGGGATCGCGCGCCAGTATCGTGGCTATCTCTATTCGCTTCACCTCGCCGCCCGACAGCGAGGTATCCACCTCGCGGTCTATGTAGTCGCCCGCGCAAAGGCCGACCTTGTTCAGGAACTGACAGCACTCCTGAGTGGACAGATCATCGCGCCCCGCGGCCAGCTCCAGCAGGTCGCGCACGCGCATGCCCTTAAAGCGCGGCGGCTGCTGAAAGCCATAGCCCACGCCCAGCCTTGCGCGCTCGGTGACGCTCAGGTTGGTTATGTCCTTGCCATCGAATATTATCTTGCCGCCCGTGGGCTGTTTAAGTCCCATTATGGTGCGCGCCAGCGTGGTCTTGCCGCCGCCATTGGGGCCGGTCACGACCAGAAACTCGCCGTCCCGCACCGTAAGATCGACGCCGCTCAGTATATCCGTGCGCGCGCCGCCATCCTGCGCCTTGTATGAAAGATTGCGTATCTCCAGCATATCCGCATCGCCTTTCCTGCGGCGGGCGATATGCCGCCCCGCCGCGCTATATTTTAAGCATTTCAAATACCTTATCGATTCAAGCGCGTCTCAAATATCCGCGCCATTATATAATACCACTTTTTGCGCATATTAATCAAGCGAAATGCGTCGATTATTCGCATTCTCTGAGAGCTAAGCGTTAACTGCAATAGCTGCCGCACGGATTTGAGCGCAGTCAGCGCAGCATCGGGCAGAAATTTCAGCGCTCCCGAGTGATAACTAAACGAAATGTCAAGCGCCCATTATATAGCTCAAGCCTTAAAGATCCGATTTGCGGCAAAAAAACAGACGGCATTATGCATGTCGTCAAGGTTCACATCTGTGCGATATATAAAGCTGTGGATAAAATCAGAACATATGGTGCAAAGAGGGCTTACGGCAAACGTCCAATGCAACGAGCCTTGGACTTACGTCCGAAACGATTTTGCCATCTCGCCCTCTCCATTATAAAGTATAGTACACATCATCCATTATGTCAACAGAGTTTCGAAAAGCAGACACTTTTTATTATCGCATATTGGCATTCAGCAGCGCCATAAAATTTCGCTGCGCATATCCTGCTTATGCCCCAACCGGCGCTTGCGCGGCGGCAGCGCAAGTATCGTGCATGTTCGCGGGAAAGATGGCGCTTTCCATCAGGCGAATTGCGAGAAAATCGCTTTGCCATGCACATTGTATTTGCTTTTTGCACGTGCCGCTGTTATAATACGCGCATATAATCCAACCCGGAGGTGATGTGCATTGAAGACATATTCGGGCGCGCAGCTGGCCAACATAACCTTTCCGCTGGGCGGAATAGGCACGGGCAGCGTGGCGCTGGCGGGCAACGGCTCGCTCGTCAACTGGGAGCTGCTGGGGCGGCCTGACCGCGAGAGCATCAATCCGTTCTCGGGCTTTGCGATAAAGGCCGAGCGCGACGGGCGCGTAATCGACTGGCGCTTCCTGCAGGGCGATACCACGCGCAGTCTGATGGGCGGGCTGCACGTGGGCAACCATTCCTGGGGCTATGGTCATGGCCCCAACCGCGGCACGCTGGCCGGCATGCGCCACTTTGAGGAGGTCAGCTTTTCGGCGCAATTCCCGTTTGCACAGGTGGACTATGGCGATGAGCGCTTTCCCGGCAGCGTGCGCCTTGCCGCGTTCAATCCGTTCATACCCTCCTGCGAGCGCGACAGCAGCATACCGGCGGCCATGTTCGAGTTCAGCGTGACCAACACTTCCGATGCGCCGCTGCGCTACACGATAGCGCTGTCGGCGGGCAATCCCCTGCCCGCTTACGGCATGAATGAGTACGCATCCGCAGACGGCATGAGCATCCTCACCATGAACAGCGCCTGCCGGGACGAGGGTTCATGCGACTACGGCAGCATAGCGCTGGCCACCGACTGCGCGGAAGTAGGACATCAGCTGTACTGGTATCGCGGCGGCTGGTTCGACGATTTGACCATGTTCATGAACGACTTCGGCGCGCCGGGCGCAATGCGCGCGAGGACTTACGACGCGCCCTCCAGTGGCAAGCCCGACATAGCCACGCTGACCGCCTCGGCGGAGATAGCGCCCGGGCAGACGCGCGCGCTGCGCTTCGTGCTGAGCTGGTACGCGCCCAACTGCCGCAAGTACTGGGGCGAGCGCAGCGCCGAGGGCGACCGGCCCGACTGGCGCTACTACTATGGCAAGCTGTTTTCGGACGCTGATGATGCGGCGCGCTATTGCCTTGCGAACTGGCCGCGCCTTTACCGCGATTCCAAGCTGTTTGCCGACGCTTTGGCCGAGTCCACGCTGGACGAGTGCGTGCTGGATGCCATACAGGGCAATCTCTGCACGCTCAAGAGCAGCACCTGCCTGCGGCTGGACGAGGGCGACTTCTACGGCTGGGAGGGCGTGAACCGCGACAGCGGCAGCTGCGAAGGCACTTGCCAGCACGTATGGAACTATGCCTATGCCCTGCCCTTCCTGTTCCCGGCGCTGGAGCGCGGGCTGCGCCAAAACGAGATGCGATATTCGCTGGACGAGGATGGGCGCATGGCCTTCCGCATGGCGCTGCCGCTGGGCGCGCCGCGCAGCAGCTTCCGCGCCTGCGTGGACGGGCAGATGGGTACGGTCATGAAGTGCTACCGCGAGTGGAAGCTGTGCGGCGACGACGAGTGGCTGCGCGGCGTATGGCCGGGCATAAAGAAGTGCATAGAGTACGCTTGGAGCGACCGCAATCCCGACCGCTGGGATCATGGCCGCACGGGAGTCATGACCGGACGGCAGCATCACACTCTGGACGTGGAGCTGTTCGGCGCACACAGTTGGCTGACCGGCTTCTATCACGGCGCGCTGCTGGCGGGCGCGGAGATGGCGCGCGCGCTGGGCGAGGATGAACTGGCCGGCATGTACATGGACACATATGTGCGCGGGCATGAGTGGCTGGAAGCGCATGCCTTCAATGGCAGATACTACGCTCAGGTACTGGACATAGACAGCGACGAAGCGCTCAGGCAGCTGGGCGACAGCGCCTCCATAAACATGGACGGCGGCTATTGGGACGAGGAGAATCACCAGATAAAGTACCAGATAGGCGACGGCTGCGAGATAGATCAGGTGCTGGCCGACTGGCACGCGGGGCTGATGGGGCTTGCGCCCATATTCGACCCCGGGCATCGCAGGCGCGCGCTGATGAGCATATACGAAAACAACTTTGTCAGCATGCGCGACCTCAACAATCCATGTCGGGTATTTGCCTGCAACGGCGAGCGCGGCGTGACCATGTGCGCGTGGGGCGAGGGCGCGCGCAAGCCCGCCATCCCCGTGCCGTATTCCGAGGAGGTCATGACCGGCTTTGAGTACGCATTTGCGGGCAGCCTGATGCAGTGCGGCATGGAGGACGAGGCGATAAGCGTGGTGCGCGCCATACGCGAACGCTATGACGGGTTCAAGCGCGACCCCTTCAGCGAGATAGAGTGCGGTGCCAGCTACGCCCGCGCCATGGCCAGCTATGCGCTGTTGCTGATATACAGCGGCTTCAGCTTCGACATGAGGCGCGGTCAGATGGGCTTTAAGCCGCGCCATGAGGGGCGCTGGTTCTGGTCGGTGGACGGCGCATGGGGGCGCGTCAGCGTAAGCGGCGAGTCAGTGCGGCTGGATGTGCTGTATGGCGCGCTCGACCTCAAGCGCTTTAGGCACGCGCTGAGCAGCGTCCGCTGCGTCTGCGTAAACGGCGTCCCGCAGGAGTTTGCCTGCGACGGCGATTGCATGGTCATGGACATCTCGCTGCGCGCGGGTGATTCGTTCAGCGTAACGGCATGACTTGCATGACCCACGCGGGCATGGCGAATGCTCATTGCTCAGGGCTGTGGCCGTGCGCCGCACAATAGCGCGGCTCATGCTGTGCCTGTTCATCGCACATAGCCGGGAGCGTGCGCCGCGCGGCGCCGCCCTGCATGAACACAGTGCTCCATGCGCTCGCATGTTTGGGGCAGACGCGCCGCGCAGTTCCCTCATTGGGCAAGGCATGTGGCGCGCCGCCGCTCCCGGCTTCATTATCAAAAGACCGCAGACTTCAAACTTTGGTGAAGCCTGCGGTCTATTTTATATGTAGATACTCCGACATGAGCGGGCTATTGCCCGCATCAGACTGTCAAAAAACCACCGGATAGCTCGGCGGGCCTCGCAGCCCGCCGACTTAGGTAGCGCCCAGCAACATGTGCGGTGGGCGCGTGATATTTTTGCGTCGAGAAATCCAATTTCCCAGAGCAGCATATCTACCTTGCGGTTTCCACGCCCGGAAATCCGCAGGATTTCAATGGAAACTTAGTAGGGGTGGCAGTGGCTGGGGAACTTCTCCCCCGTCCACGCTTGTCAAAAAGAATTTTTTGACAAGCTGGAGCGGGCTATTGCCCGCATCACTTTGCCGTGTACGTGAGCGTAGTCTCGCCGAACTTGAGCGTGAGCGTCCATTCGCCGCCGCTCTTTGCCGCATACTCAGGCACCTCGGCACAGACAAGCATGCGCCCGCCGCCCAGCGGCAGCAGCGTCGAGCCGAAGCTCTCGCCACCGTCCTGCTCCACGGCCAGCGTGCATTCGTAGCCATACTTGCCGTCCAGAGTGGCCTGTGCGGTGTACTCCCACGCCGCATCCACGGAGGCCGGCGCAAGGCTGCGCAGCTCGCCCTCGAACAGTATCAGCACGTTGTCGGAATCGGCGGCGCTTATGGCAGAGGTATCGTCGCCGCGCATGGGCAGTGCGCGCCCGGCGAAGCGGAAGGAATCAACGCGCACGCGCGCCATGCCGTCAATCTCATATGTAACGCCCGGCTCAGCCGCGACCTCACCGCTTGCGGGCTTGGCCGCCTCATCCCCGCGCTCGTCAGCGGGCTGCGCAGCCTCGGCCACGCCGCTCTTAAGCGCGCTTATAAGCGCCGCGTCCGCGCTGCCCGTAGGCACCATGCCCATGGCCTGCTGCGCGCGCAGCACGGCGGCACGGGTCTGATCGCTAAAGCGCGTGGTGGGATCGACGTACATATAGCCCGCCTCGCACAGCAGCTCCTGCAGATCGCGCACATAGGACGAGCTGTCGCCCATCTTCAGCACGTCAAAGTCCCTGTCCAGCCGCAGCGACACGCGCGGCTGCTCGGATATCACGCAGGGTACGTATGCGCAGCGCTTGTCGTTTGTCCGCTCCCAGTTGTCTATAAGCCTTTGGCTGTCCGCGCCAGCGCCCAGCGCCTGATATATAGCAAGCGCCTCGCGCACGCAGTCCACCGACGCGGCCTGTATCTCCATGCGCTCGCTGGAGTAATCGCCGTCCTCCTCCAGCTCCACGTCGTATTTGTATGCGCGGTTTGCGCCGTGCAGCATCACGCCGAACTCGTCCTCAGCAGTGAGGGCAGTCAGCATTGCTATTCCGCCCTCGTCGAGCGGGGCGCGCATTATCTCGGCGCGGTACGGGCCTATGGCGCTCACCTCGCCCGCCACCTCGAAGTCGTATCGTATGCCATCTATCAGCAGCGAAGCCGCGCCCGCGCTCACCTCTGCGCTGCCTATATAGCACAGGTTCAGCATGGGCAAAAGCGTGTTCTCCGGCGCGCTGCCCTCCAGCGTCACATAGAGCAGCACAGTACCCGCATTGGACGAGCCGCGCCCGAACCCCTTGGATACCGCATCCAGCGCCGCGCGCGCACGGTTGGGCGTAAGGCTCCACGCGCCCGTCTCGCGGTCGTAAACATATGCCTGCTGAGCCTTTATTGTATCAAGATTTATGGAAGGCGCCGAATTATCGAGCGCCTGTGCGCCCGCCGAAGCGCTGCCGGCCATCATGGCCAGCGCCAATGTCAGGCTTGCCACCCTTTTCTTCATCGCTATCGCTTTCCTTTCGCATGATCGCGTACAGTTGCATTTTACATAACCACAGCCTCCCTGTCAACCTTATATTAAACTTTATTTGGATTGAACGCTCATATGTGCGTTTAAGCAGGCATTCATTTGCACTTTTGTGCCATGGCGGTGCGTGCGCGGCGCATTTCGGCTTGTATGCCGCCACCTGTTGTGCTAGAATATGAAGCATACATTAAGCCACGCTGCTACAAGGAGAGCAAATGCTTATGAAACTTAAAAACGCAGTCGCAGGAGCGCTCATACCGCTGGCACTTTTTAGCCTGCAAGGCTGCTCCATGCTGCCCGAGGAGGAGGAATTCCGCTCTGCGCCGGTAATACGCGACTATCAGCAGCAGGAATACACCCTCACGCCGGTGCTGCGCGGCGACATGGAGCTTACCCAGTCCATATACTGCCGCTATGAGCCGGTTCGCGAAGAAAAGCTGGCCTTTGGCGTGGGCGGGCTGTACTTCGAGGGCATATATGTGCAAAAGGGCGACTATGTGACCAGCGGCACGCTGCTGGCCGAGCTGCAAATGGGAACTCTCAAGGACGACATAACCGCCTGCGAGGCCGAGATCGCGCGACTGGAGACTCAGCTGCGCCAGATTGACGAGCGCAACGCGCTGGAGCTTAAGCGCCACAGGCTGTATCTGGACACGCTTGACGAAGCCGCCCTCAAGTCCGCCACCACGGTGGAGGAGAAGCGGCAGGAGCTGGAGCTTAACCGGCAGTCCATATCGGACTCGCTGTACATACAGCGCAAGCGGCTGGATGAGCTAAACGAAAAGCGCAGCGAGCGCCAGCTGATAGCGGGCATGGACGGCACGGTCATGTACATACGCAATTACAAAAACGGCGATACATCGACCGAGAACATGACCTTCATAAACCTATCCGACACCGAGTCCAGCATGTTTGCAGCCGAGACCGAGCATCACGCGCTGCTAAAGCCCGGCGATATAGTCGAGGTTAGCTGCAACAAGGTCATATACCCCGTGCAGGTAGTGACGGCAAGCGAGCTGGGCATAGAGCAGCCCAAGCCCAACGGCGACAAGGAGACCGTGTTCCTAAAGCTGCTGGAGCCCGCAGTCGATCTGGAGTCGGGCGATCGCGGCACGCTGACAATAACGCTGGATTCGCGCAAGGACACGCTGTATGTCAACTCCAAGGCCATAAGCCGCGCGGGCGGCAAGTCGTTTGTCTACTACATAGACGAGGACGGCATGCGGCGCATGCGTGAGGTCGTGACCGGGCTGGAGACCGGCAAGCTCACCGAGATAGTATCCGGGCTTGACGAGGGCGACGAGATAATACTTGCTTGACAGCGGAGGCTAGATATGAAAAGAACCATTTCCGCGCTGCTGGCTGCGGCGCTTATGGCGCTTGGCACACCGGCGCTGGCCGAGGAAGTGCCGGTGCCTGAGCTTATAGAACCCGTGGGCGTGCAGCTGGACACCGCCGTGGTGGTGCGTCAGGACATATGCGAGTTGCGCTATTACGACGCCGCAGTCGTTCCCCACACCGAGGAACTTTACTTCACAGTGGACGGCAATATAAAGAGCATTGACGCGCTGAGCGGCGAGCTGGTCAAAAAGGGCGACGTGCTGGCCACGCTGGATCAGGAGGCGCTGGAAGAGCAGGCCGACGATCTGCGCAAGGACATCGCCTATCGCGAGACCGAGCTGGATTTTGCCAGGCGCAGCGACCAGCTGGCGATAAGCGCCGCACAGCTGGAGCTGGACAAGCTGCGCGCGCGCGCTGCCAGAGGCGAGGCTACTCAGGAGCAGGTAAAGCTCGCCGAGGCCGATCTGGACATACTGCGCCTTGAACAAAGCCAGGCACGCGAGCTGGACGAGTTTACGCTGTCCTCGCTCAGGCAGAAGCTCTCCGACATAGAGGCTGATTTGGGCAACAATGTCATAACCGCGCCGTTTGACGGGCGCATAGTGTACTCAAAGGCGCTGCGCAAGGGCGCGGGCGTAAAGGCATACGACGCCATATTCTTCATAGCCGACGACACCCACCTGCACATAGACAGCGCCTATATATCGGCCTCCGCGCTGTCCGCCGCCGATGCGCTGTATGCGCGCGTGGGCGACAGGGACTACGACATAACGCCGCGCGAGTTCAACTGGCGCGAATACGTGGCCATAGCTCTGGCGGGCGGCGAGCTGCGCACCGAGTTTGACTTTGCCTCCGACATCCCCGATTCGGTGGAGAGCGGCATGTATGCCGCCGTGTTCGTCAAGTCCGGCGCGGTTGAGGATGCGCTGGTGGTTCCGGCCAATGCGCTGTACACCGATAGCAATGGCCGCTACGTATACCGCATAGAGGACGGCAAGCGCGTGCGCGCACAGGTGACCACCGGGCGCGCCACCACCACTCTCGTGCAGATAACCGATGGGCTTGAGGAGGGCGATCTGGTATATGTCAAGGAATAAGCTGGCTATGATATTGCTCGCGCTCATGCTCCTGCCCGTGCGCGCGCTGGGTGACGACCTGATAGACGCGGACAAGCTCACGCCCGAGTCCGCCAACTACGATTTATACACCATAGAGTACGGCGAATACACAAAGCCCGCCACCGCTACGGGCTATGTGGTGTACCTGATAGAGCAGGAGATGTTCATGGAGGAAGGCACGGCGCGGCTCAATAAGATAAACGTGGTGCGCAGTGCCGAGGTCAAGGCGGGCGACGTGCTGGCCACATACGAAAAGGAAGGCAGCCGCGCCGAGCTTGAGCGCATGGAGCTGGCACTCAGGCGCACTCAGGAAAGCTTCGAGCTGGGCAAGCAGGAGCGCATGGAAAGCCTGCGCACGCTCAGGGAGCAGCTAGGCGGGCTCACCGATCCGACCGACATAAAGCTGCATCAGATACGCATACAGCAGGCGCAGCTGGACTATGAGCGCTATGTATATGAGAGCGAGCACTCCATAGCCGAGCAGCAGCGCAGCATAGATGAGACGCGCGAGTTCTACGCCGACACGCAGCTGGTCGCGCCCTTTGACGGCGTGATAACATACGTGTCCAACAAGAACCCGGGCGACACCATATATCCGGGTGAAACGCTGGTCACCGTGCAGTCTCAGGAGAGCTTCCTGCTGGGCATAGACAATTCCTCGGGCAACTTCCGCTACGGCATGCGCGTTCAGGTGGGCATAGGCCCGCGCAACAAGAAGGAATACGTCGAGGGGCGCGTGGTATCCGCCTCGAACGTGCTGCCCAACGAGAACAAGGTGAATTACGCGCTCATCGAGATGGAGCCAAACGACATAAAGATAGGCATGAAGAACATATCGATAGAGGGCAAGAACATCGATTTGCAAAACGTGCTTAAGATATCGCGCGGCGCGATAACCTTCGAGGGCGGCAAGAGCTATGTGTCTATACTGGACGGCGACATGGTGCAAAAGCGCATAATCGTCAGCGGTCATACCTCCGCCGGCGACACATGGGTCGTACAGGGCCTCAGCGAGGGCCAGGAGGTCATAATTGATTAACTGCGGAGGTCGCCGGCATGTTTAAATTCGTACTTAACAAGATGCTCAACAAAAAGTGGATGGTGCTGAGCCTGCTTATAGGCAATATACTGCTCATATCCATAGCCTGCGTCAATCCCATGTACACTCAGGCGGTGCTTCAGCGCATGCTGACGCGAAATCTGTCCGAGTTCATGGAGGAGACCAACCGCTATCCGGGGCTGATGTCAGTCTCCGCCGCCATGAGCGTGCGCGACAACGAGGTCGTAAATCAGGAGCACTTCGACAAGGCGCGCGACAACTATCTGCATGCCGCCGAGTGGTACGGCGTGGAGCAGCGCGAGGGCGTGGAGCACTACTATCTGCCCAACATAACCGCCAACTACGACGTGCTGCGCAACGACAAGGTCAAGCAGTTCTCGCTGCAGCTGGGCATGCTGAGCGACCTTGAAAAGCATTCCGAGATTGTGGGCGGGCGCATGTATTCAAACGCGCCCACCGAGGACGGCGTGATAGAGGTAATAGCCAGCCAAAACGCCATGGTAAAGCTGGATTTGCTGCTGGATGAGACGCTGACGCTGCGCAATCACTTTGGCCCTGACGGCCAGCCGCTGCGCCTCAAGGTCGTGGGCATATTCAAAAACAGCGTCTCCGACGACATATACTGGGCGCGCACTCCCTCCGCCTACTCAAACGAGCTGTTCATGGCCGAGGACATATTCTACAGCACTTTCGTGACGCGCGAGGACACCAAGTACCCCGTAAACGCGCTCTGGTACATCATGCTGGACTACGAGAAGATGCGCGGCGACTGCGCTCAGGACATGTATGACCTGACGCTCAAGCTGGAGGAGCAGTTCGGCGACATGTACTCCTTCCGCTTCAGCGCCGCGTTCAAGTCCGTGCTGGCCGATTACCTTGTAAAGGCCAATCAGGTCAACACGACTCTCTGGGTGCTGCAGGCGCCCATACTCGTGCTGCTGTGCGCATTCATATTCATGGTATCGCGGCAGATGCTGCAGATGGAGCAGGCCGAGATATCCATACTCAAGAGCCGTGGCGCGGCGCGCAGGCAGATAATCACCGTATATCTGCTGCAATCGCTGGGCATATCGCTCATGAGCTTCATAGCGGCGCTGCCCCTTAGCGGCTGGCTGTGCCAGGTGCTGGGGTCGGCCAACGCCTTTTTGGAGTTTGTAAGGCGCAAGTCGCTGGCGATAGAGTATTCGCCCGAGGTGCTGCTGTTTGGTGCGGCGGCGGCGCTGTTCTCGATATGCGTAATGGTGTTCCCGGTCGTGCGCTTCTCCAATGTGTCGATAGTGGCGCACAAGCAGCGCAAGAACCGCCGCTCCGAGAAGCCCTTCTGGCAAAAGGCCTATCTGGACATAGTGCTGCTGGGCGTGTCGATATACGGACTTTACTCCTTCAGCAATCAGAAGGAGCTGCTGGCGCAGCGCGTGATGGATGGCGCGTCGCTCGATCCCCTGCTGTTCATGTGTTCGTCGCTGTTCATAATCGGCGCGGGACTGGTGGCGCTGCGCATAATACCCATGATAGTGTGGCTGATATTCACCGCGTTTAAGAAGTTCTGGAGTCCGGCGCTGTACGCCTCCTTCCTGCGCGTGCTGCGCACACGCTCAAGTCAGGGCTTCATAATGGTGTTCCTGATGCTTACGATAGCCCTTGGCATATTCAACGCGCAGACCGCGCGCACGGTAAACACCAATGCCGAGGAGCAGGTGCAGTACATGGCGGGCGCCGATCTGGTGCTTCAGGAAAAGTGGAGCGACAACTCCCAGAGCATGTCCTCGGACGGCATGTCCGCAGCCGCATCCAACGAGGACATAGTGTACATAGAGCCGGACTTTGGCAAGTATCTGAACATAGACGGCGTAAACAGTGTCACGCGCGTGTACTCGTCCAATACGGGCGTGGTCACGACGAGCGGCAGCACGGTGAAAAACGTGCAGGTGATGGGCATAAACACAAAGGAGTTCGGCGAGACTGCATGGTTTAAGCCCGAGCTGCTCCCCCACCACTGGTATGAGTACCTGAACGCCATGGCCAAGAACTCCCAGGCCGTGCTGGTATCCAGCAACTTCCGCGATCTGCACGGACTCAAGATTGGCGACGTGATAAACTACCGTCCCTCGGGCGATAAGACGTTGCGCGGCATAATATATGGCTTTGTGGACTACTGGCCTACCTATGCGCCCGTAGTGCGCACCAAGGGCAGCGACGGGCTGTACAGCGAATCGCCCAACTATCTGGTCGTGGGCAATCTCTCGCAGATACAGGCTACGTGCGGCGTGCGCCCCTATCAGATATGGATGGATATAGACGGCTCTACGCAGTTTATGTACGACTTCGTAGAGGAGCGCGAGATAGAGATGACCAGCTTTAAGGACACTTCCGCCGCGCTGGTAGCCAAGAAGAACGACCCCATATTCCAAGGCACAAACGGCATACTGACCGTGGGCTTCATAGTGGTGCTGCTTCTGTGTACGACGGGCTTTTTGATATACTGGATACTGTCCATACAGTCGCGCTCGCTGCAGTTCGGCATATTCCGCGCCATGGGTATGTCGCTGCGCGAGATACTCTCGATGCTCATAAACGAGCAGATATTCATATCTGGAATATCGATAGCCACGGGCGCGGGCATAGGCATGCTGGCCTCCAGGCTGTTCATACCGCTTATACAGATAGCCTATGCAGCCTCGGACAACGTGCTGCCGCTCAACATAATCACCGAGCACAGCGACTTTGTGCGCCTGTTCAGCGTAATAGGCGTGGTGATGCTCGTGTGCATGGTTATACTGGGTGTCATAATATCGCGCATAAAGATAGCTCAGGCGCTGAAGCTGGGCGAGGATTGAGGTGGCCAAAATGCTTGAAACATATGACGTATCGCGCTGCTTTTCCACGCCCGGCGGTCAGTTCTGGGCGCTAAGGGACGTGAGCATATCCGCTCCTGAGGGGAAACTGACAATACTGAAGGGGCGCTCGGGCTCGGGCAAGACCACGCTCATGAACATAATGGGCGCGCTTGACAAGCCCACAAGCGGCAAGGTGCTGCTGGCGGGCGAGGACATAGTGCAGCTGGACGAGCGCAAGCGCGCGCTGATAAGGCGGCGCAGCATAGGATATGTGTTCCAGTCGGTGGCGCTGATACCGATGATGAGCGCATACGAGAACGTGGAGTATGCGCTGAGGCTGGCAGGCATGAAGTCCGGCCGCCGCGAGCGCGCCTGCGAGTGCCTGCGCATGGTGGGACTGGGGCAACGCATGGATCACATGCCGCAGGAGATGTCGGGCGGCGAGCAGCAGCGCGTGGCCATCGCCCGCGCCATAGCCCACAAGCCCAAGGTGATATTCGCCGACGAACCTACCGCCGAGCTGGATACCGGCACGGGACTTCAGGTGGTAAAGATATTCAAGGACCTGTGCGCGGGAGAAGGCATAACCATAGTCATGACCACGCACGACACCGGCCTCATGGAGATAGGCGACATGGTATACGAGCTTCAGGATGGTGAGATAATTGGAAAATAACGGCAAGGCTCAGCCCATAATCACCTGTGAGAATCTTGTCAAGATATACAAGACCAAGGATATAGAGGTGCTGGCGCTTCAGGGGCTGGAGCTGGAGATAGCGCGCGGCGAGCTGATGGCCATAATCGGCAACAGCGGCAGCGGCAAGAGCACCTTCCTCAACATGATAGGCGGACTGGATCGACCGTCCGCGGGCAGGCTGATAGTGGACGGCAAGGATCTGTTCAAGCTCAGCGAGCGCGAGCTGGTCGAATACAAGCGCTCCACGGTGGGCTTTGTGTGGCAGAACAATGCGCGCAACCTGCTGCCGTGGCTGTCGGCGTGGCGCAATGTGCAGATGCCCATGCTGTTTAACAAGGGCAAGGCCAAGCGCCAGCGCGCCATAGAGCTGCTTGAGCTGGTCGGCATGGAGCACAAGCGCAAGAGCCGACTGAACCAGCTCTCGGGCGGCGAGCAGCAGCGCATAGCCATAGCCATAGCGCTGGCCAACGACCCCAAGATACTGCTGGCCGACGAGCCGACCGGCTCAGTTGACCTCAAGACCTCCAACTACCTGTTGGATGTGTTCCGCAAGCTGAACACCGAATTGGGGCTGACTATCGTCATAGTCACCCACGACCGCATGCTGGCGCACAAGGTCAACCGCGTGGTATCAATACGCGACGGCAAGACCTCCTCCGAGCGCATCATGCACTCCTACGCCAAGGAGCTGGCCAACGTACACGGCTTTGACGAGGGCGCGGATACCCACGAGGAATTCGCCGTGCTTGATCGCGCCGGACGTCTCCAGATACCGCGCGAGATGCTGGAGCAGATGGGCGTGGACGGCAACCGCGTAAAGCTGGAGATGCGCGACGGCCAGATAGTGATAGAGCGCCCGACTGACCCCGACAAGCTCACCGTAGAGGATGCGGTAAACGCGGTCCTAGGCAAGTGATGAGCGGCGCTATGCATGCTGGGCCTAGCGGTGCCTAAAGCCCCTTACCGGGGCAAGCCTTGAGGCAGTACAGTTGCTTCCGCGCGTTGCACAGTCAGCCATGCGGCGCAGGCATGCGCGACAGCCGACGCTCTGGCGCAGCATGTGCGCCGCACAGCCGATGCTCTGGCGCAGCATGTGCGCCGCATGGTCGGCGCTCTGGCACAGCATGTGCGCCGCATGGTCGGCGCTCTGGCACAGCATGTGCGCCGCACAGCCGACGCTCTGGCGCAGCATGTGCGCCGCATGGCCGACGCTCTGGCGCAGCATGTGCGCCGCACAGCCGACGCTCTGGCACAGCATGCGCGCCGCATGGCCGACGCTCTGGCGCACAACTGACTTGCCTGCACATGATTCACAGCTGTGCAATAGCCATGACGCCTGAGCGGTAACCTTCCCTGCGCATAGCTCCCCATATGGCACATAAATGAACTCACCTCGCAGCGTTGCAAGGTGAGTTCATTTTGTTTGTGTTTGAGCCGCATTGCGATGCGCTAAGCGCGCCTTAACGCATCACTGTGCCTCGTCCAGCATCTGCTGCTCTCCCTCCTGAACAGCCGGCGCGTTCTCATCCTCCAGCCAGAATACCGATATCTCGTATACCTGCCGCGTCTGAGTGGTGCCGTCGGGCAGCTGCTTTTCGTACTGGCGCGATTGCAGGCGGCCCTTTATGTGCAGCTTGCAGCCCACCTTGAGCTGGGAAACGTGTCTCGCCGTGCGCCCCCATGTTATGGACGGTATGTAGTCGCTCTTGCCGAAGGAGCGGTTGACCGCCAGCATCATGTCGCATATCTCGCGCCCGAACGGTGTGGTGCGGAATATGGGCTGTTTGCATATAGTGCCGTGCAGCTCCACCTGATTGTGATTTTCGGTAAGCTCGGTCACGTCCAGATGCTGTACGAATACCGTGACCACCAGTCGCCCCACGCCTTCCACCATGCGATTGTAGGTGCGCACCTGTCCATCCACCGAGATGGCCGCGCCGGGACGCACCGATTCGTCCAGCAGCCGCTCGGACACGGTCAGCGGCAGGAAGTCCGGCACGCCCGACAGCCTGTCCACCCTGAGCATGCAGGTATAGAACATCTCCCCCATCACCTGATGATCCGGCACGGGCGCGTCCTCAAGCACACCGGAAAGCACTATATGATTGTTATCCCGATCCATAATACGTCCTCCTATCGCGGGCGACCGCTTATGTTCCCCGCCTGTTTATTTTCGGGCCTGCTCCCTGCCCGGTCATGTTCCGCTCGTGGCCGGCGCATGCGCGCCTGCTCC
>JBMNUB010000024.1:0-38055 GCA_050946055.1 Candidatus Fimadaptatus sp. | reverse complement strand
GTTTCCGGTTAAGGGAGACTGAGTGAAAGCGAAAGGCGAGCGGATTGACAGAGATATACATTTTCCGGTGATAATGGCTGAGGGGTTCCACCTGTTCCCATCCCGAACACAGAAGTTAAGCCCTCACACGTCGAAAGTACTTGGCTGGCAACGGCCTGGGAGGATAGATCATCGCCGGATTCTATTAGACCGATGAGCATTTGTTCATCGGTCGTTTTTTGTTGTGCCGATTAACATGTAGGCTAATAAGCTTGGATATAGTAGAGTTGCCTTGATTATAGTAGAGTTGCCTTGATATATCGATATCAAACGGAACTATAAGGAAACCATCGTAAACAGAGACTATTCCGCATCACGGATTGACCTAATATGCGGCAAAAGCCCACTGTCACAACCCAAGTGATAAAATATGTAAGAGAGATAATATGAGCCATAAAGGAGCAAGCATATGAAGCGCATAGATACTCATGGCATATTCTACATAGAGCGGGTAGACGGCACGGCTGAGTGGTATTGGGGCAGCGACTATGCAGAGGGGGATTTATACGAAGCAGAGGAGCTATATTCGGACAAAAGCACCATAAAGAGCAATCGCCTTGTGCTTGTGCATTATCCGGATGGACGCGTAACAGAGCCGGTGCTTGCAGATGCCGGTCAGTATTTGGGCCGTCCGCTGTTTTGTGAAGGCAGGCTTTATCTGCTGATGGTTGACTTTTTGGAGCGTACAATAAATATACTGCGCTGCGATGAACATGCTGAACATACCGAGCTAGAAACGCGCTTGCCGCTATCTGCCGTCAAGGATTGCTATAACCTGATGCTTATGGGCGCGCCTCTGATGTTGACGCGGAGCGGCAATGGTGAAAAATTTCAGATAATATGGCCTGAGCGCATGGATATAGATGTTGGTGAGAATGAAAGCTTTATGTGCAGGCAGGGCAACAGACTGTACTTCTCAAAATGGCTGGAAGACGATGAGTATTATGAGGCGGTAGTCGTGCGCAGCTATCCAGAGTGTGAGCTTATCGAGATGATACATGGCGCATGGCAGGATATGCCGGACGGGCAGGAGTGGATTGTTGGTTGAGCCATGCCGCACCGCCCTTGCACAAATGGATGAACTGGGATATAATGTAGCAAATCGCGGACTGTATCCGCGCAGTCACACATGCATATACAGGGGAGGCAGGGCTATATGAATATTCAAAGCTACGACATACCTCTGGGCATATCCATAACCGCATATCCGCCGGAAGCGGTAAACGACTTCGTGGACAACGGCTTTACCTGCTTCGAGGTCGGCATACCGGCTACGCTGCCGGGCGTGGAATGCCAATACCAACACTACGACTATTCGCCCGAAGTAACCGCTGCCGCCGCAATACGGGCCGGGCGCGGCAGGGAGGATGAGCTGGTGGCACTCAAGCAGCCCCTCGCGGATGCGATAATGAGCCGCAAGCTGCGCGTATGGAGTGTGCATCTGCCCTTTGGCGCGGGCTGGGATATAGCGCATTGGGTGGAGAGTGAACGCGAGGCGGTATGCCGTTCGCTGATGCGTATAATGGATATCACGGCGGCGTGGGGGCCGCGCGTGTTCGTGCTGCATGGGTGTCTTGAGCCGGTCAGCGATGCCGAGCGCCCCGTGCGCGTGGCGCGCAGCATACTCAGCATGCGCGAGCTGGACGAGCATGCGCGTCGGCTGGGAGCGCGCGTGGCGCTGGAAGATCTGCCGCGCTCCTGCCTTGCCAACTGCTCGCTGGAGACGCGCGCCATGGCGCAGGCTGCTGGCGATGTGCCGATATGCTTTGACGTGAATCACCTGCTGGGCGAGAGCCATGAAAGCTTCCTCAATGCGCTGGCATCACAGGTCGTTACTACGCATCTGTCCGACTACGACGGTGTGGACGAGCGCCATTGGCTGCCGGGCGAGGGCATAGTGCCGTGGAAGCGCATATTGGATGGCCTGATGGAGGCGGGGTATCGCGGGCCGTTCCTGTTTGAACTGCGCACGGGCGAGGATGGCCCGTATGACGCGCGCACGGTACTGGATTGCTTTAAGCGAGCGCTGTCGGCCAAATGAGCGGGCGATTCCGCTTTAAAGTATTGATAAGTTACCCTGAACAGCATGGACACCGCAGCTATATGCAACAGGCTTGCCGTCCGCAACGCATGTGCGTGGCTGACCGGCACGCGCCATGGCGGCGCATCACATAGGAGGATATTCATATGAAACGTCCCAACATACTGTTTTTCTTTACCGACCAGCAGCGCGCCGACACCTGCGGCTGCTATGGACAAAGGCTGAACGTCACGCCGCGACTGGATGCATTCGCAGCGCGCGCCACGCTGTTTGAGAATGCGTTTACCTGTCAGCCCGTGTGCGGTCCGGCGCGCGCCGCGCTTCAGACCGGGCGCTGGCCGGCTTCGCTGGGCTGTCAGGTGAACGGCCTTGGCTTGCCTACCGATGTGGACACGATCGCGCGCGAGTTCAATGCGGCGGGCTATCTCACAGGCTACTGCGGCAAGTGGCATCTGGCCTCCACTCACGGCGTGAACAGCTATGAGGTCAGCGCCATACCTGAGGAGTTCCGTGGCGGCTATCGCGACTTCTGGATAGCTTCGGACGTGCTGGAGTTTACCTCGCATGGCTATGGCGGGCATATGTTCCGCGCCGATGGCAGCAGATATGAGTGGACGGGATATCGCGCCGATGCCGTGACAGATGCTGCGCTGGAGTTCATAGACGGCGACAGGCCCGATGACAAGCCGTTCTTCATGATGATATCCTACATAGAGCCGCATCACCAGAACGATCATAACTGCTACGAAGGCCCGCATGGTTCGCGCGAGCGATTTGCGGATTATGACGTTCCCGGCGATCTTGAAGGTACTCAGGGCGATTGGCGCGCCAACTACCCGGACTATCTGGGCTGCGTAAATTCGCTGGACAGCAACTTCGGGCGCATATTGGACGCGCTGGAGCGGCGCGGAGAGCTGGATAACACGGTCGTAGTGTACTCATCGGATCACGGCAGCCACTTCTGCACGCGCAACATGGAGTACAAGCGCTCCTGTCATGACGGCTGCACGCATATACCGCTGCTGATAAGCGGCCCGGGCTTTGAGCGCGGTGTGCGCGACAAGCGCATGGTCAGCCTCATGGATATACCGTCCACGCTGCTCAATGCGGCGGGCATAGCCGTGCCGGGAGATTTCTGCGGCGCGCCGCTTCAGGCTGCCAACGCGCAGAACTGGACGGATTCGGTATACATGCAGATAAGCGAGAGCCACACCGGGCGCGCCGTGCGCACCGAGCGCTATCTGTACGCGGTGGGCGCGCCGGGCGCGACCTACTCTCAGCCATACGCGGATGAGTACATGGAGACCTATCTCTATGACAATGAGCGCGATCCGTACCAGCGCGTGAATCTGGTGCGCGATCCCGCCTATGCGCAGGTGCGCGACGAGATGCGCACGCGCATGCTGGCACACATGAAGGCGGCGGGCGAACCCGATGCCGTGATACGTCCCATGACGGACAGCGCCGCCGATCAGGAATACTTTGCAAAGATATCCGCGCACAGATGATGCCGCGCCGGGCGATTAAGCTGCTCGCAGGCTGAATATGGGCAAACACTAGAATGTGAATACAAATCGAGCGCCGCCTTTGAAATGTGAAGGCGGCGCTCTTTGTGCGCAAACAGCGGGCATGCAGGGCATAGCGCATGTCAAACAGACCGTGCCTTAAAAGCTGCTCATGCACATGCGATGTTCCTGCTATATATTGGAATATAGTCGGCTGTTGTTTTGGCAAGGAAGGTTTCTCTCGAATCTTCCTTCAATATAAAGGCGGCATAATTGCTAAAGCGCCTTTACCATTTGCATTTCCCGATAATGCCTGTCTCCCAATGTATATTCCACCTCTTTGATTTCTGTAAATCCGATAGAAGAATACATTTTGCGCGCAACTATGTTTTCTAAGGACACGCTGATATATAGCTTATCGGCATTGTGTTTGGACTTAAAGTACTCAATAAACTCAATGGCTGACTGCTTTCCATAGCCTTTTCCTTGAAACTGTTTGCCAATCATAAAGCGGCTCATGGACCAGCCGGGGAAGGTTTCATCATAGTCGTATAGTATAAACCCTATCATGGTTTCTTCAAGATATATTCCCAAGGTATATAGTCCAGTCTCATAAGCCGCTTCCACCAGGGACTGCTTGTTATCGGCAACAAAGCCCTCTTGACCATCATCAATAGTTAATGATATACAATCCCAGTAGTTGGATTTGTCAATTTCTCTAAACTCCATTTTGAGCCTCCTTAATTCCTAAAACCATACTACTGAACGCGCCAGATTAAGCCGCCGCTTCACTCCCTGCGCTCACGGCAGGCAATCGTTATCATAGTTATGTAGTCCTCGCGGCGCTGGAGTGTCAGTTCGTTTAAGCCCTCCTCGTATGCGTATCCGTAAAGCTCCAGACCATGCTCGCGCGCATAAGTCAGCATGCTGCCGTATACGCAGTGCAGATTTTGCCAGTCGCCCACGCAGAACGAGCGCAGATATGTGCCGCCCGGACGCAGCTCATCGCATTCTCCCTCGTCCCTGTTGTCTATCGCATAGAAGCACTCGTATGCGTCCATGTCTCCGGCCACTATACTGTCCACCGGTATGCGGCTGCCGAAGTTGTCATATAGCCCAAATATTCCCTTGAGCCGCTGCGCAAAATCAGCGGCAACTTCAAAGTCCACGTCGTCATAGCGCACGGCTATGGGCTTGGACAGCAGCAGCCTTTGTTCGGGCAGCTCTATAGTCTCTACATGCCCGTGGCGCGCGTTCAGGCTCAGCTTCAGCTTGTCGGCCTTCTGCTCCAGAAAGGACTTGGTCTCCATTAGCTGACGCATGGTGCGGTCTATCAGCCGCTGCCGCTCGGCCATTATCTGCACGAATGACTCGCCGGAGGGCTGCTGCGTGTAGGCCTTTATCTCGTCTATGGACAGCCCCAGCCTGCGCAGCGTGAGTATGAATTCCAGCTGCACGGTCTGAAAGCAGGTGTAGTATCTGTAACCGTTCTCTCCCTTGTATTCGGGCGAAAACAGCCCTATCTCGTCGTAGTAATGCAAAGTGCGCTTGTTCACATCATTAAGTTTTGCAAATTGCCCAACTGTATACAGGTGTTTTGGGTTTTTCACGATATGCCCCCCCTTGACATTACAGTCGCTGTACACCTTATAATATCAAACATGGAAGAAGGCCGCAAGCAATGCGGCGTAAATACCGCGCAGAAAGCCGGTATGCCGAGTATGCGCGCATGATGGGCGCGGCATATGAGCGGGCAGAACGCCGGACAGAATGCAGAGCATGCCCTATGAAGGGCATTGCGGCGATGTGCGCTGAATGCGCGGCAGGACATAAGCGGATGGCGCCGGACAATAGCGCGCCAATCACAATGGAAGGGGAAGGACGGAATGCGGACGATTTTTTCAAGGGTAAAGCTCAACTGGCGGCAGATAGCAGGGCTGACCGGCCTTGTGCTGCTGGCGGCCATAGCGGAGATGCTGCTGCCCTCGCTGCTGGCGCAGATGATAAACGGCGGCGTGGCCGGGGGCGCTAAGGGAACGATAGGTGTGCTGGCCATAATAATGGCTGCGATAACCATAATGGCATGCGTGGTCAACTTCCTGTCGGTGAGGATAGCTTCGCGCATATCCACCGACTTTGCGGCTCAGCTACGCGGACAGGTGTTTGACAGGGTGCAGGACTTTTCCGCCGCCGAGCTGGACAAGTTCGGCACGGCAAGCCTGGTTACGCGCAGCACGTCGGACATAACCAATGTGCAGAACTTCCTGACCATGCTGCTCAGGATAGGCATACTCGCGCCCATGATGGCCGTGGCGGGACTGGTGTTCTCGGCGGCTACCGGCGGTCAGGTCAGCTCGGTGCTGGGTGTGGCGATACCTGTGCTGCTTATAGGCTGCGGCGCGATAGTGATGCTGGCCTCGCGCTATTCGGTGATGCTCCGCCAGAAGCTGGACAGGATAAACCGACTGTTCCTTGAATCGCTGGAGGGCGTGCGCGTAATCCGCGCCTTCAACAAGCAAAAGACCGAGAGCGGCCGCTTCGACGAGGCCAACTCCGACTATGCTGCGACCGCCATGACTGCCGGCCGCATAACCAGCCTGCTCATGCCCGCGATAAACGTGATATTCGGCGTGACCACGGCTGCAGTGCTGGGTCTGGGCGCGCGCTATGTGGAGAGCGGTGTCATGGAGGTCGGCTCGCTGGTCGCCAACAGCCAGTACATAAGCATGGTGCTAATGTCGGTAATGATGTTTGCGCTGGTAATACTCATGTTCCCCACGACTTATGCCTGCGCGCGCCGCATAGCCGAGGTGCTGGAGACCGAGAGCAGCATAAAGGACGGCAAGTTCGATGCCGCTAAGCGCCCGCTGCGCTCCACGGTGGAGTTTCGCCATGTCACCTTTGCCTATCCCGGCGCGCAGGAGCCCATACTCAAGGACGTGAGCTTTGAGACCCATCCGGGCGAGATAACCGCGATAATAGGCGGCACGGGCAGGGGAAAGTCCAGCATACTCAAACTTATACCGCGCCTGTACGACCCGTTGTTTGGCGAGGTGCTGATAGACGGCGTGGATGCGCGCGAATACAAGATAAACGACCTGCGCGCGCTGATAGGCTATGTGCCGCAGAAGAACGTGCTGTTCTCGGGCGACATAGCATCCAACCTCAACTTTGGCGACGAGAACGGCGATGAACAGGCATGGGCGCGCGCCGCGCACATAGCCTGCGCCGATGAGTTCATAGACAGGAAGCCCGACAGGTATCATGACCACATAGCGCAGGGCGGCTCCAACCTCTCGGGCGGACAGCGCCAACGCATGGCCATAGCCCGCGCGGTTATGAAGCGCCCTGAGATATACGTGTTTGACGACAGCTTCTCGGCGCTGGACATGAAGACCGACCGTGCGCTGCGCCAAAACCTCAAGCAAAGCATGGGCGATGCCACGATAATAATGGTTGCGCAGCGCGTAAGCACCATACTGGATGCCGACCGCATACTCGTCGTGGACGACGGGCGCATAGTGGGTCAGGGCAGGCACGAGGAACTGATGAGGAGCTGCCCGCTGTATCGCGACATAGCCAAGGTGCAGCTGGGAAAGGAGGCCGTCTGATTTGAATAAGCACGTGTTCAGGCGGCTGTTTGCATACATAAGGCCGTACAGACTGAGGCTGTTCTGGGTGCTGCTGGCGGCGGCAATCAGCACGGTGTTCACCGTGATGACGCCATTCATAATAGGCAAGATAACTACGACTCTGTTTGCCAGCATAAGCGACGGCGTGTTCTATTGGGAGACCATACTCTGGCTGCTGGGCGCGCTGGTGATGCTGTATCTGGTGTCGCAGTTCTTCTCGTTCCTGCAGGGCTTCGGCATGGCGCGCATAACCGCCAACGTTATGCGCTCCATACGCAGCGACATAGACGGCAAGATGCATCGCCTGCGCCTCAACTACTACGATACCCACACGCACGGCGACATACTAAGCGTCATAACCAACGATGTCGACACCATAAACAATACCATAAGCCAGAACCTGACCTCGATAGTCACTCAGGTAATAACCGCGGTGGGCATACTGCTTATGATGCTGGCGATAAGCCCCGGACTTACGATAATCCCCGTGATAATGGTGCCGCTGTCGCTGATAAGCGCGGCGGGCGTCATGAAGGCCAGCGGCAGCCACTATGCGCGCCAGCAGGAGCTGCTGGGCAGCTTAAACGGCTATATCGAGGAGATGTACAACGGCCAGTCGGTCGTGCAGGTATTCAACTATCAGCAGCGCGCGAGGGACTCGTTCGGCAAGCTCAACGAGCAGCTCAAGGTCAGCTCGCGCAAGGCTGAGACCACCGCCGGCGCGGTCAGCCCTATAACCACGCTGGTCAACGACATGGGTTACGTCATCTGCGCGGCCATAGGCTGCCTGCGCGCCATAGCCGGGCTTATAACCGTGGGCAATGTGCAGGCCATGCTGGAGTACACGCGCCGCTTTGCCGAGCCGTTCTCGTCGCTTGCGGGCATGGCGGGCAGCTTTGGCGCGGCCAAGGCGGCGGGCAACCGCATATTCGCGCTGCTGGATGCCGAGGAGGAGAAGCCCGACGCGGCGGACTGCGTAGTTCCCGAGGACCGCAGCGGCAGGGTCACGTTCAGCGGCGTGAAGTTTGGCTATGTGCCAGAGCGCCTGCTGATGAAGGGCGTGGATCTCGTGGTTCATCCCGGTCAGAAGGTGGCCATAGTCGGTCCTACCGGCGCGGGCAAGACCACGCTCATAAACCTGCTGATGCGCTTCTATGAGGTGAGCGGCGGCTCAATATCGGTGGACGGCGTGGACATACGCAACATGACGCGCGCCGAGCTGCGCGACCGCTTCGGCATGGTGCTTCAGGACACATGGCTGTTCGAGGGCAGCATAGCAGACAACATAGGCTATGCACAGCAGGACATGCCGCGCGAAAAGGTGATAGAGGCGGCCAAGTCGGCCTGTGCGCACGACTTCATAAAGACGCTGCCCGGAGGCTACGACATGGTGCTGAGCAAGGGCGCGGAGAACATATCTCAGGGCGAGCGCCAGCTGCTGACCATCGCCCGCGCAATCGCCTCCGACCCGGAGATAATGATACTGGACGAGGCGACCAGCAACGTGGACACTCACACCGAAGTGCTCATACAGAAGGCGCTGGCCAGACTCATGCACGGGCGCACCAGCTTTGTCATAGCGCACCGCCTGTCAACGATACGCGACGCGGACATGATACTCTACATGGAGGAAGGCGACATAAAGGAAGTCGGCAACCACGACGAGCTGATGGCGCGCAACGGCAAGTACGCCGCGCTGTACAACAGCCAGTTTGGCTGATAAAGGACAGCTGGACGGTGCGCTGCGCTATCCGGTGCGGACCATATGCAAATCTGCGCCGCAGGGGTTGCTCACAATAAATCGCATAAAGCGCAGCCGCGCAGGTGCTCACACTGAGCCTGCGCGGCTGCGCTTTATGCCAAGCGGATATGCATATACAGGAATCGCTGCGCACCCGTCGCATTGGGTGCGCAGCGATTTTATCAAGGCATGATGTGAGTGTCGATTGCGCTCAGGTCATGCTGGAGGCGTGTACCGCTTACAGATTGCCGCTAAACTGCGCTCGCGCATCAGCTCATGCCGCCAATCATGCGCGCCAGCGGTATGCCGCATACGGTATGCCGCGCACCATCAGCCGCACACGCGCGCAGGCTCACTCCACGCACACGTCAGCATGCCAGTCCTCGCGCGGCATCGGGCGGGCGGGGGAGCTTATGCTGAGCTGCGCGCCGCCTATGCTGGCCTTGGCCTGTATGCTCTCGCCACACTCGCTCAGCGCACAGCTGTCGGGCAGCAGTCCTTCCATGCTCAGGCAAACGGCGGCGTATGCGCTCTTTATGCTGCTCAGATCTATGTCGCGCTCCTCTCCGCTGTAGAACACCACGTCCAGATAGCAGCGCTTTTCGCGCGACGCATCGAACCTTCTGTACAGGCTGGGCTTGGTGTCCTGTATGGCGGTGTCGGCATCGCTGTCGGTGACAGAGAACTTGAGCGGCTGTCCGTCGAAGCTCGCGCCCAGCAACTTGAATGCTATGCGCATGTCGCCGTCCTCAAGCACGGCGGTGTCGCCGTCTATACTGGGCAGGGCCGTCAGCGCGCCGCCGAACTCAAAGCGCAGCCTCAGGTCATAGGCGCGTATGGTGGCGTTTTGCACCATGTCCAGATTGCAGTGAGTGTCGCCGCCGTTGGTGTGCAGCGAGGAAGTGACCAGAGCGTTGCCGCCGCGCTGCGCCACCGCTAACATGCCGGATGAGAAGTCGTACAGGTCGTGCAGCAGCGTGGCACCCATGAACCGGGGCTTGTCGCCGCCCCAGTAGGCCAGCAGGTCGCGGCGCTGGTTCCACGTCATAGATCTGCGCCACGAGCCGAGAGAATACTTCTCGCACAGATGCGCCGTGGCCGTTTCGATGCTTTCATCCTTTCCGCCGTCTGCGGTCTGGAAGGTCAGGCATATGTCGTGCGGCTTGCAGTGCAGGAACGCATCGCGGTACTTGTCCGGGCAGTGCAGATGCAGATATGCCCAGCCTATTTCGTATTTGAAGTCGGCTTCGTCTACCAGCTTTATCTCGTCGTTTAGCCCCAGCTGCAGGAAGGACAGCGTTTCGGGCTTGAGCAGCCACTGATAGGAGCGGCTGTTTGGCCCGCTCCACTGGCGCGTGGGCGCGTGGAAGTACTGTGCGACGGTGTTCCATGCCGCGTCCAGCATGCCCTCTGCCCAGAAGCGGACTTCCGCATCGTCTATGTCTTCGTATATGCGGGAGAGATCCTCTATGGCCACGACGGTGTAAGTGGAGCTGTTGTATTCGACGAATGCGTCGCTGTTTGAGCGCGTAAGGTCGTAGAACTTGTGCAGCAGGTTCTTGCCGTATTCAAACATGTCCGGCCAGTCCATCAGCTGTCCTGCCGCCAGAGTGACATATGCGCCCATTATGCATATGTTGGTGTAGTAGCAGTGCATGTTGCGGCGGAATATCGACATGCAGGCGCAGCGCAGCGCCTTTTTAAGCCGCTCAACAAGTTCCCCGGGCAGGCGCTCGGAGTGATGTCGCAGCACCTGTATTATCTCCTTGCCGCAGAAGTTGGCCCAGTTCCAGTCGGGCGGGGACATCTTCTCCAGCGGCTCGTCCATGTACCACGACCATATGCCGTATGTAGCGTTGGTGGGGTCCTGATCCTGCAGGCGCACTACGTTGTCCAGCACCTCTATGGCGCGCTCAAGGTCGGCATCGCGCCCGCTGGCCAGCAGCGCCGCACCGTACTGGAATGCATCGCGGGTGGAATGCACCGTCGTGTAGGACAGCGTCGTATGATAATTGGCAGAACCCAACTGCATGGCGGGGCCTTTCCAGTCGGGATCATAGCGCTCGCTCATGCTGTCGAGGGCTTTTATGAAGCGCTTATAGTCCTTCTCCGGTACGATATACATTATGTTCATCGCCTTTCATGGTATTGTCATTAGTGAATACATTGCAAATAACGTTACGATACTACAGAGAATTATAACGCCGATTGACGCATCTGTCAATATTAAATGCCTTAAACGCGGCTAAAGACATCGGCAAAGCCGGAATCCAGGCGTTGAAATAGTCTAAATATAAAATAATTTAAAAAAGCCATTGACAAACCTTAAAACCGGTAGTACAATCAACATTACAAAAGGCAGTACGCCGAAGCTAAAGTAACGATACAAAGTGCTGAGGAGGAGTATGGAATGGCACAGCAGACACGCGGCGCAGCAAGAATGCACAGCAGCGGCCTTGGCAAGCGCATATGGCGCGACAGATATCTGTATCTGTTGCTGCTGCCGGTCGTGGTATACTTTTTTGTGTTCAAATACGCGCCGCTGTACGGGCTTCAGATAGCGTTCAAGGACTTCAAGATGAATCTGGGCATAACTGGCAGCGAATGGGTGGGCATGAAGTACTTCAACCGCCTGTTCAACTCGGCGGTGTTCTTCCGCGTGTTCAGAAACACGCTGCTGCTCAATCTGTACAATCTGCTGTGGGGCTTTCCTGCACCGATAATTCTGGCGCTGATGCTAAACGAGATGCGCTCGCAGAGCTATAAGCGCGTGGCGCAATCGATAGTGTACATACCGCACTTCTTCTCGTGGGTCGTGCTGGCGGGCATGGTAGACAGCGTGCTGTCGCCCTCGACAGGCATAGTGAACATGCTCTACAAGGCCATAACCGGCGCGGAGGAGGGAATATACTTCCTGGCCAGCAACCGCTGGTGGCGCACGGTGTTCGTAATCGTCAACATATGGAAGGAAGTTGGCTGGGGTACGATAATCTATCTTGCGGCCATGTCCGGAGTAGATCCGCAGCTCTATGAGGCGGCGATAATAGACGGCGCGACCAAGTTCCAGCAGATGTACCACATAACCCTGCCCAGCATAAGGCCGACGATAGTAATACTTCTGGTGCTGCGCATGGGCAGCATGATGGACGTGGGCATGGAGCCGGTGCTGCTACTTTCTAACGACGTGGTAAGGGAAGTCTCCGACGTGTTCTCGACTTACATATACCGTCAGGGCATACAGTCCACGCAGTATTCGCTGACCACGGCAATGGGCATATTCCAGTCGGTAATATCGACGGTGCTGCTGCTGAGCGCGAACTTCGCATCCAACAAGCTGACCGGCGAGGGCATATGGTAAGGAGGCGGTCACGATGATAGAGAGCAAGAGTACACGTGTATTTTATGCGGTAAACTATGTGCTGGTGACGCTGATTGTACTTACCATGCTGCTGCCGCTTCTGAACATAATCGCCACCTCGTTTTCCAGCGAGCGCGCGATAATGTCCAACGAGGTGGGCATATGGCCGGTCGAGTTCACCACGTATACGTATTCTCAGGTTGTAAATCGCACGCCCATAATGCGCGCCATGCGCAACACGGTGCTGCTTACGCTGGTAGGCACGGCGATATGCATGTTCATGACCATATGCGGCGCGTATGCGCTGTCCAAAAAGCGGCTGGCAGGGCGCAACATATTCCTGATGATGATAACCTTTACCATGCTTGTGAACGCGGGCATAATACCCAATTTCCTGCTGATAAAGGATTTGGGGCTTATGAACACATACTGGGCGATATGGCTGCCGGGCGCGATATCGACCTATAACCTAATCGTCATGAAGACGTTCTTTGCGTCGATACCGGACAGCCTTGAGGAATCGGCGTTTATAGATGGCGCGAACGACCTTGTGATAATGCTAAAGATTATACTGCCGCTGTCGCTGCCGTCCATAGCCACGATAACGCTGTTCTACGCGGTGGGCTATTGGAACAGCTACTTTAACGTGATGATGTACGTAAACGATTCGAGCAAGAAGGTGCTGCAGCAGGTGCTGCACGATCTGGTCAATGCCTCTGGCGCGACCGATCAGCTCATGGACTCGTCGGATCAGGCGCAGAACATAGCCACCGAATCGATAAAGGCGGTTTCCATAGTCATAGCCACGCTGCCCATTATGTGCGTATATCCCTTCCTGCAAAAGTACTTCGTGCGCGGCGTTATGATAGGCGCCGTAAAGGGCTAAGGCACAGGCATTCGTAAATACGGGAGCAAGGCTCCCCGAATAATAGGAGGTAGTATCATGAAGAAGTTCCTGGCGATACTCGTTGCAGTCATGATGACGCTGACGGCCATGCCCATGCTGGCCGTTGCGGACGGCGAGAAGCCCACGGTGTCCGTGGCCATATTCGACCGCGGTAATGTTCCGGCCGACAAGGGCGATTACCAGAACAACTGGGCGACCGAGTGGATACAGCAGAACGCGCCGGTAAACGTGACCTTTACCGCCGTGCCGCGCTGGGAGACCTATCAGACCTATAACCTCTGGCTGGCCTCCGGCACCAGCACCGACATCATAATGGAGTTCCAGCCTCAGTACGTTCAGGAGTGGTCGGACGAGGGCATGCTGACCGAACTGGGCGCGCTGATAGACGAGAATGCGCCCACCTATCGCGCCAACACACCCGAATCCGTTCAGGCATGGGGCAAGTACAACGGCGGTGAGTATGCCATGGTGGACGAGCGCAATGAGTCCGGCATAGTCAACCACATGGTATACATCCGCAAGGACTGGCTGGACAAGCTGGGTCTGGCCATGCCCACCAGCATGGATGAGCTGATGGAGGTAATACGCGCCTTCACCGAGGACGATCCCGACGGCAACGGCGAGAACGACACCTGGGGCTGGAGTCTGGCGCTTCAGGGCCAGAGCATAATCCAGAACATGATGGGCGTGCACGGCAGCGAGTGGACTCAGCAGGATGGCGAGTTTATAAGCGGCTATTGCTCCAATGCCATGCTGGAGGCCTATAAGTTCATCGAGCAGATATACGACAACGGCTACTGCGACAAGGAGTATCTGTCCGACACCAACGGCACCAATGCTTACTCTCAGTTCGCCACCGGCAAGCTGGGCATAATTGCCTGCGGCGCAGGCTACATAACCCAGAGCATATGGGAGACCTTGATGGCAAATCAGCCTGATGCCGTGGTAGTACCCATGCCTTCGCCCACCGAGTACGGCTACTATCAGGAGCGCGAGTGCAGCCTGCTCAACTGCGTGCCTACCACCTGCGCCAACCCCGCTGCGGCGGTTCAGTACATGGATTGGATGCTCAAGGAAGGCTGGCAGAAGGTAATGTACGGCGACGAGGGCGTGGACTTCAAGTACGAGGACGATCTTATAATCCGTCTGGGCAACGACGAGGACTATGCCTCCACCTTCCTGTACACTCAGGAGTACGGCATACTCTCCTCCTACAAGATGACCATAGACATGTTCCGCCGCACGTATGAGGCATATGACGACAGCAACCTGCTCAAGCCCGCCTACCTCATACAGGCCGACGCCATGAAGCAGACCAAGGACATACCCTTCCACCGCGAGACTCCCACGACCGACCTGGGCATAAGCGAGTACAGCGAGCTGATGCCCGACATGAACAACCTCGCTGCCGAGCAGTATGCCAAGGCAGTAAACGACAAGGAAATCACTGTCGAGCAGGCTCAGGAGCAGATAATCTCCGAGTTTGAGGGCATGGGCTATCAGGAAGTCAAGGATGCGTTCAACGAAGCGGCTCGCGAGCAGGGTCTGCTGAACTAAGCAAAAGGCGGCGCTACCGCCGGCATATTAAGGCAACGGCGGACGTACCGTGCTGGCGATTAAGGCAGTCAGACGGTGTGTCCGCCGTTGCCGCATCAGGAGGAAAGACTTATGCGCAAGTACATAGATGAAGTAACGGGTATGGAGATAACGCAATACACGGACGGCCCCGAGCGAAACGCCAAGCTCTATTACACCACGGAGAGCTTTACCGCCGATGACAGATACTTCTTCTTCATGCGCGATGGCGCGGGGCTGATGCGCGCCAACGTGGAGTCGGGCGAGATAGAGCTGATGGCGGGCGAGGAGTACAGCGGCTTTGCAATGGACTGGCAGGGCGACTTTGGCGTACTTTGCCGGAATGACGGCATGATATGCCGCATAGATGCGCAAAGCGGCGAGATATCGGAGCTGGGCAAGCTGCCCGCGGGCAGGCTGTGCGGCCACATGACCATATCGCACGACGGCAGGGTGGCGGCGGCGTATCAGCTGGACAACAAGATATACTCGCTCCAAGTGCTGTATCCGGGCGAAGAGAAGGCGCGCACCGTATACATGACCGATCAGTGCCTGGGCCATTCCCAGATATGCCCCACCGACGGCAATCTGCTGTTTTACATACATGAGACGGGCGGCGATGCATTGCAGCGCACGTGGATGTTCGACCTTGAGCATGGCATGAAGCGCCCCTACTATGTGGAGCATTTCGGCGAATGGATAACGCACGAGACTTGGGTGAGCGACGGGACGCACATGCTGCTCATGAAGATACCGCACGCGATACTGCTGGGCGACAAGGACGGCAGGCACTTTGACGAGATATACCGCAACGACGAAAGGCGCGTGCTGCATCCCGGCGTGTCGCGGGATATGAAGCGCATGTGCGCCGACTTTGACTATGACGGCAAGTACGGCATAATGCTGATAGACCCCGCGACCGGAAAAAGCATCGACCTTGCCTATACTAATGCGTATTCAAGCGGCGCGGATCACAATCACCCGTCGTTTAACCGCAGCGGCGATACTGTGCTGTTCAGTTCGCCCGACAAAAATGGAATTGCGCAAATATGCACTGTGAAAATTAACAGAGGCATATTATAATAGCAAGGTAACGCTTAAACATTGTGGGGGAACTGATGAGTAAAAAGGTCACGTTAAGCGACATTGCTAAGCTTGCGGGGGTATCCAAAAATACTGTGTCAGTGGTGTTGCGCGACTTGCCTGGCATCAGTGAACCGGTAAGGCAAAAGGTGATCGCGGCTGCCGAACAGTTACAATACCATCGCGCAGGCACAGCAAAGCCGAAAAGGGAAAAATATGTGCTGGCGCTCATGCGCCGCAACTTCTTTGGACAATCCATGAACAGCTCCGATGTGGGCATGATACCGCGACTGCTGTTTCAGCTTCAGGTGGAAGCACAAAAGGCCGGCTATTCGGTTGTTATGCAGTGCCTGGAGGAGCAGGAGGAGATAAACGTTCAGCCGCCAACCATACTCGGCGCCATGCAGTTCACGGGCATAGTGACGCTGGGCAACATGTCGGAGGATTACGTGCGCTGCCTATCCGAGTGCGAGCCCACTCTGATAACGCTGCACCAGTGCTATGGCGGACTGAACGTGCATTCGATAACATCGGATGATGTATATGCGGGCTATGTGATGACGCGGCATCTATTGGAGCTGGGACACAGGCGCATAGCCTACATGGGCGAGATAAAGTACATGTCCAAGTACATGGAGCGCTACCTTGGCTACTGCCGCGCCATGCACGAGGCCGGGCTGCCCGTGAGCGACAATGTGTACAACGAGGCGCAGGTGGAGCAGCAGACTGAGGACTGCGAGATGGCGCTCATAAAGCGGGCGTTCGACTCGTTTGACGAGCTGCCCACGGCCATAGTCTGCGGCGAGGACTTTACGGCCAATCGAATCATGGATCACATACACGGCATGGGGCTGAGCGTGCCGGAGGACATATCGCTTGTGGGCTTTGACGACGTGTTCAGCCGCAGTGGCGAGGCGCACAATCGCTGGTTCCCGGACGTGCGCATAACCACATTCTACACCGACGCATCCGAGATGGCGCGGACGGCACTGAGCATACTCGACTCCGACGAGCTTCTGAAGCCGCAGCGCCGCACGGTATACGGCGAGCTGCGCGCGCGCGACAGCGCGATACCTTGTGCAGAGCGCTGACGCAGCCATGCGACTTAATCCCGCCGGGCGCAAAGTGCCTGAGCACAAACAAGGCGAGCGAGGCTTCCCCAAACTCAACGGGGGAGCTTCGCTCGCCTTGTTTGCCATTAGATGTATGCGGGAGGGGGAATGCGCGAGATGCGCTCATTGGTGCGCGGACTGTTTCCGCACCGCGATGACGGCGGGCGGCGCACGATGGGCGGTGTGGATGGAGCATGTGCTGCCATTCACACCCCCTTCCGGCCAAAGAAACACCTTCATTGCCGGTGCAGGCGGCTCGATGCCTGAGCTGCGGCGAAGGCCGCGCCCTCTGTGGGTGGGGATCGCAAAAAGCTCCATGCTGATGGAATCAGGCATCACGAAAAATGAAACATATAGCGGCTTGTCAAAGCGCATTTTTGACAAGCGTGGACGGGGGAGAATCTCCGCCGCCACTGGCACCCGTAATCAGATTCCACTGAAATCCTTAAGGTTTACGGGTGTGGAAACTGCAAGGCAGATATTTTTACTCCGGGAAATTAGATTTCCCTGCGTAAAAAATCCTGAGCGCCCACCGCACATGTTGCCGGGCGCGATTAAAGCCCAAAGGGCTGCGAGACCCGCCGGGCTCTCCGGGGGTTTTTGACAGCCTGAAACATATAGTATACTGGTGGCTGAGGATCAGCCGTCGAGATTTCTATTTGTGCAACAGGATTATTTTGCGCTCTTTTCTAGTATGGTTTTAAAGAAAAAACTCCGCTTCCAACATTGATATGTACTCCCGCTACTGCGCGTCCAGTGTGAATGTACATATCGATTTGCCGTTGAAAGCGGAGATATTGTATTAAGCTATATGCGCCGCACCATGCCTGCACTCAGGCTTGGGCTTGTGCGTAAGCGCCATCATGTTGCAAATACCCCCTTGGCAGAGCCTGCCATTTGCGGCCATGCCCGGCCCATAGCACATGACATGTGCAGCGCGATGGGAATTATAGGGCGGGATGTGCAGGCTCCCGGCGCAGAGGTAACTTCGCCGCAGCCTCCGCGCCGAGATGCGCATATCACTGCCGAAAACCGGCACATGGGGCCTGCGCCTGAGCTGTGGGGCCGCCAAAGCTCATCTGCATACAGGCGGATGAGCAAGCGGCACCGGGCTTGTGCTTATTAACGCATAAGGCTGGCCTTGTCCCGGACAGCGCGCCAATTATCCCAGCTCCGCCTCATCATCCAGCAGCGCCACGGGCTTGTCGAAGCCCTCAAGCTCCAGCACGATCAGCTCGTTTTCGCCTTCGCGCAGGAAGGGCGCGGGCAGATAGGCGGACTTCTGCGGGCCTACCTCCCAATGACGGCTGAGCAGGCGGCCGTTTACGTATATCAGACCCTTCTTGAAGCCGGGCAGCTTTACGAAGGTGTCGCAGGGCGCGCCCTCGACGTTGAAGCTGCCGCGCATGAACAGCGGCGTGCCGTCGAACTCGGGCTTGCGTGCCTCAAACTTCAGCCCGCTCAGGTCGTCCATGGGCAGCGGATAGTGATCCCACTGGTACACGAAGGCCTGACCCAGACGTATGCCCTCGGTTATGCCCTTGCGGTCGAGCATGTGATAGCCGTAGTTGACGCGGCCCATGTTCTCGACCAGTATGTCCAGATCGCAGCCTTCTTTAGGCACGGATATCTGCACGTTGGGCTCGGCATCGTTGCGGTACTGTATGCCGCGCAGCTCGCCGTTTACGTATATGTGCGCGCGGTCGTGTACATCCTGCAGTATCACGGGCAGCTCCTCGCGCGGGCCGGATACGTGCGTGTGGTACATGACGAAGCCATAGCCCTGATCCAGCTCCTCCATGGTCAGCGGCGCGGCGGCGTGTACCGGCTCGCTCAGCACATTCAGCGAGTCCATCAGGCGTGCGCACTCGGTGAACTCCACCTCGCCATAGCGCTTTGTGGGTATGGGCGCGGGCAGGCTCGTCTCAGGCACGTCGGTGAAGTCGCGCAGCACCTCGCGGAACAGATCATACTTGGGGGTTATCGCGCCGTTCTCATTGAGGGGCGCATCGTCATCGTAGCTGTTTACGGTGGGCTCGTACTTGTCGTAGCAGTTGGCACCGTTCATATAGCCGAAGTTGGTGCCGCCGTGGAACATATAGGCCGATACGCTCGCGCCCATGTCCAGCATCTCGCGCAGGCTGGCCGCGGCATCCTTGGGATCGCGGGAGTGATGCTCCTCGGTCCAGTGGTCGAACCAGCCGTTCCAGAACTCGCAGCACATCAGCGGGCCATCGGGCTGATGCTCGCGCAGCTTGGCGAACTGCTCGCCCGCGCGGGAGCCGAAGTTGGCGGTCTTGTGTATGCCGGGCAGCGTGCCACCGGTGAGCATGAAGTCGGTCGCGCCGTCGGAGGTGAACAGCGGCACCTCTATGCCGCGGCGGCGCATGCCCTCGGCCAGCGCCTTGAGGTAGGGCTTGTCATCGCCGTAGCTGCCGTATTCGTTCTCTACCTGCATCATCAGTATGTTGCCGCCGCGCGTCACCTGCATGGGCGCAAGGCGGGGGAGCAGATCGTCGAAGAAGCGATCGACCGCCTCCATGTACGGCTCGTTCAGGCAGCGCAGGCGAATGCCCGGCTTCTTGAGCAGCCACCACGGCAGCGCGCCGAACTCCCACTCGGAGCAGATGTAGGGGCCCGGACGCACTATGGCGTACAGTCCAAGCTTCTGCGCTATGCGCAAAAACTCCACTATGTCGCACATGCCGTCGTATACGAACTCATCCTCGGTGGGCTGGTGCATGTTCCAGGCTATGTAGGTCTCGACCGTGTTGAAGCCGCAGGCCTTGAGCTTGAGCAGCCTGTCCTCCCAGTACTCGCGCGGCACGCGGAAGTAGTGTATCGCGCCTGCCAGCACGCGGAAGGGCTTGCCGTCCAGAGCAAAGCCTTCGGGCTTTATCTCGAATATGTGGCTCATGATATTCCTCCTTGGGTTTTTATGGTACCATGCTACTATTCGCCATGAGATGCAGTTTTTCCTTCAAATTGGCGCGGCAAATCCTTGATGTGTCACAAACATTAATCCGCACTAACGTTTGTTGGTGTGCGGAATGGGAAAAGACTGGGGCAAGCCCCGCATCGGATGCATGCAATTGCATGGGCGCTTTATTGAGGGCGTCAAAGCGTAGGCGCTGAACTTGTCACATAAGATGTTTTGCATATTATAGACAATTGTTTGAATTTGATATTGCACTTGACTAATGAATCTGTGCGCCATACGACTTCAGCGAGCATATTTTGCGGCACAACTTTTGCGTGAGTGTGTGCGAAAAATAGAACAACGCGAAGGTCGTTCATGAGATAATTGGACAAAGCATTGCGTCCACGATGTATGCGCACAACGAGGTGATGAAGGAGAATAAGCTGGAGGTATCTAAGCGGCTTAATGAGAGGATTGCGATTCGCGGGAAGGATACGAGGTGAGTATGTGGATACATCCCGATCTGCACATTTTGTCGGGGCAGTGGTGAGAGGTTTTGGCTGGGAAACATGGTATGGATTGTATGGCGAAAGGCGTGAATGTAGCGTAGGCAGGGGGCTTTTAGCGGGAGTGCGCGGGCGGGTTTTGGGGAGGGAATATTTAAAATTTACCATCCGCCGCCGCGCCATGTAACAGAAGCAGGGTATAATAGGATGGATAAACGAAAAACGAGGTTTTATGCATAATGGAAATAACCAACATAGCGATGGAAGAAGTGCTTGAGTCCATGCGCGACGAGGTGCGCCGCGCCATTGCCGACATGGGCTTTGAGACGCCTACGCCGATACAGCAGATGACCATACCCGAGATTGTCAAGGGGCGCGACATAGTGGGTCAGGCGCAGACCGGCACGGGCAAGACGGCTGCGTTCGGCATACCGCTGATAAACCGCATAGATATTCAGAATCGCCGCCCGCAGGCGCTGGTGCTTTGCCCCACGCGCGAGCTGGCGCTTCAGGTGGCGCGCGAGCTTACGCGCATGGCCAAGTACATGACGGGACTAAGGATACTGCCCGTATACGGCGGCCAGCCCATAGAGGCGCAGCTGCGATTCCTGCGCCAGGGCGCGCAGGTAATAGTCGGCACGCCCGGCCGCGTTATCGACCACATAACAAGAGGCACGCTCGACCTCAGTACCATAAGCTACGCCGTGCTGGACGAGGCCGACGAGATGCTGGACATGGGCTTCCGCGACGATATACAGACCATACTTGACAACACCCCCGAGGACAGGCAGACGCTGCTGTTCTCGGCAACCATGCCGCGCCCGATACTGATGCTGGCGCAGCGCTATCAGCGCGAGCCGCAGTACATCCGCGTGCAGTCCTCGGAGCTGACCGTGGACACGATAGAGCAGGTGTATATAGAGGTTATGCCCGGCCAAAAGACCGTGGCGCTCAGCCGCGTGCTGGACATGTACGATCCCGCGCTAACGCTGGTGTTCGTAAACACAAAGCTGGGCGCGGAGGAGGTCGTGACCTATCTGCAAAAGCAGGGCTACGCCGCCAGCGCGCTGCACGGCGACATGCGTCAGGTGGAGCGCGATAACATAATGGCGCGCTTCCGTGCAGGCATAGTCAAGGTGCTGGTAGCTACTGACGTGGCCGCGCGCGGTCTGGACGTAAAGGGCATAGAGGCGGTCATAAACTACGACATACCTCAGGATGTGGATCAGTACGTGCATCGCATAGGCCGCACCGGTCGCGCGGGCAAGCTGGGCAAGGCGTTCACGTTCGTGGTGGGGCGCGAGCTGGCGCGCATGTGGGACATCCGCCGCGTGACCAAGGCGCGCATACTGCTGGAAAAGGCGCCGCTGCGCTCGGCGGTCATGGAGAAGCGCACAGAGCGCTTCACCGAGCAGCTTATGAACGCGCAGCACGAGGAGAGCGACGTGCAGCGCCAGACCGCCATGAAGCTGCTGGAGCAGTTCGATGCGGTGGATGTGGTCACGCAGCTGCTGGGGCTGTGCGTGCGCGAGGTGGATGGTCCCGAGGATCTCACCCCGGCGCGTCCCGCTCCGCGCCCGCAGAGCCAGCGCACTCAGGGCCAGCGCCCGCCCTATGGCGCACAGCGCAAGGGTCCGTATGGCCGTCCTGTGCCGCAGGGTCAGCGCGCTCAGGGTCAGCGCCCGTATGGCCGTCCCGCGCCTGCGCGCGGCGAGGGCCGTCAGGGCGGCAGGCCGTTTGACAAGCCGCGGCCTTCCTCGGCGAGGAGACCGGGCGACAAGCCGCAGCACTTCGGCAAGCGCGACCAGCGCCCGCGCGATGGCCGCTGACGGGACGCCTGCATAGATGAGCGACAAGAACGACTTTCGCGTCAACATACTGGACAACATCGATGTGCGCATACCCCGCCATGCCTATGCTGCGGGCAGCGTGCGCGCATGCAGACGGCAGAGAGCGCCGCGCCGCATGTGCTGCTGCAAGGTAAGGCTTACGGGCAAGCGCGAATGCGAGACGCGATTCGCATGTGCGGTGGACATGCCTGCGCTGCACGTGTGCGTGTATGCCGATGGCGGGATGCACATAGACATTCCTTCGGCGAATATAAGCATATGAGCGCGACGCATCCGCGTTGAACATGGGCATCTGCGCCATATGCCCGCGCGGAACATAACCGCATTTTTGAGACATTGCCGTGCTTGAGCATGCACGTATGCGTGCTATGTCCGCTATGCACCTGTGCGTGGGTGCGACAGACACAGCACGCCGTGCGGCTAATGCTTCGTGCGCTCGCGGCGCATGCGGCTGTACTTGAGCCGCGTGGCCTGTCCGCCGCGCAGATGGCGCTCGGCCTTGTTGGCCTGCAATATAGCGCGCACCTGTGCGTATAGCTCGGCATCCAGTGGCTTTAGCCGCTGGGACAGATCCTTGTGTACGGTGGATTTGGATACGCAGTATTGGTGCGCCAGCGTGCGCACGGTGGCGCGGCTGGTTATCATGGCCTTGGCTATGCTCAGCACTCGCCCGTCGATGTCCCTTATCATGTGTTGCCGCCTCCCGGAGTTTTGCTAAAGCGTATGCGGCGGCGCGCGCGGTGAGTACAGCGCGAAGCCTTTGCGGCGTGCGATGCAGCGCGGCGGCACCCAAAGGTGCGGAGGATGAACTGGATGAACATACTGGACATGGAGCTTAAGGAAGCGCAGGGCGATGTAGAGCGGTTCATGCCGCTTTTGCTGGACGCAGATCCCTCGCGCGCGTTGGTGATGAAATACATGGCGCGCGGGCGGCTGTGGTACTGCGAGGATGAACGGGGGCCTGTGTGCGTGGCGCTTATGATGCCGGTTAGCGAGGGCGCGGTGGAGCTTATGAACCTCAGCACTCGCGAGGACATGCGCAGGCGGGGCATAGCCAGCGCCATGGTGAACGCCATGAAGCGCATATACGCGCCCGAATTTGCTGCAATGCGCGTGGGTACGGCCGACGGCTTCCCCGAGACGCAGGGGTTTTATGAGAAGCTGGGCTTTGTGTTTACGCACATGGATAAGGACTTCTTCGTGCGCAATTACGACGAGCCGGTAATGGACGGCGGCAAGATGTGCGTGGACATGGCGCGCTATGAGCAAAAACTCAGGTGATTTGAGATGCGCGCGCATTGCCGATTAATATGCAAAATATCGCGGCGCGCATTGCCTTAATGCGATAATGTGATATAATATGAACGGCGCAATCTGCCGGCATAACAAAGCACCGGCAGACGCATTGCCTGCCGGTGCTCAGCTTGTCAAAAAATTCTTTTTGGCAAGCGTGGACGGGGGAGAAGCTCCCCCGCCACTGCCACCAATACTCAGTTTCCACTGAAATCCGCAGGATTTCAGTGGAAACTGCAGGGTAGATATGCTGATCTGGAAAATGAGATTTCCCGCCGCAAAAATATCACACGCCCACCGCACATGTCGCTGGGCGCTACCTAAGCCGGCGGGCTGCGAGGCCCGCCGAGCTCTCCGGGGGTTTTTGACAGTTTGCGCTGTTATGCCTTGCAGTGGCAGCTGCCCTCTATGTTTATGGCGGCGTTCTCGGCGCGCATGACTATGAGCCCATTCGACTCGTCGTCGGGGGTCAGGCCATAGCGCATGAAGAATGTCTGCGTGTCCGCGGGGCAGAGGAGCTTTACTCGCGGAAGATTCATCTCCAGCACGCGGTAGAGCAGCATGCGCATCACCAGATCGCCCAGCCCCTGCCCGCGCAGCGGCGCGATAGTGCCTACCATGTCTATCGTGGCCACGTTGTCGTCATCCATGAACAGGCGGCCGGTCGAGCCGGGAGTGCCGTCCTCGTCGAATGTTATGGCGTATATGGCCATATCGTCGCGCTCGTCGCGCCCGCATCCGGGCAGGGCCTGAGCGCGCAGCGCCAGCACGCTGGCGGCATCGTCGTTTGAAGTAAGGAATTTGCCGGTTATCATATCGTACAGGCCTCCGAAGCTATGAAAGGATGTGTTTTTGATGGATCCCAAGAAGATAGAACGCATAAACGAACTTGCACGCCTTGCCAAGCAGCGTCAGCTAACGCCCGAAGAACAGACCGAGCGCCAGGCTCTGCGCGAGGAGTACATACAGGCATATCGCGCCAGCCTCATGGCACAGCTGGATTCGCTGGTGATAGAGCGACCCGATGGCACGCGCGAACACGTAAAGCGTCGCAAAGGAGTCCACTAAATTTAAGTATACCACATTTCACCGCCAAATAGAAGTGGTTTGATTAAAAAAATGTTAGGAAATATTTTTCAAAAACACTTGCTTTTTTGGCCGGGATTGGATATAATAAAGGCGAAGAGGGGAGCCAAGGACCGGACGGCAAGACCGACCGGTATCACAGAGCAAGCGACATTGCGCTAGGTGATGTGATGAATGGCTTAGCTTCCAAAGCCCGGGATGCAGGGGCATTCAGGTATCGCTTAGGGATTAAAGCAGCCATGGAACGCAGCTCAAGTCGTTCAAGCAAAAAGGCAGCGAGCGCCTTCGATTTGAACATAGAGCATGCAAAGGAGATGGCAGATGGCTGGCAGTGCTTGCCGCAGACAGCGGACAAAGCGCAGAGCCAAAGCGTCAGCGCAGAAAGCGCAGCATTAGATATCCCGACAGGTACTTGTACCGAGCATAGGGCGTAGTCAAACAGTAAGGCTATATGCCAGAACTGTGAGAAGATGCAGAGTTTGCAGTCCCGCAGATCGTAAGAGCATGGCTGGGCGTTGGCGGCAGGGAAGCGGGCAGCATCATGTGAACCGGTGAGGTCGTAAAAACAGCTCCGAGATTGATGAGTTCTGTATGGCGCAAAGAGACGGTGCCGATGCGGAGCGGAAAGTAAGCCGTCGCCTTAAGAGTGGCATGCATGGGCAAGCGCTAATGGGTATCTGCACAAATGAACGACACGGGCATATGTTTCGGTCGGAGCAGGCGTTACAGAAGCAAGCGCAAAGCCGGGAAGCGTGCGGGCGATGCGGTCTAATGGCAAATCAGACCCCCGCTTTGGAAGTAGAGAGGAGGCGAATCCAATGGACAACGAGCTTGACCTGGTCGTTTTCAACGACGACGAAGGTAATGAGTTGACCTTGGAAGTGCGCGATTACTTCTTTTACAATGGACAGGAATATGCGGTGTTAGCCGATTATTGTGAAGATGATGAAGCCTGCACTTGTGAATGTGAAGATTGCGAACATGACGAAGGTCTCTATATTATGAAAGTCGTGCCTGTTGATGACGACCAGGAAGAATTCCAGCCGGTAGATGAGTCGCTTATGGATGAACTTATCGAGGTTGTTCAGACCCGCTTTGAGGCGATGGAGGACGAAGAGTTTGCCGATGCCGAGGATCCGGACGAAGTCGATGGAGACACCGAAGACAAGTGATTCCTCGTATAAGGGGGAATGCTCAAACTGAGTATCATCAATGAACCGCCGATATCGAGCGGTGATCCATGCGGGAAGCTGTAAAGCTTGCGCGGAGGTCTAAGTGGCGGGGCGAATCACAGCGTCGCCGTGCATTAGGCCAAATGGCGAAAAGCAGGGCGGCAGCCTGACGGAGTCTAAACGATGTCCGGTGCGTGGATCGAAAAAAAGCGCATTATCCCTGAGTTGGGTGCGTCTGTCTGCTGTAACAACATGTAGGCAAGAGCGACCGATTGGGTCAGGCGTTTAGACACCTGACAGAATGAGTCACACGAACCCATTTTAGGAAGCGGAGGACTTCTTTACATAGAAGCCCGCGCGAGGAAGCCGTGGCTGGCAGGCGGAAAGCCTGCAAGAGCGGCAGAAGTGTGGAGCGGAGTTACACCCTAAGGCGAGAACTTCTCGACGGAAAGACAGGATGGACCATAGGTAAAGAGACTTTGCAACATACAGGAGAACAGGTATAACAGATTGGACGGGCGGATGCCTTGAGCGGCCTAAAGACCGGCGGGTGTTTGAAATGACCTGGACAAGATGGTATATGCTGACCGATGGAAATGACAGGGTCGGTCGATAGGTTGGCTCGGGCAAGACTTTCGGAAAACTCCGGTAACAGCAATGACGGACTTCCTGAAGTGGGCAGGCGCATCCATTGGTAAAAAGTGAATATAATTAAACTTGCTCACGAGCATATCAAGGTATGCTCGTGAGTTTTTATCTTAGGCAAATGCGGCTCATGCGGCAGAATTATGGGACGGGCAAGGCGCACATGTACCGCATCGGAAGCATCAGGGCTAATTGGAGGGCCGGGCATAACTGGTTGCAAAGGCTGACACGGCAGCAAGGCCGCGAGCGAGCTTCAAATGCACGGCGACACGGAATTGATACATGCCATTGGCGACGATGTGCCAAACGACAATGCCGCAACGCGCGGCATCCCTAAGCCGTCATGCGACAGGCGAGCCGCAGCACGCGGCATCCCTAAGCCGTCATGCGACAGGCGAGCCGCAGCACGCGGCATCCCTAAGCCGTCGCACGACAGGCGAGCCGCAGCACGCGGCATCCCTAAGCCGTCGCACGACAGGCGAGCCGCAACGCGCGGCATCCCTAAGCCGTCATGCGACAGGCGAGCCGCAATGCGCGGCATCCCTAAGCCGTCATGCGACAGGCGAGCCGCAATGCGCGGCATCCCTAAGCCGTCGCACGACAGGCGAGCCGCAACGCGCGGTGAGGCGTGAGCATGGTATAGGCGTGGCCATGGATGGCAGGCGCTTATCGTCAAGGTATCAGGCATGGCAGCGCTTTAGCGGGCGCATATGATTAAATAAAGGCGCGCAGTGCGCAAACCTGTTGCCGGCAAGACACCGGGAGAGCGCACTGCGGCGCATGATGCGGCGCCGTATGTGCGGCGCGGATATTGTATAAGGTGGTGTAAAGCATGAGCGGACAGATAATCACATTGGGACGACAATTCGGCAGCGGCGGACGAGAAGTGGGACAGACCATAGCCCGAAAGCTGGACATACCGTTTTACGACAAGGAACTGATAACCATGGCCGCTGAACAGAGCGGCATAAGCGCAGAGGTATTTGAAAAGGCAGACGAAAAGGCATCCAATACCTTGCTGTACGCGCTCCTGATGTCATCGTTCCCTATGTCCGTACACCCCACACAGGTGAACGAGCTTCCGCTCAACGACAAGCTGTTCCTGATACAGTTTGACATCATCAAGCGCATAGCCAAGGCAGGGCCGTGCGTGATAGTCGGCCGCTGCGCCAACTACATACTGCGCGAGCAGCACAATGTGGTCAACGCCTTCATACACGCGCCCATGGATGCGCGCATAGAACGGGTCATGCGCATATACTCGGTCGATCGCAAGGGCGCTGAGGATATGATAGCCAAGAACGACAAGCGGCGCGCTAATTACTACAACTACTTCACCAACGCCAAGTGGGCGGATATCACCAACTACGACATAGCGGTCAACTCGCACAAGGTGGGCGTAGAGGGCGCAGCCGACATGGTTATAGCCTATGCGCGCGCCAAGCAGGAGTTTGACAAGGGCAGATAGTGGGCGAGCGCTATGCTAATGGGCATTGCGCGTAGCTATAAGAACGGAGAATCATAGATATCGGACGAATATGGGGAGGCAATCGCCTCTCCATATTTTTGCCGGTGCGCACGGCGGCTTAACAGGCGAAGGGCTCATACGCGCAAAACTATTAACCTTGTCAGGGCGCAGGCTTTGACTGGCTGCATGCGCGGCACCGACGGGTATAGCCTGCTGCCAGATCATATGGCGGAAGACTTCGCGCTGATTCATGCCCATGCGCGGCGCATGAGCGCGCAAATAGAAGGGTACAAAGGCGGCAATGCTGCCAAAGAGAGGGGAAGCAGACGGATGAAGTGCCTTTTGGTGGAGGATGAGAGGCAGATAAGGGAAGGCATGGTATCGCTGGTACAATGGCGCGAGCTGGGATTTGATGAGGTGCTTACCGCCTCAAATGGCATGGAGGCTCTGGAGATACTCGATAATGTTGCACCGGACATAATAATAAGCGACGTGCGCATGCCGCGCATGAACGGCGTTCAGCTGATAAAGGCTGTGCGCGAACGCGGCTGCGCTACGCCGTTTTTGTTTATAAGCGGCTTTTCGGACAAGGAATATCTCATGGCTGCGATAAGGTATAAGGCTTCCGACTATATCGAAAAGCCGGTCATGATATCGGAACTGACAGAGCGTGTGCGCGCAATCATGGCCGATTCTGCGGACACGGGCAACTGGATAACCGCGCGTTCGGTATTAGAGCCGGGCGCGCGCCGGCCGGAATCTTTTGCGCACGCGGACAGGTATTACGTGGGCATATTGCTCCTGTCCAGAGACGGTATGTCGCTCACGCGCGCCCAGATAGAGGGGCGCTTGAGGGAATACATGGGCGCGGCACTTTACGAGGAGGAATCCCCGGAGCGCTCGCTTGTGGTTGCGGCGGCAGGGCCGATGGCGGCAGACTTCGGCGGATTTGTAGATGCGCTCAATCATGCAGGCGGCGGATATGCGCTGTGCATGTCGCGCGCCTTGAGCGATGCGGATATGCTTGCTGAGGCATATCGCGAGGCGGATGCCTGTTCATCGCTTTCCTATATGGGGCCGCTGCGAGGGCTGTATGAGTACAGCCCTGCGGATGCCGCGCTGGCAGAGTACATATCGGAATGGTCGAAGGAACTGGCTTCACTCATGGCGCGCAAGCTGTATCCCATGCTGCCCAAGTACATGGCGGCAAGGCTGCGCGAGATTGGCGGCATGCAGCTGATGCGCACCGATGCGGTAAACGCCATGGCCGCATTGGCTGCTACCATGGAATTGGACATGCAGCATGTGGAGAGCAAGATGGACTTTGCGCAGGCCTCTCAGGCGCTGCTGGCGGGCGCGGACAGCTGGGTGCAGCAAAGGCTGGACAGCGAGATGAGCCCGGCCACTGCCAGGGCGCTGCGCTACATGGTGGACAATTTGAGCCGCGCGATATCGGTCAGCGAGCTGGCGCGGCAGGCGTTTGTATCCGCTTCGCACCTGAGCTACCTGTGCCGCAGCGACACGGGCGTGTCCATAAAGCAGTATCTGAGCGATATGCGCATGGAGACGGCAAAGCTGCTGCTTGGGCAGGGTATGCCGCCGCATGAGGTTGCGGCTCAGATAGGCATACAGGACGCCATGTACTTCTCGCGCCTGTTTAAGCGCACATTTGGCGTGGCGCCAAGCGATTTTACATAAGGCATGATTGCCTAAACGCATATTTGCTAAACAGAAAGGCCGTCGCTTATGCAGAAGATGAGAGACTGGATGGACAGAATACCCTTAAAGCGCCGCGGAGTAATGATAACGTTCATGATAGTGCTGATGTCGGTTGCCCTCATGTCAAGCGTGCTGGGGGTCAGCACGTCCGACGTGCTGTCCAGACAGATAACGGACACGCGCGCGAGCCTTGCCGACTTCACGGCGGAGACGATAGAGCTGCGCTTTAAGGATGCGCTGCGCGTTGCCAACATGGCGCTGAGTCAGGACATCATAACAAAGGCGATGGAAAACGTGAGCGAAGCGCGGGAATATCCCATGGCGCAGCAGATAAGTGACGAGCGCAACATAGGCGCATTCCTCAAGAGCATGGAGAACAGCACCAACTTTGTGCGCATAAGGCTGCTGCTGTGCGGCGACTGCCTGTATTCAAATGAGCAGATAAACTTCTTCAGGATGAGCGACGAACAGCGCAATGCATTGGATGAAATGCGCGCAAATGGCCAGTACTACGACATATCCGAGGGGATATTCCCATATATATTCAATCAGGACAGGCGCGTGGTCACGGTGACTTACCCCAAAGCGTCGCGCGGCAGCTTCATGAACGTCGATGGCGCGGTGGCGGTTGACATAGATACGGCGGAGATAGAGCGCATAATCGAAAACATGATAGTCACGCCCGGCGATGCCGTAGTGCTTGTCAACAGAAACGGCGAAGCGGCTATAACCATGGGCGATGCCCGAAACGCTGCGCTCATTCAGGAACCGGTGCGCATGGGCGAATGGACGAATCTGAGTGAAAAGGGCCTAATGGTATACGAGGTTCCCATATCCATAGGCAGCTGGCGCCTGTCATATAGGGTGCGCACGCAGTCGATGTACTCGCAGGTGAACGACTTCCTGCGCAACATGCTCACGGCCATAGCGCTGGTGCTGATGCTGGCGCTGATAATCACCATAACCACTACAGCAGCCAACAACAGGCGCATACTTCAACTTTCCGAAACAATGGACAAGGTGCGCAGCGGCGACATGAACCTCCGGGTAAGGGAGGGCGGCAGCAATGAGATAGGCGTTATGGAACACTCGTTCAACTACCTCATGGATACGCTCAACGCCATGGTAGAAACCAAGCTGGAAAACGCAAGGCAGATATCAAGGCTCGAGATGCGCCTGCTGCAGAGCCAGATAAAGCCGCACTTCCTGTACAACTCGCTCGACCTCATATGCTGGAGGCTGCTCAAGATGGGCGATGAGAGCGGGGCCAGATACGTGCAGGCGCTGGCGCAGTTTTACCGCATAGGCCTCAGTCGGGGCAGCGAGCTTATACCGCTGGAGGATGAGCTGAGGCATGTGCAGCTGTATGTGGAGATACAGAACTTCCGGCTGGACGGCGCTATCGATCTGAACATAAAGATGCCCGCTCACTGCCGAAGCATAAAGGTGCCGGGCAACATACTTCAGCCGCTTGTGGAAAACTCGATAAACGCCGGTATAATGGAGAAGGCCGAGCACAGGGGGCATATACTGATATGCTGCCAGCTGACAGGGCAGACGCTGGAGATACTCATATCCGACGACGGCGTGGGCATGGACATGGACATGATGGAGTCGCTGCTCAAAAACGGCAGCGATGCTCACTATGGCGTCTGGAACGTACACAGGAGGCTGCGCCTGCAATTCGGCGACAGCGCCGGGCTGGAATACTCGCTGAGGAGCGAGGGCGGCGTGGATGTGCGCGTAAAGATACCCTGCGCCGCCGCGCCCGATGCAGTGCCGCCATCGGCTTCAGACCCGGAAATAAGTGAAGAAAACGATAAATAAGGATTGATAAAGTGAAAAGATAATCGATTTGTAGGCTGAAATCGTAGATTTGTCCATGTATATTAACTGGAGGTTGTGATAACATATTGTCATAGTAAAAGATGGACGGAGGAAGACCAATGGCACAGACGCAATTACGTGTGAAAGGCAAGAAACCATTCGGCGCTTACTTTAGGCGCAATTACGATATGTATCTGTTGCTGATTCCTGGACTTATATATGCCATAGTGTTTAAGCTGCTGCCCATGCTGGGCATATATATAGCGTTTATAGACTACAATATGTTCGCCGGCACAAACCCCATAAACGCAATGCTGAACAGCGAGTTTGTAGGGCTGGAAAACTTCACAAGGGTGTTTCGCAAGACCGAGTTCCTGCAGGCTCTCAGCAATACATTTATCATAAGCTTCATGAAGATAGTCTGCGTGTTCCCGATGCCCATAATAGTGGCGCTTATAATACACTCGGTGCGCAATGCGTACTTCAAGAAGTATGTGCAGACGGTGCTGTATCTGCCGCACTTCTTCTCGTGGGTGGTCGTGTCAGGCATATTCATGTCGCTGCTTTCCAGCACGGGCATAGTGAACAAGTTCCTGCAAAACATGGGCATCATAGATGAACCGGCGCTGTTCTTCATGGATCACGGCATATTCCGCTGGCTGCTGGTGTTCACCGATGCCTGGAAGGAAGTGGGCTGGGGAACCATAGTGTATCTGGCCGCGCTTACCGGCGTGGATCAGGAACTGTACGAGGCAGCCGTGATAGACGGTGCGCGCAAGATGCAGCAGCTCTGGTACATAACCCTGCCCAGCATAGTGTCCACGATAGTTCTCATGCTGATACTGCGCGTAGGCTCGGTAATGGATGCGGGCTTTAGCCAGATACTGGTCATGTACAACCCCACGGTCTACAAGGTGTCCGACATAATCCAGACTTACGTATACCGCATAGGTCTGGGCAAGATGGATTACAGCATGGGTACTGCGGTAGGTCTGTTCAACTCGCTTGTAGCGCTGGTACTGGTGGTTGGCACTAACGCCATCAGCCGCAAGGCTATGGGCAAGAGCATATGGTGAGGAGGCGCGGAATATGGCTATGATAGAGAATAAGCGGCGCATAGATGTCGTCATAAACGCGCTCAAGTACGTGGTGCTGACGCTGTTTGCACTGACGACGCTCCTGCCGTTTGTGAACCTTGTTGCAAAGAGCTTTTCGGGTGAGGCGGCGGTCACGGCCGGCCGGGTGACGTTCTGGCCTATAGACCCCACGCTAAAGACGTATCAGTACGTGATAAAGGGACATACCTTCTTTAACGCATTTAAGGTGAGCGTGATAATAACGCTGCTGGGTTCGCTTGCGGCGGTCATAGTCACGGCCATGTCGGCATATCCGCTCTCCCGCGTGAACTTCCGTGGCCGCAAGGCGTTCCTGTCGCTGTGGGTGTTCATAATGCTGTTCAGCGGCGGCATGATACCCAATTACATGCTGTATCGCTCGCTGGGGCTCATGGATACGCTGACCTGTCTTGTGCTGCCCGGCCTTGTGAGCGTGTACAACATGCTGCTGATAAAGAACTATTTCGAAACGCTGCCCGACAGCCTTGAGGAGGCGGCGCGCATAGACGGCGCCAACAACATGCGAGTGCTGTTCCAAATAATACTTCCGATATCGCTGCCCATGCTGGCAACCATAACGCTGTTCTACGCGGTGGGCTATTGGAACGACTACTTCACGGCGCGCATGTACATATCCAGCATAGACAAGCGCCCGCTCCAGCTGTATCTGTACGACCTGATAAACAATGCCCTTCAGATAATGAACGAAGGTGCGGACGGCAACACCGGCGCGCTCAGCGCGGATGACGTAATGGACCTTACGCCGGAATCGGTGCGCGCGGCGGCGATAACGCTCTCCACTGTGCCGATACTGCTTGTATATCCGCAGCTGCAGAAGTATTTCGTGTCCGGCATAGTTGTGGGTTCTGTAAAGGGTTAAGTTCCGGGCTTAGGCCCGAAACAATATATCGCAAGGAGGTAAGGACATGAGGAAGACACTATCTATAATGCTGGCTCTGGCGCTGGCGCTGGGACTGTGCAGCGGCGTAGCCATAGCCGATGCAGATCAGCCCGAGTACAAGGGTGAGCTGAAGTACCTGATGAGCTATCAGGTAACCGATCCCAACGAAGAGCCGCCTGCGGCCAAGATCGAAGAGCTGACCGGCTACAAGGTGACCTACTACATGCTGCCCTCTGACGGCGCGGATGAGAAGCTCAATCTTGAGCTGAGCAGCGGCGCTGAGTACGACATAATCCGCATGACGACCAACCAGTTCCGCACGCTCGCCCCCAAGGGTGCGCTGATGGACATGACCCCCTATCTGGACGGCACGACCAACCTCAAGGGCATAATGAACGAACTTGAGTGGTCGGCGGCCAAGGTGGGCGACAAGCTCTACGGCATACCGCAGTTTGACGCGCACTACGTATCCGGCGGCATAGCCTACAACACCAGACTGTTTGAAGAGGCCGGTTTCGTTATGGACGAGGCTGATCCTCAGCGCCAGATGACGCTGGATCAGTTCGTCGAGATACTGCGCAAGATAAAGGAACTGCATCCCGACGTGATACCCTTCGTAGGCAACGATGCGATAAGCCCGCCCATAGCTTCGGCGTTTGGCATAGTGTCCCACGACTGGCAGCCCGATGTAGACGGCTCCATAGTATACCGCTTCTGCCATTCCCGCATGAAGGATTACATAACCTTTATGCGCGGCCTGTATGAGGAAGGCCTGATAGACGTTGAGTGGCCGGTAAACAAGGGCGAGAACGTCGATCAGAAGTTCACCACCGCTCAGGCGGCTGCCCGCAATCAGGGCTGGGTTTGCACCCACATAGTGACGGCGCTGCAGGAGTCCACCGGCGATTCCATAGACTTCCTCTGGCCGCTCAGCGACAACGATGGCCTGACCCGCTTCTCCTCCAACGCCGGCGTAAATGCCTTTGGCGCTATCCCCACCACCTGCAAGCAGGTAGATAAGGTCATAGACTTCCTTGATATCCGCGCCAACCCCGACGTGTTCGTCGAGACCTTCCTGGGCGTAGAAGGCGAGCAGTGGGAGTTCCGCGACAGCGATGGTGACGGCGAGATGGAATACTGGCCGCTGCTGGGCGAGGAGCACAACCCCGGCTTCACCGCGTGGTTCAATGGCCACTACTTCAACATAGTCAACAGCCCCGCTTCCTTCACCGACATGTGGCTGTGCCGCGCGCGCAAGGGCGCTGTGCAGTATGAGGCCACCGTCAAGCAGAACAGCTATCCCGAGGAGAACTGGGTGGATTCGCCTCTGGCCTACGCTCCGCCGATGGAGAGCGTGTCCAAGTACACGCAGTCGCTCAACGTGCTGACCAACGACTTCATACTTGAGTGCATCGCCGGCACCCGCAGCGTGGATGAGTACGATGCGGTCATGGCCGAGTTCCTTGCCGATGGCGGTCAGGAAATGATAGACGAGGTAAACGCCTACATAGCCGAGAACGCCGACCTGCTCAACATAGACAAGGGCAGCATAAAGGACTCCAACATATACAAGAAGTAATCCCGTTTGACATTGGATAGAGCCTGAATCCGCGCGCCGCGCCGTATATTTGCGGTGCGGCGCGCCTAATGTGCTTTATATGGAGGATATTATGGCTGATATGCTCTTTACACGGCAACTCCCCATGCGCTATGATGTGGATGTGCTGGTGCTGGGCGGTGGCCCGGCGGGCTGTGCGGCGGCCATAGCGGCGGCGCGCAACGGCGCAAAGGTGCTGATAGTGGAAGCGCAGGCATGTTTGGGCGGCTTGGGTACGTCCGGACTCGTTCCTGCGTTTATGACGTTTGGCGATGGGGAAAACTTCCTCGCCGCCGGACTGGGGCGCGAGATACTGGAGCGCATGTGGAAGATAGGCGGCGTGACGCACGGCTCGGGCATGAGCTATTCCATACGGGTGGAAGCGCTCAAGCGCGCCTATGACGAGCTGCTGACCGAGGCGGGCGCTGAGATACTGCTCATGACCCAGCTTGCCGCCGTGGAGACGCGCGGCGGCGCCATAGATTACTGCGTGCTGTCCTCCAAGCGCGGCATGTATGCGGCGCGCGCCAAGGTGTACATAGACTGCACCGGCGACGGCGACCTAGCCTTCTGGAGCGGCGCGCCCTGCGAGAAGGGCGACGAGCAGGGACGCACCATGCCCGGCACGCTCTGCGGCCTGTGGTCGGACATAGACTTCTCAAAGCGCACCTGCTCCGACGATGCGCGCATAGAGGAAGCCTATAACGACGGCGTGTTTGAGAAGCTGGATCTGCACTTCTCGGGCATGTGGCAGGTGAACGAGCATGTGGGCGGCAGCAATACCGGCCATGCGTTTGGCGTGGATGCCACCGATGAGACTTCGCTTACCGAGGCGCTGATATATTCGCGCCGCCTGTATGCCCAGATAGAGCGCTACTATCATGAGTACATACCGGGCTTTGAGAATGCGCAGCTGGTTGCAACCGCGTCGCTGTTTGGCATACGCGAGTCGCGCAGGCTGGTGGGCGAGTATGTGCTGGGCGTGGAGGACTACCTCGCGCGCGCCAGCTTCGACGATGAGATAGGGCGCTATTGCTACAATGTGGACATACATCCCGTGGACAACAGCAAGGAGAGCTTCGGCGACTTCCGCCGCGACTTCATAGGCAAGCGCTATAAGAAGGGCGAGAGCTACGGCATACCCTATCGCACATTGCTGCCCAAGGGCGTAAGCAACCTTCTGGTCGCGGGGCGCTGCATATCCACCGACCGCCCCATGCAGTCCTCCACTCGCGTCATGCCCGGCTGCTACATAACCGGACAGGCGGCGGGCGTGGCTGCGGCGCTGTGCATATGCGGCGGCTGTATGCCGCACGACGTAAACGCGCGCGACATACAGCGCAAGCTGCTGGACATGGGCATGTTCCTGCCCAACGCGCGCTAAGTGGCGTCACGAGCGGCTGAGCGCGGGCGCGCTCGGAGCGCAGATGACGCGCCGGGCATGAGTTTAAGCCCGGTCATCGATTGACAACTCCTTAAATAAACCATGCGACAAATCTGCTTTCGGAGGTGCGAAACAAAAATGTATGACCTTATAGTAATAGGCGGAGGCTTTTCGGGCGTATGCGCGGCGATAGCGGCTGCGCGTCAGGGCGCTAAGGCGCTGCTGGTGGAGCAGGGCGGCTCGCTGGGCGGCGCGGCGGTGAATTGCCTGGTCAATCCCTTCATGCCCAACGGCACTAAGCTGGGCGGCACGCATACCGAGCTGTCGCAGGGCCTGTATGCCGAGATATGCAGGCGGCTAAACGACATGGGCGCTATGGACCACAGGACGTTCCATGAGGAGTATCTCAAGATACTGCTCGACAGGATGTGCCGCGAGGCCGGCGTGAAGGTGCTGTTCCACTCGACGCTGGCGGGCGTGGACATGGACGGCGAGAGCATAGCCGCCGTGAAGCTCGTGCAGAAGAGCGGCATGAATACCTACACGGCCAAGCGCTATGTCGATGCCACCGGCGACGGCATGCTGGCGTATCTGGCGGGCGTGCCTATGCGCCTGGGCCGCCCCGAGGACGATCTTTGCCAGCCCATGACGCTGTGCTTCCGCATAGGCAATATCGATATCGAGGCGTTCAACAAGGTGCGCCCGGCCATGCAGGAGCTGTATAAGAAGTTCCAGGCCGAGGGCAGGATACGCAATCCGCGCGAAAACGTGTTGATATTCCCCACGATGATAGACAACACGCTCCACTTCAACACCACACGCATAGTGAAGAAGAACCCCGTCGATCCCGACGACCTCAGCGAGGCCGAGATGGACGCGCGCGAGCAGATGCTGGAGATGTACACCTTCCTCAAGGAGAACGTGGCAGGATTCGAGCGCAGCCAGCTGGTCAATTCGGTGGAGATAGGCGTGCGCGAGAGCCGCATGATAGATGGCCGCTACGTGCTGACCGGCGAGGATTTGATGGCCTGCCGCCGCTTCGACGATGTGATAACCTGCGGCAATTACGATATCGACATACACAACCCCGCAGGCTCCGGCACCAGCCACTATTACTTCCCGGAGGGACAGTACTACGACGTGCCTTACCGCAGCCTGCGCCCGCTCAAGGCCGAGAACCTGCTCGTAGCCGGGCGCTGCATATCGGTCACGCACGAGGCTCAGGCGTCCATACGCATAATGCCCATCTGCTGCACGCTGGGCGAGGCGGCGGGCGTGGCTGCGGCTGTCTCGGTCAAGGATGATGTGGCGCTGGACGATGTGGCCATAGCCAAGGTACAGGATATTCTGCGCAAGGCGGGCGCGTTCCTCGGCGAATGAGCCATGTGCATCTGAGCTGCCCGGCATGATTCGGACTTTGCGCATGTAAATGGCGGCAAAGCGCCGTTACATGACGCAGAGCATGAGCGTGCCATGGAAGGCTCATGTGCAGCAAACGCCCTCCGCAGCACATGAGCATCCGATAAATGCATAAATATATAGAGCGCATGCACGGGCAAAACGCCGTGCATGCGCTCTA